>WRKM01000012.1 GCA_009778065.1 Oscillospiraceae bacterium
GGAACTCCTGAAGATTTTGAAACATTAGTAACTATTGAAGAAGTGGAAAATTTTCAAGAAGAAAATCCGACAGATTTACAGGGCAAAACGCAAAGAATTGAAATTGATGCAGAACATGATTTTTCCGCGCTGGAGCTTATCGGGTATCGGATAGATGATGAGGGTTTTATACTAATAGATTATCTTCGCGAAAACAATTGTGACCTTAATCTTTTTAGAGAGTATTTTTTCGGTACATGGAAATCAGATAAAGATGAAGATTTAATTATTGATGATTCCGAAAAAAGCTCTATCAGTATAAACCCTTCTCGGTCGTGGTTATTTTATACTTTGAACTTAAATAACGACACTCTTTCAATTTCTGTTGTTGATTCCGTAGAGATTTGTATTTATTGGCTTGACATAAAATCTTCGGATATTTTATATATGGAGGGCGGCTATTCATTTCCTAATGAAAATGAAATTAAATCTTTTAACACCAATAATGATGAAGGAAAAACATATTCAACACGAACATTTACTAAAACAGATGCCCCGATAAATGAACCCGAAAACAATTTTTTGAGTGACCTTATGCTCATTGAATTAAGAGAAGAATATAATATTGAACAACTGTTTAATGAGGTTGATTATACTTTAGATAATATTTATTATTTCAATCTTTTTTACCAACCGGTTTATCTTATTTCAAAGTCACCCGACAAATTTGTATTAAAAACAAGATTGGTTTTTGGTTATGGAAATGCTTTCATTGATGTAACATACACAACAGAAAAGATTAACGGAGATTGGGTTCAAACGAGAGAGATTACTCCGGAAGCACTTGAGAGGGCGCGTGAAGAAATTAAAAATGACGGATATGTGATAAGTATTTATTAAAATAATAAAACAGTTCATTTTGAATTTCAGACAGATTGTACTGTCTGATATTTTTAGATTAAAATTTTATTTTTTACTCCTTGACAAAGTTAAAAATTGACGATATAATAAAATCATAACATTTAAAGAAAGGCTTGATTTTAATTATGAAATATGTGCTGAGTGCGGGTTTATGCGTGATTATTGCGGGGGTTATGCTTGCGGGGTGCGGGGGGGATATTCCGATGCAGAGTGCGATTGAAAATGAAGCATCAGAAGTTGTCGGAAATAAGGAAATTGTTTCGGAGTTCACTCATGAAAAAAGCCCTCACAATATTGTTGAAACTAAAACTGAAGTATATGAAGAGTTTTATAACGGGTCATTAAAAGTAATAACACAAGGAATTGGTCCTGATGTATTGTTTGGAATTGTTGATGTCAACGATAATACAATTTTAGACTGTATTTATACCGGTTATAGCATAATCTCCCCAAACAGAATAGTCGTTTCTCAAAACAACAGCGTGGATTTTGGTTTTGAAAATAGTATATCATGGATTTATGATGCAACAGGAAATGTTATATCCGATGGAGAATGGAGAATCATTGAATTTAATAATAAAGGCGAGGGTACATACTCTACTTACGGCTTCGGTGGTATATATTTACCCGATGGAGAAAGCGGAGAGGGCGCTTTTCTTATAGACCATGACGGTAACAAGGTTTTACCTACTCGATTTGATTATTTTTCCATGCTGAGTAAATGGGATGAATATCTTGTTGTCGGTAAAGATGGTAAGGAGTATGTAATAGACCTTAACGGGAATACCTTAGATGAATCAGTAGATAATTTTTTAGCGAGTAGAGATGACGGAAACAGGGGAGAGAATCCTAAAAGTGAGGTTGAAACTGCGACCCCTCTTTTTACGGACTTAAATACAAAAGAAATTATTCCTTTAAGTATTGAAATCATAGACAATGATACTTTAGATAATTACCATTCGTATTATGAGTTATCAGAACCTTATTCAGAAGAATATAATATTGACCAAAAACTTATTTTTAAACCTAACAAAGCTATAACTGACTTTAAATTCATTGAAATAAGGATTAATGAAAGTTGGGTTTCTGATGCAGATGACTCTATTTATTTCGCAGGTGATATTTTATATTCTATTGATGTGTTTAATCCCGAAAAACCTTTTGTAGTTAATTGGATAGAATTTGGCGCAATACCTCACAGGGGGATTTCATATACAGATGAAAATGGTAAATTTAAAAGTTTTTATTTAACTCACAGTGGTGATGATGGTAAACTTATCCTTATTAGTATTTGTTAATATTATCATTTCGCGGGGTGCTATTCGGAGAAATTTTAATGTAATCAACAAGAGGACTGATACTAAATGTTCCCGTATTATTTGGTTGTACAACATACACATTACAACTTATAATACAAATTATAGTATACATTATATTTCCTTTAATTTTGATTTTCAGACAGATTGTACTGTTTGATAATTTCAGATTAAAAATTTATATTTTACTCCTTGACAAAGTTAAATATTGGCGATATAATTAAATCATAACATTTAAAGAAAGGCTTGATTTTAATTATGAAATATGTACTGAGTGCGGGTTTATGCGTGATTATTGCGGGGGTTATGCTTGCGGGGTGTGGGGGAAAGGCTGAGAAAGACATAGAACCGAATATTCAGGAGCAGGGCTTGAATGAAAGTCAAATCGAAGACAAAGACATTCATGAGGAAAAACCGATTGAAGGAGACTTAATATTCCAAAATGAAAATCTAAATATTTCGGAGTTTCGCTACATAGATTATGAAACCCCGCTTGGTCGCCCATCTCCCGAAGACCCTTTTAAAAAAACGATTAATGTGATTTTTCCTCTTAGTATTTTCGATGACTTAGATGAAGATATTGCGCTTAACGAAGCGATATATCTTGCTGATAAATCAATTGAATTTCTTGTCGGACTTGAACATAGTTACGATGAAACAATAAAACAAATAAAAGATAATTTCCATCTTCACTCTGAAAACTCTTTAAAATATATCGAGGATTTTCATAAGAACAGCACATTGGATTTAATTTTACAACTTAATATTTTTAAGGGTGGTTATTTTTCAGATGCTTCTATAATTTATGATTTTATTAAAAGTAATGATATTAAAGCAGATTATATTTCGGTTGTAGTCTATGCACTTTATAATGATATGGATACTAAGAGCGAGACCAGCTTGGGGTTTTTAAGGTTTGAAGATGGCAGTTACGAATTGTTTGGTATGATGTTCTAAATTTATAAATACTTAATGAAAAAATGCCTAAATTGAACTGAAAACCGCTATACAAAAGCGGTTTTCAGTTTTCAGACTTTTGCATATATGAAGTCGTCACAAAATTTTTAAATTCTAATATACATTATATTCCCTTTAATTTTGATTTTCAGACAGATTGTACTGTCTGATATTTTTAGAATAAAAATTTATATTTTACTCCTTGACAAAGTTAAAAATTGACGATATAATTAAATCATAACATTTAAAGAAAGGCTTGATTTTAATTATGAAAAATGTGCTGAGTGCGGGTTTATGCTTAATTATTGCGGGGGTTCTGCTTGCGGGGTGTGCGGGGAATATTCCGATGCAGAACGCAGTAGAAAATGAAGCGTTGGAAGTTGTCGAAACTTCTGCTGTTATCGAAGCCAAAGATGATTTTGATAATATCATAAGCGAAGGGTTGATTGTTAGTAATGTAGAAGAACAGTCAAACGAAGTAGAAAAATATCCGGAAAAGCTTGAAAATATCGAGTGGAGAGAAGGCTTTTATGAGTATAAAGGTATTACTTTTCCGGGGAAGTATTATAAAAGCCCATATAGGAATTTTGAGTCCTTTATAATAGATAAAGAATTTTTATATTCCGATGTGGGATATAGCTTTTATTGTACCACTTCTCGCGTAGTTTTAGCATATATAACAGGAGACTATGAAAGGTTATCTTTAGACTTGTGCGAAACTGTAAAAGACCATGAACAAAATATCCGAGGTGATAATTTAATTTTGAAGTCAATGTTGGTAGATATAATTTCTACAACCGTGGGGAATGAAACAATTTCAATTGATTACAGTGTTGTTGTTGAAAACTATGAATTGATGCCCGATATAATTGTAGAAACATATTTGAATGACAACTCTGAATGGAAAATTACATATGTAGGTATCGGTTAATAATAAAAATGAACAGAAATATTTTCAAATTGTTTCGGCGATATAATAAAATCATAACATTTAAAGAAAGGCTTGATTTTAATTATGAAAAATGTATTTCGTGCGGGTTTATGCGTTATTATTACGGGGGTTATGCTTGCGGGGTGCGGGAAAAATTCAAATACGGATATACGGGAAACGGGAGTTTTTGAGAGTGATGTTTCTCTTGAAGCAGATAATAACGAAATATCAGATTTTTATGGAATTCCGCGAGTTACAGAGACAAAAGAGATAAAAAGGGCAGAAAAACAAGATTTAATAGATGAAGTGAAACGAATAAATTTAAACAAGGATTTAACAGAAGAAGACATTGAAGAATTATGGTTATACACTTGGGTTGTATTTCATATTCAAGACAGTGTCGATATATCTTTGATTTCAAGGCTTGAGAATCTTGAAAAATTAGCAATACATCAAGGTGATACTCCAAACTTGTTTGAAACTTCCTCAAGAGCATATATATCTGATTTTTCGTTTTTAAACAATATGCAAATTAAAAAATTGGAAATAAATTTCAGCGACAAAGATATTATTTTAAACGGAATAAATCTTCCTCAACTTGAAGAACTTGAAATAAATTGTGCAAAAATCATTGATGATGAAATAATTACATCATTCCCTAATCTAAAAAATCTTTATATTGGACATTCCGATGTAGAATCAATCGCTCCTTTTTGCGGAATGGATTTGGAAAGAATGTCTTTTTATAACACCAATTTTAAAGAAGAAAATTCGGATAGTATAAATGATATAATAACTTTAGTGGATTTAGCTTTTGCTTTCACCAATATATCTTTTTCCACACTCAGCGGTTTAACGAAATTAGAATATTTATACCTACAGAGAATACCGGATGATTTTGATTTTGAAATGCTTTTTGAATTAACTTGGTTGAGAGCATTAAATTTAGAAATATCACCGCCGGAGGGGTTTATTGAAAGATATAAAGAAGCAAACCCTACTGTCTATACTTACTGGTTCTAAAAGTCTAAACGCAAATCAATACCCGGTCGAGAAACATCTCAGACCGGATATTAATTTTACTTGTGTTAATCGAATTGTAGCTGTAATCCGCGTTTTTTTATCCAAGAACCTTTACCGTCTTTCATTATTCTTTCGGCAAAAATATTAGACATAAACTTTACCTTTCATAATGTAAATTATAGTATACATTATATTTCCTTTCATTTTGAATTTTAGACATATTGTACTGTTTGATATTTTTAGATTAAAATTTTATTTTTTACTCCTTGACAAAGTTAAAAATTGGCGATATAATTAAATCATAACATTTAAAGAAAGGCTTGATTTTAACTATGAAAAATATATTTTGTAAGGGTTTATGCTTGATTATTGCGGGGGTTATGCTTGCGGGGTGTGAGGGGGATATTCCGATACAGAGTGCAGTTGAAAATGGAGCGTCGGAAATTATCGAAACTTCGGCGAATATCGAATTTGAGTATATAAACGAAGAATCAATGGAAAAAGTAGAGGGGAAAAAGGAAGCAGATACTACACAAACGACCACTGAAGATTTGTATGAAAATAAAACACAAATTAAAGATATAGCGAATAACTTATTATTAAACGGTTTTGAAAAAGCCCACGTTATAACTGAAAATCGTATAATTGCTCGTATGACTCATGATTATGAAGGAGATGATAATGAAAGATGGATGCATACAGAAACTTGGATTTTTGATGGCGAGGGGAATGTTGTTTCAGATGGAAAATGGGTTGACATTAGATTTGGGCGTCATGACGAAGGACGCGAAACTATAGGTATAGGTATAATTTATCGCCCTGATGGTGAAGAAGGTATCGGAGAATTTTTGATAAATCAGGACGGCGAGAAAATCTCTCCTATACGTTATGATAATATAACTATGCATTGGCTTTATAATACATTTGTAGTCACAATTGATGGCGAAAGTTATGCAGTCGATGGCAATGGTAATCGAGTTGATATAGAATTTGATTAAGCTAATTGGAAAAGATACCGAAAATAATAAAACTTTCGGTATCTTTTTCACCGATGTTACACATTAATCATTTTCGTGTAGTTCGCAAGGACACCACGGTTCGGTATCTCCTGTGAATTCAATATATGGAAAGAACCTTTGCGGGTTTATAGTGTTTGCGGGTGTTTCATGTGTTCCCCCATCATTAATCATTGCTAAATGGAGATGGTGTCCGCTATCACCTATAGAAAGACCTGTGTTACTGACATGACCAATCTGTGTACCCGGAACAACTTTTGAAATTCCTTCAGTAAAGTAATTATTGGGGTTATCTCGCATATGTGCAAATAAAACACGGATGTTTTTTCCGGTTATTGGGTCAATATTATTAGTTTCAATCACAACAGAGTTCCCCAAACCGTTTCCCTTGTCTGTTTCTGCCCTTATTTTAACCACTTTCCCGGAAGCCGGGCTTATAATTTTTAAATCTTTCATGGGTATGGGGTTATTTGCTATGTCAATTGCTCGGTGGTATGGTAATTCTCCACGGTCACGATCATATCCTGATGAAATATTTCTTGTATTTAACACATCATCGAAAACCCAATTCCAATGAAAGTCATATGGTCCATGCGGTTCATGAAATACGCCGGGGTTACTGTCATCGTTAAGATATGCAGGTGGGATTCTTATAACACAGCCCGCCCATGCTTTTTTATTTGCTTCCGGTATTGCAAATATAACTGTTGTCCCCGATTTACGTGCTTTAACTGTTCCGTTTTTATCTACTGTTGCAATTAGAGGATTACGGCTACTCCAAATTAATTTTTTATTTGGTGCATTTGCGGGTGTTACTTCCGCATCAATTTGAATCGTACCACCTATATTCAATATTGTGAATACAGGTAATTGTATGTTTACGCTCATTTTATTCCTTTATAATGTAAATTATAGTATACATTATATTTCCTTTCATTTTGATTTTCAGACAGATTTTACTGTCTGATGTTTTTTACTTTTTTTATTGCTTGTCTTGGAAAGTTTGAAAACAATCATAGGCAACACCCCTTTCAATTTTTTTGTTTTTTACGCTTTTTCTACAGCGATTAATTCAAGAATTTCTCTTAGATTTCCTAAATTGATTAATTCCTGATTATATTCTTCCTCTGTACCCTGCCAGCCGCCCTGTATAGCGATGTGTGCGGCAGAAAGACCATTGGCACCGTCTTTGCCGTCCTTGCCATCGCGTCCGGGTACACCTGTTGCCCCTGTTGCTCCTGTTTCACCCGTCGCGCCTGTTGCACCCGTACTTCCTTTTGCGCCGAATACGCGGTCTGTGTTATTGGGGTCATATTCAAAAATTACGGTATTGTTTTTTAGTGCGGCGATTTCTTCAGGCGTAGGTAGTTTATCGACGACCATAAAGTCGGAGTCGCCTTTCCAGAAAGAAGTTGTGTCAAATTCATCAGTTTTAATGGGGGTGGGTTTACCGTGTCTGCCTTTAATATATCCTTTTGCAGGATTACTCGTATATTCGACCCATGCAAAATCACCGGGGTTTAAAACTTCGCCTGATTTATTGTATAGTTTATAGGTTATACTTTTATTTTCGCCGATAAAATATATTTCGGCTGTAAAGTTGGTTTGATTATATGAGATTATACGGCAGTTTTTCTTTTTAATTGAATCGGATATTTCATCCTTTATTATTTCGGTAGCAGCGTTTCCGGTTATGCCTATAAGCTCTTTTATAATTTCATCGTAATGAGTCATTTTATTTTTCCTTTCTAATTAAATTAATTGTACATGACAGGGAAGGTGGTCGAGATTTACTAAAGATACTGTCATATCCGAGCCTTTTATAACTATCTCGTTTATTAACAATCTCGCATCATCGAAATTATAATCGTTATCAGTCAACATAACTACATCGTTAATGCAAAGATGCGGTATTAGAACAGTTTTTAAGGGTATTCTAACTCCGAGTACGGATTTTATTCCTAAATAGAAATCTGCGAGAGCGTCAACTCCGCTTTGGTCATATCCGTATATATTCTCTATGGGTTTTCCTGTCTTAAAACCTATTCTTCCGACGCTCATCGGAGAACGCGGCTCATTGTTAATAGCAGTTGAAGTGTAAACTTTACCGCTTATGCTGTTTTCGACTGTTACGGTTATACGATTTATAACTTTAGTAAAGTCAAAACTCAAGCTTGAATTTATATATTCGGCGGTTGTAGATTTGTCAAAGCTCCAAACCTGTGCGGCAGTCGAATATAAGTAACCGAGGGAACCATCAGTCACTCTTAAATAACCGTTTCGGTCATAGAAAATACGACACTTACACATGTTGGCAATTCCGATAAGCGCGTCGCCTGTATAGCATCCCGAACTAAATTCTAAGTTCTGCGGGTTGGTTATATTTATCACCCGCCTGTCTATTAAAGGCGGTTTTGGGTCTGTGATTCTACCGCCGCCCATGTCCCTTCCGGCGAGAGAGGTTATAATATCTCCGACTGTGCGACCCGCTTCTGCTTTTATATTTGAGTCAAGTAGGGAAAATCCTGTATCAGCAGTGAATAAACCGAATTTGTCAACACCCTCTACAGACAGTATTCCGTGCCTTCGGGTAACTTTTGTTATAATAAAAACTCCTAATGACCACCAATAAATATCACCATTTTCTTCATCAATAAGACCCTTGTAGATTTTAACTTTCCGTCCGAACCAAAGCAGAGGGGTTCCCGAATCTGTGCTGAAATATTTTTTATTATAATCCAATACGCTGAATGAAAACCTCCCTTGCACACCTTGATTATAAATATACGAGATGTTATCACTTTCGGTAATAACATCTCTTGAAATATCGCCGAGAGTAAATTCGAGATGGTCTAAAATCTCTATTTTGGTACGGGGATATTTTTTTTGTCTTTTTGCCACACGAATATAATTATGATTATATATGTTATAGTATTCCATATAGTCTGCCTCCTTCTAATATATTAACGGATTTGAATCTGATTTAATACGGATATTCTTTAGCTCATGTGTTTGTACAAAAGTACAGTCTGCTGAAAATGACGCTGTTTCTTCATCTGTTATATACGAATGAGCTGTCAATTCTCCGAGCCATAAATCTCCAAAACGAGTTTTTATAATTACGGTCTGCTTAGACGATATTAACGACAACCAGTTTTTCAGCTCGTCATGATTATACCCTCTCGCTTCACCGAAAGAATCTTCACAACTAATACTTAAAAGGGGAGCGGAAAATGAGAAAGTAATATAATCGTTATCAGATGCAAAAACAGTAGGTTTTCCGCTGTATCCGATTTTAACACTTGTGTCAATATTTTGTTTTACAGCACTGCTTTTTACGTCTAAAACAGTAAGCCATACCGACATGACCTCATACGTTAATTCTCCCCACATATAGTCTTCATATATACGCATTGCGTTTTCGGGAATGATAAAAGGCGGACGCTGATATGAAGCGGGGTTAACAAAATAAATACTAAAGTGTGTAAAGTTCGTGGTAACGTCAACGCTTTCTGTCTTGTATATTGTATTCATCGCAGTGTTTTTAGGGGTGACATAATAGGTATAATTCTTGTTATTACTCGCTTTATAATCAAAAAACTCGTTTGTGTTTTCGGTCAATACAGCTGACAATTCATAACCGTAATCGTCCTTTCTTATTATCAGGAACTGGTCGTTGTTCCTTTGGTTGTTCCAGGTTAGTTTTATACAGTTTTTTGAAAAGTCATAACCTGCCGAGAGAGAGTTTATCCCGATGGTTCCGAGAGGAATTGATATTGATACAGGCTCGCTCGTTACAGTGACGTTATCCTGTGTCGTAATTGTCAGACATGCGCTGTATGTTTTACCGCTTTGGACCTCTCTGAAATAATAGTCGACCCAATTAGAGGCAATATTTTCACTTTTTGTATTTAAGTCGTCATCGAAACTCCAATAATAATTTTTAACAGAGAAAAAACGGTTTAAACTATCGACCGGTTGTCTGCATCTTAAAACTCCGTTTACGAGTTCTAAAGTCGGAGACAAGATAGGAGCGGGTTTTGTTGAAAAATAATACCAGGGAGATTTTACAAAATTGCTGAATATATAGAAAGTGTTTTTGCCGAAAACCCTGTTCGATTCGAGCGGGTCTATGCCCTCGAATTGGGTGTAATAAAAAGCATCCCACAACCGCTGAGTTATGTCATTCTTTTCTAAATAGACAAGTCCTCGGATGCGGTCAAAAGATAATATCTTAAAGTACTCTCCATTATTATTAAACCGTATATAATTGTGAGGGTATTCGTCAGACATAGTGATAAGTCCCGATGCTAAATCATCCTCATCACGAATAACGCTCATGTCTATCGAAGAATTAAATCCGATAGAAAAAGGAAGCATTTCTGTAATAGACTGCTCAAAATTCCACCACCAACGTCTGGAGTCGCCTCTAAACTGCTCAATGTAAATGTCTTGTCCGGGGTGGAGCGTACCGCCTCCAACGGGGATAGAAATTGAGACTTCTTCATTTAGATTCGGGCGTTCTGCGTCTTCGCCATAAAGACTTATATGGGTTTGCCTCAGTCTTAATTCTATCGCCATTCCGTCTTTACTTATGACATCGGTAATTCTCCATCTGTCATGGGCGTTACCGCTGATGAGCATATAATTGTATATATTTTCTCGTGCCGTGTAGAATGTAGGCTCGATAAAAACGCTGAGTTCTTTGTTCTGCTTGTAAGCGTCGAGGTCTAAGTTATTATCGGGCGAACGATGAACCAAATTAGAGGTTTTTGATATTTTTGTTTTCATATACGGTAACATTTTGATATAACCACTTGCGATTTTAGTTGACGGGTATCTGTGGTTTTTAAAGTCAATATCCTGTACAATGAGAGATTGCCAAATATATTCGCGGTCATTTTTTAATTGCGTGTTGCTTATAGGAAATTTCACCTCCTCACCGTTATAAAATCCGCCGTTGGTTTCATTTTTAACACACGAGAAAACTAAGGGGAAGGAAGGGTTATCGCCGAGCCAAAACCAAACATTGTGTGCGGTATCTCCGTTAAACGTAAATCTGAGTTCGTTATCGGTAGAATCCGCAGAGATACAATGTCCGTGAGGGTATGCGTTTACAGGTGTACAAAGCATAAATATTTACTCCTTTATAATATTTTTATTTTTTAGTTTATTTTATAAATGGGTTTTGCGGAAATAAAAAAGCCGCCCCCTTTCGGAGTGAACCGCCCCAAATTGTACGGACTGCACAAAAACACCCCCCCCGTCAAGGGAAAAGACTTAACAATACCGGCGTCGCTGTTCAAGCGGCGTCAGTTTCGTTTTGATTTGAATACGTTCGTTGTTGTAAAAGTAGATGTACTCATCAATCAAAGATTTTGCCATGGCAAAATCTTTGATTTTCTGTCGGTTAATACACTCAGATTTAAGTATTCCGAAGAAATTTTCAGCCGGGGCATTATCATAACAGTTACCGCGCCTTGACATTGACGGCGTGATATGATATTCTTTAGTTAGGTTAAAATAACCGTGAGAGGTGTATTGAAACCCTTGGTCACTGTGGAGCTGTAACTCTGCGGTGACCGCTTCTTTTTGTTTAGCGGCTCTAACTGTGTTCAAAACAAGATTGACGGTCTGCTCCGAAGCTGTTTTATAAGCTACAATACTGTTGTCGTACAGGTCGCGAATGGCAGAAAGATACAAAACGCCTTGCCCCGTGTGAATGTACGAAATGTCCGTCACCCACTTCCGATTCGGCTTGTCGGCATAAAAATCACGGTTCAAGAGGTTCTCGTATCGGTGAAGCTGCTGACTCATATACTTGTATTTTCTGCGCCGCCGAATCTCAGAAAGCAAGCCGTATTTATTCATAACACGAAGCACGGTTTTGGGATTGTGGTGTACGCCTTGTCGTTCAAGCCAGATGTGAACCCGCCTGTAACCGTAAGTTTTATTTGTCAGCCGCTGACATTCTGCGATTTTTTCTGCAAGTGGTTCATCGAACGCCGGTTTATCCATTCGCTTGATAAAATCGTAATAACCGCTTCGCGAAACCTCGAAAAAATTGCACATGACAGTCACCGAATACTTTTCTTTGTGCCGAAAAATCACCAAATATTTCACGCTTGTTTTCACCTCCTTTCGGCGAGCCGCAGAAAATCCCGCAATAGCTCGTTTTCCATTTTTAACCTTTTAAGCTCGTTTTCAACACTTTGTTGGGAAAGCAAACCGTCTTTTCTCGGTCGTCCTTTGGGCTTAGGGACTGTTCCTGTAATTATTTTCTTTTGATTTCTTCGTTCTCTTCTCAGAAATCCTCGCACAACCTCTTTGTCCTTGAAACCAAAATGCTCGGCGATTTCTCGCTGTGTTGAGCCGTTTTTCACCATTTCAAGGATTTCTTTTTCAAATGTTTTTATACGTGTGTATTTTCTTGGCATAAATATACCCCCTGTTTTATTATACCTTAACAGGGGGCTTTTGTCTATTGTCCGTTTTTACTGGTTCTGTTCATCAAAGCAGACGGCTTTTTTTACGGGCGGATATTATCCGCCCGTAGTTTTTCTATGCTCTTGCCCGTAATTTTTAGTCTAATTCGGGGCGAAGCCCCCCATCCTTCATCGTCTTTCGCTCGCTCATCGGTCTCGACATAGAGACCGAACCCACATTCCCTGTCTTCAGGTTCATATATGCGGCGTCCAAATACCTCACGAACTCGGCGGGTTCTTGACAGCGGGTCATAGCCTCTTCTCTGGCGATTCGCCCTTGCGCCGTGAGTCTGGCGAGGTCTTGGTCAAGCGTAAACATTCCCTTAGCGCGTCC
Organism: Oscillospiraceae bacterium; assembly: GCA_009778065.1. Lineage (GTDB taxonomy): Bacteria > Bacillota > Clostridia > Oscillospirales > Ruminococcaceae > Ruminiclostridium_E. The sequence goes on from WRKM01000012.1 coordinate 12,963, forward strand.
CGTGGCGATTGCACTCGGTATCTGATAAGTCTTACCCTCACGGATTAAAGATGAAATCGCATCGGTACTGTTAAGAAGCTCCATAGATGCAACCCTGCCTTTTCCATCCGCAGTAGGCACTAACGTCTGTGAAATAATACCCACCACGTTATTGGCGAGCTGTGAGCGGCACTGCCCCTGCGAGTGGGGCGGGTATGTATCAATAATACGGTCAAGCGTTTCCGCCGCACCGGTAGTATGCAGTGTAGACATGACAAGGTGTCCCGTCTCCGCCGCTGTTACCGCCGCACTGATTGTTTCAAAGTCACGCATCTCTCCCACGAGTATAACATCGGGGTCTTCACGAAGCGCGGCGCGTAGCGCGAGTGCGAATCCGTTTACGTCTACGTTTACCTCGCGTTGATTTATCATCGACTGCTTATGCGTGTGCAGATACTCGATAGGGTCTTCAATCGTGATAATATGACAGTTCTTATGCCTGTTTATATGGTCTATCATCGCGGCGAGGGTCGTCGATTTGCCCGAACCTGTAGGTCCCGTAACGAGTACAAGCCCCCTCGGACGAAGCGAAAAGTCCGCTAAAAGCGGGGGGAGCATTAAATCTGTGAGCGTCGGTATATCATTACGTAAAAGCCTGAACGCTATAGCGTGATAGCCGCGCTGACGGTAGACATTTACCCTGTGTCTGTGTCCCGCCGCGCTAACATAGGAGAAGTCCGCGTCCTCCCCGCGCTGAATGATTTGTTTGTGCTTCAACGTGGTAATCTGGTTAATTACGTTAACAATAATAGGCTCTGTACAGTCGGGATAACCGGGCAGTTTTTGAATCCGTCCGTGCAACCGCACCATAGGCGGCAATCCTGCTGTAAAATGCAGGTCGGAACAGCCCAGCTCTCTGGACTCGTCGAGAATATCGTTAATCATTACTTCTTTCACAGAATCAGTCTCCTTTGCATATCATGAGTATTGCGGTTTTTATACCTTTTGTTTTCATGGTTCAATTTCGACGATTTTCATGTTTACGTTTAAACCCTCGTCGATTTCGATTATTCCGTATGTAGGTGGGTTTTTACCCCTCGGCTCGCTGATACTGCCGGGGTTCATAACATAGACGCCGTTAATGAGTTCGGTTTTATAAAGGTGGGTGTGTCCGTAGAGTGCGATTTTACACTCATGGTATATAGCGTTATCTAAAAGTTTTTCCGTACCGTTATGTACATCGAGCGTATGACCGTGGGCGCAGTAGATTCTCAGCCCGTTTTCCATAGATAAGACGCGCTCCTCTTTCATGCCCCCGTGGTCAGTGTTCCCTTTAACAAAAACGAATTTCATGGAAGTGTAGAGGTTCGCTATATCTATAAGCTCATATTGACCGTCGCCGAGATGGACAAATAAATCGGCGTCAGTATTAACGTCCGCTACTTTCTTGAGCTTGTGAAATTCTTTATGCGAGTCCGCTACCACCGTTATTTTCATCGACTATCATCTCCTCCCGCGAATTAAAGAAATACGCTATAATTATTATTATAACTAAAATGTTTTGAAAAGTCAATCTATTTACTGTAAAAACTTTGTACAATTATAAAAACTTTATGCGTTAAACCTTTTACCTCTAAAAAACTATATAAATTCATAATTTCGATTTTTATATAATAGACTGTAAAGGAGGACTGACTAAAAATGAATGGTATGGAAAAGCTTCTGAAAACCGCGAGTTCAAAACTCGGCATGAGTCCCGAAAAACTCATGAACGCCCTCGAAAAAGGGGATATGAACAGCGTCCTGTCAAACATGAACCCGTCTGACAAGCAGAAAATAAAATCCGTTCTCGAAAACGGTACGGCTGTGGAAACGCTGATGAAAAACCCCGCCGCCGCCATGATGATGCAAAATATGAAGGCGGGGAAAGGCTCCTGAAATCCCGAAAAAGCGGATAACGAGGATTTTTAAAAAACAGTCAGGCAAAATAAATGGGGTGAGGCGGCGTGTCGCAAACGGGAAATATGGCTGATATGCTCCGCTCGCTTCTCTCGGCGGCGAGCGGTGAACCAACGTCCGCTCAGTCGGAGAAAAATGCGGGGGGAGACGAAGAGGTGAAAAGCGGCGAGGACGACTCCGCTTTTGATTTTAACTCCTTCTTTGAAAACATAGACTTCGATATGCTGATGAGAGCGGGAGAGCTTTTCGCCCGCTTTAACAGCCCCGACAGAAATACCGAGCTTCTCCGCGCCTTAAAGCCGCATATGCGCGACGAGAACAAAGAAAAAATTGATACCGCCATAAAGCTGATAAAAATTACGGCGTTGTTGCCGTTTTTACGGGAGAGCGGATTGTTTGATAAAATATTTTGATACTGTAAACGAATCGGAGGTATTCGCATGGAATGGAAGCAGGAAAATATACCGAAGCCCGAACTCGAAAAAAAACAGGCAGACTATACTAAAAAAGCTATGGAAATGGCGAGACGGGCAAGACAAATCACCCCCGCGCCGATAATAACCCCCGCACCTATAATAACCCCCGCGCCGCCGCCCGAGGTCGAAAAGCCCGCGGAAAAGCCTGTCGTGATTGAAAACAGACCCGAAATTAATCTCAACCGAAGTAAAAAAATCGAAATAAACGCCGACGTGGATATAAACATAAACGCCGCGCCGCCCACCGTCAAGAACGAAAAAGAAGAAAAAAAAGAAAAGCCGGAAAAGAGAAAAAACCCGCCGCCTGTAATTATAATCGAACCCGCAGAAACAGAAGAACCCGAAGAGGAAGAAGAGGTCGAAATAGTTGCAGAAGAAGAATCCCGGGGCTTTATTTTCCCCGAAGCGGCGATTTCGGAAGCCCATCATGAAGAGGAGGCGGAGACCGAGCATCCCTTCGCAAACTTTAAGGGCTGTGAATGTGCGGAAAAATCCCGCCCGAGATGTTGTGAAGGCTCGCCGCCCCCGAATTTCAACAGGTTTATAAACGAGCATAACAGCCGCGCCTCACGGGGAGCTTCCGCCGATAGTAAAACGGCGGAGACTGACAGGGTAGAATCGGGCAGAGGCTTTTCGACAGGCGGAGGGGGACCGCCCGGGGGATTCTCATGGAAGGATTTCAAAAAAAACTGAAAAACATGAATATAGACGCGATTTTAAGCGATAAGGATTTAATAATATTAGCGGTTTTACTCATTATTCTGCTGAGCGAGGGTGCAGACCTGCCCCTTGTATTGGCTATAGCGTATATCCTTTTATTTTAAATTATCTTATACGGGGCGTATAATTACATAATTACGGTAAAAAATAATTTCAGGCAAACGCCTGAAATTATTTTTTAGGAGAAACGTCATGGGTAAGAAAAACAAAGGCGGAAGCAATAAGAGCGACGCCTCGAACCGTGAACCCGCACCCCGTCAGACCAACTCTAACGAAAGGCAAAATACACAGACGCAGAATCAACCGAGGGCGAAAGGGAATTAAACCCTTTCGCCCTCGGAATGTTTTTTAATTAATCTCTACTACGGTTATATTCTCCGGTATCACATTTACTTCTGACAGCAGGGTGTTCTTTATTTTTGCCGCACCCGCCGCATCGAGACCGTCTGTCTTAACGATAACATTTACGCCTCTGTCCGAAATATAAACCAGCGCATCCGCAAAGCCCTGCGCCTTCAGCAGATTTTCGACCTTTGTTTCGATTTCTATGAAGTTTCTGAGCCGCTCCGCGCTACGCGCCATGACCTCAAGTTCCTCGCCCCGCATATCGCCGCCGCTGTACATAGCCTGTAAAAAATCTTTCGCTTCATCGCGGCTTTCCTGTAAATCCATACGCGCCTGTGCGAAATACGCCTTTGTTTCGTCCGACATAACCGCCGCACTCGAAACAAACGCCGCATCGCCGTAATTCATGACGCCCGAATCATCGCTTGATACTATCTCATACAGCTCGGCTTGTTCCCCGCCCCCCGCAGAGGAATAAATATAATTTACGTAAATAGCCGTACCGAGCAGGAGGGTGAGCCCTGTGACGATGATTTGCTTTTTCCCGATGACCATGTTGATTCGGGGCATTTTTATTTTGCGGAAGAATCTTGTTTTTTTCATATATGTACTCCTTTAAAAATTAAGTAATTTCTAATAAACCACGCTGACCTTTGCCGTACTTATGCCGAGAACCTTTGATACCGTTTCTACAACCTTCTGTTTAACAAAAATATCTTCGCCGCCCTCGCAAACCACCGCCACTCCGCGTACCTTATCTGTAGCCGAATCCTCTAATGTTACCATAACACTGACCCCGCCTACCCCTTGTATCTGCGAGATTATGCGGACGAGCTGTTCTTCGAGCTGTTCGGCGCGGTCTGCGGCTTGCGTCCCGCTGTCTGTTAGGGTTCCTTTTTTCTCCCCGTCCCCCAAAACATCGGAAAACATTATAAGAAAAATGAGGGCAAACCCGACTGCGACTATGATTTTTACCGCCTTGTCGTTTTTCAGGAGCGTAGAGACGCTTTTTATTTCTGTGAGTTTTTTCATATCGTCCTCATATAGCTGTAATAATCACCTTTATGTCTGTTCCTACCTCCTTTTCGATAAGCGCCGACGCTTTTCCGAAATCTGCGTCAGGCGGCAGAACAAGCTTTATTTCATTAATAGATATGCTGTACAAACCCGAAATATTAACAATTACCGAAATTTCTGACGGATAAATCCCGTTCTGCTGAAGAATCTCGTTAATCCGTGCCGATACCTCTTCGGCTATCGCCTGTTTTCTTGCGAGTGTCGCCTGCTCTGAAAAGTCCGTTATACTCCCCCCTGTATCAAAATCAACCCCATAAACTCCCTCAATTTCAAGGTTTCCGCCCATAAAAAAGGAAGCCGTGACCGAAATAAAAAAACAGGAGATTAAAAATCCGATTTGCTTTTTAAAGCCCGTCTCAGGTACGAGCATACGAAAAAGCGCGGTAGCCGCCGCGACAAGACTGACGTTAAGCAAAAACTCTCTCATAATCATAATAAAATTAAACCCCGCCGTTCCACATAAAAAGCATAAGCCCCACCGAGACCACAGCGACCAACGCAAAACAAATAAGCAGCGCGAAGATTATACCTAACACACCCTCGCCGCTTCTCAATAACGAGGATAGCCGTTCAAGCCCGAAAACATCGCTTATAGCCGCCGCTATGCCGAGTGCGATTTTATGACAAAAAACCGATACTAAAGTCGGCAGGATAATAATAAGCCCCGCGATAATCCCGAAAGTTCCCGTACTGCTTCTGAGCAGGTTAATACTTCCGCGGACGGCGGCGAGTGCGTCTCCTACCGCCCCGCCTATAAACGGGACAGAACTCGACACCGTGAATTTCATAGCCCTCAGTGCAAGCGTATCAGCAGATGAGCTGATAAAAGACTGGAGTGATAACAGCCCCGTAAAGAGCGTAACGAGCAGTCCGAGCGACCATACGACTACCTTTTTAATCGCACCCGCGAGTGCGTCTACCTTTAAGTCCGGACTAATCGCACCGGCTGTAGAAACGCCGAGAATACAGCCGGCGAGCGGCGTTAAGATAATCGAATTAACATAAGTGAAAACCTGCGCCGCCGTTATGAGCGAAATGCTGAAAACCGAAGCGGTGGTTATTTGTCCCGCTACCGCCATAATCCCTGCGAATACGGGTATAAACGTCAGTAAAAAGACCCCCCCTGTATTGAGTGTTTCCACCGCCCTCGCAACCGTATCGGATATGTACATAATCATCATACCCGACCCTGCAAGCACCCCCGCAAGTCCGAATGCGTCCGATGCACGCCCCGCGCCGCCCGCGCTTTCCGAAGCCGCGCGAAGTGTCTCAGCTGCGGCACAGAGCAGTATTACCCCCGTTAATGCCGCAAGCATTTTCAGCGGCTTCATTATTTCATCACTTATAACCGTCCACAGCCCTTTTAAAACCGTGAGCGGCGACAAACCGAGGGCGCCCGCATTATCGGGGGTAATATCATTTTCATTCAGAATCTGCCGCGCTTCTTCGGGCAGGGCGGCAGAAAGCTCGTCCTGCCCGAAGTCCTCGGCGTGAGCGTGCGGAGAAATCATGAAAAGGAGCAGTACTATTATATATATAATTGTTTTTAACAGACACTTCATATGATTAGTCCGGTTATCAGCGTTATCAGATTATTAAACAGCGGCAGAGACAGGACAACTATTGCGATTTTCCCCGCAAGTTCAAGCTTATTTGCGATTGCAAGCTCGCCCGCATCCTTACAGGCGTCTACGGCAAGCTGTGTCAAATAACACACGGCGAGTCCCTTCAGCAGGGTTTGTCCGTAGATGTTGTTCATATTTATCGCCGTCATAAGATTGTTGACAGTATCGAGTATGGGACGTACAGCGGCGATTACCGCGCCGAGTATAATTATCCCTGCGGCAAGCGGTATATAAAACCCGAACTCGCGGTTATACTGCCTCAGAATGACCGACAGCACCGCCGCAACCAATCCGAGTCCTACTAAGGCTGTAATATTCATGCGGTTACCATAATCCGAACACTTCCTTTATTGTATTAAAAAGCTCGGCAATTTCGCTTATAATCATCATCAGTACAACAATAAGCCCTGCAATATTCGTCATCATCGCCTGGTCGTCCCTGCCCGAATGTTTAAGAAGCTGTCCCAACACCGCGACGATTATACCGATTGCGGCGATTTTAAAAATAAAATCTATTTCCATACGACTACTCCTAAATCACTATTATTGCGAGTCCCAGTCCCATGAGCAGTCCGACCGAGCGGTACATCGCACCCTTTTTGAGCGATGTTTCCGACGCTTCCTTATGCCTCGCACGGAGCAGTTTCTTATTAAGCTCAAGCATTGAGATTTGCCCCTCTATGTCGCTTTTTCCGAGTGAGTTACCTACCATTAAAAGGATTTCTCTTTCGTCAGTCAGTTCTGAAAATTCGTTTATCGCATTGTTCCATGCCTCGCGTCTGTTAGGGTTCTTGTCCTCTAAGACCTTATTAATAAATTCGCCGCCCTTCAGCGTTTCAAACAAGTCGCCCAGCGGAAGTGCGCGGTATTTAATCTGCACCGCCATGTTTTCGAGAAGCCCCGTTATTTCGAGCAGTAGCCGCTCTCTTTTTTTAAGCGCGGATGCGCGGTACATTCCGAACAACGTCCCCGCGAGCAGACAGAAGATTGCTAAAACCATTCTCATTTTTCGCGTCCCTCCGCCATAAGCCTTTAAGTCTGCCGATTTCTCTGCCTGTACCGAGTAGCGCAATATAATTTGTACACTCGATTATACCCGAAAGTAAGCGGGAACACAAAGCCTCTTCAAGGCTTCCGCAATGTGCGGTCATGACCACGCCCACCCCGCTGTTAAGGCACTCCGACACATCTGCGCCATCGTCCGCTATTTCATCGCAAATAATAAAATCAGGCGACAACGCTCGCAGAGCCGTAATAAATCCCGCTCTTTTAGGGAAACAATCAAGTACATCGGTATTCGCCCCTAAATCGGCGTTAATTAACCCCGCATGTTTAGCGGAAAGTTCGCCCCGCTCGTCTATCACGGCGACCTTGAAACCCGCTCTCGATAGATTTCCGGCAAAATCCCGCAGTATCGTAGTCTTTGCACTCACAGGTCTGCCGATAATTAAAAGGCTCTTTATATCCCTTGTCGGCAAAGCTCCGAATAACTCGTCCGAACAGCCTTTAAACTGCCGTGCTATACGCAGGTTAATCGAGGTAATATCACGGATAGCCTTTACTGTACCGTCTTCTGTCACCGCCGTACCGCAAAATCCCGCTCTGTGTCCGCCTCTTAGCGTGATAAAGCCCTGCGAAAGCTGTCGTGTGTAGCTGTGAACAGAATAGTCGCAAAAAAGCTCGATAAGATTTTTTAAGTCGTCAAATGTAACAACGGCATTAATAAAAATTCTGTCGTTTATAAGCTCGACCGATAACGGCTGTCCTGCGCGAAGCCGTATTTCCCTCGCTCCTTCGCGAATCCGCGGTTCAAGTTCTAAAAGCTTGTCTTTAAACATAGGAAGAAAAAGGACGGCTTGCCCGAAGCCGAATGTCGGCTCTGCACTCGGTATCAGCGCAGGCGGAGTTCTTTTCATGGCTGTAATCATATTGAATTTTATGCCGAGGGGCAAAAAAAAAGAACAGCGAAGCCGCCGCAAATTATGCGGCGGCTTCGTAAAGATTAAGCACTGTATTCTAAAGATTCATCAATAATGTCGTATAATACATTATACTCAGTACTCAGAGCCTCCCTTTCCGATGTTTCTTCTATTCGCTGTAAAATCTCATAAAGCTCTTCGGCTATATCGTTGTATTCCGGCGGGATGATATAACTTGTGTACAGATTATGCTGGGTGCCGAGGATAGAAATCATATAGCCGGGTCCATCTACTATATGCGAGGGTTTTGCAACATCAAGCAGTATTTTTATAAGCTCGGAAACCTGCTCGCTCGAATTTTCTCCGGTAAAATGTAAAGTATCATTAATACTGCCACCGGTTGATGATGTCATATCGTTTCCCCCAATATAATCGCATCTCGTTATTGCTATATCTGTAATATGCGGCTCGTAATAATCGGAGGGAGCATTAATATCATAACCCTGCCGCTCAAGCTCCGCCAAAACATTTACATAATGCGGCAACACATGAAAACTCACCGTACTGCGATTTCGGGGAGTATAGTCTCTGCTGCCGGGTTCAAGAACAGCCTCAGAGAAAGCAAGCGTGATAACGGCATTTACCGAACCTGCGGAATTAAACCTCTGCTCAAAAGTCTCCGCTTTATAATCGGCTTTAAAAGCTTCATAAAGCCTGTGAGCATCATTGTTTGAAGCCGAGTTTTTGCGGTATAGAAAGACTCCTGTGAGGGATGTTACCTTTGGCGGTTCCTCTCGTATAATCTCCCATGAATTAATTGTATTGTCGATTCTTGCAAGTTGTGCGTTTTTGTAGTCATCGTCTACAACAAGCGGTAAAAGCCTTTGAAACTGCCCCATGTTATTTAAGTTTACGTTTCTTCTGACCGTGTTACCGTTTTTCATTGTATAGGTCACTTCGCTCATCATACCTACGCCGTTCGATGAGAACCATCGTTTGCCCCCCAAGCTGTTGTTACTTTCGATATTCAGTTCACGTACAAGCCCTATTACTTCGGGAGACCTAAATTTTACATCTAAATGATAGAAGGCACGGTGATAACCTGTGTTTAGGAAATTTATACCGCTATCTAAAAAATCTACGTTTATATTCACGCTCTCAACCTTTTCAAGAGGCGGTACATAACGCCCTATGCCGAATCCGTCCGCCATAAGCATTACGTTTGAAACAATAACCGAGCAGACGAGCATGACCGCATATTTCAAAAAGGATTTACCCATTTTCTTAAATCCGCGTTTCGCCGAAACATCGAGGAGTAAAAACGCCACCAAGGTACAAACAACTAACGCGAAAACGATACCGAACGTGAGTTCGCTTTGCGAAATGCCCATGCAGAACACCGCCGTTATACAGAAAACCACAAATGACAGTATAACCTCAAGCGCGTATTTAACCACAAACGCCTGCCCCGTTTTTTCCGCGCCGCGCCTTTTGCCGATATAAAACGCCGCCGTAAGAAACCCTGCATTAACCAGAATAAAAGGTATAATAATCGAAGGATTTAAAAACGTAAGATAATCCGACAAAGGAGGAGTACCGGGACCGACGCGGTATTGGGTAAGCTCATAAAGGAAACACGCCAAGAACCCACCCGGAGACGTACCCGCGAGAACCGTGTTCATTTGGTCGTAAATATAAACCTGCCAAACATCGACAAACAACATAGTCCCGAACAGCGCGATAAGCGCAGGAATTATACCCATGATAAGCACGGGGTAAACCACACTTTCATACACGCGCCCGCACATAGCCGCACAGAAAACCACTATAATATAAACCGAGATTAAAGTCAGCAGACCTGCGAACATCGCCGCTATGACTATAGAGAACAGTTCGGGGGTTTCCTCAAACGTCCTTTTGGGGAAGCCTAAAGCCATGATGACAAGCCCTGCCGCCGCACTTACAATATAAACGAAAGCGACAGGTCCGATTCCGCTTAAAAAATCGCCCCAGAATCTACTTCTGTTTTTTAAGGGGAGAGACCAGCTCTTATCTGTGTTTTCACGTCGATTGTAATAATCGAAGCAGTTAACGCCGCTCGTATAAACGAGTAGTCCTATTACGACCACCGCCAGCCCCGCTAAGGAATAGCAAACGACAATAAACATTTCAAGCCCTTCGTTACGTGCGGTTTGAAAATTGCTCGCCGCCCTTTGAGCCTGTTCATGAAAACGAAGCGCGGTTGCGAACATTGCTGTGGGGAATCCTAATACTCCGCAGATACAAAGGATAATAAGACGCGATTTCATATCATAGATTCTGTATACGGTGTACTTTAAAAAGTCGCTTTTAATCCTTGCTATTCGAGAAATCATATCCGAGTACCTCCAATTCGTAAATAAATATTTCCTCTAAGCTGAGGGGAATTATATCGAGTATTTTCGGCTCTTTTACTGCGATTTTACGTTTTATGTCTTCGGGTTCGCCTTTGGCGATTATATAAACCACGCTTCTGTTACGCTCAAAGTGCAGAATCTCGATGTCCTCAAAGTCCTCTTTTTCATAATTGCGTTCAAACGCCGTTTGAATTTTCTGTATGTTGCCTTTTAAACTGTCAAGCTCGCGGTCGAAAATAATTTTACCCTTGTGAATCAGTCCCGCTCTGTCGCAAAATTCATCAATCTCGAAAAGGTTATGCGATGATATAATGACTGTCATTTCGTTATCGAGCATGGCGTCAACAAGCATCTTCTTGACGACGATTCTCATAGTGGGGTCAAGTCCGTCAAAAGCCTCGTCAAGATACAAAAATTCGGGACAGCATGAAATGCCGCAAATCACGAACGCCTGCCTTTTCATGCCTTTAGAGAAAGTCGCGAGCTTCCTGTTTTCGGGCAGTCCCAAAGCGCCGCGCATATCATCAAACCTTTGTAACGAAAACTTAGGGTAAAATGTCCTGAAATAATCGCGCATTTCAGGGAGCGTGTAGTTGTTCCATTGAACCGTTTCATCGTTGACAAAAAAGATTCTTTCTTTGATAGCAGGGTTGTCATAGACCGTCTGTCCGTCTACGAAAACTTCACCTGAATCAATAGTATAAATTCCTGAAAGTATACGCAGGATTGTAGATTTTCCCGCACCGTTTGAGCCGATTAGTCCATACGCACTTCCTTTTGGTATTTCTAAGTTAATCCCGTCAAGAGCCTTATAGTTGTCAAAGGTCTTGACTACATTTGAAAGCCTGAGCATAATAATAACCATCCTTTCCGATTATAGTTTTTCAATTGCTTCTGTTAGTGCCTGCTTTTCGATTCCGCAACCGAGTGCGTAACGCACGCTGTCGTTAAAACTTTTCATAGCATTTTTTCTGAGAGATATTACCCCCTCTTCAGAGCCGCTGACATAACTGCCTTTTGCCGGTACGGAATAAATCAGACCGTTTTGCTCTAAAAGGGAATAGGCTTTTTGAACCGTGTTGGGGTTTACACCGAGTTGCTTTGCTACCTCTCTGACCGGAGGAAGCCTTTCCTCTTTCTGCATGACCCCTGTTGAGATAAGCTCCGTAATGCGTCCGCAAAGCTGTTCATAAATAGGCGAGCCGCCCTTTATGCTTATAGAGAACATCATAACACCTCCTCGCAAATATTCTGTATTATCTGACCTAATACAGTTATTATAGCTGAGTATTTTCCTTTTGTCAATAGTTTTTTGAAAAATTTTTTATTTTCTTTTTAAAATCATCTCTTTGAGCAGTTGAACCGTAATTCTAAACCCTGAGGGCTTGTCATATAATCTATCACACGGGACAAGTAGAATATGTTGTTTCGAGCTTACGTTTTGGGGGGATTTTTTTGAACAGTGTCAACTATTTTAAAGGGCTGACGACAAAACAAGCCGAAGAAATCCTCGAAAAAGACGGTGCGAATGTTTTAGCCGAGAGTGAGAAGTCAAAACTCATAGCTGTCTTTTTCGGGCAGTTTAAGGACGTAATGGTGTTAATTTTACTTGCGGCTACAGGCTTCAGCCTTATTATGGGTGAAATTTGGGACGCAGTTACTATTATCATAATAGTAGTTTTTAACGCCTCGCTCGGCTTTTTTCAGGAATATCGCACGGAAAAAACTTTAGAGGCTTTAAAAAAAATCGCCGCTCCCGCCGCTAAAGTCTTCCGAGACGGAAAACTTGTTTCTCTGCCTGCCGACAGGCTTGTTAAAGGCGATATAATAAAACTTGAGGCGGGTGCGAAAATCCCCGCCGACTGCCGTATACTCACCCAAACCGCACTCGAATGTGACGAGTCTATGCTGACGGGTGAAAGTGTCGGGGTTTCAAAAAACACGAGTTCCGCTTTATGTTACATGGGTACAGCGGTAACAAGAGGTCACGCTGTCGCCGAAATTACCTCCACAGGTGCCGCCACGGAGATGGGACGAATCTCCGGACTTTTAAGCGATATTGAGCCTGAAAAAACTCCGCTCCAAAAACGACTTTCGGAGCTTGGACGGCTTATGGGTATTTCGTGTCTTGCTGTTTGCTTTTTTGTCAGTTTAGTCGGGGTACTTCGCGGATTCGCACCCTTCGATATGGTTTTTACGGGCATTTCTCTCGCTGTAGCGGCGATTCCTGAGGGACTCCCCGCCACGGTGACAATCTCGCTCGCACTCGCCGCACGTAGGATTTATAAGCAAAAAGCTCTTATAAACAAGCTCCACGCTGTTGAAACCCTCGGTTGTACAAACGTCATCTGTACAGATAAAACAGGGACGCTGACCCAAAACAAAATGACGGTTGTTGAGGTTTGGGGCGAGAATGAACGACTGTTATATCTTTGCGGCGTACTTTGTAATAACGCAGTAAGACAGCCTGACGGTTCTTTCGTCGGCGACCCGACAGAAACCGCGCTTATGGAAAGCGCGGCGAAGGCGGGCGTCTTTTCGGATAATCACGTTCGGAGTGCTGAAACGCCTTTTGATAATGCGGCGCGTTTTATGACGGTAACGGCGCGAGATAGCAGCGGCATTTCGCAGGAATATCTAAAAGGCGCGCCTGACGCTGTTTTAGGTATGTGCGGTTTTATAATGAAGGGCGGAAAAGCCCTGCCGCTAACCGAAAAGAATAAAAAAGAAATTTATACCGTTGTCGAAAATATGACGGCGAAGGCATTACGGCTTCTCGGATTCGCTTACAGGCGGGATGGCGAGCAGGGAAAGAGCTTTGTGTTTTTAGGTCTTCAGGGGCTTCTTGACCCCCTGCGTCCTGAAGTAAAAGGCGCGGTAAAAAAATGCAAAACCGCCGGAATCAAGGTGGTTATGCTGACAGGAGACCATAAAAACACGGCTGTTCAAATAGCAAGTCAAGCGGGAATAACCGCCGGCGGACAAACAGCGAAGGTTTATACAGGCTCAGAGATTTCGGTTATGTCGGATTTACGGCTTCGAGAAGTCGTGAAGACAGCCCGTGTCTTTGCGCGTGTCTCGCCTTCGGATAAGCTGAGAATCGTGAGAGCGTTTAAGTTCGATGGCTCTGTTGTGGCTATGACAGGCGACGGCGTTAACGATGCACCCGCCGTTAAAGAAGCCTCAATTGGGGCGGCTATGGGCATCACGGGAACCGATGTGACAAAAGAAGCGGCGCAGATTGTACTTTTAGACGATAATTTCGCAACTTTAGTAAGCGCGGTGGAGCAGGGACGTACTATTTATAATAATATCCGAAAATTTGTGCGGTATATGCTTTCTTGTAACCTCGGCGAAATTATCACCATGCTGTTCGCACTGTTACTCGGTATGCCCGTTGTTTTACTTCCGATTCAAATTCTTCTCATCAACCTTGTCACTGACGGGCTTCCCGCTATCGCACTCGGTATGGAACCACCCGACCCCGATATAATGAAAAAACCGCCCCGAAAAAGCAATGAGAGCATTTTCGCAGGGCGTATGATAACTAAGATTTTTCTGCGCGGACTCGGAATAGGCTTCTTTACGCTCCTTACCTTCTACATTATTTTAAAGGGCGGCGTACCCGATAACGGTTTTTCTCTCAGTGCGGCGCGGACTGCCGCACTCGCAACGCTCGGACTGTCTCAACTTGTATTTGTGTTCGAGTGTAAGGACAGTGAAAAAGGGCTGTTTAACGCACGCTTCGGAAATAATCCGAAACTCATAGTCGCGGTTTTAATTTCGTTCTCGATTATTCTATGCGTCATGATTTCGGTGTTATTGTCGCCTATTTTTAAAACAGTACCGCTTGATATTAATCAAATCGGGTTGGTATTTGCGCTGTCTATGGGGTATCCTATTTTAAAAGGGGTTTTGAAGAGTAGGTTTTGAGGGGGATTTCTATTCCGAAGGCTCTACAAGGCTGACAACTACGTCTAAAATTTCTTTCAATTTCTCCGGCGGTAATTTTTCAATAAAATCATAGGGGCGTTTTGAAAGGTCTAACGACCGTGTATGAGCGCATAAAACCGCCCCTGCGGTTTTTGTTTTTTCATCAAGAGCCACGTTTAATGCGGAGTTTCCTTGCTTTGAAGTGACGGGAGCCACGAGAATTATACAGGTGTTTTGAATAACGAAATTATTGGAAATTATCACCGCAGGGCGTTTTCCTTGTTGTTCACTGCCTATTGTCGGGTTAAAATTAACTCGGATTATATCCCCTTGATTTAGTCGCATATTATTTCCTCCCCGACATCTTCACCCCAGTCGAGTTCCTCTTCCCGGAAATAATTCCCCGGATACATCTCAAATCGTTCTTGTATCGTCATTCTCTTTACATATGGCATAACAACTAATTCATTGTTACGGTTAATCTTAATTTTTACAGTTGATTTATCGGTCATGTTTAATTGTTGCAAAAAATTTTTTGGTATTCTCAAAGCGGTTGACCCGCCCCAAGAAGCAAGCTGTAATGTTGTTTCCATAACAAAACCTCCTAATGTTATATTTGTAATTATTATATCACATATATCACATTAAGTCAATAGTTTTTTGAATCAATATTTCAAAAAAGAACCCCTCCGCAACATTCGGGTTTTTTATCAGATACCCGGTTTTGAAAGGGCTATAAATATTTTATCATTTGTAAGTATTCACCGCATTTTTGTAATGGTTCAAATCCACTGCGCTTATAAAAATCTACCAACTTAGGATTTTCATCACATTCGAGGAAAACTATGCGACCTCCAACGAGCTTATGAATATCATAAACGGTGTCGAGGGCTTCATCTATAATAGATTGTCCTTCTATATCGTTTTTGTGTTTTTGATTTTTCCCTAATTGTCCGAGTAGGATAGCTTCTGTTGCTAATACGTCTTTTGAAAATCCGTCGATTCTCTTAATAGTAGATTTTGACAGCGTTTCGCCTAATTCGAGGGTTTTCATAGTTAAAGTGAAATACCCGTAAATAATCGGCTCACTTACATCCACTTGCTCTTCATCAATAATGAGGTATGTACGGCTTTTATGCCGTACCTCAAAATCAAAGGCTTTGTGTTTTAAGAAATTTTCGACCTCGTTATCTCTGCAACAAAAGGATTGAATTGCCGATTTTAAGTTTATTTCCCTGTTTGTTCCGATAATCCCTCTGATGGGGACAGGTATTGCTTTAACCATCTATCGCTCCTCCTGCGCATATCTTCTCTATCGCTTTTGGGGGCGAAAGGCACGCGCGGTTTATCAAGCCCGTCGGCTAATCGCTCGGCGGCTTCATCGGATAACACTATTCTTTTATAAAAAGTTTCGGTTGCCATACATAATACCTCCAATCTTCATATAATTATTTTAACACGGAAAACTAAATTTGTCAATCAATTTATAATGGTCTTATTTCAACGGTAAAAATGCTTGATTGCTTATCTTTTTTTTGTGTATAACGGCAATCACCCCCACCGCAACAAGCGGAATCCCGAACCCCAAAATTAAACTTACCCAAAGCCCGTATTTCTCTGACAGTGAGGTTATATTATAAGTGTTTTTTCCGAAAAACAAAGATATAACATACACGCCGAGGAGTAACGGGCTTCTCAGAATTTCGGGTCTTTTTATTTCTGTCAAAAGCCCTGTAATCTTTAAAAAAATGTGCGTAAGCATCACTATCACGGCAAGGTCTGTCACAACCCACAATAATAAAAATACCGACTCAAGCCGCTCAAGCATACCCTGTGCACCCACGATTTTAACCGACATAATAAACGGCTGTTCCATTACGGCGGTCAAATCTTTGCCGAAAATGCCTGTCGTGACGGTGAAGATTATGAGATTAGCCGCAAGAAGCACCCCCGCACTGTAAAGCCCGTGTTTTTTAAAAGCCCGCCCTCCGTCCGCCGCGCCTAAAAACAAGAGAGGCGTAATATACGCAAAAACGCCCAATGCGGGGAGTGTGCCGCGTACAATATGATGAAAGTCATATTGCGTAACGGGCAAAAGATTTTCGGGTCGGATTTTAGGAATCTGGAGTACAAGAATAACCGCAAGCGCAAACAACACCACATAAAAGAACAACTCACTCAAAATCGCGAAGTTCCGAAGTCTGCCGCTGAGGATTATAAAAACCAACGCCAACAGGGTAATTGTAAAAAAACTATCATGAACGCCGGGCATAATGAGTTCTTTAAATTTATCGGCAAATCCCCGTAAATAAAACCCCGCAAGCATAAAAACCCACACCGCATATATTACAACGATAACTTTAGCCAATATTCTGCCGAACGCTGATTTGTAAAGCGCGTATAAATCGACACTGCCCTGCCTTTTAAAACAAGAACCGAGCAGAATAATGAACCCGTAAAAAGCCGCACAGGCTACGAAAATCGAAACCCAACCCGCTCTGCCGCCGAGCCTCGCCCCGTATACGGAACTCATTCGGATTAAAGGAGAAAAGGCGGCAAGCATAAATAGTATATAGGCTTGCTTTGTTGTGATTTTTTCTGTATTAACCATAAAAATAAAACCCCGCTCCCGTTATAACGAGCGTCAACATCGCAAAATATATGAAATTTCCGTGCCTTTTTTCTTGTCTTAACTGCGGTATATCGCTTATAATCAAAATAGCGGCGACTACGACAAATACGGACATTTTCACCTCGTTATATTTATTGTTACAGGTGTCTGTAAATAAATCTCTTCCCAATGAGCTTTAATCTGCTCCCATTTAAGGGGATGCCGCATACGGAGCATTTCTCCCAACCCCAAAAAATCACACCCGAAGTTTCTTGAGGCATCTATTGTTTTTTGAAGCTCGTTTAAAATTACCCTGTTTTGTTCTCTTTCTAACGCCGTAAAATCCTCTCCGACAGTTTTTGAAGCCGACTTTGCGGATATTTTAACGTCTATAACTATTTCTTTCAGGTTATTTCCGTCTAAGTTGAAGTTAATTTTACTTTCAGTATTTTCTAACCTTACAGCGGCGTTTAGCTCGTTAAGCTCTACAATCGAATATACCGACTTATTTTTTATTATGTTATAACCACGCGCCGCGCCGTTCTCAATAAAACCCGCAAGCACGCCGTCTTTGATAATCGCATAACCGCCGGGTACAACGATTTTCTCATCAGCGTGTTCTTTTATGACCAATGTAGGGATAACGAAAGCACCGTTTCCCGCCCACTCGCTTAGAAGCTCATAAAATTTAAGCTCGGATGAAAACGCTCCGATTCCCGAATACTCGCCGTAATTACGCAGTATATCAAGCGTTTTAGTTTCGGTAAGGATTAAAGCGGCTTCAGAAGCCTCACCCTTTACGATAAACACAGAAGCGGTCAGCCGCAGGTTGTTATTCTCTTTTAAAAAATCTATATACTCCGCAAGACTTTCTGCCGCCGCCGCACCTATTAGAAAATAATCGGCGGTACTCGTCGCCATTTCACGAGGGAATCGCTTTTTTAAGGCTTCGAGTGCGGCGGCGGGTGACGACGCTTCCGCGCTGTCGGTATGTTTTTGGTTAACGCTGTCTCCGCCTTCGTCTGCGGCTTCTATTTTCTCGTAGATTATAGATACTTTTGATGCTTGTGCAGATTTATTTGCTCTGTCAAGCCCGATTAAAAAAATCGGTTCTGCGAGCGTTATTTCGGTCATGTGCGGAAGCGAGTGTCCGCCGCCCATTATACCGACGACCAAAAATATTATCAGGACAGTGATTACGGAGCGTTTCATTTTATGAGTACTCCTTTACCGCGCCTTTTGAACGAAGGCAGACGTAAAAGCCCATCCTTTACGGCGTGGTCGCCATCTTTGTATGCAATCATATACGGCTCACCGAGCGAGGTTGTTTGACACAGATAATAAAGCAAAAATATGAGTCCGAGCGACAAGCCGTATAACCCCGCAAAGCTCGCCGATATTAAAAGAAGAATCCGCATTATTCGCAGTGTGTTAACGAGGTCACTATTTGAAACCACAAAGCCGCAAATACCCGTAACCGCCACAACCACCACAATAGCAGGGGAAATCAATTTCGCCGAAACTGCCGCCTCCCCGACAACAAGCCCTCCGATAATCGAGACAGCCTGACCTATAGACCTCGGCAGACGTATACCCGCCTCAATCAAAATTTCAAAAGCCACAAGCAATGAAAAAACCTCAAGAAACGTGGTAAAAGAAACCGCCTGTTTACTTTTTATAATCGCGAGCATTAAGTTAGTTGGGAGCATCTCATGATGAAAGGTGGTTATGCCGACATAAAACGCAGGAATTACAAGCGATAAAAACGCACCCGCATAACGGAGCAGGCGTACATAAGAGCCATGAGCGTAGTTTTGGGAATAATCCTCACCCGCCTGAAACAGCATATTAAACACGGCAGGTACAATAAAAGCAATCGGGTATCCATCTACAAGTATCCCGATTTTACCTTCGGCGATGTTAGCGCAGAGCTTATCGGGGCGTTCGGTGTACATAACCTGCGGAAAAAGCGACCAACGACTGTCTTTGAGACATTCCTCAATACTGCATGTCGATTTTATAGCCCTTTCATTTATTTTTTCAAGCCGCGATAAAACCTCTTTTACTTTTTCGTCCTCTGTAACACCATCGAGATAAATTACAGCGGCGTTTGTCTGTACAGCTTTACCGAGTTTTACGCTGTCTATCCTCAAAGCGTGGGTGTTTAAACGGCGTCTGATTAATGCGGTGTTAGTTCGTATGGCTTCTATAAAAGAATCCTTCGGTCCTTTTATGACGTTTTCGCTACCCGGCTCTGTTATGCCGCGCTTGTCAAAGCCGCGTGCATCATAAATAATTGCTTTATTCTCGCTGTCGATAATCAGTGCGGCGTTTCCCGAAAGAATATCGGTTGCTATTTCGAGCGGCTCTGTCTTTTGGCTCTGCGCCGCATGATACGCCTCGCCGCCGAGCGACAGGGGCTTTAAAATATCTTCGTTTACCGAACGCAAATTAACAAGCCCGTCAACAGCGACAAGAAGCGCGGGCTTGCTCTTACTGCCGCCTAAGAATAAATCAAAATATATAATATCATCGGGCTGTTTTAATATTTCTTTTATTTGAGCAGATAAAGATTGCATATGGTTTATTGTCTCCTTTACGCAAACAAAAAACAGGGTATGATTTAATTTCATGCCCTGTTATTATTTGCAGAACTGCTCTTTTTATTCTGCCTTAACCCTTTAAATCTAACGGCAAAGAGCATGAAATAATAGCGAAGATTAATTATATATTATTTAAAAACATATACCCAAGAGGGACTATTAGTCCCTTTATTTTTGTGCTATAATGGTTTATATCTAAATTTATTTTGAAATTTTAGGGGGATTTTATTATGACAATTCATAAACCAAAACTGAAATTTACAGCACTTGTCCTCGCTCTTTCTATACTTTTCTGCGCTACGCTCGGGTATGGGGCGTGGTTTAGTACTTATGCGAATGATTATGACGACCCTAATGCGGTCGAGGTTACGTCGGACGCCGCGTTACGTACCGAACTGACCGACCAACTTAAGTACTGGAGAAAAACAACAGTAATACCTTCCGGTGCAGATGTATGGATTTCAGGCACATCGATTGCGTTTCAAAACGCACACGCTACTTCCGGGGCGGAAGTGCTGCGCGTATACGGCAAGCTTAACCTTGAGCAAAGTTTAATCCTTTATCCGTCCGTAAAACTTGTAGTTGAAGACGGCGGGGAAGTGATTGTTTTTAATGATAGTGAAATTCGGGTTCTACCGCGAGCATCCGCGACTGTTGACCATAATATTATTATTAAAAGCGGCGGGACTTTAACCCTCGGCGGAAGCGTAGGCACCGCACGAAACGGAAACCTTACCAACGGCTCTATAGGCATTACCGGGGCTAATTCACCCTCATCTATTTTGATTGAAGCAGGCGGTACGCTAAACATAGGCAGAACAGACTTCGATGCGACCGGAACTTTGAATAACGGCGGCGGCGACGGTCAAAACAGATATGGCGGCGTTATTCATAACTACGGTACAATCAATGTAGAACGAGGTGGAATTAATAACGATAACTCAGAAGACACTTCTAAACCGGCTGAAATAACAAACTACGCAACGGGCAAAATAAACGTATCAGCCGGTACCTCAATAAGCGGAAACCCGATTGCCGGAGATTTTAAACCGCCGACAATCAGCCTATCTGTGCCGGGTATAGTTGCGAACACAGCCTATTCCCACCAATTAGAAACCGCCGCGACAGGGAGCGTTACGTGGAGCGGGTTTGAGCGTTATTATAACAGCCAAACGCTTAACTTTTCCCCAAGCGACGGAGTATTATCGGGAATCGGAAGTTCAACTACGGGGTCATCGACTTTTGCTGTAACGGCGACAGGCGACTACGGTTCTCACACGCAGTTTTTTGCTATCCCTGTTGCTTCTATAGAGTTTCATGAGCAGGAGGGATATTTGTACGAAGGTACGGCGGGGACTGTGAATGTTCCTGTTACACATAGTTTTACCTCTACTGCTGTTGAATTAAAAGGCTTTGATACAACCACGCAAAAGGAAATCGACCCGCCCGCGGGAATATCGCTGTCCGGGGGATTACCCGCATCGGGCGGTCAAACGGTAAATATGCCAATTGCGGCTTCAACAGCGGCAAAACAAGGGACATATCCGTTACGTTTAAAAATTACGCAAACACAGGGAGGTATACCTTATATTTATTACGCGCCGCTTGAAGTCACCGTAGGTAAACCGCGATATATTACAGTGAGTAGGGTAGGCAACGATTACTCCACGCAAGCCGGCACAGCTAAAAATTTTGTTTATAGCGTAGATATGCTCGGGATTCCGGGAAAGACTTATACCGCCGCTGATTTGAATTTAAGCTTTACTCCCGCCTTACCGGCGGACGTTACGGCGAGTTTAGCAGTACCCGCCGATGACGGCTCTTCCAAAACTTCTACGCTTACATTAAACATCACAAGCGCGATAACGACAGGCGATTATCACGGAACGATTACAATAGATGGCGTAAAATCAAACAGCTTCGGCTTTACCGTGGGTAAAGCTTCTACCACGAATACAGGCGGCAAGAACTTTACAGTGACTTACGGCACTGGCGGCGTAAATTCTATGGATATTAATCTTGCTGAACAGATTATTAGTGGCGGTCTTTCTCAATATCTTTTTGAATTTGACTCCGGTGCGGGTGCGCGGTCTTATACCATAGAAGATAACAGTACGGGAGCGGGTACGATTAATAATGCTACCAATATTCTCACCGTAACTAAGTGCGGGACTTTTGTAATCAGTGTCGAAACGGCGGCAACCGCCTCTAACGGCGCGGCAGATAAGGTTACATCAACACTTACGGTAAATCCTAAGAGAATAACAAACGTGCCGGGCATTTCGGAAGAGTCGACCAGAGTATATGACGGCGAAACAAAAGTAACCTTGACAATTAATAGTGCTATAGTTGGTTGGTCTGACAAGGTGAACACCGCTGATGATGTTGCGTATCATATCGGTACGCTTGCAGGGGAAATGCAAACCCCAAACGTAGGACTTAACCCGATTACAATTACCGGAGCATTGGGATTAGTGGGCGATGATGCGTGGCGTTATGTTTTAACACCGTCGGCAGGTTTCCCTCCCCTCTCCCTTAATATCACCCGTAAACCTATAACTTTTAACGGAACGGTTACGGTTGAAAAGGAATATGACGGGACTAACGCATTTACTAACGATAAAATTACAATAAACCAACCGCGTAATTTTACGGGCGTTATTGCCGGCGATATTGTAGAATTAAGCGCGGCGGGCGTAACATTTACGTCTTCAAGCCTGACCGCGGGAGGTCCTTATACAACCTCGCGAAGCGGCACTTACTCGCTTACGGGTCCTCAAGCGGGGAATTACTCCATAGATAGTACTACTATCTCTGCTCCGGCTACAATATTCCAGACAGCCGCAAATAATACACCCAAAAGACCAATTGACGGTGTCAATCCCAACCCGTATGAAGTAACTTACGGTTCCGGTGGCGTAGCGTCTATGGATTTTGACCTTGAAGAATATAAAGAGGAGCTTTTCACTTTTGGAGCCGGTGCGGGTGCGGGTACGCGTACTTATACCATAGAAGGCGGTACGGGCGCGGGTACAATTTCGGGAAGTACTCTGAAAGTAACCCGAACGGGAACTTTTCATATAGGCGTTGTGACGGCGGCAAGTACTAACCACTGGCCATCGCAAAAGGTTGTTTCAGAATTTAAAGTAAACCCTAAGTTGGTCACAGACTTGCCGACTATATCGGCAGAATCTAAGCCCTATGACGGAAATACGAATATAGAATTAACACTATCAAAAGACATAGACAAGGTAAATAGCGCGGATGATATTCAGTTCGTAAACAACTTTACAGGAACGGCAGATAGTAAAGATGTGGGAAATGATATAGACGTTGATGTAACAGGAAACTTGTTGATATTTGGGGCTGATACATGGAAGTATACACTATCGACTCAACCAACAACCACAGTTTTAAAAGCTGATATAACCCCAAAAGAAATAACTTTTGTCGGAACGATTACGGCTGAAAAGGTGTTTAATAATACAGTTGCGTTTACAAACGTACAAATAGAAATCGAAGACCCCGGTGACTTTGCTGTAGGCGAGGTTATCAGCGGCGATGATGTGGTTTTAAGCAAAACGGGCGTGACGTTAACCGCTACGGGTTCAGCAGTGGGAACGTATTCCAATATTGCTACTCCACCTACTCTCACGGTAAACGGTAGTTTCTCGCTTACAGGCACTCATGCAGGGAATTACAGCTTATTAAATGCGAGCAGTATTGCCGTTTCGGCTGAAATAATTCGCGATTCTGCCGTAAATACGGGTGATAAAGAATATACAGTAACTTACGGTACGGACATAAGTTCTATGACGATTAATCTTGAAGATATAAGAAATGAACTTTTCGTCTTCGGCGAGGGTGCAGATGCGGGTGCGAGGAGTTATAGCATAGAAGACGGCGGGACGGGTACGGGTACAATTTCGGGCAATAATCTCAATGTAACCGCGTGCGGGACTTTTGAAATAGGCGTCATAACGGGACCAACCACGAACTTCGGAACAGCTGATAAGGTTATATCTACTCTTACGGTAAGCCCTATGATAATCACCGCCGCAGATTTACCCGTATTATCAGCAACCAACAAAACTTATGACGGTAATGGTGCTATAACCATAACAATATCACCGACAACCGTACCTAATAGCGCAAAGGCAAAAGCCGCAGACACTGTTTCTTTCGTCCACGATTATGAGGGGACAGCAGATAGAAATGCGGGAGATGATAAAGCTGTCGCCATAACAGGAAGTTTATCATTAGGTGGTACTGATGCGTGGATGTATGAGTTAGATGAGCAACCTGACACTTCAGATGTAACTGTGAACATAGAACCCAAAGAGATAAGCTTTGCCGGGTTAGTTACAGCCGAAAAGGAATATGACGGAACTGACACGTTTACCTCCGCGCAGATTACGGTTGTTACTAATTCGTTCGGCTTGGGCGATATTATAGGAAGCGATGTTGTAAGGTTAAGCGCGGCGAACGTGACATTAATCTCTACAGGTACAGATGTGGGAAGTTATTCAACCTCGCAAAGCGGAGATTACACCCTTTCGGGAACTCACGCACTCAATTACAGCTTGCTGTATGCAGACAACATTTCCGCTTCGGCTGAAATAACAAAAAGAGGTATCGGCGGCACGGTGGGCATTTCAGTTACCCACGCGGTTCCGGGTTCCGGTATAATAATCGCAGACGACACTTTGAAAGTAGATACTACAGCACTAACCCCCGCAAATCTTGTCCCGACACTTGACTATCAATGGTTCAGGAACGGCGTAGAGATTCCGGGAGAGACAACTGACAGTTATATCGTTGATGCAACGGATGACCCGAAGGGTACAAAGATTCACGTAGAAGTTACAGCCACGGGGAACTTCAAAGGCGAGCTTACAAGCGGAGATGTTGAAATAGGAAAAATACCCCTTGTAAACGATATTTCAATAACTTTTCCCGATAATGAAGACCTCGGAGTAGGTACAGAGCTTACAGTGGGCGGTGATGTGATTAACGGTCTGACCGATGGCAACCACTACGAGATTAAATGGTATCGTGACGATGTAGAACTAAGCGGTGAAACGGGTACAACGTATATTATTACCGAAGATGACCTCGGAACAACCATTTCGGTAGAAGTCACAGGCATAGGAGACTATTCAGGTACAGTCGGGGAAAATATAGATATAATTGTACCCTTTGAAATTCATTATCACAACAATTTCGGCGATAATGAAACTCACACAGACGATGTTTTAGGCGGAGATGAGTATTACATAATGGACAGGGGCGAGTCGTTTTCCACTCGAAACGGATATAGACTTACCCGCTGGACAACCGAAAAAGACGGCACGGGAACATCCTATGCCCCCGACGAAAATATTAGCCGAATAATAGAAAATATAACGCTGTACGCACAGTGGGCGCAGGTTATATCGGAGGATACTAAAAATAAAATTATTATTGGTGACGGTCTGACGGATGCGGTTCATGTATTTGAAAATAAATACATTCTCGACTTAGAGCAAGTCCTGATTGACGGTCATGAGTTAGACTTAATGCCGGCAGTGGATGCAATGCTTCTCAGTGGTTATCCGGGATATGGCAATGATGTCGGTGATGCTGTAGAGGGTAGCGTAATTATTACGCTTTATAAAGAGTTTCTCACTTTCCTGCCGAACGGCTCCTACACACTTTCGGTTAAATTCTTATACGAAGAGCCGATTGACATTGAATTTTTGATTGAACATTATGGCTCTGTACCCGATAATAACGAGCCGGACAACGGCGGCGGTGGCGGCGGTAGCGGCAGCGGTGGCGGCGGCAGTGGCAGTGGCGGCGGCGGCAGTGGTGGCGGCGGCGGGAATAGTCCGAGAGTACCCGAAAGAGTCCCCTTAAATAGGAACTCGGACGATAATTCTCCGAACGATGATAATAATAATGATACAGACGATGATTCAGATGAAAATGATTTAACAGATGATGATAATGACGAAAATAATGAAAATGAAAACAATCAGTCCGATGACGACTCAGATGGCAACAATTCCGGTGCCGATGATAATGACAACAGTGGAAACACTCATTTCGGTGATGATTCCGGCGGTAATTACACTGCATCTGATGACTCGGATAATAACGCAGTCGCCACAGATTCCGACAGCAAGTCAAATCCGGCGACCGGCGTAAGAGAAGTTGTTTGGTTTACGTCAATAGCCGCGCTGTTTGCTGTTTGGAGCAAACCAAAAATAAGAGAGTACATGACAAAAGGCTTGAAACATAAGAGTTAGAGTGCTTAGAAAAAAATAAAAATCAAAAAACAGGGTATGATTTAATTTCATGCCCTGTTATTATTTTCAGAACTGCTCTTTTTATTCCTCCCTCACCAACATAACCTCCCCCGAAGAAAGTGCGTTTATTCTCCCCTCGCCGTCTTTTACGAGAAGCCTTCCGCTGTCGTCTATGCCCGTCACCGTGCCGAAAAACTTCTCATTATTTTGCATATAAGAAATATTAAGCCCCATAAGGCAGGACAAAGCCCTGTATTCGTCCATGAAAGAGGGGCTTAAATCGCGGCATAACCCGTAAAACTCATTAATCACCCCTGCCGCGAGTTCTTCCCGCATACAGGTCGGTTTTTCATTACGCTCAAATACAGCCGCCGCGTTTAAATCGGGAAAATCTGAAAAATCTGTCGTGAAATTTATACCGATTCCGACGATTACATAGTCTTGTGCGGATTCGGCTAAAATTCCGCAGATTTTTCTCCCGCCGAGAAGTATGTCGTTTACCCACTTTATTTGCGCTTTTTTTCCTGTAAGCCTCTCTACGGCTCGGCAGACAGCAACGGCGGCAGCGGGGGTTATCAGTGTTGTGTTTTGAACATCGCGCAGAATAACGCTCATGTATATACCCGTTTCGGGCGGCGAATAAAATCTACGCTCAAACCTGCCGCGTCCTGCGGTTTGCTTTTCGGCAAAAAAAATGTCATAAGCGGCGGCGTTTTCTTTCGCCGCGATGTTCGTTGAGCCTGTTTCGTCAAGAGCTAAAATCCGCAGATTTTCATTTTTTAACAGGGTTTTTATTATTTTTGTGTTCATAATTCCTCTTTTTTGAAAATAAGACTTGCCTTTTAATGTAAATTGTGGTAAAATAATACAAACAAAACTATATATTGAAAGGTTTGTAAAAATGGAGCAATTGACGCTTGCAAAATCAATATACGCAAACAAGAAAGAGTTATTTACTATTCCTGAAGCATCTGCTTGGGCAACGGAGTATGTCAGACGTGAAATAACCGTATCAAATATTTCTTATCTTATTCAATATGGACGGATTCGCAAATTAAATTCTAACAGGGGTGTATGCGTTTCAAGGCTGGATTTAGAGAATTATTATAACTCATATGATACCACCCGCGAATCGACCTATAAAACCCAGCTTGGTAACGATATTAACTGGGAACTTTCGTTTTCACGGGTTAAAGAAGCCGAATCTACTAAACATGTTCATCGCTTACACCCATACAAAGGAAAATTTATCCCGCAATTAGTCGAATACTTTATTGACTCCCATACAGACGATTTCAAGCGAGAAGTCTACTTCAAGCAAGGAGATATTATTCTTGACCCGTTTTCGGGTAGCGGTACAACAATGGTACAAGCAAACGAGTGCGGAATGGACAGCATCGGAATAGACGTGTCCTCATTTAACGCGCTTATTGCTAATTGCAAGGTGGCGCGATATGACCTCGCGGACTTACACGCCGAGTCTAACCGTATATCATACGCACTCCGCGAATTTACCGCACGTTCTAATATTGCAGAGTTTGAAAACACGTTGCTCGCGGAATTAAATAAATTCAATAATGAATTTTTTCCCGTACCGGGGTATAAATACCGCCTAAATCAAGGCGAAGTTAACGAAGATGTTTATGGCGCAGAAAAAGAGCGGTTGTTTTTTATTACATATAATAAACTCATACAAGAATATGGCATTAGGCTCTATCAGGAAAAAAACTCTAACTTCCTCGAAAAATGGTTTTTGCAACAGGTTCGCAATGAAATTGAATTTACATTTGAACAAATTGAAAAGGTGCAAAATCAACAAACAAGAAGTATTTTAAATTTAATCCTTAGCCGTACAATGAGAAGTTGCCGGGCGACAACGCACTCCGACCTTGCAACGCTTATAGAACCCGTAACAAGTACTTATTATTGCTCTAAACACGGAAAAATTTGCAAGCCCTTATTTTCAATAGTTAAGTGGTGGGAGAGTTATTGTAAGGACACCATCCGGCGTCTTGGAGCTTTTAATATTTTAAGAACACCAACAGAACAGTACTGTTTAACAGGCGATAGCCGGAGCATTAATATAATAGAAGAGCTTAAAATGGTTTCTCCTTGGTTTGCAAAAAAAGTTTCCGGTCAGCGTATTGCGGGTATTTTCTCATCCCCGCCGTATGTGGGTATGATTGACTACCACGAACAACACGCTTATGCCTATGACTTGTTCAGATTCGAGCGTAGAGACGACTGTGAAATCGGTCCTTTGTTTAGAGGTAAAGGTAAAGAGGCACGGCAAAGTTATATCGACGGAATATCTTCGGTTTTGAATAATTGTAAGAAATATCTTGCCGCTGATTATAATATTTTTCTTGTCGCGAACGATAAGCATAATCTTTATCCGATAATATCCGAAAAAGCCGGAATGTCTATCGTAAATATGTTTCGTCGTCCTGTACTTAACCGTTCAGAAAAGGACAAAACTGCCTATTCCGAGACTATATTTCATATGCGTGAAAGGAATTAACTATGACCGACGCATTAAAAAGCCATGTTGAAGACACCATTGCGAAATGTCTGCGCTTTAAATTTCATGACTATACCCCCAAGAACAACTATATGCCCTTCCACGTTCGGTTACTTGGACGTGATAGATTAGCATTATATTCATTTATTCACTCCCTAAACACAACATTTGGTTCATCTGTTTTCGAGCCGGTCGCCGTGTCGCTTGCAAAAGAAAAGTTTACGTTTGCCGACAGCCAACACATTGTTGGTGATGAATTGTTTTCTGATTGCAGCAATGCGATTGACAATATAATGAACGAGCTTGAAATATCTCGCAGAAGTCCAAACAGGACAGAGGAATTATCATTACTTCGCAACTCATTAACCGGTGAAAAAATCAAGCGTAAGCCCACGCTTGCCGACCTCTTTTTAATTGACAAGAACGGCGAACATTGGATATTCGATATGAAATCTCCTAAACCGAATATCGGCGAATTTAAAGGCTTTAAGCGTACTTTATTAACATGGTCAGGTATAGCAATGACAGAAAACCCAAAAGTTAGCGTACATTCTTTAATCGCCATAACCTATAACCCAAACTACCCCGAGCCGTATAAGAGTTGGCAAATGCGGGGTATGCTTGAACAAGACGAAGTTCTTGTGGAAAAGGAGTTTTGGGACTTTCTCGGTGGCGATGGTGCGTATGAGGAATTGCTTGATTGTTTCGAGCGTGTGGGTGTTTCTATGCGTGGCGAGATTGATGAATACTTTAAGCGATTTAGGGTTTAATATGTGTATTTTTTCTTTTTTTCCTCTTTTTTGAAAAAAACTATTGCAAAACTAAAAAATATATGTTATAATGTACTTCGTTATTGAAATTTTTGGCAAGGGAGGGTAAAGAGTGCCTAATATTAAATCCGCTAAAAAGAGGGTTTTAGTATCTAAAGCCGCAAATGTGCGTAACAGAGCTAAACGGTCTGAGTTAAAAACGCTCCTCAAAAAAGCGAACGCAGAAACTGCCGATGGCGCAACGATTATGAGTGCAATCGAAAAAGTAGACCGCGCAGCAACTAAAGGGCTTATTCATAAGAATAAAGCGGCACGTATTAAAAGCCGTTTAGCAAAAAAAACCACGGCATAAAATGCAGGTAATAATTAAAATAGTGAATGGTGAATAAGTTTGGTTATTCACTATTCACTTTTTATTCGCTGCCGTTTGTCACTTGAACCATCGGCTCGGTCGTCAGTTTTCTGATAATCTGATTTGATACGAGGAATCCTTCTCTCGTTATCGCCACGCTCTTATTGCTAATCTTCAGATAATCGGGCGGTACTAATTTGCATCTCCTCATCATAGCTTCTTTTTTTACTCCGAACCTCTCACACTCAGCGAAAGTCAGCCCTTCGGTAAGCCGTAATTTCAACATAGCATAGTCGTCAAAGCTCGCCTTGTCTGAATCCTTTTTCTCCGTCACTATAATCTTTTGAACATTATCTTTAATAAACTCTCCTATATCGCTTATAACGAAAAACCGCTCGCCATCATAGAAAGAATGGGCAGATGTCCCGATTCCGAGATATTCTTCACTTCTCCAGTACTTTAAATTATGCTTACATTCAAAACCCTCTTTCGCAAAATTGCTGATTTCATATTGCATAAACCCGCTTTCTTCGAGTGCCGCCGCCGCCGATAGATAAATCTGTGCCGTCAGATTCTCATCGGGCAACTTCAACGACATTTTTGCAAAAGGTGTGTTAGGTTCGATTTTGAGCATATATGCTGAAACATGTTGTATATTAAGAGCTGCGAGTACTTTTATGCTCCTTCTTACACTATCGGGTGTTTGGTTTGGTATGCCGAGCATAAGGTCTGCCGAAATGTTACGAAAGCCGCTCTCAACGGCGAGTTTTATCGAATGTGAGGCTTCCTCTGATGTGTGTACCCTGCCGAGTACGCGAAGCTCTGCGTTTGAAAACGATTGAACCCCTACAGAAAGCCTGTTTACGCCGCTGTTTTTGAGCGACATCAACGAATCTTTAGTAAGGGAGACGGGATTTGCTTCAACTGTAATTTCCGCACCTTCGGTAAACATCAGCTTCCCCAAAATTCGGCAGACATCCCGCCATGCCGCTCCCGGTGTACCGCCGCCGAAATATACCGTGTCGTAGTGTTCTTTATAATGACGGGCATTTCTAATTACGGCATCGGCATAAGCATAGACAGTGCGTTCATCAAAAGGCACGGAAAAAAAGTCACAGTAGGGGCATTTTTTCGTACAAAAAGGAATATGTACATATAATCCCGGTCCGGACATGAGCCTCTCTCCTTTGCCAATATTTAAGTATCCAACTTCAAAACAGCCATAAACGCCTCCGGCGGTACTTCTACCGAGCCGAGTTGGCGCATTTTCTTTTTACCCTCTTTTTGCTTTTCAAGTAGCTTTTTCTTACGTGTTATATCCCCGCCGTAGCATTTAGCCAAAACATCTTTACGCATGGCTCTGACCGTTTCGCGAGCTATAATTTTCCCGCCTATTGCCGCTTGAACAGGCACCTCGAACAACTGGCGCGGGATATTGTCTTTCAGTTTTTCGACGATTCTGCGTCCTCTGGCATACGCTTTGTCCGTGTGTACAATAAACGAGAGAGCATCTACAATATCACCGTTAAGCAAAACGTCAAGTTTAATAAGCTTTGACGGTACAAAACCGCTGATTTCATAGTCGAAACTGGCATAACCGCGTGTTTTAGATTTTAAGAGGTCGAAAAAATCATAAACAATTTCATTAAGCGGCAGGTCATAGTGTAAGTCCACGCGCTTTTCGTCAAGATATTTCATATCCTTAAATGTACCGCGCC
The DNA here is from genome assembly GCA_009778065.1 of Oscillospiraceae bacterium. GTDB lineage: Bacteria > Bacillota > Clostridia > Oscillospirales > Ruminococcaceae > Ruminiclostridium_E. The sequence goes on from WRKM01000012.1 coordinate 44,257, forward strand.
GCTCCTGGCTTATTTCCATTATCGCACCTATATAGTCCGCAGGGGTAATTATATGTGCGTCGGTCATGGGTTCAAACGCCTGTGCTATTTCGGTAGGCGAAGGATAATTCGCAGGGTTGTCTATTGTCACCGTCTCGCCGTTTGTCAGCTCGATTTTATATATAACGGACGGGGCGGTCGTGATTAGGTCGAGGTTGTATTCACGCTCAAGCCTTTCCTCGATAATCTCCATATGAAGAAGCCCCAAAAAACCGCATCTAAACCCAAAACCTAAGGCGTTTGACGTTTCCGCTTCAAAGACTAACGCGGCATCGTTAAGCCTAAGTTTTTCAAGTGCGTCTTTAAGGTCGTTATACTTCGCGCCGTCAGCCGGATAGATTCCGCTGAACACCATAGGGTGAACCGGACGATAACCCGGCAGCGGCTCTTTCGCCGGATTTAACGCATTAGTCACGGTGTCTCCGACGCGGGTATCTCCGATTGATTTAATCGAAGCCGAAATAAATCCGACCTCACCCGCCTTCAGCTCGTCGGCGGGGACTAAGCCTGTCGCACCCATGAAACCGATTTCCACTATTTGAAACTCTGCTCCCGTCGCCATGAGCTTAATTTTATCACCCGCTTTAATTCTGCCCTCTTTTGCACGGACGTATATAATCACGCCTTTATAAGCATCGTAATAACTGTCGAAAATCAAGGCTCTGAAAGGCGAATCGTCGTCTCCTTTCGGGGGTGGAACAAGCTCTATGACTTTTTCAAGCACCTCACGAATATTAACGCCGCTTTTTGCCGAGATACACGGTGCATCAAGCGCGGGTATTCCTATGACGTTTTCTATCTCGTCTTTACACATTTGCGGGTCAGCGGCAGGGAGGTCGATTTTGTTTATAACGGGTACTATTTCTAAATCTGCATCCGCCGCAAGATAGGCATTCGCGAGGGTTTGCGCCTCTATTCCCTGCGAAGCGTCCACGATGAGAATAGCCCCCTCGCAGGCGTTAAGCGAACGGCTGACCTCATAGCTGAAATCTACGTGACCGGGAGTGTCGATTAAATTAAGAATATATTCAGCACCGTTTTCCGCCTTATAGTTCATGCGGACAGCACGGGCTTTTATGGTTATACCCCGTTCGCGTTCCAAATCCATGTTGTCAAGCAACTGTGCTTCCATGTCGCGGAGTGCAACGGTTTGTGTGAGTTCAAGCAACCTGTCGGCAAGGGTTGACTTACCGTGGTCTATATGCGCTATTATGCAGAAATTGCGAATATTTTGAGGGTATTCCAAAGGTCAGTCTCCATTTTCGTTAAATTTCTTATCTGAAATTAAAGCCGTTGTCGCTTAACATATCGCGATAAAGTTTCTCCCACTGTTCGGCAGACCAGACATACGCATCATTATAAACATCTTCGTCAATATACTCATAAATATCTACGCTCCACGATATGTCCTGAAAAGCATCATATTCTTCATAGAAATCAAAACCATAATCATTCCACGAATTGAGAATTTCATACTCGCTCAAAAACGGGAAGCAGTCGCCCCAATATTCTACTATGCCATTCCAAATCTGTGCATCAAAATCCGAACCCGCCAATACTTTCCAAAGAGCCGTCTGACTATTCAACTCATAATTGTAGTATTCGCCATCTTCATCATTCCAGTGATACCAACCGCATTTCTCACACTCATCGTAGCTCCAGCAGTCGCCATCATGGTTATATCCGCAGTCTTCACACCAGTATAGGCAGTCTTCCATATCATAATGAGCAAAATCACACAAATAGCAAGGGACGCAATCTTCAAAGTTAAAATGATAATATCCGCAGTCGAAGCATAAAGAACCCCAATCGTCGTCCCAGTCATCATCCCAGTCGTCTTCCCAATCAACGTCCCAACCGCTTCCGCCATAATACCCGTAACCGAATATGCTGTCATAAATCATTTCAAACAAATCTTCGAGTGAGTCCATTAAATCGGGGTCGATAGATTGCTCAAGCGAATAAGCCCACTCCATAATCTCATCTTCAAAAATTTCCATATCTTGCCAACTACTTGCATCAAGGGTATTATTATTATTCATGTCGGGCTTTGCTATTCTTTTGTTACCTACGCTGTAGCTTGCTTCTATATCAACGACCTTCATGCCGAACACTACAACCGAGCCTTTTACTCTCTGGCTGTCGCCTGAAACTGTACCGCTGAATTTGACTTCAACCGTGAGTTCGTTTTCTAAAGTCACAACAAAGGCTATATCGCCGCTGAACATTCCGTTTTGCTCAAGCTTCAGGTCGTCGTATCTTACGGTTATTTCAAAAGAATCCCACCCGTCATCGAAGCTAAGGTCTGCTTTACCTGTTTTACGTCCGTCTTTGTCGATGTTACCGCTGTCCTTACAGGTTATGGTAAAATCATCATCAACAGAGAACTTTACGTTAACTGCGTATTCACCGCTTTTATCGGTAATAGCCGTATAACTGAAGACCACGTCTTCTGCCGTTATGTCACGTCTGATTATTTCATTTCCGCTGATGAAGACGTTCATTTTAATATTTCCGGTGATGTCACGGGGTCTCAAGTCGTAAAGCTCTTCGCGCATCTCGTCAACAGCCTCGTCAAATGACTGATACCATGAGCTGTCTTTATACGGGTCATTTTCAAGGTCATAGAAATATTTGCATACCCTCATTATTTCATCGCTGTCAAAAACCGCCTCAACCGCCACAGTCATAATATCAAGTATAAACTCGCCGTCGGCTGTGATTTCATATACATCACAGACCCTGCTTAAATTCCCGGCACTTACCTCTTGACTTGTATAAGCTTCGGCATCCTTAGTGAGTTCAAAGTATCTGTCTGTCACCTTTTCGCCGATAACCGCAAGCTCTTTCATAAATAAGTCTTCATTAAAATCAACTCCGTTTATAAGCTCAAACGCCTCGCGGATTTCTTCTATATCAATGGAGTCGAGAAGTATGTAGTACTGTGAAATTTCGGGAATCTGCATTGCAACTTGGTCTCCGAGCAACCATAACGATGCAGACAAATCTATACCGAGTGCGTTCGCCATGTAACGGGCGAAAAAATCACTGCCGTCAAAGATTGTCTCCATACCGAGCGTAACACCGCCCATGTCCGGTATATTGGCTAAAGCCAAGACTTCTTTTGACGGGGTGATTGTTATGCTTCCCTCAAAGGCGTTGAAATTGCCTTGATTCAATGCGAGAATCCCTGAGGTCATCGCGTTTAATGAATTACGCTCCGCTTTTTCATATGATGTTCCCCTGTTAGCAAAGAAGTGCAGCAATCCTGCCGCCATAGCTCCGGCGAGGAACATACAGACCATAGTCACTATTAGTCCTGCGCGGCTTTTCTTTACCGCAACCGCCGCCTGCGGAGTTTCATAAACCGAGCCTGTGAACCCTTCTGTAAAGTTATTATTATTTTCCATGAGAACCTCCGTATTAAAATATTGTATTCTTAAATTTTATGCTCCCTGTTATTATATCACATTTCTTTCATTTTAGCAAGTGTTTTTCCGCAAAAACCTCTGCCGCTATATCGACCGCGCTTTTCACGTCTTTTCCGTAAAAATCCGCACCTGCTTTTTTCGCCCACTGCTCCGTGACTACCGCGCCGCCCACCATGATTTTACAATCGGTTTCGGCTTTTAAAAGGGAAATGCTCTCCTCCATAGCGGGGAGTGTCGTCGTCATGAGCGAACTAAGCCCCACGAGCATTGTCCCTTGCCGCTTTACCTCTTCGAGAATGAGTGCGGACTCTACATCGCTACCGAGGTCTTTCACGCCGAAGCCGTAACTTTCGAGCAATGTCTTGACTATATTTTTACCTATATCGTGAATGTCACCCTTCACAGTCGCGAGGATTATTTTTTTCGATTGCGCCGCTTTATTGCCCTTTGCATCGTGCGGGATAACGGCTTTAATTATATCAAAACATGCGGCGGCAGACTCGGCGGACAACATTAACTGCGGCAGAAAGAGCCGCCCGCTTTCAAACATCCCGCCTACTTTATTAAGCGCGGGAATAAGCTCTTCGTTAATAATCGCCATTGGAGAAGAAGCTGAACCCTCTTTCAGCAGTTTTTTCGCTATGTTTAATGCTTCCGATTTAAGACCGTTTAATATAGCGTACTCAAGCGTTATTTCGGCGGAGTCTTGCGGCACGGATTTATTGTCTTCTGTTGCATATTTAATGTATTCGGCGGCGTTTTTGTCCGTTCCCGACAGCAGATTAAAAGCGCGGACTGTGGCTGTCATATCGGCATCGTTGGGATTAATTATAGGCAGGTCAAGCCCGTTTTGAAGTGCGAGAGCGAGAAACGTCCTGTTCACTACGCCCCTGTTAGGCAGACCGAACGAGATATTAGACACGCCCAAAACGGTTTTCAGCCCGAGTTTTTGTTTCACCATGCTTACGGCTTTCAGGGTTTCGCGCGCGCTTTCCTGCTCCGCACCTGCCGTCAGCGTAAGACAGTCTATGAAGACGTCTTCTTTTTTAATCCCCAAGGTCACGGCGCGAGCTAAGATTTTTTCGGCAAGTGCGAAACGCGCCTCGGCTTTCGGGGGAATACCCGACTTATCCAAGGTCAGCCCTACTACCGCCGCACCGTATTTTTTCACAAGCGGTAACACAGCATCAAGACTTTCGTCATCTGCATTTACAGAATTAACAATCGGTTTCCCGTTATAAATCCGCAAAGCCGCCGCCAAAGCGGCAGGATTCGCGCTGTCTAACTGGAGCGGAACGCCCGTGATGCTCTGAACGGCTTTTACGACCTTCGGGAGCATTTTTACCTCGTCTATTCCCGCCGCGCCGACATTTACATCGAGAATGTCGGCGGCTCCCCCCGAAGCTGTGTTTATCTGCTCTGCCGCTTGTTTTAAGATATAGCCCATGTCGTTATCCGTAAGAGCTTCTTTCATGGCTTTTTTGCCCGTGGGGTTAATCCGCTCTCCGATAATGCGCGGTCTGTCAATACGAACAGCGGTTGAATAACCGCAAATTACCGAACCGCCCGTAAAAGGTTTTGGCGTGACGGGAGACGAGCTAAAATCGGCATTTTCAACCCTCTCGCAAAGCTCTTTTATAAATGCGGGTGTTGTACCGCAACAGCCGCCTAAAATTTTAACACCCGCGGCGGCGAACTCTGCCATAACCTTTGCAAAGTCTTCCGCCGAAAGAGGAAATTCTCCCGTTTCGGGGTTTGGCAGTCCTGCATTGGGCTTAATCATTACGGGCAGATTGGTTAAAGAAAGAAGCTCATACACCAAAAGTTTCAGCTCAACAGGTCCGAGCGAGCAATTTATGCCGAGAACGTCCGCACCAAGCCCCTCTAAGGTTGCCGCCATAGCCGAAACGGGCGTTCCCGTGAAAGTTCTGCCGTTTTGTTCAAACGTCATGGAGCATATAACGGGTAGATTCGTATTTTCTTTGAGTGCGAGGAGTGCGGCTTTTGTTTCGTATAAATCTGTCATGGTCTCAATAATCGCCAAGTCCGCACCATAACGCTCACCCGCTGTAAGTATTTCCTTGTAAATATCATATGCCCGCTCAAATGTCAGCGTCCCCGCCGGTTCGAGAAGCTGTCCCGTTGTTGTAACATCAAGCGCAGTTAGCGTGTGTGTCCCCGACAACGCTTCTTTTGTAATCGAGAGGGCTTGCTGTATTTCTTTGTCAACATTCTGCACATTAACCGAGTTAATGCTGAAACTATTAGCGCAGACAATGTCAGAACCCGCCCTTGCATACGAAAGCGCGACGTCTTTTACGACATCGGGTTCTTCAAAATTAAGCAGGTGCGGCGATTCTACGGGGCGGTTTATTCTTTTCCGAAGCTCAGTACCTTGCGCCCCATCGGCAAATATAAACTTTTTTGTTTTTAAAAGTTCTGTGAATTTCAGATTTTTCATCTCCTTTGTAGTTTTATTTATCGTAGGGGCGGCATATATGCCGCCCGTACAGGCGCAATCGTTGTTGTACAGGCGCAATCGTTGTTGTACAGGCGCAATCGTTGTTGTACAGGCGCAATCGTTGTCGTAGGGGCGGCATATATGCCGCCCGTACAGGCGCAATCGTTGTTGTAGGGCGCGATGTCCACATCGCGCCGGAAAAACACGAAACATCTGCTAATTGCGGCGTGATGTGGACATCACGCCCTACAACAGGAACATCAACCACCCAAAATCCCAATCACCGCCGTCACGGATTTCCGCGGTAACAGCATATCAGATTCAATTGAATATAATCCTATTGTCTTTTTGGCTTCCAAAACCGCAAGCAGATTTTTTTGCACATCAAGCGGAAAATCGCCGTAACCGGGGCTGAATCTGGTGGTAATTTCCCCATATTTCCTTTTTATTTCATACTCGGCGCGGTCGCAAATCTGCTCAATCGCCGCGCTTGCAAGCGCGTCAAGTACAACCGCCCCTGCCATATCGTGTGTTTCGGTATACCGTATAAGCTCGTCACAGGCAAGCCCGGCAGTCGCGGCAAGCAGAATGATATTATCGCAGTTTTTCAGATGCTCTTTTATGTCCTCGCCCTTTAATAAAGCGGAGATTTGCTCCCGCTTTTTTACAATATAAACATAACGCGGGGTGATTTTTTCAAGGAGTAGGGGTTCATATTTTTCAATAAGTGCTGTTATGTCGTCGGGGACATCTCCCTTCACACCGAGAAATTCAAGAGCGGTTTTACGGTTGATTCCGTTTATTTTCACAACAGCGACCTCACGCTTTCGGTGATTTTCCGCGCTATGGCGGGTTTGTTCATGGTGTATAGATGTATTCCGTCAACACCGTTTGAAATGAGGTCAACGATTTGGTCTGTTGCGTATGCTATTCCCGCATCTGCCAAGGCTTCGGGGCGGTTTTCATAGCGTGAGAATGTCCGTGTAAACTTTGAGGGTAAGCTTGCACCCGAAAGCATAATCATACGCTCGAACTGCCTTTTGTTCGTCACGGGCATAATCCCTGCCGAAACCGGTACTTTTATATCAGCCAATGCGAGCCTTTCCTTAAATTCATAAAATTTCGCATTATCGAAAAACATCTGCGAAACTAAAAATTCAATACCCGCATCGACTTTCTTTTTAAGGTTCCTGACATCGGCGACAAGGCTTTCGCTTTCGGGATGCCCCTCAGGGCAACACGCCCCCGACAGCCCGAAGTCGGGGTCCTTTTTCTTTATAAAGCTGACTAAATCAGAGGCGTAGCTGAAATCGGCAGACGGCGGGGTGTCGGGATGCCTGTCTCCGCGAAGTGCGAGAATGTTTTCTATATTATTTTGTTTTAAAACTTCAAGCATTTTTTCAATCTCGCCGAAATCGGAGTTAAGGCAGGTCAAATGCGCCGCGGCTTCTATGCCGAGTTTGTTTTTAACATAGGAAGCGAGCGAGGCGGTTGATTCTTTCGCGCCGCCCGTGCCGCCCGCGCTGTAGGTCACGCTGATAAAAGCGGGATTCTGCAAAGCCATTTCCGCAAGCGCGTTATAGACCACTTCCACAGGGCTGTCTTTTTTTGGGGGAAAAACCTCGAAAGAAAGTACGGTTTCACCTTTTTTAAATAATTGTGAAATCTTCATTTTTTGCCTCTTTCTTTAATTTTGGATATTTTATTATATTTTTGCAAATAATTAATAAAAAACCGAAAGGAAAATTAAATATTATGTTCAATAGCGATAATACAATTAATAATATGGATAACACCTCAGGCAATATGGCTGTAGCCGCGTCGGCTCTCCCCCTTCGCGCAATGCGCGAAATACCGATACCGAAAGCAGACGCCAAGCATATAACAGGTCTCGTGAAAGAACGAGGTCGTGTATCGGGCTATCAACTGTCCGACGGTAATATTATTGACAAACAGCAGGCTATAACTTTAGCGAGAGACGGCGGAATCAGAGGCGTGGGCATTTCTTCAAGAAAAGGTAACGAATACCTTAAATCACTGCCCGATGACAGCGGCATGAATAATTTAAACGCACTGCCCACAGTGACGAATAGTTTATAGTTTTTGTGTTAAATGCCAATTGTCAACTGTAAACTGTCAGATGTCATATCGTCTCCTAAAACTATTTTTTTCAACTCTTTCTTTCTGCCCTCTAAGTCAAGTTCTGTGACTTTTGTATAGGTTCTGTTCCCGTCGTCTGTTTTTTCAATCAGCAGATGCTTGTCCGCTTTCGCGGCAATTGAGGCTAAGTGCGTCACGCAAAGCACCTGTCTTCTCTTAGCGATTTCTGCAAGCTTTAGCGCGACCTTTTGCGCCGCTGTTCCACTGATTCCCGTATCTATTTCGTCAAAAATCATGGTGGGCGTACCGTCACTCTCTGCTAAAACCGCCTTCAGCGCAAGCATAATTCTTGAGAGTTCTCCTCCGGATGCGATTTTCGCGAGCGGTTTAGGCTCTTCCCCTCTGTTTGGGGAAATCATTATTTCCACATTGTCCATGCCCGTCACGGTTATCTTATCTTGCCAAAGCTCAAAAAAAATCTCCACGCCCGGCATATTTAAAAAAAATAACTCTTCTTTAATTCTCGCCGCAAGCTCTGCGGCGGCTTTTTTTCTTTTTTCTGTTATTTTTTCTGCCAACCTTTTTAGGTTGTCTCCTTGTTTTTTTCGCTCTGCAACAAGCTTTTCTGTCAAGCCCTCTGAATGTTCAAGCTCTTCAAGTTCGTCCTGCCATTTTTTAGCTTGTTCTATTAACTCATCTGTATCAAGCTTGTATTTTCGCTTTAGATGAAGTATCTCACTCATTCTTTCTTCAAGCCGCGCAATCTGTGCGGGGTCAAAATCGTCTGTACTGAGGGCGGATATTTCACTCTTTAGGTCTTTAAGCTCGATTTCTGCAATTTCAAGACGTTTCGACAACTCGCCGCCGTTCGGCAAAAACTCTGCGATTTCCGTAATACGGATACGGCATCGGTTTATTAAATCCACCGCACCGGGTAATGCCCCGCCGTCACCTGAAAGGCAGGTTTGCGCTTCAATCGTATTTTGTACTATCTCTGCCCCGTTACGTAGCTTTAAGAGTCTGTCCGCTGTTTCAGCCTCCTCGCCATGTTTCAACCTATATGAGTTTACATCATCTGCTTTTTCCTTTAACAGCGCGATTCTTTCAGCTTTCATATTCTCGTCTGTCTGTAGCTTCTTTATTCTTTTTGAAAGTTCGGAAAACCCCCTAAAACAATTTGCGTACTCTTCTAAATCGTCTGTCAACTTTCCGAAGTTGTCAAGCAATTCTCGTTGCCGAACGGTATCTGTCAGCGTGTATGAATCATGCTGTCCGTGAATGTCAATAAGCTCCGCCGCCACATCGCGAAGTGCCGTTACTGTCGCGGGTTTATTATTAATCCGCGCTGTGCTTTTACCGTCTGAGAAGATTTCGCGGCTTAAAATCAGCATGTTCGGCAGCGTTTCATCGTTAAAATCCGAACCAAAGCCGTATTCGGACAACACGCACACGGTTTTCTCGTTAATGTCGGTGAAAACAGCGGAAATCTGAGCTTTAGCCGCGCCGCTTCTGACTAAATCCTTCGACGCTCTGCCGCCCAAAATTGCTTTCACTGCACCTATGAGGATGCTTTTTCCCGCACCCGTTTCACCTGTAAAGACGTTGAAGCCCTGTCCAAACTTTACGGACGTCTCTTCTATTACGGCTAAATTTTCAATGTAGAGTTCTTTAAGCATTTTTATAACAACCCTAATATTTTCTCATATATTTCTTTAGCGTCTTTTTCTGCCCGCGCCAAAACGAATACCGTGTCATCACCCGCGATTGTCCCGACCACACGCGGAAAGTTCATACGGTCAAACGCCGCACATGCCGCTCCCGCCCAGCCCGGATAACATTTAAGCACAGCAGTATTAAGGGCGTAATCCACACTTATTACCGCCTGTTTAAAAAAATCTGCGGACACAGGAGCCAAAGCCGCACCCCCTTTTACGTAGCGGCTTATTCCGTTCTCGGCTTTTTTTTCGAGCTTCAGTTCTTTTATATCGCGTGAAATTGTCGCTTGCGTAACCTCAAAGCCGAGCTTTTTAAGCTCCGCGAGCAACATTTCCTGATTCTCTATCTCGCTTTCTCGTATAACAGAGAGGATTGCGTTAAGCCGCTTTTTACGCATGACTGAAAAGCTCCTGCTTTTTCTTTTCTGCGATGGCTATTTCGTTCATTGCGGCTTCGATTTTTGCGTCAACTAACGCCATCTCGTCTTGAATCGCGAGCTTAGAGGCTTTACCGAGTATACTCCTGCGGTTAAGACGCGTTTGCAATTCGTCTTTAGCGGCGTTGTGTCCGCTTATTTCCCCTTTTAGTATGTCGATTTTTTCGTCATACTTTTTAATAAGTTCGCTTTTAAGCTTGGCTTCATCTGCCATTTCATCGTTGAACGTCGTCCTTTCAAACAGAAAGGGCGTCCCGCAACTGACACATACCGCTTCTTTTTGGGTCGGGTCGATTTGCAGATTCTCACCGCATTTTGTACATTTTGCAATAAATGTCATAAATTCCTCCTGAAAGTGTTATTTTAACGGTTTCATAAGCTTATTTCTGACCGCGCAGTAAAAACCGCCGCCGTCAAGCTCAATGAGTGCAAGCCGTAATGCCGACTTGCTTATAACCGCACTTTCGCCTTTTTTTAACCTGATTTCCGCATCTCCGTCTACCGAGACATAGACAGCATGACCGTCGTCTGCTTCATTTATCGCCGCCGCTGTGAGTTTCACGATTACCGGAGACTCCGCCGATAAAATCATCGGTCTGCCAAACAATGAATGAGCGCACAGCGGTGTAAGCTCCATACAATCCATCCATGGCTCTATAATAGGACCGCCCGCCGACAGCGCGTATGCCGTAGAGCCTGTGGGTGTACTTAAAATTAATCCGTCTGCGCGGAATTGTGAAATAGTTATACCGTTACTGCTGACCTCAAAATCTGGTAGCTTCGCGCCGGGTTCTCTGCTGAATACAGCATCATTTAGTGCAGAAAACTTCTGCCCGTTTATTTCAACATCGAGCATCATTCTTGAACAGGTACGCCACTTTTTTTCTTTAAGCAGTTTTAGTTTATCCAACTCGTCAAACTCGACAGATGTTATAAATCCGAGTCTGCCTGTATTTATACCGAGCAGGGGTTTTCCGAGCCTTGCGGCAGTTTTCCCGTGGCTTAATATAGTCCCGTCTCCGCCCACAGTGACAATAAAATCGCAATCGCCGTGAGCTTCTTCGGAGTATTCAGCTTCATAGCCTAATTCGCGTAATTTATCCCTCACCGCATTAACCTTTTCACAGTTGGGGTCGTCTTTCTTTTTCGCGTTCTTACAAATAATTACTTTCATTTTTTGTCATTTCCTTTTTATACAATTAAAGTAATATAAAAACTCCCTGTTCTTTCCTTCTTCATTTAATTTCGACGGCGTTATGCCTATTGTCTTAAAGCCCTGTTCTTCGGTAAATTGTTTTAAATCTTCAATAACCGCATTTATTATTTTCTCGTCTTTAATCACGCCGTTTTTAAAATGTCTGTTACCTGCTTCAAACTGCGGTTTGATTAAAACTACGCACTCGCCTTGTTCTTTCAAAAATTTTTTAAAACACGGAATCACGCATTTAAGCGATATAAAAGATAAGTCTGCCGTTATGAAATCGACTTTTTCCGATATTTCAAGCGTTCTTATATCCTGTTTTTCCATGCTTATGACCTTCGGGTTATTCCGCAGGCTTTCATGGAGCTGTTCACTGCCGACATCAACGGCATAAACCCTTTTCGCGCCGTTTTTAAGCATATAATCCGTGAAACCTCCTGTCGATGCCCCTGCATCAAGGCAGACAAGCCCCGAAAAATTAATCCCGAAAACCTCTGCGGCTGTTTCAAGCTTATATCCTGCCCGTCCGACATACCTCGGCGGCGCGGCTATCTCCACACGCTCATCAGCGGTTATTAAATATGAGGGTTTTGTAACAGCTATGCAGTTTACCGTGACCATTCCGTTTAAAATAAACTCGCGAGCCTTGTTGCGGCTCTCTGCCAGACCCGTTTCATAAATAAATATATCAAGTCTCTTACTGTTCATAAAACCCTACAGTCCGGCAAAATCCTTCATACTCTGTGCGTCAAAGCCGCATAACTGCATCTGTCTTTCCACATCTGCAACAGGCACAAAGCCTTCAATTCCTCGCATTTTATAATTAACAGCCGAATTTATTTTAAGCGAAAGTTGTTCTGCTACACCGCCCTTTGCCGAACCCTCCTCGAAAAAAACGACGTTTTCATAACATCCGACAACTTCTAAAACCTCCTTGGGTATAGGGTTCAATTGAATCAGTCTAAGCACGTCCGCGCCGTGCTTTAAAAGCTTTTGCGCAGTTTTCGCGGGTCTGCCGTAAGTAATTATTAATGTTTTTGCGCGTCCCTCGCTCTTGTATAAAACATAATTAGTGCATGCCTTTTCGCCGGGTAATCCGCGAATGACTGCTCGCGGATAACGCACAGCGGCTATTCCATCGTCCTCGTATAGTGCCTTTTCCAAACAAAGGCGAAGTTCGGCAAGGCTGTACGGCGCATAAACTGTCGTACCGGGAATCAGCGAAAGCAATCCCACATCAAAGGTTCCCTGATGAGTAGGTCCGTCTTCGCCGCTTAGTCCCGCACGGTCAATAGCCAAAACAATCCGCAGATTCTCAATAGCCGCATCATGCAGGAGTTGGTCAAAGCACCTCTGCATAAAAGTACTGTAAACAGCAAAAACGGGGAGCATGTTTTGTGCAGCTAATCCCGCCGCAAAGGTCGCGGCGTGTGCCTCGGCTATGCCCACATCGAAAAAGCGTTCGGGGAATTGTTTAGCGAAATAATTGCACCCCGTCGCATACTTCATCGCGGCGGTGATTAAACAGATTCGGTTATCTAACCCGCCGAGCCGCGCTATTTCTTTGCCGAACGCATCGGAATAAGCTTCGGGAGTTTTTTCGGGAGATTTTGCCGCAGACGCACGCTTCGCGCCGATTCCGTGATAGTGTCCCGCGTTTTCTTCTGCGGGGACATACCCTTTACCTTTTTTTGTTTTAATGTGAATAAGGCAGGGTTTATTCAATCCTTTAACAAGTTCAAAAATATAGATAAGCTCTTCGAGATTATGACCGTCCACGGGTCCAAAGTATTTAAAACCTAAGTTTTCAAAAAGGTTATTAGGGATAAGCGCGCTTTTAACAACCCTTTTAGTCCCCCCTACTACATCTGAAACGCCTTTTCCGATAAAACTGTTTCCGAGTATATTCTTTACTCGATTTTTGGCTTCATAATAGCCTTTTGTTCGGATTTGCGACAGATAAGAAGCTAATGCGCCTGAGCTTTTTGAGATACACATACCGTTGTCATTTAAAATGACCGTTAACCCGCCCTGCAATTTCCCTGCATTGTTCAACCCTTCATATATTCCGCCCCCCGTGAAAGAGCCGTCGCCTGCTATTACAACAACATTACCCTCCTCGCCCTTTAGGTTGTTCGCAACAGCAATTCCAAGCCCCGCCGAAACCGAAACACTCGAATGTCCGCCGATAAAGGCGTCATGTTCCGACTCTGAGGGCTTCGGGAATCCCGAAATCCCGTTTTCACGGCGCAGTTTATCAAAATCAGAAAATCTGCCCGTGAGGATTTTATGGGTATACGCCTGATGTCCCACATCAAAAACAAATTTATCCCGCGGCGTATCATATACCGAGTGTAAAGCGACTATTAACTCCACCGTACCGAGATTAGACGCCAAATGACCGCCGTTTCTCGAAACAACGGATATTAAAAAGCTTCGGATTTCAGCGCAGAGAGCGTTTTTTTCTTCTAAAGGCAGGCTTTTTACTCTTTCAGGGGTAATCTCGCTGTTAAGATACAAATTTTTTATCCTCCGATTTGTTATGAAGACACAAGCGTTCCGACTATTATACCGAGGAACGCACCGAAAAACACCTCAAGCGGAGAGTGTCCCAAAAATTCTTTTAAATGCTCTTTCTTTTCGTCTATGTTTTCTTTGTTTATTTCTCCGATTCCGGCGATACCGGAGCGTTCCTCTCCTTCAAGCTCTTCTATTACGTCCTTTATTTTATTTATTTCTCGCGCGTGCATACCGGCGGCACGCCGCACCCCCGAAGCATCGTACATAACTATCAGAGCCAGAATTGCCGACAGGGCGAAAAAAGGGGACTCGAACCCGTAAATTACAGCCAAAGACGATGACAAAGCGCAGACCGCCGCCGAATGTGACGAGGGCATCCCCCCCGCGCCGAACAGCCTTTCGGTGTTTATTCTTTTCTTACGTATAATGTAGTCGATGTTTTTAATCAGCTGTGCGATAAACCAGCTTGCCACCGCCGCAATAAGCGGTACATTGTATAAGTTAAACATATTAATTTTCCCTGCTCAATAAATTTTTTGTAAGCTCTGTTAAAAACTTTTTACTTTGGGAAACCGACAGATTTTCAAGTAAGCTCAAAGCCTCTTTCGTATATTTCTCGGCGTCCCGCCCTGCCTTTTCGAGTCCGACTAATGAAACATAGGTCGTTTTTTTATTTCTCGCGTCACTGTTCACAGGCTTGCCTAAAACCGCCTCACTGCTTATCTCGTCGAGAATATCATCGGTTATTTGAAACGCCAAGCCGAGGTTGTACGCATATTCGGCGGCATTTTTGAGTGCTTTTTCATCAGCCCCTGCAATTATACAACCCGAAACACAACAAGCCTGTAAAAGCGTGCAAGTTTTCATTCTATACATTTGCAAAACTTTTTCGGAATCAACGTCCTCAGCCTCCCTCTCATAACGCATATCCAATTTCTGACCGCCATAAACGCCCTCTACGCCCATATAAGCGCAGATTTCTTTTATTAAGCGCGATGCACTTTGCGGCAGGGCTTCGGCGATTTTTCTAAATGCAGAATACGCCATCGCACTTGCCGCCAAAACTGCTTCAGCTTCTGAAAAAGCGATATGACAGGCAGGTTTTCCGCGCCTTAAGTCATCATCGTCCATACAAGGCAGGTCGTCTTGAATAAGCGTTGAGGTATGAAGCATTTCCAACGCGGCGGCTACAGGCAGAGCTTTTTTTAATTCTCCGCCATACGCCTCACAGAAAGACAGGCACAAAATCGGTCTTACGCGCTTTCCTCCTGCATTCAGGCTGTGAAAAATCGGCTCGCTTAAAAGCGCGTTTTCAAGCTCAGGCAATTTTAAACAGTCTTCAACGGCTTTTTTATACTCTGCATATTTTTCCGTAAAATCCATTAGACCGACTTTTCCTTTCGCATACGACTGACCGCCTGTATTATTCACCCGTAAAAATTTCCTTCAGCGCGAGCTGTGCTTCTTCCATCTCCGCTTTACAGCTACCGGCGAGTTCTGTCGCTTCCGAATAAAGTTTTAAAGCATCTTCAAGGGAAAGTGAGTCGTCGCCCATAAGAGTGCATATTTCACTAAGCCGCTTCATAGAAGGTTCAAAGTCTTTTTTCATTTTTAAGTCCTCTCCTTTACAACGACCGTCAAGCTTCCGTTTGCTAATCTGACGAAAAGCTCATCGTTTATCCGTATTTTTTCAGAGCTTTTTACAGCCCTGCCTTTTATATCGAACACAGCCGCATATCCCCTTGCGAAAACCTTTTCAGGGCTGAGAGCGTTTATAATGTTAACGGCAGATTCAAGCTCCCTCTTTTTATGTAAAACTAAATTTTTTATTCCTTTGCTTATCTCGTGTTCTAAGAACTTGAGCCTGTCTTGCTTCTTTTCAAGTATCGCGAACACCCTCCGCTTTAAGTCGGCGAGCATATTATCTAAATAAAGCGGCAGTTCTGACAAATCCGGCGTAACAAGCTCTGCCGCCGCCGTGGGCGTAGGTGCGCGTAAATCCGCCGCAAAGTCGGCAATTGTAAAATCGGTTTCATGTCCGACCGCCGAAACGACCGGGATTCTGCACGCATAAATTTCCCGCGCTAACGTCTCGTCATTAAACGCCCATAAATCCTCTGCCGCGCCGCCGCCCCTTGCTATTATCACTAAGTCTGCGTCCGTACCGCCTGCGGCACGAAGCGCGTTTGTGAGCGAAGCGGACGCATCCTTCCCCCCCACGAGTACAGGAAAGAGTAATAATTCCGGTAACGGATAACGCCTCGAAAAAACCGAAATCATATCCTGTAATACCGCACCGCCCTTTGAGGTAATCAGACAGATTTTTTTAGGGTATTCGGGCAAAGTCCTGTTGTTTGAAAAAATATTTTCTTTTTCGAGCTTTTCCTTGAGCTTTAAAAACGTCTCATAAATATTCTCTTCGCCCCGCCCTGTTTCGGCTTTTTCGAGAGAAGCCGCATAAAGCTGATATACGCCGTCCCGCTCATAAACGCCGACCCTGCCGCGAGCTATTACATTTTGCCCGTTTTCGGGCATAAAGCTCAGTCTCTCCGCCTCATGAGAAAACATCGCACATTTTAGCGTGCTTTGGCTGTCTTTGAGTGTAAAATACATATGCCCTGATTTATAGTGGCAGACAAAATTTGAAAGCTCACCTTCCACATACAGGTCTGAAAATTCAGGGTCTTTCTTAAAATTAAGGGCTATGCGGCGATTTACCTGTGAAACTGTCGCAACAAAACGATTGTTTTCCATTCTTCCTTTTTCCGCCTATTTCCCTGTTAACAGAACAAAATCATCAATATAAATATCGTTTACATCGACATCTGTGTTCTCCTCGCTGTTTGTTTCCTTATACGTTTCGAGGTAAACCATTACCGCAGAGTATCGGCTCGCGTTTATCTCTTTTTTACCGCGAAGCAATACCCAACCGTCCGAGGTCGCATAATTCGGAGGATAGCGTGTATCCCAGTCGTCCTCTCCGCTACCTACCGGCAGTCTGAACTTTGACAGAACCCCTCTATAATCGCAATAGTCATCGAAAACCTCAAAATTCGGAAAATCTATACTGCACCCGACTTCGTACATTTCCGACATTATACGAATCCGTGCAGGGTTCGCGTCGGGGCGTAATTTTACCCATACCATGACCTCATAATTGAAAACGCCGGGCTTCAGATACTTCGTTATATCGAGTGCCGCGCCGTTCCAACTCTCCCTGCGTCCGTAAACCTTCATGCAGTGAGAACCGCTGTGGGCTTCTTCGTCAGTTTTTTCGACGACTACCTTATAATTATTATAATCATAATGCTCCGGTAAAGGCGTTCGCGCATACCAACCGTCTAAGTCTTGTTCAAAATCATTTGAATACAGCACTCTGTCAGGTTCGTATTCAAAAGAGAACACCTCATCCTCTTCCGTCCAGTATTTTTCGTTTTTAGGGTCTTTTGGTTTTCTTTTTAAAAGCATTTTCGGTTCAACCCTTTCGTTATTTATTTTTATCTTTAAAATATCCGCCGAGTAATCCGCTGATTAGCTTTGTATCACTTTCATACGCATAGTCCTTGGAGAGTTCTATTGCCTCGTTCATGGCTACCTTGTCAGGTATTTCGGGCATAAAATCCATCTCGTACAGACCCATTCGCATGATAGTGAGATTAATTTTCGGGATTCGTTCTACCTTACGAGTCAGGCTATATTTGGCAATAATTGAGTCGAGTGCGTCTTTATTATCCAAAACACCCTCCACAAGCCTTATCGCCGCAGAGTTCAATAAGAGTCCGAATGTTTCGATGCAGTTCATGGTTATTTCCGCGAGAGATTCTTTAGCACCGCTCACATCCCCTGCGGCGGCGTTCACTTCTACCTGATAAAGCAGGAAAAAGGCGGCTTCTCTCATTTCGCGGCGGGTTAATTTTCTTTCGGTTTTATTCTTCTTATCAGACATTTTCCGATAGCCTCAATCCCGAAATTGTCACACTCACCTTAGAAACGGCAATCCCCGTCATATTCTGCACGGCAGACTTAACCGCCTTTTGAATATTCTCACCCACTGCCGCCGCCTTATATCCCTGCAAAAGGACAACACCTATACTTATTTCAGCGGCTTCTTTAAAAAGGTTGACCTTTACGGGCAGAGGACTTAAAAATTTTTCGGCTTTGCCGGAAAGTTTTACTGTCTTTTCCTGTGCAAGCCTCTTTCCGCCATCATCAAGCGCAACACCCGCAACCTCGCTCGCGGCGAGTGCCGCTATCTTTGAGATAACGCCTTCCGAAACCCTCAAACTGCCCGCCCGACTGTTTGTTTCTCGTTTTGTTTCCATACCCGAACCTCCGAAATTCTTGTATTATTCATATACATAATCAAGTATAACACAAAACATTACAAATTGTCAATTGACAACCGAGCCTTTTTTATGATATACTGTATTTAATGTTTAAATTTCACAGGAGAAAACAAAATGAAGGTTAAAAAAGCTGTAATATTAGCCGCGGGGTTCGGTACGCGAATGTTACCCGCCACAAAAGCCGTCCCGAAGGAAATGCTGAATATTGTTGATAAACCCGCTATTCAATATATAGTTGAGGAACTCGCCGCTTCAGAAATAACGGACATTCTTATTGTTCTCGGTAGGGGTAAACATGCGGTCGAAGAGCATTTTGACCGCATTCCCGAGCTTGAAAACGCATTGATTCAAAAAAATAAGAGCCTTTATGACGAAATAGTCGCTATAAGCGAAATAGCCGATATTACCTACGTTCGTCAGCGTGAAATAAAAGGTACGGGAAACGCCGTCCTCTACGCTAAAACTTTTGCCGGCTCTGAGCCGTTTGTAGTGATTTATCCCGATGATATTATGGTTTCAAAGACCCCCGTAACCGCGCAGATTTGCCGCGCTTATGAAAAGTACGGGGCGGGTGCAGTGGCTATGAAGGAGTTCTCCGCCGAGGATATTGTAAAATATTCGTCTCTCGATGCAAAACCGCTCGACGGTAACATATATAAGGTCTCCGACATGGTTGAAAAACCGCAGAAACATGAAGTTTTCACAAACTTCTCAATTCTCGGCAGATGCGTCTTACCTGCAAAAATTTTCAGTCTCTTAGAGCAGACCGAACCCGGACTGGGCGGTGAAATCTGGCTCACAGACGCAATGAAACGCCTTGCGCGGGAAGAGGGTATGCTCGGAGTAGACTTTGAGGGTATACGATACGACACAGGTAATAAGCTCGGCTTCTTAAAAGCTACGACCGAATTAGGTTTACAGAATCGAGAAATCGGTACAGCGTTTAAAGAATACCTAAAAGAAATAATCAAATGAAAATAAAAAAATCTACTCTCTATGTCACAGGCACACCTATCGGAAATCTGGGAGATATATCCCCCCGCGCACTCGAAACGCTTAACTCCGTTGATTTTATAGCCGCGGAAGACACGAGGGTATCGCTCAAATTGCTGACAAAATTCGGCATAAAAAAGCCTCTTCTCGCCTGTCGTCAGCATAACATAACCGAAATATCACACGATATAGTCTCACGCTTAAAAAACGGTGAATCCTGTGCTATGGTCACAGACGCAGGTATGCCTTGTATCAGCGACCCCGGCGCGGAATTAGTAGACCTTTGCAGGGAAAGCGGCGTCGATACTGAAGTAGTACCCGGTCCCTGTGCGCTTACGTCCGCGCTTGCTTTAAGCGGTTTTTCCTGCCGAAGGTTTTCATTTGAGGGATTTCTGAGCGTTAACCCGCGTCAGCGTAAGCAACGGCTTGACGAGATTAAAGAATACGGCGGACTGATAATTCTTTATGAGGCTCCGCACAAATTAACAAGAACCCTCGCAGATTTACTCTCGTCTTTGGGCGACAGAAATATAGCCGTATGCCGCGAATTGACAAAAATTCACGAAGAGGTATTGCGCGGTAAAATCTCGGAAATGACGGCACATTTTGAGCAAATTCCTCCCCGCGGCGAGTTCGTACTGATTATAGACGCTCTCGTCAAAAAGGAAGAGCCAACCGTCACCGCGGCTGTTGCCGCTCTAATGGCGCAAAGCTTAGTTGAGCAGGGTTTTAAGCCTACCGATGCATGTAAAACAGCGGCAAAACAAACAAAACATTCTAAATCGGAAGTATATAAAGAATATTTAAAAATTTGAAATCATAATCGGAGGAAACAAAAATGAACAAAAAAAGCTGGATTATTTCGGGTTCTGTGGTCTTGATGCTGATTCTCGCGGCGGCGGCGATTTTGCTGTTCAAATTAGGTCAACAAAGTATTTATAACGAGAAATGGTCTGATTATGACGACTACGGTTGGGCATGACGAACCGACCACCCGATAATTATCGGAGAATATACAGAATGCGGACGAGATTTTCGGCGGCACGGTTTTTTGTGTGTAAATAATAATTTTTGTACATATTGCTAATAGACAAAGCGATATTTTTTATGTATAATGTCTATATGCTTTTAATTTATAAACTATGGGGGAAATTATGTTAATTACCGATATTTTAGCGGCTCTGAGTTCAGGCACGATGCTCGTTTACTCGTTTCTCTATATCCGCTTTGTGTTGCGGCTTCCCGATATGATTACGGACACGAGCCTACGCGCCGCCGAGCGTAACGTAAAATTAGCCATCTTTATTATTATGTTGGCTTTTATTCTGATTGCTTTAATAAAATTTATTTTTTCCGTAGGGAAGATTATTTATCGGTTACGC
The DNA here is from genome assembly GCA_009778065.1 of Oscillospiraceae bacterium. GTDB lineage: Bacteria > Bacillota > Clostridia > Oscillospirales > Ruminococcaceae > Ruminiclostridium_E. The sequence goes on from WRKM01000012.1 coordinate 64,882, forward strand.
AATTCCAAAAAAAACCCAAGCGAAGAAGACGGCGGTTTCTGGTTAAAATCATTTATCAGGAGCGAAAAAATTGGTTACAAGCGGTTTTCTGTCTGGCTTAATGTCGCGTTCGTCATCTTTCCGTTTTCTGTACTTTTGTTTATTTTCCCGAACCTTAGCTACGAGATAGGCGCGGGCAGAACCCTCGAAACTAAAAATGTCTATGAACATGCCCTCTGGGAAATGAACTGGTTTTTCCCTATGGTACAGTTCTTCTTGATTCTTTTTACCGTAAACCTGATTATAAGTATACTGCGCCTGATAATCGCCAAAGTAAATAACGACTACATGGAGCTTTATTTTGTTTCTCAGTCAAGGAATACGGATTTTATTAATTGCCGGGCTTGCGGCTTTGACAATCACATCTCATCTGTAAACTGCGGAGATTGCGGAATTGCTCTGCGAAGCACACCCGCATCAAAAGCGGCGGAATCGGTCATGCCGTCCCGCAATACCGATTTTCGCGCAATGCCGCCGACTATGTAATACCGAATAAACAAAATAAATAAAACGCTCCCTTTTTGCATAATAATGTACAAACATTATTTTTAAAAGCAAAGGGGGCTTTTTTCATGCCCGCGAAACAACGAAACCATAAAATTTATCTGCTCTCCGCTATTTTTGGTGCGGCAGCAGGGGGGCTATCTATCCCCTTCTTTTCATTTTTAATTTGGTTTTTACAGCTCCCTGTTTCATTCAGCGGAACCTTCTCACTTATGGCTTTCGGATTCGGTTGCCTTATTTCGGGGGTATCCGCAGGAATACTAAAACGCCGCAACGGAATCCTAAACGGCGTAAGAGCCGCGCTTATACTGCTTTTAGTGTTAATTATTATTGCTTTTTTGTTAGGGAATTTAAGCGGAGAGCTTATTCTCGGCAGGTTAGTAACGGCTGTGCTTTGCGGCTCGGTCGGAGGCGTTATCGGAGTCAATCGGAAGTAAGGTCTGTAAAAAAACATATTTTCACACAACTTTTACATAATATTTGAAAATTTTACTTGACAGAACCTTGTTTTTATGTTAATCTGAACCTATATGAAATATTTTAAAAGCTGTGACAGGGAAAAGAAGTATTCCGAAAGTTTATGCGTTTAACCGAATTTAATTGCGTGGCAGAGAGTCTGCGGTTGGTGTAAGCGGATGGCGGAAGGTTTATGTATATATCCCCCTTGAGCTTTCTCCGAGAAATGCACAAGAAGAGTGGTATCATGGAAGTATTCTTTCATCTCTTTACGGGAGTTGAAGGAATTTTTTATTTTGGGAGGACTGATTAAAATGAAACTGCGCGGTTCGGATATAATTATTGAGTGTCTACTTGAACAAGGGGTCGATGTGATTTTCGGCTACCCCGGAGGCGCAGTGCTGAATATTTATGACAGCCTTTATAAATACAGCGATAAAATCAGGCATGTTCTCACCTCGCACGAACAACACGCCGGACATGCCGCCGACGGTTACGCACGCGCCACGGGAAAGACCGGCGTAGTCCTCGCTACAAGCGGACCGGGTGCAACAAACCTCGTCACCGCCATAGCCACTGCAAATATGGACAGCATTCCTTTGGTCGCTATTACGGGTAATGTCGGTCTTGAACTTCTCGGATTAGACAGTTTTCAAGAGGTTGATATAACGGGTATCACCATGCCCGTAACCAAACACAATTATTTAGTACGCGATATAAACGACCTCGCCGACACAATCCGCAGAGCGTTTCAAATCGCGGGGAGCGGACGAAAAGGCGCGGTGCTTATAGATGTACCTAAGGATATAACAGGACATGAATGTGAGTTTGTCCCGCAAAATATAAACGCCGAATGTAACTGCGTTACGGCAGATAAAACAGGCGATAGTAATTCATCGTTAAAGAGCGTTGTTGATTTAATTACGAGTTCAGAACGTCCTTTTATTTATGCGGGCGGCGGCGTTATATCATCGGGAGCGAATACAGAGCTTGCCGCCTTCGCAGAAAGAGTAGACGCACCTGTTTCATGTTCTCTCATGGGTCAGGGGTGCTTTGACCAATATGACGAACGCTATATCGGTATGCTCGGTATGCACGGCACAAAAGCCGCCGCCGACACATTTAAAAACTGCGATTTATTTATCGCACTCGGAACACGCTTTTCCGACAGGGTAACAGGTTGTAAGCAGGCGTTTTCAAAGGATTTAAAAATAATTCATATAGACATAGACCAAGCAGAACATTCTAAAAACGTCAAGACACACACCGAGGTTTCGGGCGATATAAAACAAATTCTCACCGAACTTAATTCCATTTTACCCAAGAGAAGCAACCATGAATGGGTAAAGAGGGCAAGCGAGCTTTATTCTTCTTTTAAAGCGGTACAATCCGGAACGAAGGAACTTCCTGTTACGCCTATGGCGATTCTTGAAAAGTTAGATGAGCTGACCGAAGGTCGGGCAATTATCACAACCGAAGTCGGGCAGAATCAGATGTGGGCGGCTATGTATTATAGAAACCGTGAGACGCGGACGTTTATATCGAGCGGGGGACTCGGTACAATGGGTTACGGACTCGGTGCGGCAATAGGTGCGAAAATCGGAAAACCCGATAAAACAGTGGTGAATATCGCGGGAGACGGTTCTTTCGGCATGAATTTAAACGAGCTTGTTACCTTGTCGAAATTCAATATTCCCGTGATTCAATTAGTTTTAAATAACTCGGTACTTGGAATGGTTCGGCAATGGCAGAGGCTTTTCTACGACAGGCGGTTTTCTGAGACGACGCTTGACAGACCGATTGATTATATAAAGCTTGCCGAAGCCTTCGGAATCAAATGCCTTATAATCGAGAAAACCGAGGAAATCGAGCCTGTTTTGAAAGAGGCTCTGAATTTAACAAGCGGATTATCTGAAACGGCACGCCCTGTATTAATCGAATGTCGTATTGACCGCGATATAAATATTTTACCGATGGTGCCGCCGGGTGCGGATATAACAGAGCCGATAATGACAATGAACAATTGACGATGTCAATTGACAGTTGACAGTTTGTTTTAAATTACAAGGAGGGTAAAATTATGACGTTGTTTGAGGAACTTAAAAGGCGTGGGTTAATCGCTCAAATGAGCCATGAGAGAGAAATCGAGGAGCTTTTAAACAGCGGGAGTGTAAAGTTTTATATTGGCTTTGATGCTACCGCAGATTCACTGCACATCGGGCATTTTATGCAAATGCTGACTATTCGCAGGTTTCAGCAGGCGGGGCATTATCCCGTAGCTCTGCTCGGGACGGCGACTGCTTTAATAGGCGACCCCACGGGAAAAACCGATATACGTAAAATGCTCACGATTGAGGAAATTAACGCAAACGCCGACGCATTTGAAGCCCAGATGTCGAAGTATTTCGATGCAAGCGCGGGAAAAGGTGAGTTTGTCCGTAATATAGATTGGTTTAAAGACTTTAAGTATCTTGATTTTCTGCGGGACGTGGGCAAGCATTTCTCCGTGAATAAAATGCTCACGGCGGAGTGTTTTAAATCCCGTATGGAAAAAGGGCTGTCGTTTCTTGAGTTTAACTATATGCTTTTACAAAGTTATGACTTTTTGCACTTGTACAGGGAAAAAGCTGTGAATTTGCAGCTTGGCGGCGATGACCAGTGGTCAAATATTTTGTCGGGTGCGGATTTAGTCCGCCGCGTCGAACAGGGCGAGGCTTTCGCTATGACGTTTGCACTGCTCTCTACAAAAGAGGGTAAGAAAATGGGGAAAACCGAAAAAGGTGCGTTATGGCTCGACCCGAATAAATGTTCTACCTATGATTTCTACCAAAACTTAAGAAACTCTGAAGACGCTGATGTTGTCAAAAAGTTAAAAATGATGACTTTTATACCGATAGACGAAATTGAAGAAATGGAGAGAACCCTTTCGGGTGCAGGACTGAACAAGGCTAAGGAGTTGCTTGCATACGAAGTCACTAAGCTTGTTCACGGAGAGGAAGAAGCTGAAAAAGTAAAGAACGCCGCAAAAAATGTATTCGGCGGTTCAGGCGAGAGTGCGGATATGCCGACCACAACACTAAGCGGCGAAGATTTAACAGGTAGTGAAATTAACATCCTTGACCTTCTCGTAAAGACTGCTTTGTGTTCTTCGAGGCGTGACGCGAGAACCAATGTCGAGCAGGGAGGCGTAAGCATAAACGACGGAAAAATTACCGACCCGAACAATATGATTGAAATAAAAGAAAGTATTATCATAAAAAAGGGGAAGAAAACTTTTCATAAAGTGAAGGTTATATAGTTACAGAAAGGTGAAAAGTTTGAAAGTAACTCCTCGGTAATCAGGGAGAATATATTTTCAAAGCACGTTTGTGCAGAAAGGACATGGGTCATAAATATGTCACGTAAAATAGAAATATTCGACTCGACGTTGCGCGACGGCTCACAGGGCGAGGGAATCAGCTTTTCCCCCTCTGATAAATTAAAAATTTTAACTCGCCTTGATTCGTTCGGTATAGATTTTGTTGAGGCGGGAAATCCCGGCTCAAACCCAAAGGATTTGGAGTTTTTTAAACGTGCGGGTACGTTGGGGTTGAAAACAAAACTAACCGCGTTCGGTTCGACAAAGCGGAGCAAAATCGCACCCGAAGACGATGATAACCTACGCGCGTTAATCACCGCGAATACGGAGTATATCACCATATTCGGTAAAAGCTGGGATATGCACGTCGATAAAATCTTAAAGGTCAGTCACGGCGAAAATTTAGATATGATTGAGCGAACTATTGCCTATCTTATAAGTCTGGGGAAAAAGGTTATTTTCGACGCCGAGCATTTTTTTGACGGCTATAAAAATAATCCCGATTATGCTGTCGAAACATTAAAATCAGCGCGGAAAGCAGGCTCGCAGACCGTTGTTTTGTGTGATACAAACGGGGGTTGTTTCCCTGATGAAATCACACAAATCGTTAAAGATGTCCGCGATAAATTGGGTACGGGTATAGGGATAGGTATTCACTGCCACAATGACGGCGAATGTGCCGTAGCAAACAGTATGGCGGCAGTAAACGCAGGCGCAAGCCATGTTCAAGGTACGTTTATAGGAATAGGCGAACGCACGGGTAACGCTAACTTAGCCGTATTAATCGCGAACCTGCAATTAAAATCGGGCTTTGACTGTGTACCCGCATCAAGTCTGCCCCTGCTTAAAGAGACGGCGCATTACATCGCCGAGACGGCAAATATGGCACTGCCCAATTATATGGCGTATGTCGGAACTTCTGCATTCGCGCATAAAGGAGGGATGCACGTTGACGGCGTTTCAAAAGAACCCGCGACTTTTGAGCATATTGAACCCGAAAGGGTGGGGAACGAGCGTAATATCTTAATTTCAGAGGTTTCCGGACGAGCATCGCTTATCGCCAAGCTTCAAAAATTTGTACCAGATATTGAAAAAACTGACCCCGTGGTGCAAAGACTTACAGATAATATTAAAGAGCTTGAGCATAAGGGGTATCACTTTGAAGCGGCGGGGGCGAGTATTGAGCTTCTTGTACTTAAAGAGCTTGGTTGGTTTAAACCGTTTTTTGAAATTATTGATTTTAAAATTATTTCAAGTCACTCTTCCGAAAATACTAAAACCGCGGTGTGTTGTCCGCTCGGAAAAGCTGATGCCTTTATAAAGGTACGGGTGAGCGGAAAACTTGAAATCACCGCAGACGAGGGAGACGGTCCCGTAAACGCGATTGACAAAGCTCTCAGAAAAGCCTTAGAACGATTCTATCCGGTACTTTCAGAAATGCGGCTCGTAGATTATAAGGTCAGAATCATAGGAGGTGAGGACAATACGGCGGCGACCACCCGCGTGTTAATTGAGAGTACAGACGGAAAGACAAGTTGGACAACGGTAGGTGCGAGCAAAGATATAATCAACGCGAGTATGATTGCACTGCTTGACTCTTTAGAATATATGCTGTATAATAATAACGAAATTTATTATAATTTATAATTTATAAATAGACAGAAGACAGATAACGGAGATAATGATGATTTGCCTTAACTGCATTATGAAAAACGAGGAAGGCGCAACAAACTGTATCGCCTGCGGAGCAAAATTAGTTGCCTATACCCCGCCCGTACAGCGACACCACACCCACCCCGCACAGCTCATGTGGACGCTCAAGACAAAAAAGAACTATGTCCTGAATTTAGCCTGCTCCGCAAGATACGGCGGTTCCGTCGATTTTGATATTATAGCCAATTTAATTAACCAAGGTAAACTAAAGTCCGGAAAAACTCTGACAGTCACCGTAGATGAACCTATAGTTGAGCTTTTAATTAAAGGCTGGGGCATAAATCCGCTCAAAACAAAGATGAAGCTCGGAGAAAACGCTTACGCCGAGGTAGGTATATGGAAGAAAAACATAATTTTTTATGGTGTTTCCGGGGCAGAAATAGTTTAAAAAGTTTAAATACTCGTAAAAAGCTGTAAAAATAACCTCATCTTATTTATTTTAACTTAAAAAATTAAATTGCGCGATTTTCTCTTTTTATCCCCCTTGGAATATTATTCGCCGATTTCTTCATTAAATCGACATTTCCTGATGTTTTCACCCTTAAAAAATAACGCTTTAAACGACTAAAAAATAAAAGATTATTTAAGCAGCGTGATGATAAAAAATAAGACGATATGATTATTTTACCCAAAAAAATATTATTAAGACAGGAGAAAAATCTATGTCAATGACAATGTCACAAAAAATACTCGCTAAAAAAGCCGGGCTTGAACAAGTCCGCGCAGGTCAGCTTATTAAAGCTAAGTTAGACATGGTTCTCGGAAACGATATAACAAGCCCCGTTGCAATAGGCGAGTTTGAGAAGGCGGGATTTTCAGGTGTTTTCGATAAAGAAAGAATATCCATGGTTATGGACCACTTTACCCCCAATAAGGACATAAAAGCCGCAGGGCAGTGTAAGCGTTGCCGCCTTTTTGCAAAAGAATATAACATAACCAATTTTTACGACACGGGCGAAATGGGAATTGAACATTGCCTGTTACCCGAAAAAGGGCTTGCTATGCCGGGCGATTTAATCATAGGCGCGGACAGTCACACCTGCACTTACGGCGCACTCGGCGCGTTTTCGACCGGTGTGGGAAGTACCGATATGGCGGTTGGTATGGCGACAGGAGAGGCTTGGTTTAAAGTCCCTGCTTCGATTAGATTTAATCTGCGCGGAAAATTCAACAAATATGTGTCGGGCAAGGATTTAATTCTTCATATTATAGGACTTATCGGCGTTGACGGTGCGTTATATCAATCAATGGAGTTCGGAACAGACAAAAACGCAACAAGCGGCGGTCTTGAAAGTCTTACTATTGATGACAGACTGTGTATAGCCAATATGGCTATTGAGGCAGGCGGCAAAAACGGGATTTTTGAAGTTGATGAAATTACTCTTGATTATATTAAAAAAGTCATGGACACGAACAACCGAACCCGTGAATACGAGGTGTTTAAACCCGATGCCGATGCACAGTACTCGCGTGTGATTGACATTGACCTCGGCGACATTAAATCCACGGTTTCTTTCCCGCATCTGCCCGAAAATACGAAAACAGTCGAAGAGATTGAAAAAGGCGAAAAAATTATACTTGACCAGGTTGTAATAGGAAGCTGTACAAACGGCAGAATATCGGACATGAAAGTCGCGGCAGAGCTTATTAAAGGCAAAAAAGTCAAAAAAGGTGTACGCTGTATAGTAATACCCGGTACCCAGAAAATTTTCCTTGAGTGTATGGAGCTTGGCTATGCACAGGCTTTTGTAGAAGCGGGCTGTGTTTTCAGCACGCCTACCTGCGGACCCTGCCTCGGTGGACACATGGGGATACTCGCTAAAGGCGAACGCGCCCTTGCTACAACTAACCGTAATTTCGTAGGCAGAATGGGACACCCCGAAAGCGAGGTTTATTTGGCAAGCCCCGAAGTCGCGGCGGCGAGCGCATTGACGGGATATATTTCCGCACCGTTATAACAAACCAAAGGAAAAAATCTGAAAATAATTAATGAAAGGCGTAACACCATGCCGCAATTTTCTTTTAATTTTGCGCAAGGTGGGGCGGTATGGAATTGAAACCATGAACGCACAAGGAACTGTTCACAAATACGGAGACAACGTAGACACCGATGTAATAATCCCCGCACGCTACCTAAATACCACTGACCATGCAGAGCTTGCGGCTCATTGCATGGAAGACATCGACACAGACTTCGTCAAAAAAGTGCAAAAAGGCGATATAATGGTAGGTGAGAACAATTTTGGTTGCGGAAGTTCGCGTGAACACGCACCGATTGCGATTAAGGCAAGCGGCATTTCATGCGTGGTCGCAAGCTCTTTTGCGCGGATTTTCTATCGTAATGCCATAAACATAGGTCTGCCGATTATGGAATGTCCCGAAGCGGCAAAGAAAATAAAAGCAGGAGATAAAGTCAGCGTTAATTTTGACACGGGCGAGATTGTTAATAACACCACGGGCGAAAAATTTACGTCCGAGCCTTTTCCGGAATTTATAAAAGAAATTATAAATGCCGAAGGTTTAATTAATTATGTAAAAAATAAAATGTAAAAAGGAGCGTTTATACGTGAAGAATATAGCAGTTATCAGCGGCGATGGTATTGGTACCGAAATAACCCGCGAGGCTCGTAAGGTTTTGGACAGAATCGCGAAGAAATATAATCACGAGTTTAATTATACCGATGTTCTTATGGGTGGGATTGCCATTGACGAAACGGGAGTACCCCTGCCTGAAGAAACCGTAAAAGTATGCAAAGCAAGCGATGCTGTCTTGCTCGGCGCGGTGGGCGGTCCTAAATGGGACAAGGGTGCGGGGCATCTTCGTCCCGAAGCGGGTCTGCTCGGTATTCGTGCGGCTTTGGGGCTTTTTGCGAATCTGCGTCCCGTAAAACTTTTTGACGCACTTGCCGATGCTTGCGTTTTGAAAAACCCCGGCACTATTGACCTTGTCATTGTGCGTGAATTAATCGGCGGTGCATATTTCGGAAAGCGTGAAACATTTGTCGATGAAAAAGGAACACGTACCGCATATGACACCATGCTTTACCGCGACTACGAGATTGAGAGGATTGCAAAAGTCGCGTTTGAGCTTGCCATGAAGCGTTCGGGGAATGTTTTCAGCGTGGATAAGGCGAATGTTCTCGACAGTTCGCGCTTGTGGCGCGAGGTTGTGCATGAGGTTTATGACAAAGGCGGTTACAGCGGCATAACGCTTTCCGATATGCTTGTAGATAACGCCGCTATGCAGCTTGTCCGCGCACCGTCACAGTTTGATGTAATAGTCACAGAAAACCTTTTCGGAGATATTTTATCAGATGAAGCGAGCGTTTTGACCGGCTCTCTCGGTATGCTTCCGTCCGCAAGCCTTGCGGAAACGGGTGTGGGTATGTATGAACCCTGTCACGGTTCTGCGCCTGATATTGCGGGACAGGATAAAGCAAATCCGCTTGCCATGATTTTATCGGCGGCAATGATGCTGAGATTATCTTTTAACATGAACAAAGAAGCCGACGACATTGAAAATGCAGTTGAGCAGGTTTTAGCAAAGGGTTTACGTACAGGCGATATATTCCGCGGGTATGATAACACTCGTGCCGTGGGTTGTATCGAAATGGGTGAGGCGGTAACAGCGGAGATTTAAACTGCATAGAATAGAATAATTCTAAGAAAGAGGAGATTATTCTATGACTTTAAACTCTGACGATTTCGGCATTTTCGGACACTATCCCTTTGAACTGCCGCCCCTGCCTTATGCTTACGATGCTCTTGAACCGTATATTGATGAAGAAACCATGCACTTTCATCATGACAAGCACTTCGCAACATACATAAAAAACCTAAACGATGCACTCGAACCCTATCCGTTTCTTCACAATGTACCGCTCGAACGAATTTTATGCTCGGCGAAAAGTCTGCCTGAGGAATCCCGCGTTAAAATCCTGAATAATGCGGGCGGCGTTTACAACCATACTTTATTTTTCAGGGGGCTTGCACCCGCCTCTGAACCCGTTCATGAACCTGAAGGTAAATTGCTCGAAGCTATCGAAGGATTCTTCGGCTCGTTTGAACATTTTAAAGAAGAATTCAGCGATGAGGCAAAAGACGTTTTCGGTTCGGGCTGGACGGTTCTTGTTTCTGACAGCGAAAGTAACCTCGACATTAGAAACACGGCAAACCAAGATGTGTTGATTTGCGAGGGATTAGAGCCTATAATTCTTTTCGATGTATGGGAACATGCCTATTACCTTAAATACAAAAACGAACGCGCCGATTATATTAAAAACCTTTGGAATATAATCAGATTCAAATAAAATGAAGAAATATTCAATATTTAGTAGGGGTGAACAGTGTTCTCCCCTACATGTTTTAAAATAGCTTTTTTACGTGTTTTTCTTGCTTTTTTCTAAAATCTGTGGTAAAATATAAATTGGCAGTTTATTATACAATCGCACGTTGTAAAGACGTGAGGAAAGTCCGGGCATCATAGAGCGGGGTAGCTGCTAACGGCAGCCGAAGGCGACTTTAGGGCAAGTGCAACAGAAATAGACTACCATTGAAAAATGGTACAGGTGGAAAGGCGAGGTAAAAGCTCACCGGGGTATGGGAGACCATGCCGCCATGTAAACCCTATCCGATGCAACGCCACAATGTTTGGGGAATTAAACGTCTGCTCGGCGTTCCCTTAGTGACGGCGGCTTGAACAGAGCGGCGACGCTCTGTCTCAGACAGATGATTGTACACGACAGAACCCGGCTTATCGATAAACTGCCGAATCCCCCATTCTGCCAAAGGATTTATCATGACCGATTTTACAGGGGCGTCCTGCCCGATTTGCGAAAAGACTTTTAATAAGAATGAACGACCCGTAGTCTGCACCTATTGCGGCGCGCCTTATCACCGTGAATGCTACGAGCGTCAAGGTTTTTGTGCGTATACGGATGCGCATCAGAGCGGCTATGCCTGGGAGCGTCCGTCTGCTCACGTAAAGATGAATATTTATCCCGATGCTCCCGAAATTCCGAAATCCGCCGACAGTGACGATACACCCTTTTCGGAAAATAAGCAAAACAACGGCGACCTATACAGCGGTATAATGGACGCCCTTGAAAAAATAGGCTTATTCGGGATGAGCGACAACGAAACTATCTCTTCAGAGGAGCGTTTTATTTTCGGCGTTTCCGAAAAAGAGCTTGCACATTTTCACGGTGGGCTTGACCCCATGCGTCTGCTCCGCTACCGCAGAATCGCGTCGGGACGTAAAATATCCCCGAATATATTCGCATTTCTTTTCAGCCCCTTTTATATGTTTTATACCAGAATGAGGGCTGTCGGGGTTTTAATTATGTTGATTACTTTTCTGCTGACCCTGCCGACCGTGCTTTCCGCTTACTTTTTTGACGCACCTGAGGTTTTGCCTTTTACACGGGCGGAGCTTGAACAGGCGATGTCGGCATTCGGCTTTTTTAACTTTTCACTCACGCTTTTTATAGGACTTTTTTTCGACTATTTCCATCTGCGCTGGGCGGCGCATAAGATTAAGCTTATAAGAAGCCGTTTTGCCCCCGATGCACTTTCGGAAAGACCCGAAATTCCTGATGCACCCTCGATTGCAGAAAAGCTTACAGGACTTGATGAGGATTATTATAACTGCCTTCAGGCTGTGGGCAGACCGGGTTTTCGGCATATGCTGTTAGATAGCTTAGCCGCTATGCTGATTATGGTGTTTTTGTATAACACTGTTATAAATGTCTTTATAGCAGGAGGATAAAAGTGGCTTCTTTCGGAAAAAAAATAGACGACCTTTACCGCAGTGTCGGTGAACGCGGTCTTTTATTCGTACTCTTTTCAGCCGCATTGTTTCTGCATATTGTCTTCGCTTTGCGTATGAATATGCCGTCTTTGGAACGCGGAGAGTTTATCGCCGCAGAGTGGAGTGCGTATATTTCGGGGTTCGGTTATACCGGGCATATTGACGAAGCCGCGCAAAGCATAGGCGGTGTACCTTGGTTGAACGGCATACTGTACACTCCGTTTTATTACCTTGTAAATAATCCTGTAGCGCGTTACAGATGTATGTTAGTTTTTAACGGTCTCATAGCCTCCCTTTTACCCCTGCTGACTTACAGAATATCCGCCATGCTCGGATTGCAAAAAGCGTGGCAAAGAGTCCTCTGCGCCATTGTCGCAGGCGGCGGTACGGCGGCTTTTGCTTATACAAAATTTATCTGGACGGATACGTTCTTGGTTTTTTTCCCGTTTTTGCTCTTCTTTTTGATTGCAGTATGTGCAGCGACAGGGAGCAAGGTTTTACGGTTTTTGCTGTCAACATTTACGGCGTTTATACTCGCTCTCGCACCTGCCGCCAACCCTCGGCTTTGGGCTTTGGTTATGGCTATTATTTTAGCGACAGTCTATTCTCGATTTGTACTACGCTTAAAAACTGTGTCATATACAGGCTTTTTACCCGCTTTTGCAATTTTCACTTCGCTCTCGGTCTATTTTGGAGAACGGCTCTCTATGGTCAGGGCGGATGCGTCATTTTCGCAGTTATTACCGAACACCGAAAACATCGGATTATCCACAGCTGACGCCTTTGTCTTCAGCGACTATATGCGTAGCTTTTTTACTCGGTTTTTTTACTTTACGGTTTCTACATGGGGGATAGGTATAATCGGAATTTGTCTTTGTGTTTTTGTTTTATACAAAAGCATCCGAAAAAGACCGCGAACCCTGCCCGAAAAGACGCTTAATCTATTCGCTTTTTTCGTTTTATTCTATAATTTTCTGATACTTTTTATTCCCGCTGATTCCGGACGATTTACCGATATAGACAGCGCATCGCCTCTTGTTTTGCTTTTCGCGCTTTATTATATATTCTTAAACGGACTTAATTTAAAAGAGCTTTTGTACTCGTCTTTTTCTTTGTTTATCGTTTTCGGGCTGTTTATTGCTTTCTGTATGCCGCATTTAACGGCTTCTGCCGAAGGAAAGGGTTTGGCTATTGCAGTACATTCATCTCAGGGGATTTCGCCCTTGCGTTTGGGCTTTGCGATTGATGCGCCTGTCACGAACGAAAACCTGTTTTTCATGATTTCGGCAGTGTTTTGCCTTATTTCGCTTTTGTTCGTTTTGGTGTGTTGCGCGGAACGGTATCGCTCACACATGGTTACGTTTTGTTTCTTCCTCACTGTTATATATTCCGGGGTTCACGCCGCAGTAGCTTATCTCCCCTATGAAGCCGAACGCGCCGACCGCGAATCAGCCGCCGCACGCACTATTTCCGAATATGTTTATAACTCGTCGGACGCGCCGCCCACTTATGTTTTTACGGATACCGACCCTGCGTTTGCCGCACTCGCGCCTACGCTCCGCTTTATGAATCGTTACGCCTCGATAGGTATAGCGGCGTCTTGGGAATCGCTTCCCGAAGACTGCTTCATAATAACCCATCCCGAAAGAATTTCAGAGCGTTCTTCATCTGACGATTCCGATAATACTGCGATTATTCACGGTCAGACTGATGAGTTAGTATTTGCGGCAATAGGCGAAAAAGCCGAGGCTTACGCACTCTCACAGGAAATAAACAAAAGATAGGAGAAAAGAAGCTATGGACTACAGTCATGTGATTTGGGACTTCGATGGTACACTATTTGACACCTACCCGCACACGGCACAGGCTTTTTTAAATATCTTGAAAAAAGAGTATTTAGTTAATGAAAATATTATCGAAATAGAAGCTCAGATGCGTGTTTCTATGCAGTACGCCTATGATTACTATAAAGACAAGTTTGAGATAGACGACGAATTTATACAAAAATTTGAGGAATACCGCCTCATCTATGAAAACACATACGCCCTCCCTCATAATAACGCCTACTTGGTTTCGCGGTTTATCTTTGACCAAGGAAGTGCGAACTATCTCTACACTCATAGGGACAAAACCGTTATATCAATGATGCAAAAGCATGGTTTTTATGAACTTTTTAAAGATTTCGTGACCTCTGAAAATAATCTCCCGCGTAAACCCTCGCCCGACGGGTTGGTGTATCTGATAAAAAAACACGGTATGGACAAAGAACGCACGCTTTATATCGGCGACAGAGAAATAGACCTGCAATGCGCAAAGGCGGCGGGTGTAAAATTCTGTTTGTTCAGCGAAGACGTTAACAGAACCCTCAACAGTAAAAACGAAGGCGTGGACTTCTTCGTACAGAATTTCAGCGATTTATACTATGTATTAAACGCAACCCTTTCAACAAAAAAATCATAAAAAGTAATAAGTAAAAAGGGATGAGATAATTGGAAGGTTTCGAGATTTTTGAAATAGGCGATTTAAAATTATTCGTCAGCAGAACCCACCGTTTCGGGACGGACGCGGTAGAATTAGCCGATTTTACCGAGCCGAAAAACGGGCAAGTCATATGCGACCTTTGCACCGGTTGCGGTATTATTCCTTTTTTATTAATTAGTAAAAGCGGCTCTGCATGTTCCAATAAGATTTATGCCTTAGATATTGACCCGGAGGCTATGGGCTTGCTTCGGGACAGCATAAAAGCTAATTCGCTCGAAAAACTGATTTTCCCCGTACACGAAGACCTTAAGAATATAACCTCGCTCCCTGTGGGCAGTATGGATTTAGTAACTGTAAATCCGCCCTATTATAAAGCCGATGACGGATTTAAACGTGAAAACGGCGGCAATGCGCGTCACGAACTTCTCTGCCGGCTTGATGACGTAACGGGCGCGGCGGCGCGGCTTTTAAAATACGGCGGAAGACTTAAAATGTGTCACATACCCGAACGGCTGACAGACGTGGTTTGTTCGCTCCGCAAGCATAATTTAGAGCCGAAAATAATAAAATTTATCGCACATGGCGAGAACCAACCGCGCCTTATGCTCATTGACGCAAAAAAAGGCGGTAAACCGAAAGTAAAAATACAGTTGACAATTAACACCTAACAGTGTAGAATTAATGTAAGGATTCCGTTATGCAAAAAACGCAAGAAATTTACATCTCCCCTCCTTTTATAAAACTCGAACAATTTCTCAAATTCGCCTCGCTTGCTTCTACGGGCGGCGAAGCAAAATTGTTAATCCAAAACGGGTATGTCTGTGTCAACGGCGAGGTCTGCAAACTCAGAGGAAAGAAGCTTTTCGGCGGCGAGGAAATATCGCTCGGAGCTGAAATTTACAGGTGTGTGAAAAGTGATTATCAAAGGAATAAAAGTTGAAAATTTCCGTAATATAAAACAAACCGAGCTTGAATTTTGCGAGGGTACTAATATATTCTACGGAAATAACGCGCAAGGCAAGACAAACATGCTTGAAGCTATATCACTTTGTCTCGGAAAAGGCTTTCGCCGCACCCGAACGGCTTCGTTCGTGCCTTTTCACGATGAGGGCGATATTCCCGAAGACACACTTTTAACGCTCACTTTTGAAGCCGACAACGCCATAGGTAAGGATAACATAATCCATTACAGGATTACGAACGGACGGGCGAGCATCGAGATGAACGGTATGTCGCTCAAAAGTGCCGCCGACTTATATGGCGAGCTTCGTCATGTCGTTTTCGCGCCTGAACACCTTATGCTCGTAAAGGGAGCGGCTGAACTCCGCCGTTATTATATCGACAATATCGCCCTAATGCAACACAAAACCCATAAACGCGCTGTCGCGGACTACACCGCCGCATTGAAACAGCTCGCCGCTTTAAATAACGAGATTGTCATGTCTCCCGATACCGTGAAAAACACCCGCGACATGATTGGAATATGGAGTGATATACTCATAAGGCAAGGTATTAACCTTACATACGGACGGCTTAAATACTTTGAGTTACTGCGAAGCACAGCGATGAAACTTTATGACGAACTGACCGTCGGCAGGGAAGAACTCGGCGCGATGTACCGAAGTAACGTCTTCGGGGATATTGAGGGCAGTCTTCCCGACTTCTCCGACAAGGACGGACTCTACAGGTGTTACGTGGAAATGCTCAACAAGTATCAGGTCTACGGTCAGCGTGCGGCTGAATTTCGCGTGCGTGTAGGTGCGCATAAGGACGACATAGCGTTTTTTATAAACGGCGCAAACGCCAAAGAGTTCGGCTCACAAGGGCAAATAAAAAGCATATCGCTTATTTTAAAGCTCGCGGAAGCAGAAATTATCAGAACCCATAACAGAGAAACCCCTGTTATTCTGCTTGACGAGGTTTTAGGCGAACTCGATGCAAAACGGCGCGATTATGTAATAAACAGGCTGAACCGTTCACAGGTATTTCTCACCGCCTGCGATTTCGGTGAATTTGACAGTTCGGAGGCTACTCGTGCTTGGCTCGTTAAAAACGGTAAATTTCATCCATCTGGGGGGGGACGTTTCAGTCTACTGTAACGACCTCATCGGGGTTTTCGACCTTGAGCGAACCTCTGTTAATCCTTCGGTCAACAGTTTTCTTGCCGCCGCGCAAAAAAGCGGCGGTATTTATTACTGCTCCCTTGACATGCCGAAAAGCTTTGTTGTGACGGGCGACACTGTATATGTGACTAATGTGGCGGCAGGGACAATTAAAAAGAGGGTAGGTCATGGTTTTTAAACAAGTACGAAAAATTTACGAAATTAATTGGAAACCCCACCCGCAATAGGGTGGGATTGTTTTAGACTATATTACTTGAACCCTGCTCGGTGGTGTATAATCCATTTTTGCGGCTTGTTCAAATAATTCTTGTGGGGTTAAATCTTCCCACAGGTTTTCACGCCATTTCGTATAATCAAAATTATTTCTGCCAAGGGTAGTTATGAAAATTTCGGATTCAATTACACCGAGGTTTTCTCTCAACAGCTTAATTCCCGCACTTATTATTGCGGAAGTTTGAACATCACGAACATCATTATACATTATAATCTCCCCTCCATGTTTTTACAAAATCAATCGGGTTCATCATTTTTATGCGACTATCTTTATATTTGAGTAATCGCTTGTCTGTAGAAATTAAATAATCGCACCCCGAAATGATTGCACAGGCAGTATGCGAAGCATCTTTTAGTTTTACTCCTGTTTCTATAATTTCTATCGTCAAGGCATTTGCGATTTTATATTGAGCCTTGTCAAGATAGTGTTTCGCATGATTCTCAATAAATTCCATAACCGAATTACGAATTTCTTCAAAAGGACAATCCCTAAGCTCTTTAATCGTCATCAAAGAATAAACTAATTCCACAGAATTAAATCTCACAAGTGATTGAATGAACATTTTTGCTTTTGTTTCTCTATAAATCTCAATATCGTTTTGGTTATCAAATGGTCTGCCATAACAACAGTTATCTAAATAAATTTTCAACTTATCCATTCAAGGCGTATCCTTTCGAGTACAACTATCTTTTATGATTATAGCACAATTTAACGCAGTTGTCAATAAGGCTTTTTAACATTAAGAGAAGAATAAATAAATAAGCATTTTATAAATTAATACAGCTAAAAAAGCCTTTAAAACAGGGCTTCTTTTTTGTTGCAAGAAAGGATTATCTTATGAAAACCTACGCCTACATTCGCGTATCTTCCGCCGACCAGTGCGAAGACAGACAACTTATCGCCCTATCCGCCCTCAAAATCCCGACCAAAAATATCTACACCGACAAGCAATCCGGTAAAGACTTCAACCGCATTTCGTACACAACCCTCGTAAAAAAGCTGAAAAGCGGGGACTTGCTCTACATAAAATCCATTGACAGGCTCGGACGGAACTACGAGGAAATTCAAAACCAGTGGCGCATACTCACGAAAGAAAAGGGCGTTGACATCGCCGTTCTTGATATACCATTGCTTGATACACGGCTGAACAAAGACCTCATGGGGACATTTATAGCAGATTTAGTTTTGCAAATCCTGTCTTTCGTGGCACACAGCGAGAGGGATAATATCCGTAAAAGGCAGGCAGAAGGCATTGCGGCGGCTCGGAAGCGCGGGGTTCGCTTCGGACGTCCTATAAAAAAGCCGCCTAAAAATTTCGGCGTACTTGTCAGACAATGGGAGCGTGGAAATTTGCCTTTTTGGGCGGTTTTAGAACGGTCAGGGCTTAAAGAAGCCACATTCTATAACCGTTTGCGGGAATACCGCGCCGCCAAAGGCAAAAAATGAACTATAAAAAAGCCCCCCTAAAGCTTCCCCGAAATCGCGAAGCTTCGGAAGCTGCGGCGTTTTAATTTCATACCTGCAAATCAATTTTTAGGGTTAGATTTGTTTACAAACACTCAGAAATATGATATAATTAGTTATGATGCAATGAAGGGAAAGGTTCAAAACGATGGCTCAAAATGAAAACAAACTCACAATCCGCAACACAACCGCCGAGTTCCTGACTTTCGCCTACCAAACGGGCGGCGATGGGATTGAAGTGCGGGTGCAAGACGGAACGGTCTGGCTTTCTCAAAAGCTGATTGCGAGCCTTTTTGATACACAGTTAGCGAACATAAATATGCACATTACGAACATTATTACAGAAACCGAAATAGATGAAACGGCAACTATTAAGGATTTCTTAATAGTTCAAAAAGAGGGCGAACGCACGATAAATCGTAAAATCAAGCATTATAATCTTGATATGATTATCGCTGTCGGGTATCGCGTAAATTCCGCTAAGGCGACCGAATTTCGGCGTTGGGCGACTGTCGTTCTGCGAGATTTCGCTTTGCGTGGCTATTTAATCGACAAAAAGCGTATGGAAAACGGTATGTTTTTAGATGATGATTACTTTGAACGCCTACTTGAGGAAATCCGTGAAATTCGCCTGTCTGAGCGGCGATTTTATCAGAAAATCACTGATATTTACTCGACTTCTATGGACTACGACAAATCCGCCGAGACTACAAAAACCTTTTTTGCAAAAGTGCAGAACAAGCTACATTGGGCGGTTCATCATCACACGGCGGCAGAGTTGATTTATAAACGCGCCGACAGCACGAAAGAGCATATGGGGCTTACCACATGGGAAAAAGCTCCGTCCGGGAAGATTGTAAAGAGCGATGTTTCGATTGCGAAAAATTATCTCACCGAGCAGGAAATGCAGGATTTGGAGCTGATTGTGTCGGGATATTTGGACTTGGCTGAGGGTATGGCGCGGCGTAAAATCCCGATGACAATGGCAGATTGGGCAGAGCAGTTGGATATGGTTCTTAAAGCGAGCAAGTACGAGATTTTAGATAACTTGGGGACAATTACTGCCGAAATTGCAAAAGCTCATGCGGAGAATGAATTTGAGAAATATCGGGTTATTCAAGACCGCTTGTTCAAGAGCGATTATGACGAGTTTTTGTCATTAAAAGATATTGGAAGAGAATAAAGGCTGAAACCCGCTGTTTAATGAGGTTTAAGGAAAGTCGAACTATAAAAAAGTACACCTTTTTATAGTTACCCTTTTTATGCTCTCAAAGCTAATATTTCCCAAAAAACTGTAAAAAAGTTCAAAAAAACACTTGACAGCCGTAAGATTTTGGTTTATAATCATGAATATAGTCGAACTATAAAAAGTACAATTTTTTATAATTACTTTACACATTTTTACAGCTACAAATTATAATGTGGTTAGACTTAGAATATTAAAACAATTAATATGGAAGCCATAAACAGCAAAATAAGACAGCAAGTTAATTCTATTGACGATTAGCGAAAACAACAGGCAATGTACTCAAAAACGCTCTGCTCGGAACGTCCGATTGATACGCTCAAACGGCTTTATAAATCCAACGAGCTTACAAAAGAGCATATGCAGTTTGTTAAAATTATCAACGTCTACAGCGCGGAAGATTTCGACATAATCATGCACGGAGACAGTCCGCTTTCTGTTTTGTGTAGGAATATCAGTATTTATGAGGATTAAGCAGGTGAGAAAATGGGATTATTTATATACCTTGTCGTTTTAATTTTAATAGGATATTTTATGTTAATTGTAGGCGGTATCTATCTTGCCGTTGCAGTGGGAATATTGCTCTTAACAACAACAGTGCGTATATTTTGGGAACGCATAACGATGGTAAACAGTGCTATTTTATCATTAGGGGTCGGATTTTTGCTTTTCACCACAAATTTTCAAGAAAATGAACCCGTATCTAATTTAAATTATTTCAACCTACCTGCGATTCACCCTGTTTTTTGCATTTTAGCCGCAGTAGGCGTTTTTGTTTTAACTCATTTTTTACAGCAGACAAAAATAGGATTTTGGGTTTTTGCTGTACTAATGTCAGTAGCGGGGGCGATTCTTGTGGCGACAATTGTACATGAGTTAACCAATGATATAATCTGGTCTGTATCGGCGGGTGCTTGTACTGTGGCTTTATGCATTGTTGCACATTTGAGAGCGAGAAAAATCAATAATTACGGCTATATTGAGAATGATTTTAGTCCCGCTAAAGAGAGAATGTTCAATCAAACCGATGAATATTCTAAAACAGTACAAGTAGAAAAAGATGAGAATGAAAGACGACAACAAGAATTCAATGACAGGGTTGACCAAATCATCAAGAAGCGTAAACAGTCAGCCGAAAGCTTACAAGCCGTTTTTGATGTTGTACATAAAATGTTTCAAGATGATAAAATTAACTGTTTGGAAAATACTTTTTTTAAAGATTTGGCAACTGAATACAATATTTTAATTGAACTAACGGATAGTTTTATTAAACAAATGGAAAATGCCGACAACGCTTTTGAGCAAAATAAAATGCTTGACATCATAGATAAAAAAGTTGATTTGGCTGATAACTATTACAAAAAAGCGCAGAATAAACTCAACGAAATATTTATTAATCAAAAAGAAAACAAAGATGCAAAAACAAATACTTTTAATTTGTTTGACGGTTGCGACACAATCGAGAAATTAAAAAAACGCTATAAAGCGTTATCAAAAGCCTATCATCCCGATACCGAAGTAGGAGATACGATTCTAATGCAACAATTGAATAACGAATATGAGCGGTTGGAAAAGGAAATGATGAGTTGAAATTTCGACTGTGACAGCGAATAATAAAGAGTAAAATGTCAAATTAGACAATCTTGCACAAAGAAATTAGAAGACCTTTGTGCAAGATTTTGATTCCTAATATGACAAACTACGGTGTCCTGAATAAATCCCGAATTCATGCCTTCAAATCCTTAAATAATAAATCGAGATTATTATAGCCTTCCACGTTAGGGTCGAGAGCAATTCTCTCGGCTTCCAACATCGCCGCAAGAGTTTCCTTATTATATGGAGTAGTGTTCATTGGTTTACGCTCCTTTCAATGCTTTGTATATATATTATACTGCGCAGAATAGGTGTTGTCAATACATTTATGTGATATAAGTAAGTGTGCCAAATGAAAAGGCGGTTCTACTATACCCACAGATTTTATTTATACAGATTTGCATTTTCTATATTTTTATAATTTAATTTTCTAAATGTTCATGAATCAATTTTTTAATTGTATTTTGAGCGTCTTGCAACTACAGAATTCAGCAAGTCTAAAAAATCTTTTGGGAAAAGAACATTCATACAACACTCTCCATTAAAGTAATTTGTTTCGGAATCGATTTAATAATTCCCGCAATATTTTTACTCACATATAACGATTCAAAAGTTATATCTTTTTTCCCTAACAGAGTCGCTTGAGAAGACAGTCCTGCATTTAAGAGAAACTTGGTACAGTTTAAGCTTTCCGGTAAACTTGAGCCGTATTCTTTTCCTCCGCATTTGCCGTCGTAACTGATTATATAGTCGATATTTTTTTTATTAAGTAATGCAAGTGACTCTGAGAATTCATCAAATTCTACACCTGAAAAATATCTGTTATCTCTTGTATTAGATACACCTTGGTATGGCGGGTCCATGTAAATCAAATCTCCGGGTTCGGAAATTTCAAATATTTTTTTATAATCATAAGAGGAAAATGTGGTTCGTCCTTTTAAAATAGAAGAAACCGCATAAACATTCTCTTTGATATTTCGCGGGTGCGTTCCGTGGCGACGTTTATCAGGCGATTGGTTAAAGTGACCATCTTTATTATATCGAACCGAACCTTTCACGCATCTTGCAAGTAAATACAACATATTCTCGGCGGTTTGCTCGCCATTGTTGAAACAATCACGAACGTAATAAAAATGCGCTAAATGCCCTTCGTCATAAGAAAACTGTCCTTCCCAAACTCTTGTATAATTCGCAATCAATTCCATGGGTGTATTAATCGCTTTTTGTAATATACGAACGATAGGTTCGTTAATATCATTTATATAGTATGCTTTTGCACGGTTTTCACTTGCTGCCGCAATAGTTATGGTGGCCATACCTGAGAAAGGTTCAAAAAGCCTGTTAAATCTATTAGGCATATATCTAAGTATCTGAGGTGCAAGCAATCTTTTAGAACCTTGATACTGCACGATATGAGGAGTTCTTCCGTTCATGAGGCTTTTCACCGTCCTTTTGAAAATGTGGTTGTTGATAATTAATTATACCACAATATTTATAGATTGTCACCCCCCTACCCCGCAGGGTGTTCAACTATATGCTTTAAAACCTCCGAATAAGCAATAGGTACCCAGTGACACCCCTGCCCCGCAGGCGGCGAATCCCCGCAAAACTCAGGTTTTAACCCATCGTTTTCGTCACGGAGCGGCTATCGTTTTAATACATAATAAGTGTAGCGGTTTTGTCCGACTTTTTCAACCGTGCCATCGCTCACCATTTCTCGCAATAACGCTCTAACACGCCCATCGCTAAGTCCGATAATATTAATAAAGTCAGCGACCTTTCCTTGACTGTTATTTTCAAGAAATGAAATCACCATTTTCTTTCTATCGGTCGCCACGACCGATTGCGACCGATTGACGACCGATTGGCGACCGATTAAAGCGTCCGGTTCTCTTCTTCTGAACGTGACCTTAAAAAACCCTGTAAATTCAAATTCCGGTTCAGCCACATTTGCATTGTATGTGGCATTTCGCATCCGTCTAATTCCTGTTCCCATCTGCTCAATGTAATTAATGCGGAAAAACATACTGGCGATTGTTGAGTTACGGGTTATGCTGACCATCCCGAAATTCTCACGGGTTATTCCTTTACAGATTCCGCCCGGACTTACAATGTCAACGCGGTCGTCGAAAATTTCAACCATTACCCGCGCACCCTTCTCAAAATAGTCTCTGTGACAAACAGCATTGACCACCGCTTCGCGAAGTGCGTCTTCGGGAAGTTCAAGAATATTCTCACGCCTCAAACTCTCAATTTTATAGCTTATACGTAGATGCTTTTTAAGGAAAACTATTGCATCGTCTACGTTGCTGACAAGGTCGCCGTTTAACTCTTTCGCATCTAAAATGTTAGCTTTGTCCGTACCCTTATACAAGGCACAGACTACTCCTGCGTGGCGGAACATAATGTCCTCATTATTTACTCGAAAGAACAATGCTCCGGCGTTAGTGAAGCAGAGTTTACCGCCAGTCATTCCGGCGCAACATAAATTCTTCAAAATAATATCGCGGTCAAGCACTTCGCTGATTTTTGCGTTCTTGATGTATCGCTTATATGCGGCTTCATTAAATCGCTCATCTATCGGTAAATTCTCGCGGACAATTTCATCATAACGGACTCGTCCTTCGTTTTGTAAAAACTCAATAATACTATCACGGTCCAACTTTTGTGTATTAGAACCCGAACGTAAATAAAAACCGGCGGGACATGAATAAGGTTTTTGCGTACCCTCCGGTACGGTTAATACAATAACATTTTCAAGAATATCGACCTTGACATTCAGATACGGTTCGACTTTGTTAATAGTATCTTGAATACGGGAACGCGCGGCGTTGCTTACATCCGTACCAACGATATTATTACCGTCATCTACTCCAATAAATATCCTCCCACCAGAGGCATTAGCAAAAGCGCAAACCTCGGCAGGGAGTGACTTGTCCGGGCTTGCCTTGAACTCTATTTTATAACTCTCACCTTCGCTGATGATTACTTCCATATTATAATTCATTCTCCAAACCACCCTTATCATATTGCTGTTATTTTATCTTAAGAATCACAGACAGTCATAAATATAATTTCGACCTTATCCCCCCCTACCCCGCAGGGTGTTCAACTATATGCTTTAAAACCTCCGAATAAGCAATAGGTACCCAGTGACACCCCTGCCCCGCAGGCGGCGAATCCCCGCAAAACTC
>WRKM01000013.1 GCA_009778065.1 Oscillospiraceae bacterium
CGATTTCGGTAAATCAGCCTAACGGCTGTTAATATAAACCGAACGCAGAAAATACGGGCAGGGGTAGCTATGCTTATTTTTCCCTGCCCGTCCTTGTGCGTTCGTAGCGCATTTATATATAAGGTATAAAAAGACTAAAAATAAGGGGGGCGTAAAATGACAGAAAAACCGAAAATGCTAACGATTGAAGAAGCCGCAAGTTTAGTTAGCGGACTTACGAAATTCCGAATCCGTCAAATGTGTATAGACGGCTCTTTGCCCTGCATTAAAGCGGGTAAAAAATATTTGATTAACAAATCGGTTTTATTTGAAACAATCGGCGAAAAAACCGCATAAAACCTATACTTTTCGGCGTATTTCTCTTGACAAATGCTTATATTTATGATATAATTATAAGTAGGAAATGCGCCGTAAAGTAGGTTAGGAGGACTATTTTATGGCAACAATCGAAAAGCGCGGAAACGCTTACCGTATAAGGGTTTCATGCGGCTATGATATAAGCGGAAAACAAGTGCGACAGACTTTAACATGGATGCCAACCGAGAATATGACGGCAAGGCAGATTGAAAAGGAACTGCAAAGGCAAGCGGCATTATTTGAGCAAGAGTGTATAAAAGGTAATGTTGTTACGGCGGTTAAGTTTCAAACATTAGCGGAAGAATGGCTAAACACCTACGCAAAAATCAATCTTCGCCAGTCAACCTATGAGGGGTATCTAAAATATTTAAAGCGTACATATTCCGCAATCGGGCATTTAAGGCTTGATAAAATCACGACAAGGGACATACAGCGTTTCTTAACAAGCCTTTCACAAGACGGCATAAACGAAAAGACCGGAAAATCGCTTTCACCTAAGACCATACGCAATTATAACGGCTTTATATCGGGTATATTTTCTTACGCAATCAAAATGGGTATGCTGACGGATAATCCTTGTAGCCGTGTTACCCTGCCGAAAAAAGGGCAAACGGAAAAGAAAATCTATACTAAAGAGCAGACGGAACAGTTTTTAAACCTCTTAAATGATGAGCCGTTAAAGTATCGCTTGTTTTTCTCGGTGCTGACGTATACGGGATTACGAAAAGGCGAACTGCTCGGCGTTGAGTGGAAAGACATAGACTGGAATAACGACACGGTAAAAATAAGCCGCTCGTCGCTCTACACAAGGCAAAAAGGCACATACACCGATATAACCAAAACAGAGCGGTCTAAACGCCATATTAAGCTACCTCGATTCCTTGCGTTGCTGTTAGAGGAATACAAAAACGAACAGGACGAGGAGCGGGAACGGCTCGGCGATAAGTGGGAAGATACCGACCGAATATTCACACAATGGAACGGTACGCCCATGTGTCCGCATACTCCCTATAACTGGTTAGGTAAATTTTGCGAGAAAAGCGGGATTCCTTTTTACGGCGTTCATCACTACAGACATCTTTTCGCCAGTCTTGCAATCGGTCAAGGCGTTGATATTGTTACCGTGTCGGGAGCGTTAGGACATTGTAACCCGAATGTCACGCTCGGCGTATACAGCCATTTATTACAGAACGCACAGGAAAAAATTTCAAACGCTGTTGAAAACGCCCTTGACTTCTCTAAAACACAGGCGCAAGCGGGGTAAAACTGAAAATTTCAAAATAAACCCCAAATAAACCCCAAAAGGTGAAATTCCCCAAAAACAAAAACCCGCAAACCCTCTGATAATCAAGGTTTACGAGTTTTGAAATATACAGGGGCGAGAGGACTTGAACCCCCAACTTACGGTTTTGGAGACCGTTGCTCTACCAATTGAACTACACCCCTATATTAACCGAGGTACTAAAACCCCGTTTGTGCTGTTATTTGCGAAAAAATCCCTGCAAAGCCTATTCTATCATAGAAATTAATTTTTGTCAAGCATTTTTATTTATTAAGCGTTTTTTTGGGGAAAAAGGAGACTCTCGCCTTATTCGGACATTAAAAATCGAGAAAATCTGAAAATTCGGAGAACTCGGAAAACTCGGAGAACTCGGATGTTTCCGAACCTTCCGTAAGTTCCGATATTTCGGGAATTTCTGGTATTTCAGGCACTTCCGGAGGTTCCGTAACCTCAGGGCGGTGTCTGTCCGGTATTACGATGCTTCCGTCGGAGCTGTAACTAATGGGACTGCGGGAAAGATAGCTTTGAATCCCTCTTACAATCGCATCCGCTATCCCGTCTTGGTGAACAGGATTAGCCAACGCCATAGCGTCCTCAATATTTCGGACAAAACCCGTCTCGATTAAAACCGAAGGGAATCCCTGCTCTACAGTTACCCAGAAATAACTGCTTTTCGCGCCTCTGTTTTTATCCGCTCTGTCGGAGTAGACGTTATTTGTGAAGTATGACGCTATGCTCTCGGAAAGAGCCGCGGCGAGCGGTTGCGAAAAAGGTGTGTAATAATAAACCTCTGTTCCGCGTACATCACTGTTACCTACAACATTATTAGCATGGATGGAGATGAAAATATCACAGTTATAATCCCGCGCAACAATGGGTCGGGTTTTGGTAGGTATATAGGTCTCCTCTGTGCGAAGGCGAATGACGTTTGCGCCGTGTACGCGGAGTTTTGTTTCTAAGCTCTTTGCTATAGCCAGATTCGCCGAAAACTCTGTTATCTCCCCGATTGCACCGGGGTCGAGTACGGTCGCACTCGTCCCGTAGCCGTGACCGGGGTCAATAACTATGTTATATCCTGCGAGGCTGTTTCTAAGCACGGGGAAGGTGAGCATAAGGTTTCCGCTGTTGTTATAATACGCGCTGTTACCCGCATATACACCTTTAGTTCGCAAACGGAGAATAAGCCGGAACTTTATCGTACCGTCGGCGGTAGTCACCTGCTCCCATCTTCCGGAGCTGAAAACGAGATTGGCGTCAAAGCTCGGAAGCTTAGTCACAGACGTCACGTTATCAAAGGTTATGTAAATATACTCTGCATCAAAAGCGGATATGTTATAGTCACTACCCCAGTTTCGGCTAAATGATAAACCGACAGCCTCGACATTATAGCTTATTTTTGTGTCAAGCGCGATTTCAAAGTAACTGTTATTTTGGAATGTACCGCTCTCAAGCACCGCTAAAGCGTTTTCTCCTATGCCTGTACCGCTTATGATGGAAACATCGGCGGAGTTAAACCTTTTACCCGATTCGGTTGTATAAAACCCACCCACGTCTGAGCTGTAATAATCGAGTGTCCCCGCCGGCAACTGACCGAAGTGGGGGTCGAAAACCGTGCCTGTAGTCTTCGCGTCAAAAACATGAGTGTTATTGCCGTTTAGGCGGACAAAGCTGACCTGCTCATCCCTTCCGCGTACCGCGCTGATTGTGCCGACGATTTCACCCGAACCGAGTACGCTTTCATCGAACATCACGGGATTAAAGTTTACGGGCGGGGGAGGCGCGGGTTTGGCATTTACTGTTATTGTTGCACCCTGCATATTTTCTGTATATCCCATATAGGATGCCTGTATATTGATTTGTCCGAGCGGCTGAACAACGCCGATAATTCCTTCGGGAACCTTATAGCTCCCCGTAAATCGGGTATAGGCAGAGTTTACATACTCGTCCGAAAGTGTACCTTCCTGCTCTTGGAGCCGCACAGACTGCCCGTTTACGGTAGCCGTTACGTTCGCGCCCTTATAGGCTATAGCTTCAAGCGTAATTGAGGTTCCGCCCTCGACGCTGAGTGTTTTTCCGTTCGCAATAGATGCATCGATTTCACGCATAACGATAATTTTACGCTCGATTCTGTATATGTATGTCCTTTCCTTGTGTCTTATGGTGAATACGTTCATACCGATTGAGAGCGGTTCTTCGTAAAAGAAGTTACCCGCCTCATTAAGAATCACTTTTCTGTCGTTAAAATAAACGTCGAAATTGCGGTCGAATGTCCCCATGAAGTCAACAGAGGGTTCAAAGGTGGTGAAATTCAAATTTCTCGGACTGGTCATTACTAATTCACGCATAAGGTGGTCTTCGTCTATTAAATCGTCGTAATATTTTTTCAGCGTCCCTGCGGAATCGAGCTTGTTATCTCTTAGTGAAATATACGAATTAAAAACGCTTCCGCTATAAGCTGATATACTTTCTTTCGCAGTTTTAAGTTGCCTTAAAAGCTGGTCTTCACCCCAACCTTCGCCCATTTTCTCATTGTGGTGAATCAAATACATAGGTATTCCGCCCGCTTCGCTTAGTTCACCCCACCATTGAGCGGACTCCTCAAAAGGCAGAGCGGAGTCGGTCAGTGAGCCGTAGCATCGGAGCATAATATAATCTACATAGCCTTTTTTAATATACTTTCTTGTGTCTGCAAAGCCGTCAAAATAAGCCTGTACGCTGTCATTTGTCGGCGAACCGTCCGCTGAAGAAGAGTCGTTAGCCCACATATCGTTTATCATTACACCCACAGGGACGCTGTTATTAGTTATTCTGATAACTGCACCCGCTGTTTCAAATAGGTATTCGGTACTGTCGTAAAGCCAGTTTTCATAGCCTATGCCCGAACCGCCGCGCATATAGCGCGAGAAATTGTTTATTTCGGGATTATTATAATAATTATCGAGAATTACGCCGTTACAGGGATATTTAATGACAAACTTATGTATATCTGCAACGAGCGAATCTATAGAGACAGAAAAATCACTCTCCGGGGTTATCGCATAGCCTAAGTCATAGATTAAATGCACATTTAAATGAAAACTCATAGCTCGCCCCATCGCAAGGCTGATAAAATCCGTTGTGCCGTTTCTGTTCATATCTAAATCAAAATAATCCTTTTCGGGAGACGATGTTCTGATAATTACCGTATTTAACCCAAGCTCCAATATATACTCAAGAATTTCGTCAAGCTGTCTCGTCACTTCTTCTGCGCTATCGTTGGGCGAGGCAGCAAAATCTACTCCGGGGCTGATTAATATACCTCGCATATTGCCGGGCAGATAAAACATTGGATAATAAGATGCAGGAGTAACAGGTTGTACGTTTTCTTCGGCTTGTACAGATTCAGGTTCATTATATTCTTCCGGAATCGCCGCATCAAATTCTTCGGGAATAGGAGCGGCGTTTATTCCGGACGCAACAAAACTCACCCAAAGCATTATCGCCGCGAGCGCGAAGGTTATTAATCTCAGTCTTTTTTTCATTTTCATTTTCCTCGTAGTGCTTTTCGGACAGTACGATATTATTTATAATTATTTATAAGGTGTTTTCTGTTTAAATATAATTCCCAAGGTGTTCGGACCGCAGTGGTTTGAAATGGTACAACCTGCATTAGTTTCTATTATCTCTTTAAAATCGGCACAATCCTTTATGGTATTTCTTACCCGTTCAACAGTTTCAGAAGCACATATAGGATGAGTGATGAATATTCGAGTTAAATCTATGTTATCTATATTAGACAGACGTTCTCTTACGTATATTTCAAGGCATTTTTCAAATTTTCCGCGATATTTTTTACCTACCCTCATTAAGCCCTCAGCTACTTCGATACACGGTTTTATAGCTAATACTTTTGAGCTAATCAGCGCAACGCCCGAACAGCGTCCGCCCTTATGCAGATAATCAAGCCTGTCTATAACGAAGCTGGTGTTCATAAGCGGCTTCGATTTTTCAATATGATGCAGAATTTGGTCTGCTGTTTTACCCTCTTTTGCCATAATAGCGGCGTCAAGTACCATATATCCGCTACCTGTAGAAAGACTGCGCGAGTCAATCACGCGAACCTTTGGAAAATCAGCGGCGGCAATCATGGCGTTTTGATAACAGGCAGAGAAACCCTCGCTTATACAGATTTGAATAATCTCATCATATTGCCGCGAGTATTTTTGAAACGCCATTTTATAATCGAAGACGCTGACAGCGGCGGTTTTACAGGTCTTACCCTCGGTGTCAACCATTCTGAAAACATCGGTGGGTTTTATATCCACGCCATCGCGATACTCCTCGCGTCCTGTCGTGATATATAGAGGAGTCAGGGTTATTTCGCAGTCCTCAATAATTTGCGGAGATAGGTCACAAGTGCTGTCTGAGATAATTTTTACCATTAAAATAATCCCTCCTTTAAAAATCTGAAACTGAATAATATATAACCCGCATAATTTTCGGCTGTTTTTGAAAGTTCGATTTGCCGCCTTATTATATCTGCACCCGAATTAATCCATTCATTTTTACCCGTTTCTCCCGCCCATGCGTCAACCTCTCCGATTTTATATGCGGCGAGACCTATTAACAGACGTACATTACCGCCTCGTACCAAGTCTTCCCACTCGTTCAGGCATCTGTCGAATGGCTGTGCGGCATTTAAAAACCCGTAATAGAGCTGAGGCGCGATATAATCGCAGTTTCCCGGCTCTGACGCCCATTTCCGCACATCCGCATAAATATCATAACAATTGGCTATACTTCCTTGCGGACTGATACCGAACAGTACATTTCGATTAGCGGCTTTTACTGTGCTGTAAAGAGATTGTACCATTTTTGTGCAATTATCGAGCCTAAATTCGGAAAGGCTTGTTTGCCCGCTTGATGCAAAAGCCGCTCTGTCAAAAGACTCCCCGCAATTAGGCGGATAGAAATAATCGTCTATATGAATACCGTCAACATTATAGTTCCGTAAAATTTCCGCCGCACCATCGGTTATCAACGCCCTTACCTCCGCATATGCCGGATTAAGATACCAGACGTCGCCGTGTTTTACGATATAAGTGCCGTTTTCCGCGCCTCTGTACCACTTAGCTATCGGATAATTCGGATATTCCGCACTGAACTTTTGAATATCAGAATCGTTCATAATTCTCATGGGATTGAGCCACGCGCGAAATGAAATATTGCGTGTATGAGCTTCTTCAATCATAATTTTGAGAGGGTCAAAACCCGGGTCTGCGCCTGTAGTTCCCGTTATATGCCTTGCCCACGGAAAGAGTTCGGACTTATAATACGCATCGCTGAACGCCCGTACATGGACATAAACGGTGTTTATTCCGTAGGCTTTACAATCGTCCATCATGTCCGAGAAATTCTTACGGAAGCTTGCTTCGCTCCCTCCTGAAAACGCATCCTGCAACTCTATAAATGAAATCCATACGCCTCTCACCTCGCTGTAATGAAGAGGAGTGTACGCGCCGGTAACAATAGGGGTCGTTGTAGTCTGCGGAGTCGTTGTAGTCTGCGGGGTCGTTGTAGTCTGCGGAGTCGTTGTAGTCTGCGGAGTCGTTGTAGTCTGCGGGGTCGTTGTAGTCTGCGGAGTCGTTGTAGTCTGCGGGGTTGTTGTAGTCTGCGGAGTCGTTGTGGTCTGCGGGGTTGTTGTAGTCTGCTGGGTCGTTGTAGTCTGCGAGGTCGTTGTAGTCTGCGGAGTAGTATCGGTATCAGGTAAAACAGGCATTTCTTCGGAAACGGACTGATTTTCCGAAGGTATCGGAATCGGTGACTGTTCGCCTTCAACGATAGACTGCCCCGAATAACCCTCTGCATTGAGCAGCCTTTCAGGAGGCTTATCCGAAGAACAAGCCGCGATTAAAATCACTGTTATTAAAAATGCAGATAAAAGTTTTAAAATACGCATAATTAATTATATCACCTTTAAGCGGACAGTCAACTTTTTTACAAAGAAACAAAGACAGACGTAACTCTTTAGCGCGTTACGTCTGCTTACATTTCATATTTGCCATGTCTTTCCGCGCTTCATTTAATCTTTAGTTTCTTTATCTTATTTTAATTAATAAACCCGTAATTTGATTTTCCGCTCTTCTTGATGTTATACATAGCCTCGTCTGCCATGCCGATGATTTCCTCTACGCGCTTTGTTGTATCTCTGATAATCGCAATCCCTATACTCACATTTACAGAGAGTCTGTCGCCCACGTCACATACGAAACCGTCTTTAAGCTTTTCGAGAATCGCTTCTGCCGTTTTTGAAGGGTCGTTAATCTCCGAGTTACGTATACATACCACGAATTCGTCGCCGCCAAAGCGTCCCGCCATACCGTAATTGGAAACAATGTCGTTTATCGAGAGTGCGGTAAAACGTAATACCTGGTCGCCTGTCGCATGGCTGTAGTTGTCGTTGAAAAACTTGAAATCGTCTACATCTATGAACAGAATAGCAAATTCATTTTTGCGGGCGGTGATGAGGTCTATTTCGTTATTAATAAGTTCTTCAAGGGTCTCGCGGTTGTAAAGACTTGTAAGGGCGTCATAATTAGCGCGTGCCGAGAGAAGCTTTTCCTTCTTTTTGGCGTTATCAATATCGACGATAACACCCACGACCTTTAAAACCTCGTCGTTCGTGCCGCGAATAGCGGCGGCGCGAAGAAGGAACCATACATAGTCGCCGAATATATTTTTCCAACGGAATTCGTCCTGTTGTATGGTCTCGCCTTTTGACAGTTTTTCAAGCGTTTTCTTATAATTTGCAACATCTTCCGGATGAACCTTACACTTAACCAAAAAGCTGTCTTTATAAGCGTCTGTGGGGGCTCGGTATGAAAACTTCTTACTGAAGTTGTTAGAGAAAATTACCTCATCCTTGGCGAAACTCCACTCAAATATTATGTTATCGGACATTTCGATAATAGTTTTATGTCTACTCTCGCCAATCACCACGCTGTCTAACAGCTCGTTAAACTCTTTGGCAATTTCTCCGTACTCGTTGCCTTGAGTTGTATTGATTCTCACCTCATGGTTTCCGCGGCGTACCTTAGTAAGCACGTCTTTAATGATTGAAAGCGGCTTTGTAAACATTATCGCGAAAAAGATGCTCAAGCCCGCCAGTACAATACCGAGGAAAATCGTGATATTAATCATAAGAGCAACCGCGCCGCCGTTATTAGTCCTGATATCTGAACTCCTGCCGATAACTCCGAGCAACCACCCCGTATCTCCGACCTCTTTAAACAGGGCGAGAGAACGCTCTCTGCTAACCTCATATGTGAAAATCTCTTGACCCGTTCTGTACTTTTCATCTTGAATAAAGCGTTTAATAGCCACATATTCCAAGGTCGTGCTGATTTCATCAAGGTTTCCCCGGAAGTTGTTGTCAAGGAGATTTTGGAGCGGGCATATGAGTACTAATTTTCCTCTCGGTGAAAGTTTTGACTGTTTAAATAATAACTCTATGTCACGTCCGGAAAAAACACACAGCATATAAAACTCTGTATCACCTATTTGAGCGTATCGTACAAGCTCAAAGTTCTGTTCTTTTTCGTTTTCTTCCTGTAAAGGCATGACAGCGAACTTATTTACTTCGAGATTTTGAGCGCGTGTTAAAAGGAACATAGGTCTCTCGTCACCTATAATCAATAAAGGCTTATATGATGAGTCAAGTACGATTATTCCGCTCAGACCGCTTTCATCGTAGGTCGCCGCCTCAAGTGCTTCGCGGGCTCTCTCGGTTTCGGGTGCGTCTTCTATAACACCCTTTTCCGGGTCATAGGCGTTAATAAAGTCCGTAACGGCAGGAAGAGCCGTTACGTTCTCAAAACGCTGTGTATAAGTTTCGATGTAAAGCCCTAACGCCGATATTTGTTTTTCAGACATTTCTTCCATTGTTTGCCTGTATCGTCTTTCAGAAGCCGACGACAGGTGTATACTCATAAAAACCGTAAACAAAATCATGGAAAAAAGTGAAAAAACCGTCAGCGAAATTATCAGCATTGTTCTGATTTTCATATATGTAAATTCCTTTCATGGCAGAAGGATTTGTACCGCTTGTTTAGTTTTTGTACATTAATGACGAAGTTTTTATCTGTACCAATATATATTAGCACAAAAAAGCCTGAATGTAAACATAGAGTTTTTATTTTGTTTATTACTCACAAAAGTATAACGGAAACTTGTGCATATTTTACATTATTTTAGCACGCAGTCATAAAAATTTCCTGTAATAATAAAAATCACGCGAGTCATAATACTAACACAAAGGAAAATTCCTTTGTCATGACCATAAAAGAGACATTCTTGTTTCTTTTTAATATCGGAGGAGATTAACAATGGCAAGCAAGAATAAAGAAGCTTTAAACAACATCAAGATGCAGGCTGCCAACGAAGTAGGCGTGCCTCTGAAACAAAACGGCTACAACGGTGACCTCACTGCAAAGCAGGTTGGTTCCGTAGGCGGCCATATGGTTCGTAAAATGATTGAAAGCTACGAAAACAGCAACAGATAGTTGTTTTAACGGCTTCAAAGAAAAATAAAGCGCGGTTCCGGTAAAAAAGAATCCGTGATTTACGTTAAGGCGGCAGTTATTGCCGTCTTAACTGTATTTGAAGCAGAAAACGCATTATTTTCCCGCCTTCAGTGCATTACGTGCCTTTTTAATATTAACCAAATCATGAGAGAGAAGCTCCTCGACCTTAGAGAGAGTTTCATCGATATAATCATTGGTGGTACTGCGGAGTTCTTTCGACTTCTGCTGTGCCGACGCCATAATTTCATTTGAGCGTTGTTGCGCGAGACGGGTGATTTCCTGCTGTGAAACGAGCTGTTTTGCCCTGTCCTCAGCTCGCTTGATAATCGCTTCGGCTTCGCCCTTTGCGTCTTCTATTATTGATTTTCTGTCCTGCACCAATTTTTTCGCCTGTTTTACTTCGTTAGGAAGATTCAGCCGCACCTCGTCTACAAGCTCGCGGATTTTCTCCACATCAACAAGACTCTTTTTATTGGAAAAAGGAACCTGCATCGCCTTATCAAGGGTTTCGTCCATTATTTCGAGGATTTCTTCTATACTCATTATTATAACCGCCTTTAGTTTTATATATTTTATTTATTTACCGCTGATTTATTTAATTTTCAGTTTCGACGTCACATCGGATAAAATAGCATGATGGACGAACGCACTAATATCCCCGCCGAACATTGCGATTTGTTTTACCGCACTCGACGACAGAAACATACTCGCCGCATTCGCGGACAAGAATATCGTTTCGGCTGTGTGACACATGTCTTTATTTAGTAACGCCATTTGGAACTCGTACTCAAAATCCGACATAGCACGCAGACCTTTTACAATAACGTCTGCATTTTTTTCCTTAAAATAATCTATGAAAAGCCCCGTATGACTGTCAATTACGACATTTCCGGGCTTAACACACCTTTCGAGAAAATTAACCCTTTCGGATGTGGAAAAATCGGCGGGCTTCACCGGATTCATCGAAACCAACACAATTACTTTATCGAACAGCTTTGCCGCTCTTTCGATAATATCAATATGCCCATAAGTAACAGGGTCGAAGCTACCGGGATAAACAGCAGTTTTCATATTGCCTCATATATTGTTATACATTTTTTACCGTGGGGATAGGTTTTTCGGATTATAAAATTTCCGTAGGACGCTGAAAGACTTGCGCCTTTTTCATATTCGCAGATTATGAGTCCGTTTTCGCTCATTTTCGAGATTAGCCCGTCATCTTTTAAAATACGATTAACTAAATCTTGTCCGTAGGGGGGGTCGAGAAACGCTATATCAAATATTGCGGTTGTTTTTTTGAGGAACGCCGCCGCCGATAAAGGCGAAACCTCGGCGTTATCCGAAAATCCGCAAAGCCTCAGATTCTCGCGAATCACAGCTACGCTTTCGGGGGAATTATCCGAGAAATAAACACGCGAAGCCCCTCTGCTCAACGCTTCTATTCCTATTTGACCCGTCCCTGCAAATAAATCTGCGGCAACCGCGCCTTCAATATTAAACTGAATCGCACTGAAAATAGATTCCTTAACAGAATCCGAGGTAGGTCGAATGTCGGTGTTTTTCGGTGTTTTTAACTTTCGTCCGCGAGCCGAGCCGGTTATTATACGCATTTAGAAATTCTCCTCGGCAAATTCCTTCAGCTCCCGCGCTTTTTCTATGTTTATTTTTGCCGTTTTTGCTAATTCTTCCGCGCTTGCCTCTTTGATTGCCTTTTTTGTTTTAAATTGCTTTAAAATTGCCTCCGCCTTCTTATCGCCTATTCCTGCGACTTTCGTCAGTTCAAGAGCATAACTTTTCTTCTTGTGTACGGTTCGCCCGAATGTCGCCGAGAACCTATGAACCTCGTCCTGTATATTGGTGAGAAGCCCGAAGACCTGCCTGTTCGCCGCGATTTGGATTTCTTCCCCGTCGGCGGCAATGGCTCTTGTGCGGTGTTTTTCGTCTTTGACCATACCGAAAAGCTTAACGTCTGTGTTGAACTCGTTTAAAACTTCGCGTACTGCCGAAACGTGACCTTTTCCGCCATCGAGTAAAATTAAATCAGGTACAGTCCGAAACACTAAATCCGTATCCTTTTGGACAAGGCGTGTGAAACGGCGGCGTAAGACCTCTTTCATACAGGCATAATCGTCAAGCCCGACGACTTCTTTAATTGTAAATTTTCTATAGGCTGTTTTAAAAGGTTTGCCGTTCTTGTAGACAATCATACCGCCGACCTTTACAGAGTCCCCTATATTGGATATATCATAGCTCTCAATATAAAGCGGGGGCTTTGCGAGACCGAGGATTTTAGCGAGTTCTTCAAGAGCGCCGAGTTCCTTTACCGAACGCCCTACCTTTAGTGACAGATATTCCCGTGCGTTACTCTTAGCGAGTGCGACCTGCGTTAAGCCTTCACCGCGCTTCGGGACTACTAAAACAGCTTTTTTGCCTCGTCTTTCGGCGAAATAGCTTTCGAGGAGTTCTTTGTCTTCGGGTTCTTCCTCGACATAGATTTCGGGGGGGATTTCCGAATTATCGGCGTCGTAGTATTCCATCAGAAAATCCGACAACAGCTGCCTTGATTCATATTCATCGCCGAGA
Organism: Oscillospiraceae bacterium; assembly: GCA_009778065.1. Taxonomy (GTDB): domain Bacteria; phylum Bacillota; class Clostridia; order Oscillospirales; family Ruminococcaceae; genus Ruminiclostridium_E. The sequence goes on from WRKM01000013.1 coordinate 12,784, forward strand.
AAAAAGTTTTCTTTGTCTGCGAGCCGTCCGCCGCGATACTTTATCACTGCCGCACTCGCAAGCTCTGCATCAAGTGCGATAGCGGCTATGTCGTAGTCTGTGGTTTTTGCTGTTTGGATTTTCTGTCCCTTTTCAGTTTTTATAATGGCGTTTATTCTGTCGCGAAGCTTTGCCGCCTGCTCAAAGTCAAGGTTTTCCGCCGCTCTCTCCATATCGTTTGTCAGAACCCTGACGCTCTCCTTCGCGCCGTTTTTGATATAATTAAGCGCGCTCGCAACAATAGAGCCATACTCCTCTTTAGATATATTCCCCCGACACACACCCATACAACGCTTTATTTGATAATTGAGGCAGGGACGGGATTTTCCGAAATCCTGCGGGAATTTCCTGTTACACGAGGGCAGCATGAAAATGCGGCAGGTCTCATCTACGGTCATTCTGATATTATAACCGCTTGCGTAGGGACCTATATACTTTGCGTCCTTGTCGTCGGTTTGCAGGGCGTAGGAGATTTTAGGATAATCCCTGCCCGACACCTTAACATAGTTATAGCCTGTAGAATCCTTGAGCTTTATGTTATATTTCGGCTCGTGGCGTTTTATCAGACCGGCTTCAAGCACTAATGCGTCGAGTTCGCTTCCGGTTACAATAAAATCGAAATCATGAACTGCCGAGATTAGCTTAGAGGTTTTCACACTGCCGAGCTGGTGTGCGGCAGTGCCGGTAAAATAACTTGAAACACGGCTCTTCAGCGATTTCGCTTTACCGATATATATTATTTTACCGCTTTTATCTTTCATGAGGTAAACGCCGGGGGTTTTCGACAGTTTTCCTGCCTTTTCCCTCAAAAATGCGAGAGTTTCCAAATCTATCTTCCTTTACCGAAAAAGAAAATCGCAATCGTTCCCGGACCGCTGTGTGCGCCGATAATAGGGGTCAGATAATCTATTATAAAATCTTTAGTCCCGACACGTTCTTTAATCAGTTTTTTCACGAACTCCGCATCCTCCGCACAGTCGCCGTGTACGATAGCGACCGGTTGAGTCTTCGGGTCCTTTATAGTCTCGGCAACCTTGTCAGTCAAAACGCTGAGAGATTGCTTACGCCCCTGAACCTTTGTAATTTTTTCGAGCTTACCATCGTTCGTGACGTGCAATACAGGTTTTACTCCGAGTAATGTGCCGAACATCGCAGTCGCGGGGCTTATGCGTCCGCCGCGTTTAAGATAAACTAAATCGTCCACTGTGAAGAAGTGCATAACATTAAGCTTGTTTTCCTCAAGCCAATCATGGATTTCGTCTATATTCTTGCCGTCTTTTCGCATTTGAACTGCCGTTGCGACAAAAAGACCGAGACCGTATGTTACACTAAGAGAATCTACTATATATATTTTCCGTTCGGGATATTTTTCTTTAAGTGCGTCGCCCGTGCTTTTAGCGAAAGAGTAGGATGAGCTGAGTCCCGACGAAAAAGATATATACAGAATATCCCTACCCGCATCCAAAACCTGCGTAAACTGCTCCTCAAAGGTAGCGGCGTTTATATTGGAGGTAGATGTTGAAACCTTTTCTCTCATACGGGCATAAAAGTTTTTAAGAGAGTCATCGTTTTCCTTTTCGACATAACTGTCGAACTCCTCGTCGCCGAGCATGTATTTTAGGGAAATGATACTGATGTTGTTTTTTTCTGCAAATGTTTTAGGCAAATTTGACGCGGAGTCGGTGATAATATCAAAGCTCATATTTTTTATCCCTTTCTTTTTCGCACTTTTGTACTGCGCCTATCTGTATATTCTATCACACAAGTATTCAATTGTCAAGCCGTGAAAGCCTATAAACATGCAAAAATTGTTAATGTTTTGTGAAAGATTAATGAATAGAGAACTCAAGAACCTTTTTATCGCAGATGACTTCATAGTCTCCGAGGCATCCTGTCACCGTTATTTCGCCGTTTTCATCGGTAATATGCTCTTCCTCCGTGAGCCACCATTCGCCTTTAATTAGTTTAAAAAGCTCGTTATAGGCGGGTTTCGGTTTGCTGTCTTTTGTGATAAGCCCCGAAGGCGCGCCAAGCCAAAGCCCGTCGTTGAAGCTCCACCATGTTATTGATTGCACGAGCGGATGATTAAAAAGCGTTTTATAATGAAGCACGGCTTCACGCGCTTGCCGCTCCTCGCCGTCGGGCGTGGAGAGCCAGCTGTCGTTTTTATAGTCGTTAAGGTCGATTATTTCAGGAGGCATAATATCACCCGATACAAGCGTGTTTTCGGTAAAATGGAGGGGCAGATTAAACTTCGAGAACCTCTCCAACACCTCCTCGGTCTTCTCTACGCCCCAGTAACCCTGGTGCATATGGGATTGTATACCGATAGCATCGATTTGTACGCCATCGTTTAACAGCCTCTCAATTAACTGAGCATATTTTTCCGAGGTATTAAAATCATTTATTAACAGTACGGAATCCGGCGTGCTTTCTCTTGCCGCGGCAAAGAGCATTTTACACAACTTTTCTGTGCCGTATTTTTTACAAATCCTCGTTACGCCGTTATCATATTTGTCGAAAACAGGCATAATCACAGCCTCATTTATCACATCCCACATATCTATAAGCCCTGCGAAGCGTTTCACATCGCGTTCTATTCTGTCAAGTTGGGTATTAAGTATTATATCATCGGGTAATTCCATAAGCCACTCGGCGCAAACCGTGTGCCAGCAAAGCGGATGCCCTTTCAGCGTTAAGCCTTTATCTTTAAAAAGCCGTGCCGCATTTATCAGCCTTTCAGTATCCGGGACTCCGCGTACAGGCTCAAATCTGCCCCAATAGAATGGTAAAGTGACAAAATTAAATATGTCGGATAATCTTTCGTATCGCTCCTCCGCCGTTGATTTTTCCGTACCTGTGAGTCCTCCGCTCGCATACTCTACGCTACTGAACTCGGAACAGCCGAAAAGAAATGCGTGCCTTTTTTGTTTTACGCTCGCTTTTTTATTTGCGCCATCTGCGACTTTTATCGTTTTACAGGCGGCTCTGTGGGCGTATTTGTTGTTAATTTTCATACCTTTTCCTCGCATAATTATCAGAATATAAAATAATTATATAACTTTATTGCTAATTTGTCAAATAAAAAACTTGACATAATTTACATATTCTGTTACACTATATATTGTACCAAGATATTTTATTAAATTACGGAGGTCTGTTCAAATGTTATCGGAAAAACAATTCGAAGGACTAAAAAAGGTAAATCTAAGCGTAGACCCGCAAAAATCCAAGGACAGGATTGCCGCTGATTTTAAATCGGCGACAGGCGAAATTAAAAAGAAGGCGTTAGAATTATCGGGACTCTCCCGAGCTACTTTCTACAACGCTTTCCAAAAAGGCACCGCATCCCCCAAAATGGTACTCGCATTAGCGCAACTTCTCGGCGTTTCACCCTATTATTATACGGGTGAGTCGGACAGCAAAGGAGAATTTGACGACAGCGTGTTAAAGTCTTTCTTAGAAGACAAGAAATTAGTTACTCCTGCGAAAAAAGGTGGTAGACCGAAATCCAAAACAGAAAGTACTCCGGTAGGCAAAACGGCTAAAGCTACGGCAAAATCGGCGTCGGCGGAAAAAACTGCCGCAAAACCCGGTCGTAAGTCCGCCGCAAAGGAACCCGCTAAAGCCGCACCTAAAACTAAAGCAACCAAAGCCGCACCTAAAGCTAAAGCGGTCAAAGCCGCACCTAAAGCTAAAGCGGTCAAAGCCGCACCTAAAGCTAAAGCAGTCAAAGCCGCGCCAAAGGCTAAAGCAGTAAAAGCCGCGCCTAAAGCTAAAGCGGTCAAAGCCGCACCTAAAACTAAAGCAGTTAAAGCCGCACCGAAGACCACAGCTCCTAAAGCGGTAATGCCAAAAGCGGCAAAAGCAAACGATGAAGTTTTCATTCAGGTTTCCATTCCGAAATCTTTAAAGTTACAACGTGCAGTTGCAAATCTTGATGAAGAAAGCGCGGTCATTCTGCTCCGCGGGTTACTCAGGAAAGCCGAAGCAAACGACCAAGCGAAAGCACTGTGTGATATTATAAAAAGCTGTCTGCTTTCATAAATCTATTCGTTTTTAATCGGCGGCGGTCATATTTTGTCCGCACGCCGATTAAAATAGAATAAAACAAAAAGAACAAAGGAATCCTATGGAATACATACAAACAATAATATTAGCTGTTGTACAGGGATTGACGGAGTTTTTGCCCGTCTCAAGTTCGGGGCATTTGTCGGTTTTCGGACATTTTATGGAACCGCGTGAAGACAGTCTTTTACTCCTTGTGGTTTTACATATAGGCACGTTGGTTGCGGTGGTTGTCGCATTTCACAGTATAATAACCGGTATGATTAAGGAATTTTTTCTTACAATTGCCGACATTTTTACCGGAAAATTTAAGTGGAGTGTTATGAACGATAACAGAAAAATGATGTTCATGACTATTATTGCAACTTCGCTTTTAGTTCCTGTTTATCTTTTTTTAAAGGATTTTTTCACCGCGTCTGAGGGCGATGGAGACATAATTTTTGAAGGTTGTGCTTTTATTTTTACGGCGATTTTATTATTTTTATCCGATGCCTGTTTAAAAGGAATAAAAACAGGTAAGGATATGAAAATAACAGACGCCGTTACTGTCGGTTTATTCCAGTGCGTCGCGCTTTTCCCCGGAGTATCCCGTTCCGGTTCGACAATAACGGGGGGGCTTTTGTGTGGGTTTTCGCGGCAGACCGCCGTTGCGTTTTCGTTTATTTTAGGCATCCCCGCAATTTTAGGGGGTGGGTTTATGGAAATAAGAGAAGCGTTACAAAGCGGTTTGGATATTAATTATATCGAACTCTTAATCGGCTTTGTCGTTTCGGCAGTGGTCGGATTTTTTGCAATAAAGTTAGTTAAAATTATTGCAAAAAAAGAAAAGTTTAAAATCTTCGGTGTTTACACTGCGATTCTCGGCTCTTTATGTATAATTTGGGGTACGCTTGAGCATTTAGATTTGGGGATTATATTATTTTAAAGTATAGTAAAAAGAGGAATTTAAAATGGCGGCTGCAAGAAAACCCGTAACTAAAAAAGAAACCGCAAAAGGAAGAGCCGAAAGAACAAACAGCGGCGGGGCTTTAGTGCGTGATAAAAAAAGACGAAAGCTGTGGTCACTGATTCTTTTCTGCTTAGGGATTCTGCTCGTTGTTTTTTCGTTCGCAGGAAATGTAGAAGCCGAATATAAAAACGCCGCCGACTACATCAGCACGTTTTTACGCGGGTTGTTCGGTTTTTCGGTGTTTTTCACGGGACCTATCCTGATTTACATATCGGTTATGATTTCCATGAATAAGGGCGGCGGCAGTCTCGCCGCAAAACTGATACAACTCGGAATTATACTTTTAATTATCAGCGCGGGAATACAGATTATTTTCTTTGGCGGTTCTTTTGATGAGCCTTTCCAAAACGGCGTAAAACTTGAGGGCGGCGGACTTGTGAGCGTTATTCTCGGTGTGCCTTTAATGCTTTTCGGACGTCCGACTGCCGATATTATAGTTGTACTTATTGCGTTCGTGGTCTTTATGCTTGCTTCGGACATTACATTGCACGAGTTTTTAAGAATGATAACTGTACCGTTTAGGATTTTAGGTATAAAAATAAAAGATAAAAGCAGACAAATGCGTGAAGACAGTGAGCATCTGCGTATGCTCAACGAAGATAATAAAAAACTCAATGAAAAGGCGAAAAAAGAAGCAGATATTGACCTTAATAAAAGGCTCAAATTCGCCTCAATAGAAGCCACCGCTAATTCCGCACGCTCTATCCCGAAAACCGCCGCTGTCAATATTGATGACAAACGCCATGATTATTTTCAGGAAGAGTTGAATGCGTATGTAAATGATGAAACACAGCCGGCACAGAAAAGAGAATCAGCGGGAATCGGGACGCAGAACGAACCTTTATCAGAACGAGAACAAGATAACGACGAAGACGGTTTCTTTAAAGCCGTCGGAGAATATATAAAAGAAAAAGAAGAACAAGCGGCAAAAAGTGAGGAAAACGAAAAGTCACTAAATTTTAACGGCGGCGGAGATTCAGCTGAACTCTTCTCACAAAAAGAACCGCAATATACCCTCCCCCCCGTCACGCTTTTGACAGAGCCGACAGCGGTACAAAGTTCGGGCGATATAGAAACAGAACTAAAACAGAACTCGGATACTTTAGTAGAAACGCTCAGGAGCTTCGGAGTTCAGACAAAAATCGTAGGTGTTTGCAGGGGTCCGTCGGTGACAAGGTATGAATTACAGCCTGCGGAAGGGGTAAAAATATCAAAAATCACAGGCTTGATTGACGACATCGCGCTGAATCTCGCGACAGCGGGAGTGAGAATTGAAGCACCGATTCCTAATAAAAGAGCCGTGGGAATAGAAGTACCCAACCGTACCACAGACACGGTTCATATTCGCTCGCTGATTGACAGCGAGGTGTTCAGGAGATGCGATTCAAAGCTTGCGGCGGTTATCGGGATGGATATTTCGGGCGAAATAATTGTCTGCGATATTGCGAAAATGCCGCATATACTAATTGCGGGTACGACAGGTTCGGGTAAATCAGTCTGTGTTAACTCTATAATAATGAGTATCATGTTCAGAGCCGCCCCCGATGATGTTCGGTTTGTCATGATTGACCCTAAAATGGTGGAATTTACGATTTATAACGGTATACCGCATTTATTAATCCCTGTCGTCACCGACCCCAAAAAGGCGGCGGGTGCGCTTAGTTGGGCGGTGACAGAAATGCTCAACAGAAACAAAACTTTCTCCGAACACGGCGTTCGGGATTTGAGCGGCTATAACTCGCTCTGCGTGGGTGACCCCGAACTTATGAAAATGCCGCAAATAGTCATATTCATAGATGAATTTGCCGATTTGATGATGGCGGCTGCGGGCGAGGTGGAAAACGGGGTCTGCCGTCTGGCACAGATGGGACGCGCGGCGGGGATTCATTTAGTTATCGCCACACAACGCCCGTCTGTAGATGTAATAACAGGACTCATTAAAGCAAATATTCCGAGCCGTATCGCACTTAGAGTAGCCTCTCAAATCGACAGCCGAACTATAATAGATTCGTCGGGCGCGGCTGAAAAACTGCTCGGAAAAGGCGATATGCTTTTTAACCCTGTCGGAACACCGAAGCCTATGCGTGTTCAAGGTTGTTGGGTTTCTGAGAAAGAAGTTGAGCGTACAGTCGAGTTTATTAAGAAATCATTCGTACTTGACTACGATGAAAGTGTAATTAAAGAAATAGAGGAAAACGCGGAACTTGTGGGCTTAAGTAAATCCGATAAGGAGAAAAAATCTGCCGAAATCGGCGAACTTGATGTATCTGACGACAAGCTTGACGAAGCTATTGACGCCGTCATAGAAGCGGGACAAGCCAGCACCTCTTATTTACAGCGAAAGTTGAAGCTCGGTTACGGGCGTGCCGCACGGCTGATAGATATTATGGAACAGCTCGGAGTTGTAGGCACCTTCGAGGGAAGCAAGCCGCGGCAGGTAATAATGACAAGGCAGGAGTGGTATGAGAGGAAGATGAACAAGAGTGAATAGTAAAGACTTCCTCCCTGTTACAAAACAAAACACCCCCTTTGACTTCATCTGCATTACCGGTGACGCTTATGTTGACCACCCTTCGTTTGGAATCGCCGTTGTTTCCCGTATGCTTGAAAGTTTAGGCTTTTCTGTCGGAATAATTCCTCAGCCGATGGGTGATGGTGATTACACACGCCTCGGCAGACCTCGATATGCCTTTATGGTATCGAGCGGAAACATCGATAGTATGGTCGCAAATTATACGGTCAGCGGTAAAAAGCGAGGCGAGGACGCCTACAGCGCGGGAGGGAAAAATAACAAACGCCCGGACCGAGCTCTTGTCGTTTATTGCCGTAATTTAAAAAGGTTATTTCCGGACAGTGATATAGTGATAGGCGGACTTGAAGCATCTTTACGGCGTTTCGCGCATTATGACTATTGGAGCGATGAGGTAAAACCTTCGGTTTTAATCGACTGTAAGGCGGATTTATTACTTTATGGCATGGCAGAGCTTACTTTGGTACAGCTCGCCGAAAGACTGCGGGGCGGCGAGAAATCAGCCTGTATTCAAGACCTGCGCGGCACCTGCTTTTTAACCGAACCTTCTTCAATTTCTCATGTCGCACTAAAGCAATCTGCCGATTATGAAACTGTCCGTGAGAATAAAACAGCATACGCCAAGGCGTGTAAAATCCAGTATAACGAGCAAGACGAAATCACGGGTAAAACCGTTATTCAACGGCACGGCGATATAATATTGGTTCAAAACCCGCCGCAGAGAAGCTTGACGGAGGAAGAGATGGACAGGGTCTACGCCCTGCCTTATATGCGGACTTTTCACCCCATGTACGAAAAACAAGGCGGCGTACCCGCTATAAACGAGGTAGAGTTTTCAATAATCCATAACAGAGGTTGTTTCGGGGGTTGTTCGTTTTGTTCGCTCGGATTTCATCAGGGACGCAGAATCCAAACAAGGAGCGACAAATCGGTAATAGAGGAAGCGACCGAACTCACGGGAAAGCCGAATTTTAAAGGTTATATTCACGATGTAGGCGGACCTACGGCAAATTTTAAAAAACCCGCATGTAAAAAACAATTAAAAAGCGGAATCTGCCGATTAAACAAAAAATGTCTATCATGCGAGAACTTAGAGGTAAGCCATGAAGAATACCTCGCGCTTTTACGGAAACTGAGAAATTTAAAAGGCGTAAAAAAAGTTTTTATCCGTTCGGGAATCCGCTTCGATTATGTCAACAGAGACAAAAATAAAGAATTTCTGCGCGAATTGGTCGCATATCACACAAGCGGTCAACTAAAGGTCGCGCCTGAGCATTGCTCGCCCGGAGTTCTCAATTTAATGGGTAAGCCTCACATAGAGGAGTATGAAAGATTCGCAAAGAATTTTTACAACGAGAGTGCGAAGTGTAAAAAGGAGCAGTATTTAGTACCTTATTTTATGTCCTCGCATCCGGGTTCAACCCTAAAAGACGCTATTGAACTTGCGGTTTATTTAAAGAAGCATAATATAAAGCCCGAACAGGTTCAGGATTTTTACCCCACACCCGGTACAATCTCGACAGCGATGTTTTACACGGGGCTTAATCCTTTTACAATGGAGAAGGTCTACGTCCCTAAAGAACAAAAAGAAAAACAAATGCAGAGAGCTTTATTACAATACTATAAGCCTGAGAACCGTGAAATACTAAAAGCCGCACTGTTAAAAGCTAATCGCCGCGATTTATTTACCTTCTTTTTCGGCGGCAAGCAGAAGGATAGTCATGCAAAAAATAAAAACTTCAAAAATAAACGTAAAAAATAAAATTCTGATTTCCTTCGCAGTTTTAGCCGCCGCCGTTTCGTTATTTATATCGGCGAAAGACGGTTGGTATGAAGTTTACGGTTTTTTCGGTCTAAGCGGAAACCAAAGCTTTTCAAGCCCTGACAGCGAAGGCGTTTCGGTGCATTTTATAGACGTGGGGCAGGGTGACTGCACTCTTGTATTGACGCCCGAAAGAAGTATCTTGATTGACAGCGGGGAGCGGGATTACTACAGTATTGTGATAAATTATTTAAAAATGCAGGGTGTAAAAGAGCTTGATTATGTGATAGCGAGTCATCCTCACTCAGACCATATAGGTGCGATGGGCGATATTATAAACGAGTTCGGTGCAGATTTCATTATCATGCCCAAGGTTAAGGACGAGCTTATTCCGACTACGAGTGCATTTGAGCGGCTTTTAGACAGTATAGAAAACAACGAAGTAAATGTAATTTGGGCGGCATCGGGGACTGTATTAGACCTCGGTAATAATTCACGGCTTGAAATCCTTGCACCTTTTAATGACGACGAATATGATTATGACAATCTCAATAACTACTCGGTTGTGGCGAGGTTCATTTACGGCAATAGCTCTTTTCTGTTCACGGGAGACATAGAAAACGCCGCCGAGAATTATTTAACGGACAGCGGGTTTGATATAAATGCCGATGTGCTTAAAGTCGCACACCACGGCAGCCGTACCTCAAGTTCAGCGAAGTTTTTAAATATGGTGGGGGGCGAGTTTGCAATTATCGGCGTTGGTTCGCCTAATTCCTATAACCATCCGAACGACGAGGTATTAAGACGTATTGAAGTCAGGGATTATACGGTTTTTCGTACAGATTTAAACGGAAACATTGTCTTTGACTGTGTAAGCGGCGGATTAAATGTTTATGTACAAAGAGAGGAGCCGCTATATGCTTATCATTGACAGATTTGAGGGGGATTCAGCTGTTTGCGAGAAGAGTGTCGAAGGCGAGCGTACCGAGATAAAACGCGAACTTCTTCCCGCAGATGCAAAAGAGGGTGATGTTTTGGCTTTACGGGACGGGGTTTATACCGTTGATACACAGGCAACCAAAGAGCGTAGAGCTATGATAAAACAAAGAATGATAAGAATGGGGCTTTAGATTTGAGGTTCAATTTGTTTATCGCAAATGTACAATGTGAGAGAACAAGCACGAATTAATATGTGAATTATATACAAATTGGTTTGTTTTTTTTGCTTTACTCTTGATTTTTTGGTAGAGATTGTGTTATTATAATACTGTGAAATCTTGCGAAAACTCGCGGAAAGGTTCTTTCGGTGTGTTCGGTGCAAATTAATAAAAGGATATATCTTTCCTCGCCGACAATGCACGGCGATGAAATGCAGTATATAAAAGAGGCTTTTGATACTAATTGGGTAGCGCCGCTCGGAAAAAATGTGGACGAGTTTGAAAGAGAAGCCGCCGCTTATGTTGGAGTGGCTCACGGCGCGGCTTTGGTTTCCGGTACGGCGGCTCTGCATTTAGCCATTAAGCAGGTCGGCGTAGGTCATGGTGATTATGTTTTTTGTTCAGATTTGACCTTTGCGGCGACTGTCAACCCTGTTTCATACGAGGGTGGAGTACAGGTTTTCATAGATAGCGATTATGATACATGGAATATGTGTCCGCACGCGCTTGAAGCCGCATTTGAAAAATATCCGAACCCTAAAGCCGTAATCGTAGTTCATTTATACGGAGTACCCGCGAAAATAAATGAAATAAAAGCGATTTGCCAAAAGCATAGTGTACCGTTAATCGAGGATGCGGCGGAAAGTCTCGGCGCGACATACGAAGGAAAGCAAACGGGTTCTTTCGGCGAATTATCTGTACTGTCTTTTAACGGCAACAAAATTATCACGACATCGGGCGGGGGAATGTTGCTCTCAGACGACAAATCCGCTACAGAAAAAGCGAAGTTTTGGGCGACGCAATCACGCGAGAAATTCTTGCATTACGAGCATAACGAAATCGGATATAATTATCGAATGTCGAATATCGTTGCGGGAATCGGACGAGGTCAGTTGCTTCATTTAGACAGCCATATAGCCGCCAAAAAGCGGATTTACGAAAAATATAAACAAGCATTTTCGGATTTACCCGTTAAAATGAATCCTTATACAAGTGATAGCGAGCCTAATTTCTGGCTTTCATGTATGATAATTAATGAAGAAATTGACGTTACTCCTGCCAATATAATCGCCGGACTTGAAGAAAAAAATGCAGAAGCGCGACCAATTTGGAAACCCATGCACCTACAGCCTGTTTTTAAAGGCAGAGATTTTATAACAGTTTCGGACAAGCCTGTAATTTCTGTTTCCGCTGTTTCCGAAAGTATATTTAATCGCGGGGTGTGCTTACCGAGCGATATAAAAATGAGCGACGAAGAGCTTGAATTAATAATTGATACCGTGAGGCGGTTGTTTTGATTTTGATTTACAGAAAATATATAAAACGGTTACTTGATATTCTTCTTTCTTTTTTCGCGCTGATAGTATTGTCGCCTGTCTTGATTCTGCTTATAATAATCGGGGCGATTGCGATGAGAGGGAATCCGTTTTTTACACAGCTCCGTCCGGGGAAAAACGAGAAAATCTTTAAGATGATTAAGTTCCGCTCTATGAACTCGAAGAAAGACGGGAGCGGAGAATTATTACCGGACGAAATCAGACTGACTAAATATGGTAGACTTTTGCGTGCATCATCGCTTGACGAGTTACCGGAATTGTTTAATATTTTAAAAGGCGATATGAGTATAGTAGGACCGAGACCGCTTTTAGTGCAGTATCTGCCGCTTTACAACGAGTTTCAAAAACGCCGCCATGAAGTAAGACCGGGGCTTACCGGTTTAGCGCAGGTTAACGGGAGAAACGCGACAACATGGGAAGAGCGGTTCAAGTTTGATATTGAGTATGTGGAAAACGTGAGTTTTACGCGGGATTTTAAGATTATATGCGCGACGGCGGTGAAGGTGTTTAGGAGAGATGGGATAAGTCAAATAGAGATTTTTAAAGGGAATTGAGATTTAAGAGGCAGGATATGGTATACACGCTCGATGAAATAAAGCGAAAAATCAGACCGATTGCGGTTAAATACAATTTGCCCGCCGTGTATGTTTTCGGCTCATACGCCAGAAACGAGGCAACCGAAAACAGCGATGTGGATATTCTTGCTGATATAACGGGTGCGGAATTAAAGGGATTGTTCGCTATTGGCGGGTTATACAATGATTTGTGTGCAAGTTTCGATAAAAAAGTTGATTTTGTGACGACCGATGCTTTAACAAAAAAAGAATATAGAAAGAGGATAATTCCCTCATTACCGACCTTTGAAGAGAATATAGAAGAAGAAAGGGTTGTGGTTTATGAACATTAAAGATTTACGGCGTATTGTAAACATGAAAGAATACTGCGATAAAATTAACAAAACGATACAAAGATTTGGAGCGGATTTCAGTATTTTTAATACCGATAGAGATTATTATCAATCAATTACTATGTCGCTTTTTCAAATCGGCGAACTGAGTAACAACCTGACTGACGATTTCAAAGACGCTTCTAAGGACAAAATTCCGTGGTCATCTGTTCGCGCTGTGCGGAATATGTTCGCACATGAATACGACAAGGTAAGCAAAGGGCTTGTTTGGGAAATCATAAAAAATGACATACCTAAATTGCAACAGTTTTGCGAGGAAATTATTGCTAAACACGCAAAAAGTGAAGATTGACTTCGCTATGTTCGGAAAAGTGTTTAGGAGAGATGGGAAAAGTTTGAAAATGAATCTACAGAATCGGGGAAAATGAAAATTTCCATTAACTCGTTGGTGTAGATGGACATGGGGGAAGGTTTGAAAATACTTTGCATATACTGCGCGGGCGGCGCGGGTAGAGAAATAGCCGAATTAGCGGTAAGTATAAATAGTATAGATAAGAAAAAATGGAAAGAGATTGTATTCGTTGATGATAATAAAGAACTTGAAAAAAGCATCAACGGCTTTAAAGCATACAGCTTTAAAGAGATAACCCGGAATTATGAAATAAATAATATAGAATTTGTGATTTCATCGGGTGAACCCTATATCAGAAAAACTATATCGGATAAATTAGTTCAAAAAAATTGTAGTTTCGTTTCTTTATTTCATGCGGGTTTTATTAATTTCAGATTCACGGAAATAGGGTTTGGAAACATTATTGATTTTGGTTCACAATTATCATGCAATGTAACAATCGGAAATAATAACTACATCAACAGAAGCGTGTCACTCAGCCATGATGTAAAGATAGGAAACAACTGTGTTATTTCGCCCTGCGCCATAATAACGGGAAATGTTACAATCGGCGATAATACTTTCATAGGTGCGGGAGCTATAATACGAAACGGTGTCAGCATCGGCAACGGCAGCGTTATCGGAATGGGTTCTGTAGTTGTGAGGGATACTGAGGAAAACGCGGTTGTCGTAGGTAATCCGGCAAAAGCGGTGAGGTTTAATAATGACAAGCGGGTTTTTACAAGCAAAGGAAATTGACAAATGAGAATACTTGTTTTAACGAATAGTATGTCGGGATTTCGCCTTTTTCGTATGGAATTAACAGATAGATTAATTAATAATGGTTATAATGTTACTTTATGTTTCCCGCTTGAAAATGAAGATAACCCTTTTAAAAATTGCAATATTATAAACATTCATATAGACCGCCGCGGAATGAACCCTTTTAAAGATTTAAAATTATTTTTTAAATACCTTTCAATATTAAGAAAAGTAAAACCCGATGTGGTACTGACTTATACAATAAAACCGAATCTGTATGGCGGATTAGCCTGTGTTTTACAAAAAGTTCCGTTTATGCCGAATATAACAGGTCTTGGGAGTAGCTTTCATAAACGCGGAATAGTTCAGAAACTTATAATTGCTTTTTCTAAATTCGTCTTTCGTAAGGCGGCAACGGTTTTTGTACAAAATGATGATATACTGAAGTACTTGCGTGAGATTAATGCGGTATCTGACAATGTAGTGCGGATTCCCGGTTCGGGTGTCAACTTAGAGAAGTATGTATTGTTAGAATATCCGAAAGAAGACACCCCTATAGTTTTTAATTTTGTTGCACGCATTATGAAAGAAAAAGGTATTGATGAGTATTTGGAGGCGGCGCGGAGAATAAAGAATAATAGCCGATTTAAAAATGTTGTGTTTAATGTAATAGGCTCTACGGAAGAATCAATATATGATGATATATTAAAAACCGAACATGAAAAAGGCACAATTTGTTACCGCGGGTATCAGCCTGATATGATTCCGTATTTGAGAGGTTGCCATTGTACCGTGAATCCTACCTATCACGAGGGTATGTCTAATGTATTACAGGAAAGTTCCGCCTGCGGTCGTCCCGTGATTGCATCTGACATTCCGGGATGTAAAGAGATTGTGGATGACGGGGTTACGGGGTTTTTGTGTAAAGTGAAAGACGCCGATGATTTGAGTCTCAAAATAGAAAAATTTATAATGCTGCCTTATAAAGAAAAAGTAAGCATGGGATTACTTGCACGAGAGAAAATGCAAAGAGAATTTGACAGGAATATCGTAATTGACTCATATATGAGAGAGACCAAAAAAATACAAGGAGATGAAAATGGAAAACCTTTATAACGATATAGTTAACAAAAAGGCAAAAATATCTTTGGTCGGATTAGGATATGTAGGACTGCCTATCGCTGTTGCGTTTTCAAAACACGCGAATGTAATAGGATTTGACATAAGCGCGGAAAAAATTGAGCAGTACAAAAACGGCATAGACCCTACAAATGAGGTCGGACATGAAGAGTTATCAAAATGCGGAGCCTTATTCACCGCCGATTCTTCTAAATTGCGAGAAGCCATATTTCATATCGTAGCGGTTCCGACGCCCATATCAAGCGATAAAAACCCTAATCTTAAGCCGCTCGAAAGTGCGAGCCGCTTAGTAGGTAAAAACTTAGTTTCGGGTTCTGTTGTTGTTTATGAATCTACTGTTTATCCCGGGGTAACAGAAGATATATGCGTACCGATTCTTGAAAAAGAGTCCGGTTTGAAATGCGGTATTGATTTTAAAGTGGGTTACTCACCCGAACGAATCAATCCCGGCGATAAAGAACATCGTCTTGAAAATATAGTTAAGATTGTATCGGGGATGGACTCGGATACGCTTGATATAGTTGCCAAGGTATACGAGTTAGTCGTAGAAGCGGGGGTACACCGCGCAGAGAGCATTAAAGTCGCAGAAGCCGCAAAGGTGATTGAAAATGCGCAACGTGACATAAATATTGCCTTTATGAATGAGCTTGCAATAATTTTCGATAAATTAAACATCGACACCAAAGCCGTTTTAAAGGCGGCGGGAACAAAATGGAATTTCTTACGCTTCTTCCCCGGTTTAGTCGGCGGGCATTGTATCGGTGTTGACCCATATTATCTTACATACAAGGCGGAGCAAATCGGGTATAGCTCACAGGTTATTTTAGCGGGCAGACATATTAACGATAATATGGGGAAATATGTAGCGGAAAAGACAGCGAAAATGCTTTTTAAAAACTCAGGCAATGCAGATTCGGTAAAGGTGGGCATATTCGGTCTTACATTTAAAGAAAACTGCCCCGATATTCGTAATACGCGAGTAATTGACATTATAAACGAATTACATGAATACGGCATAGAAGTGTTCGTATACGACCCTTTAGCCGATACCATTGAGGTTAAACACGAATACGGATTAACGCTTGTAAGCGAGGCGGATATAAAAGATTTAGATGCTTTAGTTTTAGCTGTCGCACATGATGAGTTTAAGAAGATAAAAGAATGGAAGAGGTTTTTCAAAAATAACAAACCGGGCGTGTTCGTTGATGTAAAAGGCGTTGCCCAACCGGACGATATGAGTGAGTATAAATACTGGAGGTTATGAGTAAATGCGTTCTGTGAAAATAAATTAACTCATTGAACGGGGGGCTTATGATACTATATCACGGCAGTAGTTTAGCTGTCGAAAAACCACAGCTTATAGAACAAAAACGAGGGCTTGACTTCGGGGCGGGGTTCTACCTCACTTCGCGCGAAGAACAAGCGGCGCGTTTTTCAGAAATCGTTGTAGACCGCAGAAAAAGCGGCGTTGAAACTGTCAGCGTTTATGAATTTGATATGGAAACCGCTGAAAAAACGCTGAACATTCTCAAATTTTCGAGTGCCGATAAGAAGTGGTTGCGTTTTGTTGCTGAAAACAGGTTTAAAACTTACACGGACGCGAGTTATGACGTTGTTGTAGGTGCGGTGGCAAATGATTCGGTTATGCCTACGATTCAAGCGTTTTTGGGTGGGTTCGTCAATGAAGAAGCCACGATTATTACTTTGAAAACAAGCAAACTCTTTGACCAATGGTGTCTGAAAAGCGAGAAAGCGTTGTCTTTGCTTCGTTTTGTTAAGTCCTATGAAATAGGGGGGGATAGTAATGGATAAAAATATTTCGCCCGTTATTGCAATGCTCACTCCCGGTATTCTAAATTTGCTCATGGAAAATCGCAGCATAAACTTAGATGAAGCCTCAGCTCTACTTTACCACTCACAGTTGTATAAAACATTGGAAGACGAAAAAACTAAGGTGTGGCGGCTCGGATATCCGTTGCTTTATGATTTGCTCGAAGAAGAATTAACCACAGGAAAAATTACATTTCCGGAGGAACAATGATATGGATACTAATATTCCAAAAGGAGAAATATGGTTTTTAGCGTCTTGTATTGAGTTTTATAAGAACGAGAAAGGCATGAGCGGCGAAGAAGCCTATGATTATCTGCGGAAAACTAACGCTGTTGATTTTATTATTAATCGGTGGGAAGGATTGCATACGACAAGTCCGGTTTATGTTGTTGACAGTATTGACGAGTTTATTGGAAATCAAGCTGTATAAACAAAATCGCCAAATATATCCGACTTATTATTTGGCATTTCCTAAGAATCAAGTGTTTAAAAAAGTTTGATGTGTTCGTCGAAGGGCGATATGAGTGAGTATAAATACCGGAGGTTATGAGTAAATGCGTTCTGTGAAAATAACAGTAGTTGGTTTAGGTTATGTCGGAATGTCATTAGCGGTTTTGCTGTCACAGAAAAATGAAGTCTATGCGCTTGACATTTCAGAAAAAAGAGTTAATTTAGTAAATAAAAAGAAATCTCCGATTATAGATAATGAAGTTCAAAATTGGCTTGAAAATAAAAAGTTGAATCTAAAAGCAACGACAGATGCGGCGCAGGCGTTTAATAATGCCGATTACATTGTTATTGCAACTCCTACTGACTATGTTCCTAAATATGATTATTTTGATACAAGCTCTGTTCAATCTGTTATTGAGCAAGTGAATGAACTGTCGCCGAAATCAACCGTAGTGATTAAATCTACCGTTCCTGTAGGGTTTACAGAACAGCTAAGACAGAAAGGCGAGTATAAAAATCTGCTTTTCTCTCCCGAATTTTTAAGAGAAGGACAAGCGTTACACGATAATTTATATCCGTCTCGGATTATAGTGGGTGTACCGGAAAATGACGCTGAGTTGCAAAAAAAAGCAGCGATATTTGCAGAGCTTCTTAAACAAAGTGCCGTCTCCGATGAAATACCTGTTCTTATAATGGGTTCTACGGAAGCGGAAGCGGTTAAACTATTTGCCAATACATGTTTGGCAATGAGAGTGGCGTTTTTTAATGAGCTTGATTCTTATGCCGAAATTAGGAAACTCGATGCGAAAAAAATTATTGAGGGAGTAGGTCTTGACCCGCGTATAGGCGTTCATTATAATAATCCTTCTTTTGGATACGGTGGTTACTGTCTGCCTAAAGATACCAAACAATTACGCGCAAACTATCAAAACGTGCCTAACAATATAATTTCTGCTATTGTTGACTCGAATACGACACGTAAAGATTTTATCGCTGAACGAATTTTAGAAAAAAATCCCAAAATAGTCGGAATATACAGGTTAACAATGAAAACAAACTCTGACAATTTCAGACAGTCGTCTGTGCAAGGGGTAATGAAGCGCGTGAAAGCGAAAGGTGTAGAAGTTATTGTATACGAGCCTACGTTAGACGATTCTCACTTTTTTAACTCAAGAGTAATTAAAAATTTAGATGAATTTAAAAAATCGGCAGATGTAATTTTGGCGAATCGTTACAATGAAGAAATAGCTGATGTTATGGATAAGGTGTATACAAGAGACTTATATTTTAGGGATTAAGAATAGCCGAATGAGATGAGAGAGTATAAATACCGGAGGTTATAAGTAAATGCGTTCTGTTTTAGTTACCGGTGCGGCGGGATTTATAGGTATGCACGTTTCCGAAAGATTATTAAAAATGGGGCATAAGGTAATAGGAATCGACAACTTAAATTCTTATTATGATGTTTCGCTGAAAGAAAAGCGTTTGGATTTGTTGTGTGCAGAACCCGAATTTAAGTTTTATAAACTTGATATAGCCGATAAGAATGATTATTTTGACGTTGTAGAGAAATATAAGCCCGAAAAAGTAATCCATTTAGCGGCTCAGGCGGGTGTGCGTTACAGCCTTGAAAACCCCGAAGCTTATATTAGTGCTAATATTTCGGGCTTTTTAAATATTTTGGAAGCCTGCAGGAGTTTCGGCACTGAGCATTTATTATATGCGTCTTCCAGTTCTGTTTACGGGGGTAATACTAAGTTACCCTTTTCGGTTGAAGACAGGGTTGACACACCCGTGTCGTTGTATGCGGCGACTAAGAAATCGAACGAGCTAATGGCGTATTGTTACAGTCATTTGTATAACATAAAATCAACGGGGTTGCGGTTTTTCACGGTTTACGGTCCGTGGGGCAGACCGGATATGGCGTTATTTATGTTTACAAAAGCAATAACCGAAGGAAAGCCGATTCAGGTTTTTAATCA
The DNA here is from genome assembly GCA_009778065.1 of Oscillospiraceae bacterium. GTDB lineage: Bacteria > Bacillota > Clostridia > Oscillospirales > Ruminococcaceae > Ruminiclostridium_E. The sequence continues at coordinate 32,149 of WRKM01000013.1, forward strand.
TGGCGAAATGTGGCGGGATTTTACCTACGTTGATGATATTGTTACCGGAATTATACAGCTTATGGAAAAATCACGCGCTTTAAAACTAACGCCTCCGCATTATGTTTATAACATAGGGAATCATACCCCCGTAAAATTAACAGAGTTTATCGAGTATATTGAACTGGCTGTCGGGAAAAAAGCCGTAAAAGAATTTTTACCTATGCAGGCGGGCGATGTACCGAAAACTTTCGCTGATGTAGCGGATTTAATGGCAGATACCGACTTTTCTCCTAATACTTTGCTTAAAGAAGGTGTTGGGCGGTTTGTTGAGTGGTATAAAAAATACGAGTAACGGAGTATAAATATGTGTGCAATTTGCGGGTTTATATCTCGAAATGAAATAGACATAGACACTTTGAAGAAAATGAATGACACCATGTTCCTTCGAGGACCCGATGACAGCGGTCAAGAGATTTATTCTAAAGAAGGTGTTCAGGTTGGACTGGCACAGCGGCGGTTGGCTATTATTGATTTATCGAAACAGGGACATCAGCCCATGCACAGCTACGATAAAAGAATAAGCCTTGTTTTCAACGGGGAAATCTATAATTTTAACGAGTTGAAAAAACAGCTGGATTATCCGTTTGTTTCAAAGTGCGATACGGAAGTGATTATAGCGGCATATCTAAAATGGGGCATTGACTGCATAACGCGGTTTAACGGTATGTTTTCTTTCGCGCTTTTTGACCGTCAGTGCGATACTCTGCACCTTGTCCGTGACCGCATAGGTGAAAAACCGTTGTATTACGGGTGTTTCGGCGACACATTTGTTTTCGCATCCGAGTTAAAAGCTCTCAGACAATACCCCGGAATCCCATTCGATGTAGACAGAGACACACTTGATTTGTTTTTAAAATATAGGTATATCCCCGCGCCTTATTCGATTTATAAAAATATTTATAAGCTTACGCCGGGGCATTATGCCGTAATAAAACTAAAAACACCGGACAAGCCGCAGATTTATCCGTATTGGGATTTTGTTTCACATTGTAATCCGACAGAGCGTTCCGAGCAGGAAGTTTTAAGCGATGTAGAGAGATTGCTGACGGCGGCTGTTCGCAGGCAAATGGCGGTTGATGTTCCTTTCGGTGCATTTTTGTCCGGCGGGATAGATTCTTCTTTAGTGACCGCATTAATGCAGTCTGTTAGCCCGACTCCCGTAAACACATATACAATAGGTTTCCATGAAGCCGATTTTAACGAAGCGGAATATGCCAAGGAGATAGCGGAGTATTTAGGAACAAATCATACCGAGTATTACGTTTCTCCTAAAGAAGCGATGGACGTAATACCAAAACTGCCGTTTTTATATGACGAACCTTTCGCGGACTCGTCTCAGATTCCGACGTATTTAGTGTCACATTTAGCCGGAAAAGATGTTAAGGTCGCATTGACGGGAGACGGCGGAGATGAGATGTTCTGCGGTTATACATCATATACCAAGTTAAATGGCTTGCATAAGAGGTTAATGCCCTATCCGTTATGGTTAAGAAAATTTTCCGGAAATGTGATTCTTGCGCTACCCTCACCCATTATTAAAGTAGCCGCCAAAGTCACCGCCCGTGGTATAAGAGAAGAGAGCATAAGGCGCGGGGCGCGAGTTCTTAAGAACTCCGATTCTCTAAGCATGGCTCATGAAGCAAGAGTGTTAGGTTCGGCAGGGTTGGTCCTCGGAGCAAATCCTCTCCCGACGATATGGGAACAAAAAGAGCGTTTTGCACAAATAAACGATTTCTATAAACTGATGATGGCGACTGATGCGTTGCAATCTTTGCCCGACGATATGTTAGTTAAAGTTGACAGGGCGTCTATGGGGTGTAGTTTAGAATGTAGGGCTCCGCTTTTGGACACTGAGATTATAGAATATGCGGCTTCGGTGCCGGGTGTATTTATGGTTAAGAATGGCTCGGAGAAATGGATTCTAAAAGAAATTCTTAACAAATACATTCCGAAAGAAATGACAGAACGCCCGAAGATGGGTTTTGGAATACCTATCGGAGACTGGATTAAAGGACCGCTCAAGCCGTGGGCGGAAGAACTTCTTTCTACTGTGAAAGCAGACGGATTTCTTAATTCCGAAAAAACTCATAAACTTTGGGAAAATCATATAAAAGGGGTGCATGCCGGCACGTATGAAATATGGGCGATTCTTATGTTTCAGGCGTGGTTGAGGGAGAATGTTGTTTAGGTAGGAGCGGTAATTAAAATATGAGCAAAGAAAATATAGACCATAAAGTAGTAAAAGGCTTCGGCGAGGAGTGGAGTACTTTTAACCAATCTTCTGTATCGAGAGAGGAACTAAATAAAATATTTAATGAATATTTCTCTGTATTTCCGTGGGATGAGCTTCCTGATGAATGTGTCGGGTTTGATTTAGGGTGCGGAAGCGGGCGGTGGGGTAGCTTCGTGGCTCCCCGTGTTGGAAAACTATATTGTATCGACCCGTCAATAGACGCTCTTAATGTCGCTAAAACGAATATAAAAAGTAAGAATACAGAGTTTATAAACGCCGGAGTTGACAAAATCCCTTTAAAGGACAGTTCCATGGATTTTGGTTATAGCTTGGGAGTATTGCACCACGTACCGGACACCGAGGCGGGAATTGTTTCGTGCGTAAAGAAAATTAAAATCGGTTCCCCGTTTCTTCTCTACTTGTATTATAGCTTAGATAATCGCCCAAAGTGGTTTAGAATTATCTGGAGATGTTCTAATGCACTGCGTATTATAATCAGTAGGTTGCCAAGGTTTCTCAAACATTTTTTCAGCTCTGTTCTTGCGGGTTTGGTTTATCTTCCTCTTGCGCGTTTTGCGAAACATATGGAGAAACGCGGTAAGAATGTCTCAAATTACCCTTTAAGCAGTTACAGAAATAGTTCTTTTTATACCATGCGTACCGATTCTTATGACAGGTTCTGTACACGTTTGGAAAAACGGTATTCGAGAGTCCAAATACAAGAAATGATGGAAAAAGCAGGGCTTTCGGATATTAAGTTTCGGGAAGAGGCTCCGTTTTGGTGTGCGGTGGGGTTTAGAATATTTTGATAATCGGTTAGGAGGGGATAAAAATAGAACCTTTACGAGTGCTTCATATTTTAGGCGGACTTGACAGAGGCGGAGCCGAAACAAGAACAATGGATATATATAGAAGTATCGACAAGACTAAAGTACAGTTCGATTTTATTGTACAAACAGACAACGAATGTGCTTATGACAATGAAGTGAAATCCTTAGGCGGTATAATATATAAGGGTATGCCGCGATTTAAAATATATAATAGCATAAGCTATTTTAAAGCATGGGACATGTTTTTTCAAAAGAACGGGTATTCAATTATTCATATCCATATAACAAATAGTGCTGTACCGATTCTAAAAGCGGCTATAAAAAATAATATTAAGCACAGGATTTCTCATTCAAGGTTTGCAAACGAAACTGATTTTGTTAAAAAATGGTTAATAAGAGCAAATAAAAAAGCGATAAGAAAATACTCTACACAAAGATTAGCGGTATCGAATTTAGCGGGCAAAACTGTCTTCGGTAAAGATTATATGGTTATAAATAACGCGATTAATGCGAAAAAATTTACATATGACGAAACCGTGAGAGATAAAGTAAGAAATGAACTAAATATAGTTAATAATTTTGTTTTGTGTCATGTTGGGCGTTTCTCGTTTCCGAAGAACCATTCATTTCTCATAGATATTTTTCACTCGCTTACAAAAGTTTTACCCTCTGCAAAATTAGTTTTAATAGGCGATGGGGAGCTAAGAGAACAAACTGAACGAAAGATAGAAGAATTAAGAATATCTGATAAGGTATTAGTTTTAGGACTAAGAAAAGACGTACCGGAACTGCTTCATGGCATGGATATGTTGCTCTTGCCGTCGCATTTTGAGGGTCAACCGGGAGTTGCTCTTGAAGCGCAGGCTTCGGGACTTAAAGTTTTACTTTCCGATAAAATCACCCGCGAAGCCGCGGTGATTCCGGAGCTTACGGAGTTTCTTCCGATTGACAAAGGGGCGGATATATGGGTCGAACGCATTATGAATTTTCACGAGAGCGGCTTTGTCCGCAGGAACACTTACAATGATTTTGTAAACGCGGGATTTGATATTGAAGCTGTCGCAAAATGGTATGAGAAATTTTATTTAGGTTGCGTATAAAATTTAAGAGGAAAATTATGACTTTTATTGCAATAGCGGTTTTATGGATAATCGAAATTATCATCACGATTTTTTTTGAACAAGATATTTTAGTTCCCGTTTTTTTTATTATTGCTACAGCATTTATTATCGCTTTTCGGTTACTGAGTATGCAGAAATATGATATGTTGATTATATGCAGCGGGTTTTTATTATGCGTTATATGGTTATTTATCAGAAATTTTTTAGTTATACCCGGTTTTCTTACAATCGACACTGCCGATGCGATGGGTTTTCATAAAGTAGCCTTTGGGTTTGCAGAGCAGGGAAGAGTAGACGTAGGAGGTTACGGCGGTTTTTATTCAGCTGTACTCGGAATCATTTATATAGTTTTCGGTTCGTACAGAATAATCGGCGAGTTTGTTAATATACTGTTATACTTAGGTACTGCGCTTGTGATAAGAAATACATTAATATTTTGCCGGGTAAGCCAAAAAACCAAACTAATAAGCCTTGCTGTTTTTTGTTTTTTCCCGTGGTCAATATTAGTAAGCAACGTAACCCTTAGGGAATCTGTTATATTATTCTTTTTTGTCTTATCTGTAAGCTCATTTATAAAATATTTAAAGAATGATTCACAAAAAGAGTTTATTCTTTCGGTAGTATTCGGTCTTACGGCAGGATTTTTTCACAGCGGCGCGATGATAGCTGTCCCTGTATACGTCTTGTTTTGGTTTATAAAAACTAAATCTTTCTTTGCAAAAAGTGCGGCAGTAATAATATTCATTTCCGCGTTTTCATTTCTTGCGATAAGGGAACAAGATAGAATTAATGCTTATTTCGGATATTTTGTTTACAATATGAGAAATGGTTTAGAGAGTTTAGCTCGTTTTTTAACTCTTGACTACGGCGATTCGGTATATTTAGAATGGATAGATGCTTCATATATAAATTCGGTGTTTGATTTATTGTGGGTTATTCCTTTAAAATTTATTTATTTTATTGGCTCGCCTATGCCGTGGGATTGGCGCGGGTTCGGAGATATGGTCGCCTATCTTACCGATACGATTATATATTTAGTCTTGATTTTCATTTGTATAAAATTACTGATAAAAAACAAATCATTGAACAATAAAAGTATATATGCAATGATACTTATTTTCATAGTTGTAGCATGTGTATATGCGGCGGGGACTATAACGGCAGGGACGGCTATACGTCATAGGTATAAATTATTAGTTGTGTTAATTTTCTTGTATGCTATGTTGAGGAGCAAAGGTTCGCATATACAGATGTTAAGTCAAAAATTGAAATTTAATAAGGAATTACAAAAGAGAGGTAAAGCTTAATGGAAAAAATTACATTTTCATTTGGAGAGAATTGGAAGAATTATTCAACGACAGTTGATGAAAAATCCATTAAAATGGCACAAAACGATATAAAAGAAAAAATAGAAAAAGCAACAGGGAACACGGAATATAACTTCACAAATAAAACTGTATTAGACATAGGTTGCGGGTCAGGAATACACTCATTATCTTTTTTCTTGTGGGGTGTGCAAAGCATATATTCTTTTGATTATGACATTAATAGTGTTGAAGCCACTATAGCTATGCGTGAGCATATTTCCACAGGGGGCAATTGGCACATTGAGCAAGGGAACATCTTAGACGATGCTTATGTCGATTCCTTACCATGTAGCGACATTGTATATTCTTGGGGGTGCTTGCATCACACGGGTAATATGTGGAAAGCATTAGATAATGCTCAAAGCCGTTTGAATAAAAACGGGCTTTGGTTTTTATCTATCTATCAAGGGGTCGAAACGTATAAAAAAGATTTATTCACGAAAAAAACGTATAATAAATTACCGCTACCCGGCAAAAAAATTATGGAAGCTTTCCAAATATTAAAAGCAATGGCAGCTTGTGTGATAATAGGAAAAGAAAGCCCTTTTAAATGGAATAAGAAGGATAAAAGAGGTATGACTGTTTATTATAATATTGTAGATTGGCTCGGAGGATTGCCTTATGAGGTTGCAAGCCCTGCTCAAATAAAAGAATATGGTGAAAAAAACGGTTTAGAATTATTATTAACAGACCCAAAAGACGCTTGTTGCATTTATATTTTCAGAAGAAAAGGGGTTTGAAAATAAATTATGGAGCCAATACGTGTTTTGCACATTGTGGGGGCTATGCACAGGGGCGGAATGGAAAGCCGAACAATGGATATTTATCGGAATATAGACTTAAATAAAGTACAATTTGATTTCATGGTAAGAGACCCGAATAAAGCTCATTTTGATGATGAAATTCTTGAACTTGGCGGTAAAATATTTTGTGTCCCGCGAAAGAGTTTAAAAAACATTTTTAAGGGTCCTTATCGTGTTATTAAATTAATGAAAAATTATAAGATTGTTCACATACATTCTGCAAACGCAAGCGCGGTATTAGATGCTGTGTGTGCGGTATTAGCAGGGGTAAAACTACGGATAATACATAGCAGAAGCAGTTTTGACACGAACCCCAAAATACATAAAATTTTTAAATGGTTTATACCGCTGTTCGCCAACTATTACTTAGCGGTTTCCGAAGCATCCGGAGAATGGATGTTCTCTAAAAAACTACTAAGAGGTAGCAGGTATAAGCAGATTAACAACGCTATAGATTCAAGAAAATTTTCTTTCAGCACAGAAACCCGAAATAAGATGCGAAAAGAATTTAATCTCGCAAACGAATTTGTGATTGGTCATGTGGGTAATTTGAGTGCAGTAAAAAATCATGAATTTCTTTTGAAAGTCTATGCTGAGGTTTTAGAGAAAATCCCCGGTAGTGTTTTATTGTTTGCAGGAGACGGTGTACTGAGAGAGCAGATAGAAAATAGAATAAGCGAATTAAACATAACGAACAAGGTAATACTTTTAGGCGTGAGAGAAGATATACCGGAACTACTTCAGGTTTTTGATATATTTGTGTTCCCGTCATATTTTGAGGGATTGCCCGGTTCTGTTTTAGAAGCGCAAGCCGCGGGACTTAAAGTTTTACTTTCAGATAAAATCACGCGCGAAGTCGCGGCGATTCCGGAGCTTTCGGAGTTTTTACCTATTGACGAGGGTACGGCATTATGGGTTGAACGCATTATGAATTTTTACGAGAGCGGCTTTATCCGTAAAAACACTCACGATGATTTTGTAAACGCGGGATTTGATATTAAATCGGTTACCGCACAATATGAGAAATTATATTTAGATTTTAATACAAAAATTGAAATTTAATAGTAAATTACAAAAGAGAGGTTTGAAAATAAAAGATGGAGCCAATACGTATTTTACACATTGTGGGTGCCATGGACAGGGGCGGAATGGAAAGCCGAACAATGGATATTTATCGGAATATAGACTTAAATAAAGTACAATTTGATTTCATGGTAAGAGACCCGAATAAAGCTCATTTTGATGATGAAATTCTTGAACTTGGCGGTAAAATATTTTGTCACTCGCGAAAGAGGTTAAAAAGAATTTTTAATTATCTTTATCGTGTTATTAAATTAATGAAAAATTATAAGATTGTTCACATTCACACCGCAAATGCAAGCAATGTATTAGATGCTGTGTGTGCTGTATTAGCAGGGGTAAAACTACGGATAATACATAGCAGAAACAGTTTTGACACGAGAGCCAAAACACATAAAATTTTTAAATGGTTTATACCGCTGTTTGCCAACTATTACTTAGCGGTTTCCGAAGCCAGCGGAGAATGGATGTTTCATAAAAGGCTACTGAAAAACAACAGATATAAGAAAATTAATAACGCTATAGATTCAAGAAAATTTTCTTTCAGTACAGAAACCCGAAATAAGATGCGAAAAGAATTTAATCTCGCAAACGAATTTGTGATTGGTCATGTAGGTAACTTTAGCGCATCTAAAAATCATGAATTTCTTTTAAAAGTCTATGCTGAGGTTTTAGAGAAAATTCCCGGCAGTGTTTTATTGCTTGCGGGAGACGGTGTACTGAGAGAGCAGATAGAAAATAGAATAAGCGAATTAAACATAAAAAACAAAGTAATACTTTTAGGAGTGAGAGAAGATATACCGGAACTACTTCAGGTTTTTGATATATTTGCGTTCCCGTCATATTTTGAGGGATTGCCCGGTTCTGTTTTAGAAGCGCAAGCCGCGGGACTTAAAGTTTTACTTTCAGATAAAATTACGCGCGAAGTCGGGGTGGTTCAGGGGCTTACAGAGTTTTTGCCTATTGACGAGGGTACAGCATTATGGGTTGAACGCATTATGAATTTTTACGAGAGCGGCTTTGTCCGTAAAAACACTCACGATGATTTTGTAAACGCGGGATTTGATATTAAATCGGTTGCCGCACAATATGAGAAATTATATTTAGATTTTAAATAAACAAGAATAGAAGGATTGTAATAAATGCCGAGTTTAAAAAAGAACATCTTCTACCAAAACGCATATCAGGTTATAACTACATTACTCCCGATGATAACAGTTCCGTATGTAACAAGAGTTTTAGGGGCGGAGAACATCGGCATTTACTCCTATACATTTTCGATAACAACATTTTTTGTAATTTTTGCGATGTTGGGTATAAATATTCACGGAAGCAGAGCAATCGCAATGGTTCGAGATAATAAGAAAGAATTAAACAAGACATTCAGCGATTTATTTTTTTTACATTTGGGTGTATCGCTTTTAGTATTACTGGCATATATTATTTTTTTAGTTTTTATAGCCAATGAATTTCATTTTATATTTACTATTCTCATATTTCACATTATAGCCGCACTGCTTAATATTACCTGGTTTTTTACGGGAATTGAAGAATTCAAATTAATGGTTACACGAAATACTGCTATAAGAATTATTATAACAGCTTGTGTCTTTATTTTTGTAAAAAACAGTGACGACTTGCGGTTCTATACATTTATATTTGCATTTGGAGAATTTGTTTCACAAGCGATATTATGGTTTTTTAAAAAAAAGTTCGTATCGCTTGTAAAACCAACCTTGAGCGGAATCAAATCTCATATAAAACCTATTTTTATACTATTCGTTTCTGTTATTTCGGTAAGTGTATATCATCAATTAAATAAAGTTATACTCGGCTCTATGAGCGATAAGGTTCAATTAGGATATTTTGAAATTTCTATGTCTCTAATCAGTGTTTTTTTAGGATTTATATATGCTTTTAACGGAGCAGTATTACCTCGTATATCCAATATAACTGCTAACAAAGAAAATTCAGAATCAGCGAATTATATAATTTTTATTTCTATGAAATATTTAATGTTTGGTTCTTTCGCTTTAGCGTTTGGGCTTGCCGGAGTGTCAAATAATTTTGTGCCGTTATTTTTAGGGGCTGAGTTTATTGATTCTAAAACTTTGGTTTCAGTTTTATGTATAACTATACCTCTTTGTGCATTTCAAAACACTTTAAATGTTCAATATATCATCGTAAATTCAAAGGATAAAATACTCGCAATTACAACTATTGCGGGGGCATTGGTTAATATAGTTATAAATTTGATTCTGATTCCCGTTCTTCAAGCTATGGGGGCAGTTGTAGGTATGATTGCCGTTAATGTTGTTCAATGCATTATATTTTCATTAGTCGCAAGAAAAGAGCTTCCTATTCGGGTATATATAAAAAACAGTATATTTTTTATAATAACAGGGTTTGTTATGTTTTTACTTGTTCGATTTATCGGTGAGTTTATGGCGCAAAACATAATTTCTCTGTTAATACAAATTGGAGTGGGTGCTTTGTTTTATATAAGTGCAAGTTCGGGATATTTATATGTTACTAAAGATGAGTTTTTTATAAACAATATTAACAAATTTATTAAAATAATCGGGAGGAAATAAAATGATTAACGAGAAAGAAAATTTAAAATCCAATGAAATCACGCCATATGATGTTGTTTGGACTGACAGCAAAATAAGCTTGTTTTGGGATAATATGTCCAAAACTACTAGACAATATTATTCCGATAAGGTAGGAAAATCTATATTGAGATTTATGAAAAAATATATAAGTTTCGATAATAAGAATGTGCTTGACTACGGATGCGGGGGGGGGGGGGTTAGAAAACTTGTTACGATATACGAAAGCTGAAGTTTATGGTTTTGAATTTTCAAAAGATTCGGCGCAGTTTGTAAATAAAAAGCTATCCGCGTATTCTAAATTTCATAATGTAGAATCACAAAAGATTCCTATGGAACACCCCGATAACTTTTTTGACATTATTACTTGTTTAGAGGTGGCGGAACATTGTGATGATACAGCCCTTGAAAAGCTTAAATCCGAATGTCTGAGGCTTTTAAAACCGGGAGGATATTTAATCGTAACTGTACCCAATGAAGAGGATTTAAACGATTCTTCGGTTTGTTGTCCCGATTGCGGATGTAAATTTCATACAGTACAACATATTAAAAGCTTTTCAAGTGAATCAATAGTTAATGCTTTTGGAGATGGCTTTTCTTTAATAAAAGTTTCCGCAACACGTTTTGCAGAAAAGGGTTTTCGCATGAAAATCATGTCATTTTTATTAAATGCAAACAGTTTTATTTATAAAAGAAAAAAGCCGCATCTAATATGTATACTAAAAAAAGCATAAAAATAAAACTAACTGAGGGGACTAACTATGGGGTTATCAAAAAGCGGTGTCGAATTTTTTGCTCATTTAAGAGAAAATGAAGGATTCGATTTTACGAAAACAATTACTTTGGGTAGACAAAATATTTTCGGTGAATTCTTAAAACTTAATAAGAGTTTTGACAGATTTATTTTAAAAACATTGAAAATAGATAAAATTCAACTCGATACTTTTAAGGAAGAACTTCAAAGTGCAAAGGCGCGGAACTTTCCGGGGTGTTTGTATGCTGAACCCTTTTTTAAGGTATTAGGAGCGAAGGCTGTTGACTCTATAGACTACTCTGATTATGAAGAAGCAACGATTATTCATGATTTGTCAGTCCCGATTCCCACGGAATTGAAAAATAAATATAATTGTGTTATTGACGGAGGATTACTTGAACACGTTTTTAATTATCCTGTAGCTTTAAAAAACGCAATGGATTTGGTCTCTCTTCCTTCGGGGGGGGGGGGGGGTCTTGTTCTTATAACCCCCGGTAATAATTGGTTTGGACACGGTTTTTATCAGTTTTCGCCTGAACTCTTTTACTCTGTGCTTAGGGAAGAGAACGGATTTACTAATACAAAAGTCTATACTTACAGCAGTGAAACTCGTAATTGGTATTATATAAAAAGCCCCAGAGAGGTGCATGGGCGAGTGGATGTTTTACCTAAATTAAAACTATGTTTATTATATGTTGTTTCTGAAAAAATAGGAGAAGTACCATCGGATTTGAATGTGTATCAAAGCGATTATGAGGCGGTATGGGAAAAAGGTAATATTATATCAATTATATCAAATAAAAACAAGCTTTATAAAATATTAAAAATATTTTTACCAAAGCAAATAAAAAATTATTTATTATACAAGATAAAAGTCAAAAAGTATTTTATTCCCGTTAAGTTTTGATAGAAAGAAAGGATGTAATTAACCATGCAATTAAAAAAAACCGCTTGACATAAAAGCCAAGCAGTCGTTGCTCAATTTAAAGAGAGAGTTGTTTTTTATCGCGTAGTTCGTCCATTGTCTTTTTTGCTTCTGCGACACCCTTTTGAAAATCTCTCTTGCCTTCTTCGAGTGTCATTCGGCTGCGCTGTTCTGCTTTATACAGGCGCATAGCGTGTATTTCGTCCACATTGTAGGTAATTATTTTTGGCGGGTTCATATTCTCATTCCTCCTCATCAAGTAGCATTGCAGGTGATATTATACGGATATTTTTGTATCGTTCTCTGATATTCACTGCTTCAACGGCGGTCATAGCACGTAAATTAACGATATGCTTAAAATTCCACGATAGAATAACATCACAGTCATTTACCGATGCAATAGCGATATGTGCCGCATCTTCCTTGCTTTTCGGCGGCAGACCTCCGACTTCAAAATATAAAAGGCTTAATTGTTCGGAGCGTTCGTCCTGTTCAACCTCTGTATACTCAATATCAAGCAATAACGACAACATATCAGCCCTCTTGGGTTCGGGGCAGTCATTCAACTCCTCAATAGTCAAATCAGAGATATGAACATGATATTTCGCCGCCTTTATATCTCTCCATAGTTTGAGTGTGTCATTCATCTTTTCGGGAGCATCAGGAGCATTTAAATAGCTTATAACCGAAGTATCAAGATATATTTTTAATTTTTTCAACAAATTTTCCCCCTTTCTTATATTTATTATAACCTATTGGTTTTAACTTGTCAATAAACAAATTGTTAAAATTTTATAAAAAAGCGAGGTTGGAAAAATGAAAATAAAACAAGCTGTCAGAGAACTAAATTTACATGGCTATAAATGTTGTTATATTAGTGCAACAGGGATAAATCAACTTTTATAAATACGGTGGTTCATAAAGTATAAAAAAATTAATTTGGAGGAAAAATTATGTACCTCGACCCCGGTTTCGGCAGTATGCTGATTCAAGTATTAGTCGCATCGTTTGCGGCGTTGGCAATGACTTTCGGAATTTTCCGTCAAAAAATCGTCGCGTTTTTCAGAAAAGGTAAAAAAGGCGATGAAACTTCTGCGGGAGATGAAAGTGATGAATAATTCGATTCCCGACCCCGGCTCATTCCGCGACCCGTCCGGCGTCGTTTTTCGGCGCGGGGTTAAGCTTTACAGACAGGTTAATCCCTGTTACAAAGCGCAGTATGAAAAGCTAAAGTCGCAGGGGCTGTATGAAGAGCTTGTAAAGCGCGGACTTTTAATTTCTCATAAAGAAGTTGATGTACAGGGGATTGATGGTTGTGCAGGCGGCGATTCGTCCTGCATGGTGATTGAACCTGAGCTTGTACCGCTTATTTCATATCCGTATGAGTGGAGCTTCGGTCAGTTGAAAGATGCGGCGTTGGTGACATTGAAAATTCATCGCAAGGCACTCGATTTCGATATGATTCTAAAAGATGCTTCTGCGTATAATATCCAGTTTTTGCGCGGAAAAGCCATTCATATTGACACGCTCTCTTTCGATTTTTATAAAGAGGGTGAGCCGTGGGTCGCTTACGGACAGTTTTGCAGACACTTTCTCGCGCCTCTGTTTCTGATGACGTATACCGATATTCGGCTCTTACAGCTGATGCGGACTTACATTGACGGTATACCGCTCGATTTAGCAAGCACTTTGTTGAAAGGGAAGGGCGGGTTCGCCGCAAAAGCGCATATTCATTGGCACGCCAAATCGGTGACTAAACACGGTAGCGCGGGGCAGTCCGAGCAGTCTGCGCCGCATAAGATGTCAATCAGTAAATTCAAGATGACAGCCTTGATTGAGTCGTTGATAAGTATTGTAGGGAAGCTTGAACTGCGGGGAGTGGAGACCGAGTGGGGCGATTATTACGCCCGTACTAATTATTCGGACATGGCGGCAGAGAAAAAGAAAAGTATGGTCGCCGCATATTTGGATAAGGTTTCGCCTGCCGTTACGTGGGATTTCGGCGCGAATGACGGGACATATTCGCGTTTGGCTTTATCAGGGGGAACAAATGAGAATAAATTTGTCGCCGCGTTTGATATTGACCCTGTTGCGGTAGAGCGTAATTATACAGCCGTGAAAAAGTCGGGCGAAAATATGCTGCCCTTGCTTTTAGATTTAACCAACCCGAGTCCGTCAATCGGATTCGCCAACCGCGAACGCGGCTCGCTTGAAAAACGCGGTAAACCCGATTGTATACTGATGTTGGCGGTGATTCATCATTTGGCTATTTCAAATAATCTACCGCTTGGGATTATCGCAAAATGGGTGGCTTCTCTTACGGAGAATTTAATCATAGAGTTCGTACCGAAATCAGACTCGCAGGTTAAGGTGCTTCTCGCTACCCGTGAGGATATTTTTCCCGATTATACAGAACAGGGGTTTGAGACGGCTTTTGCGGATTATTTTAGCATAACGGAGAAAAAAGGCATAGAGCAAAGCGAAAGGAAAATGTATTTGATGAAAAGACATGGGGAGTTCGGCAATGACGGAAGTTAAAAAAGAGAAAAGTATAACACGGTTTTTTCCGTTTATTGCGAGCGTTTTAGTCCCTTTTTATCCGCTTTTATACCTGTATAATCAAAACGCGCAGTACCTCTCGATTTTTCATGTTTTTATATCTGCATTAATCTTCGCGCTGTTCATGGCGGCTGTGTTTTGGGTGGCAAAAAAGTTTACCGGCTCCCCCGTGGGTGCAATGCTTTTTTGCATATTATCCTGGGCGGTTTATTTCTATGCGGTTAAAATCACGCCTGATATTGAACTGAGAAAGCGTTATATTTTATTAATAATTGCGGCATTACTGATTATTGCTTTAATTGTAATAAAACTGACGGCTAAAAAAATAAACCCCTTTATTTCTCAAACATTTAAAGCATCTATAGTGGCATTTATATTCTCTGTCGCTGTGTCTCTCGTGATGTTTAATGCCGTGTTATCTGTAATACGTTATATAGAACTCGGCAGTGAAAAAAGCATAGATAAAAGCGTGTATAAAACTGTTTTCACTGTAGAATCCGGTCTCTCCGCTCCTAATATTTATTGGTTTCATACGGACGGTATGTTAGGATTCGGCGCATTTGAATTCTTTTTCGGAGATGAGCAGGAAGAGTTTACGCGAGAACTTGAAAACCGCGGCTTTTGGATTAATCGAGATGCCGCTCTTAATGGAGGACGTTCAACACAAGCGGCACTCCCCGCGCTCATGAGTCCGCACTTTTATGACCGCGCAATGTCTTGGCGGTTTGCTTCCGAATATGCAAGGTTAATCCCGCAAAATCAAGACTTGATTTTAAATCCCGAAAAACGCACAGAGCTGAATTTCACCTCTCTCAGATTAGCGAGAGAAAAAAACGAGTTAATCACGGCTTTCGGAAACGCCGGTTACAATACAATCACTATCTCAACTTTAGGTATTTATTTTTATCCGACCGGAAATAAGTTTTATGACTATACCGACGGCTTAACCGTATTGTTACCGAAGGACCCCGATAAAGGGACGCAATCTCACATTAATAATATCAGCAATTTGAGAGATTTATTCGATTTAATAGGCGTTACAGTATTTATACCCGACAAATTTACCGAAAAGTTCTTTAGTAAATTAACGCTGACGGGGTTTATACAAGAAGACCTCGAACCCCACGGGTTTGATTTGTATAACGAATTCAAAATTGCCGATAATGAAACAAGCCGAGGGCGGATAACTCGATACAATAATATTTCAGAGAGTATATACTCCTTGCAGGGGGAGTCATCACCGCGTTTTACAGTGATTAATTACCTTCTGTCGCACAGACCTTACGGGTGGGACGAAAATGGTAATTATAATGACGAAGATGGTCAAAACCCGTTCCGTTATCCCCCGCAACATAGGCTCGGCGCGGATGTGTTACTTAAATACATAGACATGATTTTAGAAGACGACCCGAATGCAGTTATAGTTTTACAAGCTGACCACGGACTTCACGGACTGCTGGAGACTTATACAATCGAAGAGCTTATGGAGACTTTTTCATGCACATTGGATGAAGCAGTGCTTTTATGGAATTCGGTCATGAGTGCGGTTCGTATTCCCGACGAACAAATGACCCCCGAAGTAATGGAAATACTGCAAGACCCGCGTAATATATCCCGCTGGCTCGTGAATACTTACGTCGGCGAGAATTATGATTATGTAATGCCGTAAAGGAGAAATTTTAGAATAATGAAAAAAATTAAACAATTCTATCGCGACAACAAGATGAGAAAACCCTCGAAATCAGAAGTCCCGTATTTCGGTATATTTATCATTACTGTTTTCATGTTATTTTTGTATAACCAGAATATACGATTTGTTGATTTATCGAGTTTTATTTGGACGACAATTATTATGACTGCGATTAGCGGCTTGCTCTGTTTTTTGGTCTACTTTGTTTTCAGAGACTGGGCTACATCGGGAATTACCGTGGGTTTATTTTGGATATGGCTATTTTCGTATAACTTCACGAAAGAAATACTCTTCGCATTTCCGTCGTATTACCGTATAAGATATTTTTTGGTTTTACACGGGGTTTTCTTTGTTTTATACTTGATTATTGTATTTATTCTGCACAAGGTTAAAATAAAAAAACACATATCGGTTTTCACTAATTTGTTGACGGTTATTCTTGTTTTTATGAATTTATTTCCCGTAATAAAAAATGTAAATACAATTTACAGGGGGGGCGAAAATGAGGCTATAACCTATAAAACAGAGTTTAGCATAGACCAAAACACCGAAACTCCGAATGTATATTTTATAGTTTTTGATACAATGACAAGCCCTTATGTTGCACGGACTTATTTTGAAGTTGATACCGAGCCGACAGTGACAGAATTAGAAAATATGGGGTTCTACGTAACGGACAACAGCAGATTAATGGGGTTTGGTTCTACATTTTTCGCCATGCCGAGTTTCTTGGCACCTTACCATTATGACAAATATTTAAAAGAAGCTTACGAATTAGCGGATGAAAAGGCATATTCTTCCTCTACGGTCGCTGAGATGTCAAATAATCTTCTCGTAGCCGGAAATGCGATTCACTACAATGTTAGGGCGAGAATAGGGCATAGCGAATTTCAAGAAGCTTTTTTGCAAAATGATTATTCTGTTTTTACTTACTATTTTCCCCAATCGTTAAAGGCGTATAAACATTTTGAAAAACCCGACAAAGATAAAATAACTTTCGATAATACGATGCCCGATGTAGTGAAAATGTCAACGCCATATAATGATTTAATATATACATTGAAAGAATTATTGGGCGGGGGTACGACACAGAATATTGAAAATATTGAAAATATTGAAAACATTGAAAATATTCTACAAGATTCAAATAGTAAAACACGACCGTTCGTTCACAAGAGGTTTGAAGAGCTTATAAATAAAAGTAATGAACAAGAAAATCCGTTTATGGTCTATATTCATGAATCTGCCGCTCATAACCCTTATGTATTTAATGCGGACGGCTCACTTAAAACAATTGAAGAAACCATAAATGATACATGGAGCAGAAGCTATGGAGACCAATATACGTTCTGTTTATATTTATTAGCCGAAGTTACCGAAATGATAATAGAAAACGACCCAACTGCCGTAATCGTGCTGACGGGAGACCATGGCGTACACGATTTGGTTTCAAAAGCGATGTCGAGAGATGATAAGGATTTGACGGTAGAAAGTTTTGATGAATTAGTTAATCGAATCTTCTTCGCATACCGTATTCCCCCCGAACAAATGACCCCCGAAGTAGTAGAAATACTGCAAGACCCGCGAAATATATCCCGCTGGCTCGTGAATACTTATGTCGGCGAGAATTATGAGTATATACTACAGTAAAGGAGAACCACGAAGAATGACGCAAACTAAAAAAGAAAAAAGTATAACACGCTTTTTCCCGTTTATTACGAGCGTTTTAGTTCCTTTTTATCCGCTTTTGTACCTGTATACTCAAAACGCGCAGTACCTTTCAATTTCTCATGTTCTTATATGCGGGTCGCTCTTCGCGCTGTTCACTGCGGTTGTATTTTTAGCGGCAAAAAAAATTACCCGCTCTCCCTTTGGCGGGATGGTTTTTTGCATATTATTGTGGGTAGTTTATTTCAGCACAAGTAAAATCGCACCTACTCTTGCATTAAGAAATCGATATGCTTTACTGATATCCGGGTTCTTATTGATTATTGCTTTAGTTATAATAAAACTGACGGTTAATAAATTAAACCCCTCTATTTCGCAAACTTTTACAACATTTATATTTGCCGTTACTGTGTTTCTTGTGATGTTTAATGCTGTGTTATCTGTAATACGTTATATAGAACTCGGAAGTGAAAAAAACATAGACCAAAGCGTGTATAAAACCGTTTTCACTGTAGAACCCGTTCTCTCCGCTCCTAATATTTATTGGTTTCATACGGACGGTATGCTTGGGTTTGATTCTATGGAGCGGTTCTTCGGAGATGAGCAGGAGAATTTCACGCAGGAACTTGAAAACCGCGGATTTTGGATTAATCGGGATGCCGCTTTTGACGGAGGACGTTCTACGCAAACGGCACTCCCCGCACTAATGAGTCCGCACTTTTATGACCGCGCAATGTCGTGGGAATATGACTTTGAATATGCGAAATCTATCCCGCAAAATCAAGACCCAGTTAACAACCACCGAAATCGACCGGAGTTAAATTTCACCACTCTCCGAGGAGCAAGAGAAAAAAATGAGTTAATCGCGGCTTTTGGAAACGCCGATTACAATACAATTACTGTCGCCGGAGTAGGTATTTATTTTTATCCTACTGTTCATAAGTTTTATAATTATACTGATGTATTATCACCAAAGAATTCAAATGCAAAACAACAAGAATATATTAATGAAATCAGCAATTTAAGAGGTTTATTTGAATTAATAGGCATAACCGAATTTTTACCGGAATCAGTTACCCTAAGGTTGTTCAACAAATTAATGACGATGGGATTTGTACAAGAAGATGTTTTATCTCATGGATTTGATTTATATACCGAACTTGAGCTTACCGCTAATGAAGAAAGCCGAAGGCTCTTAACCTCATATAACTATATCGCAGAGAGTATATTAGCCTCGATGATGCAAACCCGTCCGCGGTTCACGACAATTGTTCACAATATGCCTCACAGACCTTTTGTCTGGGACGAAAATGGTAATCATAATGAAGAAGATGCTGATAATCCGCTTCGATATCCCGCGCATCATAAGTTCAGTGCGGATGTGTTACTTAAATACATAGACATGATTTTAGAAGACGACCCCGATGCTGTTATAGTTTTGCAAGCAGACCACGGGCTTCACGGGCTACTACAGTTCTATACGACTGAAGAACTAATGGAAATTTTCTCCTGCACGGAGGAGGAGACCAAGGCTTTATGGAACTCGGTTATGAGTGCGGTTCGTATTCCCGTCGAACAAATGACCCCCGAAGTAGTAGAAATACTGCAAGACCCGCGTAATATATCCCGCTGGCTCGTGAATACTTATGTCGGCGAGAATTATGATTATATCCCTCCCGAATTTAAACAAGAGTTTAAAGGACCGGAAAAATAAAGAAAGGATAATAAAAATGTTAGAAAACGGAAAAGAAATTAACCTAAACCTGAAAATGCCGCCCGAACAGCAGGACAGTGCTTTCTCTATGCGAGATTTGGTGCTGACTATTTACAGCGCGAGGAAAGTTTTCTTCGCGTGGTGTCTGATTGGAATTCTGCTCGGACTTATCGCCGCAGGGGGGTATTACATGTCGCAGAGAGGCACGGAATCTGAATTATGGGAAAGCTCAGTCACTCTTACACTGAATTATCCCGGCGCGGAAGAGGGTTTGTTCCCGAATGGCGCGGATTTTAGCATAAGTTCATTATATGATGTGCAGTTGTGGGAAAACGCGCTGAAAGCGGTCGGACGCGATGACGTCACGGCGGCTGATGCAATTAAAGAGGTAAACATCACAAGATATAAGGCGGTGGCAGACGAGAATGGGGTCCCGATTGAAGATAGTATGCAAGAGGAATTATTAGCCAACACTTGCTTTGAACTGTCAATTTCATCAGGCGGCTCTGTTTTTGAAAATGATAATGAAGCGAAAATGTTTTTAAAGGCTTTAGGTGAGCAGTACAAAAACTTTATTAACAGTAATTATTTTACTGAAGAAAATATCGGAATGTTGTATGGTCAAGATTTGAGAGAATGGCAGGAAATGTCGCTTGAAATAATATGGGATAATTTCAGTTTCGAGAGAAATTTTACGGAAATAAGCTCAAGGTATACGGCATGGGCAGAATATCTTGAAGAATTGTATAACAGCGAGCCGTCTTATAAAACGGCGACCGGAGCAAGCTTTAACGAACTTGCTGAGGATTTAAGGGACATAAGAGACGGCGAATTAAGATATTGGTTATCAAAGGTTAATGAGGAATTATATATCCGTAACATCGACAGATTTATAAACGAAGTACAATTTCAAATTGAATCTATGAGAGTCAATCGTGAGTACTCTGCGGAACTCGCAAACTCGTACATTAGTATATTAGATTCTTTAGGAGAAAAAGGATTTGTAAACGAAACAATTGATATACTGACAGCCGCTAAATCCGAGGCTGAAATTTCTGCGGACTTACAAAGAAGAATAGGTCAGTTGGAAAGTTACAGCACGCAACTACTTGAAAATCTCGAAACAAATGAAACCGCACTTCGCGCAAACAGCCGCGAAGCGGAAAACGCACTCAATGCGTTTATTGAAGAACTTGACAAAAACCGCGAAAATTTAAGCATAATAATACATGATTATTACTCTGATATGAATGAGAAAAACTCCGAAAAATCCGTAATATTTACCACACCCACCACGACAGTTCAGGCGGGGGGAAATACAGGCGCAAGCATGACACGGGTTTTGATGTTGTTTTTAGGATGTGCGTTCGTTGGGTTTGTGATTGGTTTATGTGCGGCGTTTATTAAGAAACATTTGGAAACCGTGAAAGTAAAGGGGTCATAAATGTCTATACTCATAACCGGCGGCGCGGGATATATCGGCAGTCATACCTGCGTAGAATTATTAAACGATGGCAGGGAAATAATTATTGCCGATAATTTTTCTAATTCAAAGCCAAAGGTTCTTGAAACAATAAAAGAGCTGACGGGCAGGTCGTTCAGGTTCTATGAAGCGGATATTTGCGATAAAAGTGCGTTGGAGCGGATATTTTCGGAGAATGAAATCACGGAGGTCATTCACTTCGCGGGATATAAAGCTGTCGCCGAAAGCGTAAAATTTCCGCTGAAATATTATCATAATAACGTCTGCGGCTCATTAGTTTTGCTTGAAGTTATGAACGCTTTTAATTGTAAAAACTTGGTGTTCAGCTCGTCCGCTACTGTTTACGGTATGCCCGAAAATGTACCCGTGAGTGAGGATTCGTCCCTGTTTACCTTAAATCCTTACGGGCAAACCAAACTGATGATTGAAAATATATGCCGCGATTTGTGCGATTCGGACGGCGATTGGAGCGTTACTTTACTTCGTTATTTTAATCCTGTAGGCGCGCATGAGAGCGGCAGGCTCGGCGAAGACCCGAACGGAATCCCGAATAATCTGATGCCGATTATTCTACAGGCGGCGAAGGGGAAAATTCCCGAACTGAACGTCTTCGGAAACGATTACTCCACGCCTGACGGAACTTGTATACGCGACTATATTCATGTAGTAGATTTGGCGAAAGGGCATATTGCCGCGCTTTCTGCGATGAAAAAAGGCGCGGAAGTGTATAACCTCGGTACAGGCAAGGGTTATTCGGTTCTTGAAATTATTGAAGCTTTTAAGAGGACGAATTCGGTTGAACTGCCTTATAAAATCGCGCCGCGCCGTCCGGGCGACGCCGCGCGTTGTTGGTCTTTACCGTCTAAGGCAGAGCGAGAGCTCGGCTGGAAAGCCGAACTCGGAATAGAGAGAATGTGTGCGGATTCATGGAGGTTCGCCGAACTAAAAATGTCTGACGCCGATAGTTAACAAACGGGGTTTATATCTATTAAATCTATTCTCGGCGGGAGTGCGGGAATTATTTGGTTAAAGCGGATAACAGCCAAATTACCCGGACAAAA
Organism: Oscillospiraceae bacterium; assembly: GCA_009778065.1. Classification (GTDB taxonomy): domain Bacteria; phylum Bacillota; class Clostridia; order Oscillospirales; family Ruminococcaceae; genus Ruminiclostridium_E. The sequence continues at coordinate 54,091 of WRKM01000013.1, forward strand.
GAATCTCGCGTTCGGTGTATCTGCGCGAAGAATTTGATTATTCGCTGTGTTTTGTACGATAAGAAATCCATGTTCTCTGCGGACTACCCGTACTCTCATTTGCCGAGGCGGCGGCGCGAATGGCGGCGTTATCGGGAAGGCAGGGGGAATGACCGGAAAAATCGGCGGTGAACCCGGAAAGGTGGGTCGCGAAGGCGGGACGGGCAGGGGCTGAATGTTTATAGCGGTAATTTGCGGGGGCATGCTCATGGTCATTATTCCGTTGTATGTAATTCTTACGCGGTTTCCGACATTGAATCTGCGCGGGTTGTTTAAGTTAACGATAACCGTTTCGCCGCTTTCTTCATTCCTGACGGTAAGGCTTCGCGGATTTACCGCGATTACGGTTGCAATCATCTGCATAAAGTATGTCCTCCTGTAAAAAAATATTTCCTGATAGCATAATATGGCAGATGCGTGTTTTTGGTGAAATAAAATGCCGCCGAACGATTTAATCCCGTTCGGCGGTTTAATAATTTATGCTAATCAATTTTTACCGTTGATTTACCCTTATCCGATGTTTCCGGTACAGGGATTAAATTTGTGTCGGCTTTGATGAGCGGTTTTTGATATGGTTGAATGTTGGTTCTGACGAGTGCGGTTTCTAAAACAGTGCTTATGTCCTCGGCGATAACGAATTTTAAATTATTTTTAATTATGTCGTCAAGCTCGTCAATATCGGGTTCGTTTTCTTTAGGGATAATTACGGTTTTGATTCCCGATTTATACGCCGCCATTGTTTTTTCTTTGAGTCCGCCGATAGGCAGAACTTTTCCGTGGAGTGTTATTTCACCCGTCATAGCCACATCACGCCTGACAGCTATCCCCGACAGAGCGGAAACAAGAGCTGTGGTCATTGTTATCCCTGCGGACGGACCGTCTTTAGGGACTGCACCCTCAGGCGCGTGAATATGCAGGTCTTTGTCTTTATAAAAATCGGGGTTAATTCCGTAACGCGGGGCTAAAACCCGTACAAGGCTTACGGCAAGCTTAGATGATTCGGTCATAACATCGCCGAGCGAACCTGTAATTTCGATTTTGCCGGTACCATCCATAACCGCGACTTCGAGAGGCATAATCACTCCCCCGACAGACGTCCACGCCAAGCCCCCGGCTACGCCGACTTCATCATTTTTTGATAATATGTCGGGCGAATATTTCTTTACGCCTAAAAAGTCTTTCAGGTTTTGAGCGGTGACAATAACGCTTTTTTCGCCGGAAATTAATTTTTTCGCCGCTTTTCTGCAAACTGACGCAATCCGTTGTTCAAGCTTACGCACGCCCGCTTCACGGGTATAAAAATCAATTACCGCATATATGGCATTATCGCGGATTTTGAGCATAGAAGCCTTTTCGCCGTGCTTTTTTAACTGCTTGGGAATTAAATGCTTTTTGGCTATATTAAACTTCTCCTCACGGGTGTAACTGCCGAGTTCGATAATTTCCATTCTATCAAGGAGCGGAGGGGGGATTGTTTCCGTGGTGTTCGCGGTGGTAACAAAAAGCACACGGCTCAAATCAAGCGGAATCTCAAGGTAATGGTCAATAAACTTTGAGTTTTGCTCAACGTCTAATACCTCAAGCATAGCCGCAGAGGGGTCACCCTTATAATCACTGCCGAGTTTATCAATTTCGTCGAGCAGAATCAGCGGATTCATGGATTTTGCCTGTTTTAAAGCGGTTACTATTCTACCCGGCATCGAGCCGATATATGTTTTTCTGTGACCGCGGATTTCAGCCTCGTCGCGTACCCCGCCGAGCGAGATACGTGCATATTTTTTACCTAAGGCTTTAGCGATTGATTTACCTACGGAGGTTTTCCCGACGCCCGGAGGTCCGACAAGGCAGATGATTTGCCCCCTTATGTCGGGGTTAAGCGCGCGAACCGCAAAAAGCTCTAAAATACGCTCTTTAACTTTTTTTAAGCCGAAGTGGTCTTTATCAAGTTGATTCTCTGCTTTTTTTATATCGGTCTTGTCTTTAGTGAGCGTCTTCCACGGCATATCGAGAACCATATCAAGATACGAGCGTATTACCCCCGCTTCCTGTGAGTGAACCGACAGCTTGAAAAGTCTTTCAGCCTCTTTTATTAACTTTTCCTCGGTCTCGGATTCAAAGCCGAGTTTCCCTATTTCCTCTATGTATTCTTCAGCTTCTTCTATTAGGTCCTCACCCTGTCCGAGTTGCTTTGACATTACCCGCATCTGCTCCCGCAGATAGTATTCACGTTGATTCTTTTCGAGTGCGTTTCGGACACGCTCGTGTATGTCCATTTCAAGTCCTATCACGTTGGTTTCGTTTTCAAGCACCGTGATAAGCGTTTCTATGCGCCGCTTTAAACTGCCTGTTTCTAAAAGCTTTTGTTTGTCATCTACCTTTAAAAATACGTTAAAGACAATTTTATCGAATAATACAGACAGATTCTTTTCAGTGACTATGCTTTCATATAGTTCGGGAGGCATTTTTGGTGCGAGAGAGCTGTATTCCTTGAACGTATCTATTAAAACCCTGAGAAGCGCGGTATTTTCGCCCGCAGATAAATTAGCGGAACGCGATTCAATAGGAGTGACTTCACATTCAATAAACGGGTCAATAGATATAAACCGAAGTATCCTTGCTTTAGTTAGCCCTTCCACCAAAACGCGGGTAGTATTGTCGGGGGTACGGAGAATCTGCCTGATTTCGACAATTACCCCGATTTTATAAATCTCATCAAACAACGGGTCGGAAATCGAAGAATCCTGCTGTGCAACAAGGAAAATTTTTCTGTTCCCCGCGGCGGCGGTTTTCAATGCGTCAACGGATTTATCTTTGCCTACGTCAAAATGCAGTACCATCCCCGGAAAAATCACCAATCCGCGCATAGGCAGAGCCGGCATAATTTCAATCTGATTAGTTAATTTCATATATGTAATACTCCTTCACTTTTTAAATAAGAAAATAAACTCTATATTCAGTATAACACATGAAAACTCAAATTTCAAGCGGAAATAAAATGGGAAAACGGTTTACATTAAATACCGTGCGGGGCAACAAATATTGCACCGCGCTCGTAAGCACGGTGCAGACTGCCCATAAGCTACTTGTTTATTTCAATTCGTCCATTATAAGTTTCGGTATCGCCTGTAAGGGGGCTTGTTTTTTTACTGCACCCACATTAAAAGCTACCATAGGCATACCGTAGACGACACAGGTTTCTTTATCCTGCCCGATTGTATATGCGCCCATTTTTTTCATTTCTAATAAGCCCTTCGCGCCGTCCGCGCCCATCCCGGTAAGGATTACTCCGATTGCGTTATTTTTAGCTACTTGAGCGACGCTGTTAAACATTACGTCAACCGACGGACAATGCCCCGAAACCTTATCTCCGCGCTTACTCGTTATGTAAAAGCCGCGGGTGTCTTTGTTAAGACGCAGGTGAAATTCCCCTGCCGCAACAAGGATTAACCCCGGACGTATGCGGTCTCCGTCAACAGCTTCGCGAGCCTCCATATTGCAAACTCTGTTTAGTCTGTCGGCATACATTTTTGTGAATCCGGCGGGCATATGCTGAACAACGATAATACCCGGCGTAGACTTAGGCAGGTTTTCCAAAACTGTCGCGAGAGCTTCTGTACCGCCTGTTGATGCGCCTATGGCGATTATTTTGTTCGCGCTTGTGCCGCTCGCAATAGTTGCTAAAGACATGGGAGCTACTGTTTTTAAGGACGCGGCAGAAATTCTTCTGACCCTCGCGTTTGAGGCGATAACAACCTTTTTTCCGAGTTCCTTAATAAACATATCGGTTTCACTGCTTCGCGGCTTTTTTATAAATTCAACCGCACCCGCCGATATAGCCTCGAAGGCATTAGTCGGCGTAGAAGTGACCACGATTGTCGGAATGGGATATTCGGGTAAAATCTGACCCAAAAAGTCAATACCGTTAAGTTTCGGCATTTCAACATCAAGGGTTATAACATCAGGTTTGTGCCGCATTATTTTTTCTTTTGCCTCAAATGCGTCACTCGCCGCATCTATAACTTCTATTCCGCTAATTTCGTTAAGTCCCTTGGTTAACAAGGTTCTGAAAATTACGGAATCATCAACGACAAGTACTCTTATATTCTTAGCCATTTTCTCTCCTTGCTTTAGGTTTTAGGCGGTCATATCCCTACTTTATTTCTCCGGGTAAAGGTTTACGGTAAATGGCGGGCTTTACGAATTGATACTGAGTCGTATCACGGGTGATACTTTCAGCGTGACCGATGAACAAATAACCGCCGGGAGCGAGAACGTCATAAAGGCGTTTTACGACCTCTATTTTCGTATCATGCTCGAAATAAATCATTACATTTCTACAGAAAATAATGTCATAGGGCTGCGCCCTAAACGGGACTCTGTCCATGAGATTAAAGGTTTTAAACGTGACGCGCTTTGTGACGTCGGGAGAAACCTTGAAGCAGTCGTTATCCTGTTTAATAAAGTACTTGCGTTTCCATGTATCGGGAAGATTTTTCATAGAATCCACATGGTATACGGCTTCTTTCGCCTTATTCATGACCCGCATAGATATATCCGTAGCGTCTACCTCTACAGTCCATGCGGATGATTTCAGGGCAAAGTATTCTAAAACCGCCATTACGTTCGTGTACGGCTCTTCTCCGCTTGAACATGCCGCACTCCAAATCGAAATCTTATTATTCTTCTTGGTTTTTTCAAAATAGGGCAGAGCTACATCCTTCATGAAATCATAATGCTCTTTTTCTCTTAAAAAGAACGTATGATTTGTAGTCAGCCTATTCAACAGGTTAATCATTTCCGTACCTGTTTTGTCGGCAAAAATCATGTCTATAAAAGATTTAAAATCTTCAAAGCCGCGCTGCTTGATTGTATTGGCAAGCCTACCCTCAACCAAGGTTTTCTTTTGTGTAAGATTTATGCCGTATTTTTGAAGTATAAAAGTGGACAACCGTTTAAACTCAGAGTCCGATAATTTTGCTGAAATCATGTTTTACCCCGATTTTCTTTTTGTTTTTATGTTTTAGTCTCGCTTTTTAAAATTCGTTATCGAATATGATTTTCTTTATGTTGAGGATAAGCTTGGTTCCGTCGTTCATTTCAAGAATGTACTCGATAAACCTGTTTTCATTTACGTTGTTCAGGTCGGGCGTTTTAGCTATATTTTTCTGCATTACCGACAGAACCTCAAGAACCTCGTCAACGATTAATCCTACGGTTATATCGTTAAGCGCGACGATGATTGTACAGGTTTTTTCATTGTACTCAATCTCCTCTTTACCGAAGCAGGAACGCATATTAACTACAGGAACAACCCTACTGCGGACATTGATAATCCCTTTTATGAAATACGGTACTTCAGCACAAGGAACTCTGGTGATTTTGGGTACGCCGAGAATCTCCACGACATACGGGATTTCAATCCCGTAAACCTGCTCCCCAATCGCAAAAGTCAATGCTTTTGTTATTTCCTCTTCTTTTTCCGGACGAACAGATTTTTCACCCGGCTTTACGTTCTGTGCGAACAACGAGCTTGTATTTGCCACAATTTCTTCCTCCTATACCGTTTTAGTAAACTTCAATCAGATTTGCGACGTCTATAATTAAAGATATGCTGCCGTCTCCCATAATCGTACACCCCGACAAGCCCGCGCCTTTTATGTTATATCTGCCGAGATAGGCGGGGAAAGGTTTTACGACCACCTGTTGTTCCCCGATGAGACGGTCAGCGAAAAGACACGCACTCTTACCATCGGTCTCAACAAGCAGAAGAATCCCGTCCTCAAAGTCGGTTACTTCGCTGGGTATGGCGAAATTTTCATGTAAACGCATAATCGGATAACACTGTCCTCTTATCATTATCATCTCGCCGCGTTGGGTATCTTTAATGATTTCGCTGTTTTGCACCTTAAAACTCTGCCTTATCGTAGAAATAGGAATCACGAATACGGTATCGTCTACCTTGACTTCCATTCCCTGTATAATTGCGAGGGTAAGAGGAATCTTTATGATAAAAGTAGTTCCGAAGCCGTGCTTGCTCTCTACCGTCAGCGAACCGCCGCATTTTTCGATGTTATCACGCACAACATCCATACCCACGCCCCTGCCGCTGAACTCGGTGACAACATCGTTAGTCGAGAAGCCGGGGAGCAGAATCATGTTTTGTATTTCGCGTTCGGTATATTCACTCGGAAGCTTTAAGAGCAGACCGTTCATCTCTGCCTTATGCAGAACCTTTTCGGTGTCGATTCCTTTGCCGTCGTCGCTCACGGTAATGACGACCTCTCCTGACGAACTTACCGCATTCAGCGTAACCGTTGCCTTGGCGGGCTTACCTTTTTCGAGCCTTTCCTCAACACTGTCTTCGATACCGTGGTCCATACAGTTGCGGACGAGGTGCATGAGCGGGTCGTTTAAGCTGTCAACTATAGTTTTATCAACCTCTGTGGATTCGCCCTCGATTTTAAGCTCCGCATCTTTTCCGAGCTTCACCTTCATGTCGCGGACAATTCTGTTCATCTTTTGAAACGGACCGGCGAGAGGAACCATTCTGATTGACATAACGGTATCTTGCAACTCGTCTGTGAGTTTTTTTAACTCGCGTGCCGATTTTAGAAAACTTTCAAGCTTTAGTCCTTCAAGTTCGGGATTGGAGATTACCATAGATTCGGTCGTGATGATTTCGCCGACTATATCATGCAGTTGGTCAAGTTTGGCAAGATTTACGCTTATAATACTTTGTTTGCCTGTGTTCAGGTGTGCCGCCTGATTGGTGTTTGAGGTCGGGGTTGCGGGTGCGGCAGTATCCGACGAGGGTATTTTTACGGGAGCCGGTGCGTTTTCAACGACCGATTGAACCGATGCTCCTGAGGTTGCCGCAGAATCTGTCGGTAATGAAACCGCCGCCGCTATCGAAGCTTCGTTCTCATTTTCGGATGCCGCAACCTGGTCGGAGCCGCTTTGTCCCGAGGCGTTGTTATGTATAACTTCATAGGATTCTACATTTATTGCGTTTTCTATGAGCTTTAATACCGCCCCGTTCTCTTCGGGGTCTGCTTTAAAGGTCACGGTGAAGCCCTCTTCGACAATAATATCGCTCGCGTTGGGGTCGCCCTCTAAATCTTTCGGATAAAAATCTTTAACATCCGCTTCCTCGCGGATTTTATTAAGCAACATAGAAGAACGCAGGTTTTCCATTTTACAGCCTTCCTGGAAATAAATCCGCACGGTCATAAAGCCCTCGCCGAATTCGCCTCCGCCGGACGCCGCAGGAGAAGAGAGTGAAGCGGTTTCGGGGATTACACCGCCCTCGCTGGTCAGTATAGCCGCGCCTTTTTCGAGGTCACTTAAAACCGCCGAAAAATCTGTGGCTACATATTCACCCTCGCCCTGTATGAGCTCGACCTCCGCCTTAAATAGGTCAGACATACGGAAAACCAAGTCGTACACAAAGCTCACATCGCTGAGATTGTCGGGTTTTTCTCTTATTATAAAAAATAATTCTTCGCCCTTGTGTGCAAGAAGCTGTAACTCATCAAAGCCCATCATAGCCGACGAGCCTTTAACCGTGTGCATTATACGGAAAATCTCGTTTATATCGTCCCCCGTAAAGGTTTGCGCCTCCTCTGTTTTCAGCAGGATTTCATCAAGCTGTTCAAGAAGAGTGTTGGTCTCAAAAATATACATGTCAATCATGGACTCCATGCCGGATTCAATCTTAGACATATTTTTACCATATCCTTTCATCGAAATAAAGAATTTTTATTACTCTGACTAATTATAACACACATTAGACAAGAGATTGTTAACATTTTATGAACAACTGAAAAAATTTTGTATATTTTCCAAAGAAAAAGTTTGCCAAATGTAAAAAAATATGCTAATATAATGTTAAGGGGGTGAATTTTATGCCCGGTATACCACAAATTTCTAATCCTATTTCCGGAAAAAGCTACTCACAGAACAACTTAACAGGTAAACAATCAGGTGTAGGCGGCGAGCAGTTTGATATAGTTCGGCTTATGAGTCCGCTTGAGGCTGTTTCGGTTTCTGACCGCGAAGCGGGGCGGAAGGGTACGCTTCTTGAACAGAAGGACTTTTTGCCCATGCTGGTCAAACTGAATAAAGACCCGAATATGGCGGTAGAGTCGCTGAAGCAGATTTTAAACGCCGACCTTCTTGCTGTAGCTAAATCTAACGGCTATACAGAGCTTTACGGTGAACTCGAAGAGCTTATGAAATCTGTTTTTTTGAACCCTGACGCGGTTGTTTCTGAGCTTATAGCACAAGAGCAGAGTACCACGATTTTCGGAAGCGATAAATTTTTTGACCTTCTGAGGCATCTCGTGGGGACAAGCGAAGGGAAGCCCAACGCCGAGGAATTAAAAAATGCTGTCGGAAATATGTTAAAGGCAATTAACTTTTCCCGCAATCAGCAGGAAATTCTGAACGCTCTTTCATCTAACATGAAATTCTTAGCGCAGTATTTTTCCCCGAATAAGGCTCTTGCGGAAGACCTTTCGACCCTTGCGGAGCGGTGGGCGAATCCCGATGCCCCCGAACATTTTGAGCAACTCAAAAGCGAAACGCTATTTCTGACTAAAAATGTGTCCGACAGTCTGCTAAATAACGAACGGGTTCAGGTGCTGATTCCGCTGATTATTCATAACCTTTCGCGTTATAATACAAATAAAGCGGTGATGAACGAATACTTTTCACAGCTTTTAACGCAGGTTTCGGGATTTCGTATGCGCGAGGAGTTAACCGATGCTTTTGCAAAGCTTACCGAGAAGTTGCTCGGTGAGAACGGCGCAAAGGAGGCGGAACGAGCGTATCAGACACTTAGAGAGGCAGACCTGCCCCCTGAGGCTAAGACGGCAGAGCATACTGCCGAAGAAAAACAGACAGCGAACATAGCAACGCCTGAGAAATCAGAGCAATCCCTGTCGCAGACCGCCCCGAAAGAGGCTAATGAACAGGCGGGGGTTCCCCGCCAAATAGGCGAGCTTTTAGCGAACGAGGGTTTATTAAATAATATAATCTTAGATGAGGATAAATTTACCTCAATGTTAAGAGGGTTTTTGCTCGGCAGAGAAAGCGGTATCGAAACCATAAAAAATATGCTCGAAACCCTGCTCGGAGGCTCCGAAGCAAATAATTCGCAGGTGAGAACCGCACTCGATTCGGAAATGGCGCGGCTTGACGACATTACGAAGCTCGTGAATTATCTTAACGATATTCTTCGCAGTATGCCCGATATTCCCGAAAGGCAGACGCTCTATGAATATCTGACCGATATTATAAACGGTATGGTGGATAAGGGTGAGTTACCGACGCCGAAGGAAGAAGCGGCAGGACAAAACAATAGCCAAGGCACGAATAGAGAAGTGTCCGATGCCGCGAGAGAATCCGCGCTTAAACAGCTTATTGAATTTGTTGAAAAAAATATAGACCATGCCGCCATAAAAACCCTTAACAACTATAACGCCTCAAATCTTTTGCAAAGCCTGATTAACGCGCCGGGTGTGTTTACGCCTCTCGCACATTATATAATCCCGCTTGATGTAGACGGGCTAAAGTCGTTCGGGGAGTTATGGGTGGATGCTGACGAAGAAAACACCTCAACCCGTGCGGCGGGAGGAAAGTGTAAGTATCACCTCTTTTTGACGTTTGAGGTAGAAGCCGCAGGGCATTTTGAGGTTGACTTATATGCCGACGGAAAAGATGTTAATCTTTCGTTTTTTTACCCTGAGAGTTTTTCTGAAAAATCCGCATCACTACTCGGAAAGGTAGGCAGAATCATAGCGCAGGCGGGTTATACTACTCGCGAAATTAAAACGGGTCCGTTACTTAAACCGCATGACCTAACACAGATTTTCCCCGATATACGCGAAAGGAGGACAGGCTTTAATGTCAAAGCGTAATATCAGATACGGGCAGAAAGCCGCGGTCGCGCTGAAATATAATCCGGAGCTTAATTTCGCGCCTGTCGTGGTCGCTTCCGGTCTCGGAGAATTAGCACAGAAAATCGTTAATATAGCCGACGAAAACGGCGTGCCGATTTATCGCGACGACAGTGCCGCCGCGCTTCTTGTAATGCTTAACAGCGGTTCTGCCGTCCCGCCCGAACTGTACCAAATCATTGCGACTATTTATGCAGAGGTGGTCATGAACACTAAGGAGCTATGACTTATTTTCCGATTTTTCCGCTCTTGCTGTGATATAATAGTTCAAAGCCTTATCGCCGCATATGCCTACACAGCTTCCGCAACGCACACATTCGGGAGAGTTGGGAGAGACGGCGGGATTTATTCGGACATGGCAGACCTCTCGGCACTTTCCGCATGACGAGCATTTTGATTTTTCAAAATTCATTCTGACAAGGGCAACGCCGTTAAACAACGAATACACCGCTCCGAGCGGGCATATAACCCTGCAAAAGAAGCGGTAAATTACAGTCGAAGCGGCGATAATACCCGCCGCGACCGCTGTTTTTAAAACAAACAGACCGCCCGTAAAGACACGCAGAGCTTCACTTGACGCTAAAATCGGGAGAGCGGCGAATATAGTACTGGACGGGCATATGTATTTGCAGAACCAAGGAGAACCTAAACCCGATAATTCGTGCAAAAACGCAAGGGGGAAAATTACTACAAATAATAGTAAAACCGCATACTTTACATACCGTAAAAACCGAAGCCGCAGTCTCAACTTAGGCGTTTTTATTTTATAAATCAAGTCCTGAAATAGTCCCATAGGGCATAAATACCCGCATATAAATCGCCCGAAGACCATCCCGATAAAAAGTAAAAAGCCCGTAATAAACAGACTGATATTATGCCGCGTTCCTGCGAAAAATAACTGCGCCGCGCCTATCGGGCAGGAGGTTATCGCCGCCGGACAGGAGTAACAGTTTAATCCGGGCGTACAGATTTTTTTCGCACTGCCGCTGTAGATTTCTCCGGTAAAGAAGTTTTTTATCAGCGGGTTTTGCATGAAAAAAAAGGAAAATTGAGTAATCAGTCTTTTCATTTTTAACACTTTCTATCCTATACCTATACATTCGAGGCAAACGATTACAGCTTTACGCATGATTTCGGTTAATTCGCCGCGCAGGATTCCGAACGCGGCAAACCCTGCGCCAACCATAAGAAGCGCGATTCGTAAGGTTAAAAGTCTGTGTTTAGTCATATAAAATCACCAAAAATTACCGACCGAGTATCCTATCGAGAATATCGGCATATCCTTTGCCATTAGCTCCGATTATCGCATCGGAAATCCTTCCGTCAGCGGTAACAATGACAGTGGTCGGAACATAACCCGTCTTAACAGCGTCAAGCATTGCCGCCGCACTCGGCTCGTTTGCGTTTATCATCAAAAAAGAATCCGGCACACCGCTTGCTTCTATAATATCAACAGCACCCTGCAGATTAGATTCATAGTCATCGACTAATCCGATAAATCCGACACGGTCGGCATAATTTACGGCTACCTCGGCTAAGTCACCCATCTCATTAACGCAGGGGGGACACCATGTTCCCCAGTAGTGTATAAAAAACGCCTGCTTTTCGCCTAAAGCTTCTTCCGAGACCTCGTTACCGTAAATGTCTGTTGCGGTAAAAGCGAAGGCAGACGGCAACAAAGCGGAAACGGAGAAATTTTCCGACGATAAATCGTCAGAAATGCTATCCGATTCGGTGTTGTTTTGGGCTCGTTCCCTCGGTTCGAGTTCAAAGACCTGCTCAATACATGCCGACGAGAATAGCCCTGCGAGGATTAATAACCCGCATAAAATTCGATTTTTCATAAAAACCCCGTATTTGATTATTAATTATTGCTTCTATTATAGCATGGATTAAACAATTCGTCAATAAAAACGACTTATAAGACGTAAAACGACAAAGTATATTGACGGGGCGTCGGATTTATGTTATACTGTAAAATGTAACAACTATAAGCAACTAAGGAATATATGTACACCGTCGTATACGGCGAAAGGACGCAAAACAATGACTATTAAGACTTTTTTTCTTAACAACGAGCGTACCGCTTACGTGAGAGCTTTTATTCTGAGCAGGATAGAGGAGGTTCCGTGGACGCATAAACGTCCCGCTGTCGTGGTTTTCCCCGGAGGCGGTTATGAACGCTGTTCCGCCAGAGAAGCCGAGCCAATCGCCATGCGTTACATAGCTGAAGGTTATAACGCCTTTATTCTTAACTACACCTGCGGAAAAAAATACCCCGCCGCCTTTACGAATGCGGCATATGCGATGTTTAAAATAAAAGCGCGGGCAGAGGAATTCGGGATTGATAAGGAGAAAATTGCAGTAGTAGGCGCGTCGGCAGGCGGTCATTTAGCAGGTTGTCTCGCTACGATGTGGAGCGATACCGGTATTGTGCGGGTCATAGGGTGTGAACCCGAAGACATCCGTCCGGCGGCGGCTGTGCTGTGTTATCCTGTTATCAGCGGCGTGACGTCCCCCCATAAAAGTTCTTTCAGTATTTTAACGGGAGACGATGCTTCAGGCGCGAACCTATCCAGATTATCGCTCGAAAACCGCGTGACGCCTAAAACCCCTCCCATCTTTCTATGGTGTACGGCAGACGATGACAGCGTCAGCGCGCATAACAGCATAGTTATGGCGAAGGCGTGCGTCTCAAACAGCGTACCTGTAGAACTGCATATGTACGACAGCGGACCGCACGGACTTTCCGACTGCTCAAAGGCTTCGGGATATGACGAAAGGTATTATGACACCCATTGCGGCGGCTGGGTTAACTTGTCTGTCAGATTTTTGGCGAAGTATTTGAATTTATAAAATATTTGAAAGGTAGAATAAAACCATGAAGACCCCATTTGTAACCATTCCCAAATTAGAAGAAATTATTAAAGAATTCCCCACCCCTTTTCACCTTTATGACGAAAAGGGAATAAGGGAAAACGCTCGCCGTCTGCATGAGGCTTTCGCATGGAACAAAGGCTTTTGCGAGTATTTCGCAGTAAAAGCCACTCCGAACCCGTACATAATGAAGATTTTGCAGGAGGAAGGTTGCGGATTTGATTGCGCGAGCTATAACGAATTACTTCTTGCCGATAAGGTCGGCTCGAAAAAAGTAATGTTCAGCTCAAATGCAACACCCGATGAGGATTTTATTTTAGCCTACAACAACGGTGCAATCATAAATCTTGACGATATAACCCATATTGAAGTCTTAGATAAGCTCTGCGGAATCCCCGAAACCATAAGCTGTAGGTTTAATTCGGGCGGTGATTTTAAAACAAGCGAAAAGGGCAACGTCATGGACGTACCGGGCGAGGCAAAATACGGCTTCACGAGGGAGCAAATCATAGAAGGCTTTAAAATTCTTAAAGCAAAAGGCGCGAAACGCTTTGGAATACACGCCTTTTTAGCCAGTAATACCCAGACGGAGGAATATTACCCCGTTTTAGCAGGGCTGATGTTTGAGCTTGCTGTCGAAATCAAGGAAAAAGCAGGTGTTGAAATAAATTTCGTCAACCTCTCAGGCGGTATCGGCGTGGCGTACCTACCCGACAAAAAACCGAACGACATAATGAAAATAGGGCAGGGCGTAAAAGAGCAGTTTGAAAAAATTCTTGAACCCGCAGGGCTCGGAGATATTTCAATCTATACCGAGCTTGGGCGTTTTATGCTCGCGCCTTACGGACATCTTATTACAAAAGCGATAAGAGAGAAGCATATATACAGAGAGTATATCAATACCGATGCTTGTTCCTGCGACCTTATGCGACCCGCGCTTTACGGAGCCTATCATCATATTACCGTAGCGGGTAAAGAAAACGCCGCCCATGACCATGTATATGACGTTGCGGGGGGGCTTTGTGAAAATAATGATAAATTTGCTATTCAGCGCGAGTTACCGAAAATTGATATAGGAGATATTCTGATTATTCACGATTCGGGTGGACACGGATATTCTATGGGCTACAACTATAACGGAAAGCTTAGAAGCGCGGAGATTCTGCTGTGTGAGGACGGCTCGTTTAAGCTGATTCGCAGGGCAGAAACGGCGAAAGATTATTTTAAAACCTTCGATTTCTCACAAGAGTTCATCTTTTAGAACCATATGAAAAGAAGGATTACCGTAATTTTTTATCGAGATAAAATTACGGCAATCCTTTTATATTAACAATCGTCTGTCTTTACCTGCACGCGGCGCGGACAGAAGCAGTGTTATATTAAAAACACTGAGCGGCGATAAAAAAGGTTGCAGAAAAGCACGAGAAAATTTAATGAAATTCTTTAATTTAATTAAGTTTAGGCTAAAGTTTTCCAAAAAACTGCCGACAATACATATAGGGATTTTTGACGATATATTTCATACAGGAAAGGGGTAAACGATATGGCAACCGTTTATAATTCGATAGCTACGGGCTACTCTTCGGTAAAAAACTCCTCAAAAACCGAAATAGACGAGCTTCATGCGGCGCAGCTTGCCGCCGCGCATGACAGAACGGCGGCACTGTTCACAACGAATACCGATAAAAATCAGACAGGTTTTGACTTTTTCTTTGGGGCGGGTAGCTCGCTCGCAATGGTAAAGACGATGAACTCGGCGCGTCTCGGTATAGAAAACAGGGCGAGAGCGTTACTTTCAGAAATCAGAATGGACCAGCTTCGCGGAGTAGATACGTCACTAAAGCGGGAGCAGTTATCTAACCTGACCGGAAATCTTGATATTATGAATAAAAACCTCGGAAATAGTATTGATAAAGCGACTACCGCCCCAAAACCGAAGGAGTCCGCCCCCGCTGTAATTGATAAAATTAATGCGGGCTTAGAGGCAGCCCAAAAGAGGGAAGAAAAGGCGGTACAAGAGAAGTACGGACAAAAGGAAGAAGAGGTCGAATCAGGCGACGACGAATAAGTAAAATAAACATTAAAAAAATCGGGGCTGTCAAAAATTGTCGACAGCCCCGATTTTTATTTATATTACCTCAAATTATTTAACCCGTATTTTCGGAGTACCGAGGGGAAGTCAATATATGAGACATTCAGGTCAACATCTCCGGTAATTCCGTTTATTTTACCTGTCGCCGTATACTGCCAAATATAGTACGGTCCGTCATATGTAAGCGTTGTACTCCATAGTGCGAGCCATATTGCATATGTATCGACTACCTGCTTTTCAAATTTGTTTTCAAGAAAAGTCTTATTAGAGTACAGCATGGGATAATACCCACCATCCATAATTACTTCCATAAACGCTTCGGTGAGTTCGGACAGACGTTCCTTACTCATTGCTTTATGAAAATCCTCTTCAACATCGAAAACCACCGGATATGTTATTTTATAGCTCTTAATTACGTCTAAGAAAAACCGTGCTTCAATCCTCGCTTCCTCCGGAGTATGGGCATAGCTGTAAAAATATACCCCTACATCTATCCCGTTTTTTATTGCACCCTCGATATTCTCGCGGAAGCGAGTATCTTCTCTCATAGGATACTCATCGCTGTGATGACCCCGCGCGGCGCGGATTATAGCGAACTTAACCCCGCTCGCGGCTACCTTATCCCATTCTATTTTATCTTGCCAGTGTGAAACATCTATCCCTAAAAGCTCTGTACGCGGTTCGTTTTTCAAAATCGCAGAGGTCATGATTTCGTTAGGGAGTCTTGGCGGCTTCACCGTGGGGGTGTATTTAATTATATTGTTACGAAAGACAGCGCCGGGAACGCTTGCGACTAAGCCGTTTTTCGTATAGCTCGAACCTTCTGTAATCGTGACGTCGCCGCCGTTGACTATACCGCCCTTGGCTTCTATTATAAGTTCGCCGTAGCTAATCATCTTTCCGCCAACGGCAACGAAGAGCGTACCTTTTACGTTGGCTATACCTTCTACGTCTATTTCAAACTCTCCGTTTATATCGAATTCACTACCGGGCTCGATTGTTAAGCCGCCCTGTAAGGTTAATTTTGTATTCGCCGCGATTATCAGCTTTCCGCCCTTATTTATTGTTACCTCTGTACCGTTTGGTATAATAAAGTCAGAGACGAGCGTGATTTCGTTGTTTATTACATAAGAAACGCCTTCTCGCAGCGGGTTTATACCGTGCCAGGGTGTAGCCGCAGACGCCGCTACAGGCAGGTATGTAAAGATGAATGAGAATAAGATTAAAAACACGGTGAAACTGCGTCCGACCGTGCGGGCGTTAAAAGTTTTTTTCATGTATACCTCCGAGTTTTAATTTTCAATAGCTTCTTTGAGTGCCTTTGCCAATTCGGCAGGGCATGATGTACCTCTGTTTTGACATTGAATGTTTTCGAGCCGTTTTATTGCCTCTCTTGCATCGGCTCCTTCGAGCAGACCGGCTATACCTTTAGTGTTTCCTCCGCATCCGCCCTGAAAATTAACGCCGCTGATTGTGTTACCATCGAGCGAGAAAGTTATTTTTTGAGCGCAGATATTACGTGGTTTGTATTCGTAGGTTTTCATTTTTTACCTCTTTTCGTTGTCCTTTTTACGGATAATTTTTTAAACGGTCAGTCCCTTTTTTATGCTGCTGTGGAAGTTCTGTAGTTTATGGAGCGATGCAGATGGCGTCAGGTTCGAGCCTAAGGGTTTCGCCTTATGGTTATAAAAGCCGTGAAAGTCCGAACCGCCGGTCGTTATAAGATTATGCTTTTGCGCTACAGCGAGTAAAAAATCCTTGTCACTTTCTTTTGTACTCTGATGCCAGACCTCCACGCCGTCAATATCTCCCTTTACGGCTAATTCTTCAAGCAACTCGAAATTGTCATAGACGCTCGGATGCGCTAAAACTGCGATTCCGCCTGCTGAACGGATGAGCTGAATAACGAATTTGACCTCCGGATACTCCTCTATCTCGCGCTTTACCTCCTCCGAGCAAAGCCCGTCGTCCATATTAAACAGCTTTTTATAAAGTCCGCCGTAAAGCCGTGTCGTATGACCGTAATCCATCAGAGCGTGCATAATATGACATTTGTATATAGCGTTACTCCCTGATGAGTATTTGGCTATGTGGTCGGGAGAAATCGAGTATTTTTCAATCACCTTTCTCGCCATGCTCATACCGCGCTTTTTCCTGAAATCGGTGTTACGCATACACAGCCCTTCGAGGCGGTCGGGCTTTTGCGGCAGATAGCAAATTATATGAGCTTTCGTTTTTCTCGCGCCGTCGAAGGCTGAAAACTCGACTGCGGGGATTACCGTAATGCCGTAACGCCGACCTAATATACTCGAACGCGACAGTGAGGACAGTGAGTCATGGTCTGTTATGGCGACGCAATCTATGGAATTTCGCTTTGCTTGCGCTATGGTTTCCTCTATGCCGAGCGAGCCGTCAGACAGAGTAGTGTGGCAGTGCAGGTCAACTTTCATGCCTTGCTCCTTTAATTATTAATAATTCATTATAACATATTTTTAAATAAAATTCAACCTTTATATTTAATAATTTAATAATTTATTACTCCTATGACTTCGTAAACGCATACATAATGAAATTACCTTATAACTTTTCCCTTGACCTTAGGTTTAGACTTAATTTCCGCTTCACGACCGCCGAAGTCCTCAAAAAGGCTCTCCTCGCTGTCTTTACTCTCGGAATAATCGGGTATTTCGGGGTTTTTTTCACCGCGTGCCTCATAATAGGGCGTGATTATATATTTTTGAATCACGGGGTAGGAGTTAAAAACCATTAGAAAATTGAGCCATGCGAACGGAATAAAAGGTAACAGAAAAACCGAATACGGCACAAATAAAACCATAACAATGACAATAAGGGCAGAAAACAGCAGTGTGACCAAATTCTGTTTTATACCGAGAACGACTAACAGAAGCGAGTTTTTAATGATTTGATTAAGACTTAGAGAGAGTGCAGTGATTTGCGGATATATATAAAAGTGCATCATCCATATAAACATACCCGCCGCAAGGGATAAAGACATTATTACCATATTGGACAAGGTGGTTTCGGGCATTGTGTTAAAATAATACAGTTCAATCTCCGGCAGAAAGAAATAAATGCAGGTAACTGTGAAAGAAGCCAAAAAGATTAAAGTGAAAAGCCCGACGATAAAACCCTGCTTAAAATTTCGCTTAAACGCTCTCCAAAACTCGTCAAAAACGAAAATAGGCTGCTCTGTCGTGAATTTACGCATAATCTGCGTTAACGCCACCGTCGCAGGACCGATAGTAATTATGGGAATACAAAAGAGGACGTAAAGCATATTTATATAGAAAAATTTCCAGAACTTTCGAGTAAAAAGCTCCCAGAACCTAAAGAACGCCCTTTTTTCCGGGGCGTTTTTTGCAACCCCTTTACCCGCTTTATTATAATCGAAGAAACCGAAGAAAGCCAAAGGTATCAACTCCTTAATCTTTTAATATCATGAATTTTGTACTGTATACTGTATGAGACTCAACATAGCCTTATACGCGCTTGATTTAAAATGCAGTCCGTCCGCTTCGGCGTATTCGGCGGCTAAATAGCCCTCGCTGTCTTTTAAAGTCGCGGCAGAGTCTATAATAAAATAGTTGTTCCTCAGAGCCGAGGTTTTCAGCATATAATTGTAGTCGTTTACATTTTGGATTGTTTCGGGGTGGGATTGCTCGTATTCGGCGGTCACAGGCGGAATAGTCAGTAAAATTATTTGTGAGTTCGGTGCGGCTTTGGCTAACTCTTCCATAAACCCTTCCATATGCGTGACCATATCCGAACCCGACAAGAAGGATATACCGTTTGAGCCGAGCATAACATATATACGAGCGGGCTTCATCTGTGTCGCCTTAGATAGGGCGGTCAGCCCGTTTATTTCCGTGTCTGACGCGCTTGAGGGATTTATTCCGACTTTTGCATAGACGTTTTCGGCAGGGATAAAGCCATAGAGATAAATCCCTGTCATAATTGAATCTCCGATGAATAGGTCATTTGCGAAAAAGCTCTCGTCATACGTACCCGGTACATATGCGGAAGACGGGTCTGATAACGGCGGCGGTGTTGTGACGGCTTTTGTCATGCTGACAGGCGAGGTAGTTGGTTCGGGTGTCGTTGTTACAGACGGACTTTCTGTATTTTCGGGAATCTCCTCGTCATTTTGGGGACTCGGATTTTCCGTGTTTACATGCTCGGGTGTGGGAGGAGGCGGGGCGGGAGGGGTGTCGGAACTCACATAGTTGTATATAAAAAACACCATAAGCAAAACCACCCCTGCTATAAGGATGTTAATAATAATAATCGCAGGGGTAAGGGTGGGCTCTTTTTTGTTGTAATGATGCGGATTTGGCAATACTTTCACCTACCTGAAACAAACTACATGATATAATTATACTACAAAAAATAAAACAGTGCAATAAAAATTTACAAAAAAACCTTTACAACCACAAAAAATTGTGTTAAAATGTGAAATACAGTGTGCCTTGATAACCACTGAATAAAAAAACAAGGAGAATATTTTATCATGCAGAAGAAAATTACTATACGCGAGGTCGCGTTCGGCGCGGTTTTAGCCGCTGTTTATGTCGCATTAACCCTAATTAACCCGCTTTCGTTCGGAGAGGTTCAGTTTCGCATTTCGGAAATACTCGTGCTTTTTTGCTTTTACAACCCCGTTTTCTGCGTCCCCATGATTTTAGGTTGTTTTATAGCAAATTTTATCGCCAGCCCGTTTGGTTGGATTGATATGCTTTTAGGCACGGCGGGGACTGCGCTTGCAGTGTTCCCTATGTGCAGGTTGAAAAGTATTTGGCTGTCCTCTTTGCTCCCTGTGGTCACCAATGCGGTAATGGTGGGCATAATGATTAAGTATTTTTTTGGCTCTCCTTTACCTTTATGGCAGAATATGGTGTTTGTGGGGCTGGGGCAGTTCGTGGTGATTACCGTAATCGGCGTACCGCTGTTTAAATTCGTTTTAGAGAAGAATAAAGCGTTTATTAGTATAGTCCGCAGAGGAGCAGTGTCTTTTTCGGATTAAATTTTTGAAAACCCTCAAAAATGTGTTGCATTTGCATTAATTTTGTGATACAATATTAATGGAGGTGATTAGTATGAAACAGACAATGACAAAAAACGAAACTCTGCACATCCGCGTTAACGGAACCGTAAAAGCGAACGCAGAAGCGACCCTCGGCGAACTTGGGGTGTCGTTATCCGAAGCGGTGAATATGTTTCTCCATCAGGTCAATCTTACGGGCGGCTTGCCTTTTGATGTGAGGAAATTACCCGCACCCGCAAGCGTTATCGTAAATAGCATGGAAGAGCTTTATGCAAAGCTTGAGGAAGCTGAAAAGGACATTGCCGAGGGGCGAACTTTCTCTGCTGAAGAAGTATTTGACGAATTAAGGAGCAAATATGAATTTTTGCGTTAAATATTCCGCAATTGCTAAAGCAGATATTAATGATATAATTAATAATATCGGGGTTGAATTATCGAATCCCGAAGCCGCTAAACGGTTCTTTAACAATGTAAAAAAGAAAGAAAATATTATTTCCGAGAACCCCTTTATATATCCGTTACATCGTAATGAGAAACTTCATGAAAAAGGGTACAGATTTGTGGCTGTTGGAAATTATTTAGTTCTTTATCTTGTTGATGAAGATAAAAAAATTGCAACGATAACGCGAATAATTTACGGAAGACGAGATATAACCTCGATTCTTAATCTTGATTGAATAGTTATCGCCCCCGTCGGGGGCGATATGCTGTGTAATTCTTGTAGTCTTTAACGCTACATAAAAATAATTTTAATTTCAAGGAGCGTAAAACCAATGAGCAAAACAGAAAAAATCTCACAAAACAAACAAGGGCTTAAAGTTTTAATTGCGGGGGCGGCTTTACTTCTTTTCATGGGCATTATTTATGTCTGGAGCGTTTTCGTCGCACCGGTAAGCGATTTCTACGGTTGGGAGACCGCCGATGTAAAACTGACTTCTTCGTTTATGCTTTGCTTTTTCGTCATAGGAATCCTCGCGGGAGGAAAACTGCAAGCCAAAACAGGAGTAAAAATAAATTGCTTGGTCGGCGGACTTTTGGTAGCGGCGGGTATGTTGGTAACATCGTTTATTCCCGCACAAACTGCGTCCGTATTTATGATTTACATATTCTACGGTATTTTAGGCGGTTTCGGCGTAGGGGTGGCTTACAATGCCATCATTGCCGCCGTTCAGAAATGGTTCGTAAAAAACAGAGGTTTCGCCACGGGTGTTGCCGTCTGTGCATTTGGCGCATCGACGGTGATTTTTGCACCGCTTTGTGAAACGCTTATTAAAAACTTTTCCTTAAATATTGTATTCATGATTCTTGCGGGGGCATTTGCGGCGGCTACGCTAATTCTTTTCAATTTCATAAAAACGCCCGAACAAGTCGCGGGTGCGGCTCCTCCTCCGCTTAAAGGTAAGCAGTATACAACGCTCGAAATGCTTAAAAGTCCGCGCTATTATCTTATAACCTTCTCGCTCATGGTGGGAACATCGGTGTTTTTTATAATCAATCCCGACCTCAAGATTTTAGCGGCGAACAGAGGACTTGAGTCTTTTGCGACATATTTGGTTATGTTCACGGGAATTGCCAACGCACTCGGCAGGCTCGGCGCCCCCCTTATGTCGGATAAAATCGGCAGAGAATCTGCTGACATCGTAATTTTAGCGGCTACGTCGCTCGGCGCGTTCGCACTGTGTTTTGCACAAGGCGTACTCCTTGCCGCGGTTATTGCCGTTGTTGCTTTTTGTTTCGGCGGATATTCGGGGTTGTACCCTGTTCTGACCTCTGAAAATTTCGGATTAAAAAATATCGGCTCAAATTACGGCACTGTAATGGTCGGCTTCATGATTTCAGCACTCTTGTTTCCTATTTTGATTAATAAAATAGACGACCAAATCATACGTTTTACGGTTCTCGGCGTGCTTGCCGCTTTGGGAGTTATTTCTATTGTAATACTTAAAATTATGAATAAGAAAAGAGAAGAGATATGAAAAAACTTTTAATGGGTAATGAAGCCATTGCAATCGGTGCGATACGTGCAGGAATAGGACTTGCCTCAGGCTATCCGGGGACTCCGTCAACGGAAATCCTCGAAACGCTGTCAAAAAACTTAGACGGCTCATTTTACATCGAATGGTCGGTCAACGAGAAAGTAGCGCTTGAAGTTGCGGCGGGTGCGGCGTATACGGGCGTGCGTTCCCTCGTCACAATGAAGATGGTGGGGTTAAACGTCGCCGCAGACCCGCTGATGAGCCTTAATTATGTCGGTGTAAAAGGGGGGATGGTTATAGTTGTTGCGGATGACCCCGGTCCGATTTCGTCACAAACGGAGCAAGACACTCGGCACTTCGGAATTTTTGCGAAGCTTGCAGTATTCGACCCGTCAAGTCCCGAAGAGGCTTATTTAATGATTGCGGATGCCTTCGAGTTTTCGGAAAGTCTCGGCAGACCTGTAATAATGCGCGTTACTACGCGGATTTGCCACGGGAGGGCGAGCGTGGAAATTTTACCAAAACTTAATTTTAAGGCTGACGTAGGATTTGAAAAAAGCCCCCGTTGGGTAATATTTCCGAAACTCACGGCACAAAATAAACCGATTATAGAAAATAATCTGCTAAACCTAAGCGATGAGTTTTCCGAGTACCCGTTTAATTTTATTGAAGGAAGCGGGAGAACAGGCTTAGCCTGCGGCAGTACCTGCTACGCCTATGTCAAAGAGGCTCTTAAAGGCATTTCAACGGATTTAAAGCTGTTTAAGGTCTCGACATATCCTTTCCCTGAAAAGAAAGCGTTGGAGTTTTTGAAAGACGTTGATAAGGTTTTAGTAATTGAAGAGCTTGACCCCGTTATTGAGAATTGCTTAATTAATCTTTGCGGTCGGCACAAGCTTGGTGTGAAAATTTTCGGGAAAAGAACAAGACATGTACAAAATGTGGGTGAAATAACTCCCGATATTGCCCAAAATACTATAAACCGATTCTTAACGGGCGAACATACGGATATTGAAAAAAGTAATACTACCGATGATATTTCCGATAACAACACACCGCCGCTACCTGCGTTGCCTGTCAGGCCGCCTGTGATGTGTGCGGGTTGTTCTCACAGGGCGTCTTTTCTCGCAGTAAAAGAGGCGGCAAAAGGGAGAAAAGCCGTATTCTGCGGTGATATAGGCTGTTATACCCTCGGTAACGCCGCGCCTTTAGACATGGTTGACACCTGTCTTTGTATGGGCGGCGGAATTACCGTAGCGCAGGGGATATGCAGAGGGGAGCAGAGAAGCTCGGACGGCGGCAGGTTGAGCTTTGCTTTTATCGGTGATTCCACATTTTTTCACAGCGGAATCACGGGGATTATAAATGCAGTGTATAATATGACAGACATAATCGCAGTAATTCTCGACAATCATACGACAGCCATGACAGGCGGTCAGCAACACCCGGGAATGGGCGAAACGCTCATGAGAACCCCCGCGCCTAAGGTAGACATTTACGAAATAATAAAGGCATGCGGCGTTTCAAAAGCAGTGCGTTGTAATCCTTTTAATTTCGATGAAGCAAAAAAAGCAGTCGCTTCCGTACTTGACGAAAAGGGCGTGAGGGTCATTTTATTTGAAGCACCTTGCGTTGTTGTCTCAAAAAGCAGTAATAAATACACCGTAGACGAAAGTTGTACGGGTTGCGGCTTGTGCCGCAGGATTGGTTGTCCTGCAATGGTTTCCGAGGATAAAAAGGTATACATTACTTATGAGGCGTGTAACGGTTGCGGACTCTGCACACAAATATGCAGAATCGGTGCTATAAAGGGGGTTTAGTGATGGAATACAATATCGTCATAGCAGGTACGGGCGGACAGGGGACGGTGCTTGCCTCAAAGCTACTCGCAGGGGCGGCGATGAAAAAAGGGTTATTTGCGAGAACCTCTGAAACCATAGGTATGGCACAGCGCGGCGGCTCTGTAACATCTCATGTCAGATTTTCAGAAAACCCCGCCGCTATAAGCTCACCCATTCTCGGGCTGAAGACCGCCGATATGTTAATTGTTATGGAGCTTGCTGAGACTGTGCGAGTTTTACCGCTTATTAAGGAAGGCGGCGCGATTTTCACCTGTAACAATGCGGTTTTCCCGATTACAGGGAGCTATGACGCGAGCGAGGTTTTAGAGTATTTACAAAAAGCCGCTCCTGATGCGTTTATCGCCGATTGTATTAATTTCATGCAGAAAAACAAAACGACAGGCACGAAAACTCTGAATGTTTTTATGCTCGGTATAGCGGCGGCGAGCGGAGAATTACCTTTTTCAGCAGACGAGCTTGAAGAATCTATACGCAAAATCATATCCCCGAGATTTCTTGAGATTAATCTGACAGCGTTCAATGCAGGGAAAAAATTAAAGGAAGGAAGTATATAAAAATGACAAACTTAAATCTCGAATTGGTTCAAAAAGCCATAACTCACGCTAAAAACAGCAAATTTTACAAAGACAAATTCGCGGGTATTGAGGCAGGTGATATTAAATCAAAAGAGGATTTTGAAAAACTGCCGTTTACCGATAAGGAGGATTTACGCTCGGCTTATCCGCTCGGGCTTAATGCAACGAGCGAAGAAAAAGTCGTGCGGATTCATTCGTCGTCGGGGACAACGGGAACGCCCGTAATCATACCCTACACCCGAAAGGATGTAGAAGACTGGGCAAAAATGTTCAGGCGGTGTTACGAAACGGCGGGGATTACCGCCCATGACCGTATTCACATAACCCCCGGTTACGGGCTGTGGACTGCGGGTATAGGTTTTCAGCTCGGCGCAGAGTTGCTCGGTGCGATGACGATTCCTATCGGACCCGGCTTCACCGATAAGCAGATTAAAATGATGATTGATATGAAATCAACAGTACTTTGTGCAACGTCTTCTTACGCGCTGCTGCTCGCGGAGGAAATAGAAAAACGCGGCGTCAAAGATAAAATTCATCTGAGACGCGGCGTAATAGGCTCGGAACGCTGGGGCGAGAAAATGCGTAACCGTATAGCAAACGAACTCGGCGTTTCGCTTTTCGATATATACGGGCTGACTGAAATCTACGGACCCGGTATCGGAATAAACTGCGAACAGCAAAGCGCGATGCATATGTGGGACGATTATTTTTACTATGAAATCATTGAACCGAAAACCGGAAAAGTACTGCCCGACGGAGAGGTCGGGGAGCTTGTAATAACAACCTACTTAAAAGAAGGCGCGCCTTTAATCCGTTATCGCACACACGATTTGACCCGTTCGATTAAGGGTGAATGTCCCTGCGGCTTAAAATTTCCGAGGATTGATGCGATTATCGGTCGTTCGGACGATATGGTTAAGGTCAGAGGCGCGATTATATATCCGAGCCGTGTTGACGAACTGCTTGCGAAAATCGATGGTGTATCAAGCGAGTACCAAATCATGATTGACCATTTAAACGGTAAGGATATATTAACTTTATTCTTTGAGACCGCGTTAACAGACGAGCCGCGCAAGGAGCTTGAGAAAACCGTTGAAACGGAGTTCAAAAAAGATATAGGCATAAGAACGGTTATAAAAGCTGTGGCTTTAGGCGAACTCGAAAGAAGCGAAAAGAAGACTAAGCGCGTGTTTGACAACAGGTACTAAGCCTCACACACATCAACAATAACAAGCTCAGGGCGATTGAATACTCGCGGCAGTCCCCTTGAACTTTTGCTTAGTCCTCTGCCGACTATCATATCACCGCGTCCCAAATCATAATGACCGCCCGCATATTTCGGTAAAAAGCCCTGATGCACAGCGTAAATACCGTTAACATAGCGCGGTATAATAACCTGTCCGCCGTGGGTATGACCGGTCAAAATGAGGTCGAAACCGAGTTTTCTGTATAAATCGGCTTTTTCGGGTCTGTGGGATAAAAGAATGGTAAATAAAGCAGGGTCGGCTTCGGCGGCGCAGTTTATGAGCTGTTTCTTAAACCTTTCAGTGCCGATAATCGCATCGTCAACACCCGAAACATTTACTTTATTTTCCTTTATGCTTACTTTTCTGCTCACGCCCTCAAGCACATCCGCGCCGAGTTCACGGAAGAACCGCTTGATTTCGCGAATTTCACCGCTTTTATATTCATGGTTGCCCGAAACATAAAAAACAGGGTATTTACCGAGTTTGCGGAGTAAGATTTTGGTGTTGTTATGAGGGATAACATGGTCGGCAATATCCCCCGCCATAAGAACTAAATCCGGATTACAGCCGTCAATCGCCTTCATCAGTTTTTTCTGCGGATTTTTGAGGCTTCCGTGGTTAAAGCTGTGTAGGTCTGAAAGTAGGGCAAGCCTTAATTTACCTTTAATTTTATTGGTATAAACTTCATAGCGAACCACCGACAGCCTTCGTCCGCGTATTATTGCGGCGAGTGCGACAAGCCCCGCCGTCATAAACAAATTTTTCATACTCATGACTATAATAATTCGCTTTTTTCGGGAAAATATACGAGTATGATGAAGTATATTTTTCGTTCGGTAAATTTAATAATCCTTATCGTTATTCTACAGGCACTTTATTTTCTCGCACTTGTTTATACGCTTGCTAATCTGTCGCCTCTGACCCATTTTATATTGACAATGTTTGGAGTGCTTTGTGTTTTTTTCATTATAAGCGGAAGAGATGCGGCGGTGTATCGCCTTAACTGGAGCGTTTGGATTCTGCTTTTTCCGGCTGTTATGGGGGTCGTTTATTTCTTTTATAACCGCCGCATAACAGGCAGGAAAATAGAGGCTGACATGTTGAGTGCGAGAAAAAATTCACTCGCTTTTTTGAACGATAATACCCGTCTTTATCCAAGCGGAGCCAATAATGAGCGGCTTGCCTGTTATATTGAAAAAACAACGGGAACACCACCCTCGGCGTATATGGAAGCGGCGTATTTCTCCGTAGGCGAGGAGTTTTTTAAAAGTTTTAAAGAAGAACTGAATAAGGCACAGAGCTACATTTTTATAGAGTTTTTCTTAATCGCTCAAAGCAAAATGTGGAATGAAATTTTAACTATCCTCATGCGTAAGCGTAATGAGGGCGTCAAGGTTCGTATTATTTTTGACGGTTTTGGGACACTCTACACTCTTCCGCGCGGATATGAAAAGGAGCTACGGGAGGCAGGACTTGAATGTGTTATTTATAATCCCGTCCGCAGATTAATTTCATTCAGGCTAAATACCCGCAATCACCGAAAACTTGCCGTTATAGACGGGGTTACAGCGTTTTGCGGCGGTCTCAATCTTGCCGACAATTATATAAACGCAAAACCCGATAATAACACAGGACACTGGAAGGACAGCGCGGTCATGGTAAAGGGCGGGACGGCGTGGAATGTCACTTTGTCTTTCTTGGCGATGTGGGAGTTTTTAACGCGGAAAAGCGAGGACTATACAGAATATATACCGTCAGAAAGCCTAATGGAGAAAAAACCACATACAGATGCCGCTTCTGTCTGGCATGATTTGCCTTTAGACTGCGAGAGTGTTTCGGAGCGAATTTTATTAAATTTCATAACCCGTGCCGATTATTATGTCTATATAACAACGCCCTATTTGTCTCCCGGGGAGGAGATTATATCCGCTCTTTGCGCCGCGGCAAGAGGTGGTACGGATGTGCGTTTGATGTTGCCTTTTATTCCCGACAAGGTTATACCGAGTGCGATTTCAAAATCAAATTATCTTCCGCTTCTTGAGGCAGGTGTAAAAATTTTTGAATATCCGCCGGGTTTTATTCATTCAAAAAATATAGTTGCAGACGACAGCCGTGCGGCGGTCAGTACCGTAAATTTAGATTATCGCGCCCTGTATATGCACCACGAATGTGGAATCTGTTTTTACGGCAAGAAAATAATCGCAGATATAAAACATGATTTTATCCTAACACAAAAAACGAGCCGAGAAATAACCCTTGAAGCCTACAGAAAAACAGGCGTTTTTAAGAGAGGCTTGAGACGGGCTTGCAGGATTATTGCGCCGTTTGTATGATGGGCTATCCGGACTATGTTTTTTACGACACGGGCATTCTCACAAATAAAGAATTGATTCTGCATATAGCCAACAAGCTAATGAAAGGGTATCAGGAGTTTAAATAATCATAATTAATACTCCCGCCTTTTCACCTATCACCAAATCCCGCCATCAAGGCGGGTTTTTTTCTGAAATTTATCCTACACCTACAAAAACCAAGAAAAATAACCTTAAAGCAAGAAAAATCATGAATATGCAACGATATGTTGCAAATGTAACAACACAAATCAAGGAAAATCAAGAAAAATCAACAAATATCAAGAAAAAATAAGGACAAAAAACAATATTTTTTTCAATAATTTTCTGTTATTATTAAGAAATAAGCTGTAGAACTAAATACATCTTATAGAATTTAAAACATTTTTGTAAACCCTTAGGGGTAGAAAGGAAACGTAATGAAAAGAAATCTCAAAAAAGTCTTGAGCTTTACCATTTGTTTTGCTATAATACTAAGTATAGCAACAACCGCACCGCTCAACGCCTCCGCGCAGACCCTGACCTACAACTATGACGGCTTCAGCGTTACCTATACCGTAAACGGCGGCTGGGCTGATAATGAAAACATACAAATCACACTCACGAACACAGGAACAGAACCTATTCGTAACTGGGGCTTGCAGTACGAACCCCACGGTAATATTGTCGGTATATGGAACGGCGAAGTTGTTCCCTCAGGGGGAATAGGCGAAAACATAGTAAAAAGCGTAATGCACAACTCGGATATACCGGTCGGCGCGTCTGTGAGCTTCGGTTATACTCTCATGAACGTGACAGGAACGCCCGACAGCTTCACCCTCTGTAACTACCGCGTGGAAAAAGAAGACGGCTATACCGTCAGCTTGACGACTAACCCCGATTGGGGCGATGGGTTCACAGGCTTGATAACAATTGCGAACACGACTAACACGCCCATTATGGCTTGGGAACTCGGCTTCAACGCCAATTTCGCCATAACAAGCGCGGGTGACTTCAAAATTTTAGACAGTGTCGGTACATATTATAAGATAACGGGCTTTCAGCATAACGGAAATATTCCCGCAAATTCGAGCATCACGCTTAATTTTAACGCGGCTTCCGCTCCCGATGCGGCAATAGGCGACTTCTCGCTCACGGAAATAGTCGTTTCAGCTACGCCGCCTGTTCCTGATGAACCCGAACCCTGCGAGGACTGCGGGGAAGAGCCTTGTGTATGTCTCAATGAACCCGAAATCTGCGAGGACTGCGGCGAAGAGCCTTGCGTATGTCTTGATGAATCCGAAATCTGCGGGGACTGCGGCGAGTTTCCTTGTATATGCTTCGATTTTGTTCGGTACTCCGTAAACGCCGAAGCGGTCTACGATTCATACAACGCGCTAACAACCATTTCATGGGAAGCGACAGAACCCACGGGAACATTTGAGGTGTTCTACTCCTCGGATAATGACGAATACTTTACATTAACAACTGTCGAAGACCTGTTTTCCTACGAATATCAGACGAGCGGTGAGGATTTCGTCATAAACTATTTCAAAGTGAATCAAGTCATAGACGAAGAAATTGCAGCGGTCAGTAATATCTGCTATGTTATTTGGAGTCCTGCGGGTATTTTACCGACCGAATATCTCCGCGAATGGGAAATTGAAACGGATAGTGAGGTTCTGTCCGAAATAAACGGCAACAACCCTCATTTTCAGCTTTCGATTGAACTCGAAGCGGCAGGAGTTCCCTCTGTGCAACTAAACGCGGCACAAAGCGGTTATTCCTATGCAATGCAAAATGACATGACTCTCGGTATTATTCCCGAACTGATTTATCCCGAAGATTTCAATATCGGGAACGTGGCTTTAAAATTCGAGATTGCAGACGAATATTTAGATAACGTACTCGGTATCTACAGCGAACACCCCGAACTTGAGGGTATAAAAAGGCTCAATGTCTTTAAATGGTTCGATGAACTGAATATGTCTTTACCTATTGAAACGAAGTTTGACGTAGCAAATAATGTGTTGTATACCGAGGTTGACAGACTCGGCACGTATGCCATAATGGATATGGAGATGTGGTTTGAGTTTTTGGAAGCGAATGTCGAAGATGAACTTTATGATGAGATGACAATGGAAGAAATGTTTGCAGAGGACGAAGAAGAAGAAGAATACGAAGGAACGACAGAGGTACAGTTATCTATACCGCTTATGGGAGCGGGGAACAGTACTAACCCTGATAACCCTATTACATATTCATTTCCGCAGATTGAGTTTGTAGAGCAAGAAGCTCCGGAGGGTTACTGGAATAGTGTAGTCTATGGTAACGGAATGTTTGTCGCGGTGGGCTATCTGGGAATAATAACAAGTCTCGATGGTATAAATTGGACAAAGCAACAAACGACAAGCGTACATGGGCGGGACATAGCCTACGGAAACGGAAAGTTTGTGATAGTTTCGACCTACAGTGTTTTCACTTCATCCGATGCTGTAAATTGGACGGAGATTCAGACGAATTCAATAGGCGTTAGGTATTTGTATAGTGTGACATATGGGAACGGCTTATTTGTAGCGGTGGCTTCTCATGGAGTCATGACCTCGCCTGACGGTATAAACTGGACTTTGCGCCAGACACCACCCGGCGGTGATAATTGGCTCAGCGTTACATATGGCGACAATCGTTTTGTGGCTGTAGGACATATGAATAACATTATGACCTCTGTTGACGGTATAAACTGGACATTGGTCTATTATGAGGACGATTATATTAGCATGTATGGCGTGACATATGGTGACGGAAAATTTGTCGCCGCAGGAGTAATGGTAGACAGTAATGAAGAGTACGTAATGACATCGCCAAACGGTATAAATTGGACAGCGCAAAAAATCAACAACGTTTACACATGCTGTTATGATATTACATACAGCGATGGTGCATTTGTAATGGTGGGGTATTCAATAGACGGCGATGATAAAGGGGTAAGCAGTATTATGACATCGCCTGACGGCATAAAATGGACTATACGTTTAAGCCCACAAGATTATTATTTGCAAGGCGTAGCTTATGGAAACGGAATGTTTGTGGCTGTCGGAGCTAATATCGTGCTGACTGCCTTTTATGAACCGGGGTTTAAAATCATAACCGCTTCGGGGTGGAAAGAAATAACCTTAGACGGTATTCCAAGCTCCTATAACGGAATTGACACCGACGGCGATGGGCTTACCGACTGGGAAGAAATAGCTACAGATTGTAATATAAACGTCTTTTCATTAACAGCCGATGGAAACTACATTAAAGAACTGCCGACGATTCGTGATTGTTATGACTATTTAATTGACACCGGAGTTATAACTTATATACCCGAATGGATGGAGAGATTTGTTTTAGAAACGCTTGGAGGCTCTTCCGGCGTAGAATGGCTTGACCGCATGGAATATATAATGAGCAGAGAGATTTTACCAATACGTTCCAATCCTGTTGAATCAGATTCTGACAAAGACGGATTGTTAGACGGAGAGGCGTTACAAAACAAGTGGGGATTTGTCGCGAAAGACCCTGAACCTTTACGAAGAAATAATTTTATTCCTTTGGGGACAGATGAGTATTTTGATGATTTAAGCAATCGAATGAGCGTGTGGTTTGAATATTTTGATGAATGGAATAATTCTAAATGGCGGGATATAAATCATGCGTACTCTTCAACAGTTATTGAATGGATGATGAGTGATGTAAATAATTCGGAGTTTCATTATTTGATTCCTTTTGAATATTGGGATGAGTTTTGTGAAAATTTTAATTCACATATTCAAATTATTGGTTTTATCAGTGATAAAGAACTGCATTATTTTAGGAATAAGTTAAATAGGGTGCCAGAATCTTTATATGATTTGTTAGAAGAAAAGCATAATTGGGTTTTATATGAAGCTAAAGACTCTCAATATCATATGTTCAATACGGTTGCAACATATGACACTAACGAGGGAAGTTATAAAGGCGAATACAATCTAAAATTTGTATCTACTTGCGGAAAATATGAAGCGGTGTATAATTATGCTGGCATACTTTTAAACGAACACAACGACCCAGTTAATATGGGGACATATAATTATGGAATCACATCAATAGCTCATTTACTTTTAGATGTTGTTCCTTACTCAGATGAATCTGTGGTGTCTTTGGGGTCTGTAATTCTTACAGGCGAACATGGAAAGGGTTGGTTTAATGTTCCCGGGGGGTATGTTGATTGTAGTGCGCGAAGTGAAAATTTAAATAGATTTAATAATAACATATCTGCACAACAATTCAGACAATTTTATGAGGTGTTGATATGAAAATAAAAGTTTTTACATTTTTACTACTACTGTTTGTTGTTTGGTATCTATTATACGCTTTTCCGCCTGAACTTCCCCGGACATATTACGATGATTTGAATCAAGTGGTTAGGATTGGTAATCATACAATATTAAGTAGACTATATTTTATGTATGCTTCGGCAATTCCTTCTTTAATTGGTGCTGTGATTTCTGTTATAAGTACAGTATATGCAATAATAGTTTTCCGAAGAATAAACCCCGGTAAACCTCCTAAAAAGTACTCTTACACTTATACCCCCCCTAACAAAAAGTATTTGATATATTCTTCGGTATACATATTATTTTCATTTAGTATGCTTGTATTTAACAGTATGGTATTTTGGAAAATCGCTAAATATATATTGTTTTATCGTTGATGGGGTATGTTGATATGAAAATAAAAAACGATTTAAAGACTATTGTCTCATTGAAGCCCAAAAAGCGAATTGAAATAAAAAAATTCATTAAGATCGCTGTTTGGGTTATAATCGCAATAAATGTATTTCAATTTGTGAGACCATTTTTTGTAACAATTGAA
>WRKM01000014.1 GCA_009778065.1 Oscillospiraceae bacterium
TTGATTGATTGATTGATTGATTGATTGATTGATTGATTGATTGATTGATTGATTGATTGATTGATTGATTGATTGATTGATTGATTGATTGCTATTTCTCATTATACCATATTTTTTCATAAAAGTCAATCCTTTTTAAAAAACTTTAGTTACATCATAAAAGACTTTAGTTACATCTGTAAACATTATAGCATATTTGCAGGAAATTTTCAAGATTCTTTAGTTGGGAGGCGTGAATTTGCGGGACGCCGTGGGCGGCGAGACGGCGGCGTGATGGCGCGGTGCGGATTTGCGGGGACGCCGTGGGCGGCGTCCCCTACAATTTACGGTGCGATGTCGCGTTCTGTAGAGCGTGTATGTCTTGCGCAATGCGCCATCACGCCGCAATTAGCAGATGTTTCGTGTTTTTTCGGCGTGATGTGGACATCACGCCCTACAAAACGGGTTTGACTTTTGGGGGTGGGTGTACTTTTTCGGCAAAGCGAAATAAAGCCGCCCATAAGAGCGGCTTTATCTTCAATAAATTGGTGGGGCGGCACTTTCCCACATCTCCTAACCCTGCGTCAAGCGCAAGGGGCGACTGCAGCCTTCCAGCCCTCAACATTATTACTATATTCAGTATAGCATAAGATTATTACTTTGTCAAGGGTTTGAGGTCGTTATTTTTTACCATGCGTTTAATTACGTTTTCACGAACCCGATATATCGAACGGGCATAATACTCTCCGTCACCCGCAATTCTTACCGCGAGTTTTACATATCGGCTAAAATGCTTTATATACTCAATTGAGCCGTCATCTTTTTTTACTCTCACGTAATCGGGATTCGATAAAATAAGCGGAATTTTATTAAAATATCGGTAATACTCATATTCATGTTCGCTTACCATATGAGCTATATTCGTGGCTCCAACATAAATTCCCGTCCCAACAGGAATATCAAGACCGAGAGTCTTGATAACTTCCGGAGTAAATTCTCCTATTTTTTCGGTCATTATGTATGCTCCCGCTTTCCACGTCATATCTCATACTGCCTTTGCATTTCTTCTCTTTTTCTAATTATACACTATATGTATATCAATTGCAAGCGTTTTGTGTAATTTTCTCAAGACAATATCCCTCTCCGCCTACGGCGTCCCCTGTGGGCGTTAATTTGCGGGACGCTGTGATATTGACCCTGAAAAAATCAGTTTGATATGGTTTGTGAGTAGTTTACATTAAGAAAGGTTGACATTTTTTCGGTTATGCGTTATAATATCTGTGTAGATGACATTTCCGCATCGGTCTGATACGATTCGAGATAAATGGGAGGCTTGATTCATGACGCTTATGACGTTTGTTGTATCGCTTACATTATTTATATCTTCCCTCGTGACTATGGCTGTTTTCATGTTAGCAATTATTAAATGCGACAGTAAAAAGCATCTTTATTTTCTGCCGATGATTCTTTGCGTATTGCTGTTTGTTTTAGGGTATTTGTTTGAAATAAACAGCCCTACCGACGAGTCTGTCTTAGTTTCTCACATGCTTATGTATTGCGGCGCGTCTTTTGTCGTCCCGTTGTACTTGCTTTTTATTTTAGATATTACGAATATTAAAATACGCCGCTGGCAAATTATCGCGATTATCGGTCAGGCGGTTGTGCTTTTTATTTTCATGGTGAGCAGTCCTTATCAGAATCTTTACTTTAAAGAATATTTTTTAAGCGATAACCCTCATTTAAAATCATTTGATTTTATTCCCGGCGTTTTATATATGCCTTTGCATTATATTCAGTACGGTTTAGGGTTTTTAGCCATATTACTGCTTTTGCGTAATTTTTTACGTACTGATACCTTCGCTAAACGCCGGGCTTTTTTACTTCTTATTAGCGGTTTGCTTCCTCTTATTGCGAATATATTGTTCGCGCTTCGTTTAAAACTGTTTAACGGATTGAATATGACCCCTGTTTCGATGGTTCTTGTGGTAATTGTTTTATATGTTACCATAACACGGTATAAGCTGTTTGACCTTATCCCCTTTGCCTCAAAACAGGCGATTCAATCCATGAAGGACGCGCTTATTGTTTTAGATTATAACAAATATATTATTGATACAAACCCTTCAGCGGTCGAAATCTTTCCGCAAATAAAGCGTCGCGGTGAAAGCATAGACGCCGCAGACAATCTTCCGCTTGAATTAATCCGAGCGTTAGACGAATCAGAAGAACACCTTCAGAACATCGAGTTTTCCTTAGAAGAAGAGAACCTGCGCCACTATAATGCAAATATCACGCGAATATCTGATAAAGGCAGGTTATACGGTTGGTTAATCTTAATCTACGACATCACCGATACTGTTAATCTGCTTATTGAGTTAGAACACCATGCGACATTCGACACCCTCACCGGCATACACAATCGCCGATACTTTATCGAATACGTAACTATCAGACTGCATGAGGCTGAACGTCTGAAACAATGCGCAGCTGTCATTCTCTTCGATATTGATAAATTTAAAGACGTGAATGATACCTACGGTCATGCCGCAGGAGATGAGGTTCTCAGCTCGATTGCGAAGCTTATATCCGCCCAGATGCGTCCGTATGATTTATTTGCACGCTACGGCGGCGAGGAGTTTATTCTGTTTTTACCCGATACGAATAAGCGTTTAGCTATTGAAATCGCAGAACGTATTCGCACATCTGCGGAGAATCATGTAATACAATATGAGTCAGTCTCTATCACAAGGACACTAAGCATCGGACTCGCCGTGAGTTCAAACGGTACGGATAAATTAGAAACCTTAATTGAGATTGCCGACGCCGCCCTCTACAGAGCTAAAGAAGGCGGAAGAAACAGAGTTGAGTTTTCGTAGGATAAATTTTGAAAGGAAATATGAAAAATGTCAAAAAAGGAAATCAAGAAAGTTTTAATCGCAAACCGAGGTGAAATCGCGATACGTATTGTCAGAGCGTGTAACGACATGAATCTGAAAACAATCGCCATTTATTCAAAAGAGGACAAACTCTCACTCTTTCGCACTCTTGCCGATGAAGCGTATTGCGTAGGCGAGAATTTAAGTCCGCTCGGCGCGTATTTGGATATTCACAGCATCGTAAGTCTTGCTAAACGTAAGGGTGCGGATGCGATTCACCCGGGCTACGGCTTTCTCTCCGAGAACGCCGCACTCGCCAAAGCCTGTGAAGATGCGGGAATTATATTTATCGGTCCCCCGTCCGATGTTTTAGCGAAAATGGGCGACAAGCTTAACGCTAAAAAAGTCGCTATAGAAGCGGGCGTACCGATTATACAAGGCACGGAGAATCCCCTGTCATCCTTAGACGAAGCCAAAGAATACGCCCTTAAATTCGGTTATCCTGTTATCCTTAAGGCGGCGGCGGGCGGCGGCGGACGCGGTATGCGTCTGATTACGAAGCCCGATGAAATGGACGATGCGTTTGAACTCGTCCGGGGTGAAGCAGAAAAAGCGTTCGGAAGCGCAGATGTTTTCCTTGAAAAATACCTCGAAGAACCCAAACATATCGAGGTTCAAATTTTAGCGGACAGCCACGGTAATGTTCTGCATTTATACGAGCGTGACTGCTCTGTTCAAAGACGTTATCAAAAAGTCGTTGAAATCGCCCCCGCGTTTACTATTTCCGATGAAATCCGTGCGGCGATAAACGCAGACGCCGTAAAAATAGCCGGGGCTGTAGGGTATATAAACGCGGGTACTGTTGAATTTTTAGTTGACCGTCACGGCGCGCATTATTTTATTGAAATGAACCCTCGCGTACAGGTCGAACATACAGTTACGGAGATGGTCACGGGTATAGATATTATACAGTCACAGATATATATTGCCTCCGGATTAAAGCTGTCCGACCCTGAGATAGGAATCCCCTCGCAGGAAGATGTCCGCCTGTTCGGCTGTGCCATTCAGAGCCGTGTAACGACCGAAGACCCTAAGAATAATTTTGCCCCCGACACAGGAAAAATCACCGCCTATCGTTCGGGCGGCGGCTTCGGTGTTCGTCTTGATGCAGGTAACGCATTCACGGGGGCGGTTATTACGCCGTTTTATGACAGTCTGCTTGTAAAAATAACTACTGCTGACCGCACTTTTGACGGTGCGAGAAGAAAAATGCTCCGCGCACTTCGCGAGATTCGTATACGCGGCGTTAAAACTAATATTTCGTTCCTCGGAAACCTCTTGACCCACGAAACTTTTATTAACGGAAAATGCCACACAAAGTTCATTGATGAAACTCCCGCTTTGTTTGACCTGAAGGATTCGGGCGACCGCGCAACCAAAGTTCTGAAGTATATAGCCTCAACTATTATAGAAAACCCGAACAGTGAAAATAAACCGTATTTTGAAGAGCCGCGAATCCCCGAAGGCTATACGAAAGAAACTATTCAGGACGGCATAAAGCAGATTCTCGACAGAGACGGTCCCGAAAAGCTGAGTAAATGGATTTTAGCGCAGAAAAAACTGCTCATCACAGATACCACTATGCGCGATGCACAGCAATCACTTATAGCCACGCGCATGAGAACGCGCGATATGCGAAGAATTTCAACGCCCACAGCGCATATACTAAGAGACTGCTTTTCTCTTGAAATGTGGGGCGGTGCGACTTTTGACACGGCGTACAGATTCTTACACGAGTCGCCGTGGGTTCGCTTAGACGAGCTAAGACGCAGAATCCCGAATATACCTTTTCAAATGCTTTTCCGCGGTGCGAACGCAGTTGGTTACAGCAGTTATCCCGATAGCCTAATCAAAGCTTTTGTTAAAGAAGCGGCGAGTAGCGGGATAGATATTTTCCGTATTTTCGATTCACTAAACTGGCTCCCGAATATGGAACTCGCGATTGAAGAGGTTTTAAAATGCAATAAAGTAGCTAACGTAACCATGTGTTATACGGGGAATGTCCTTGAGACCGACCGCGATAAGTACGACCTGAAATACTATATCGAGCTTGCTAAAGAAATAGAAAAACGCGGCGCGCATATTCTGACAATAAAAGATATGTCGGGGCTGTTACGTCCGTATGCGGCGAAAAAGCTGATTCGCGCATTAAAGGATAGCATAAACATTCCGATTCATCTGCATACCCACGATACGAGCGGAAATCAAATCGCCGCCTGTGTTTTGGCGGCAGAAGAGGGCGTGGATATAGTGGATTTGGCTATTTCGTCTATGAGTTCGCTCACGAGTCAGCCGTCTTTTAATTCTCTTTGTGCCACTCTCGAAGGTTCACCGCGCGACCCCGGCTTCTCCCTGTCCGAACTTCAAAAGCTTACTGATTATTGGGCTGATGTACGCCCCTATTACAGCCAATTTGAGGGCGATATTATTACCCCCGAAACGGAGATTTACGAACTTGAAATACCCGGAGGTCAATACACGAACCTCAAATCACAGGTAACTCAACTCGGTCTCGGAGACCGCTTTGACGAGGTAAAGAAAAAGTATGTCGAAGTAAATCAAATACTCGGCGATATAGTAAAGGTTACGCCTTCGTCAAAAATGGTCGGAGACTTGGCAATTTTCATGGTTCAAAACGAACTGACGGCAGATAATATAGTAAAGCGCGGGGAGTTTATGACCTTTCCCGATTCTGTAGTGAGTTATTTTAAGGGACTCATGGGACAGCCTACCTTCGGATTCCCGAAAGATTTGCAAAACATTGTGTTAAAAGGCGCGAAACCTTTAACAGAGCGACCGGGTGCAGAACTGCCGCCTGTTAATCTCGATGATATAAAACAGAATCTGAAAGCCTTCACCGCTGACCCGACTGACCGCGATGCTATTAGTTGGTGTCTGTACCCAAAGGTTTTCGAGGATTTTGTAGCCAAGCGCGTAGAATACAGCGACATAAGCCGTATGGCTTCACACGTTTTCTTCATGGGTATGTCAAGAGGCGAAAACACTGAAATCTCGATAGAAGACGGTAAAAACCTTATGGTTAAATTCATCAGCAAGGGTGAAGAAAACGATGACGGTACGAGAACTATGCAGTTTGAGCTTAACGGCGTGCGGCGTGATATAACCGTTACGGATAAGCAGATTCAAGTAGCTTTTGAGAAAACAAGACTTGCCGATTTTGAAGACAGAAAACAAGTAGGCTCAAACATACCCGGCGCGGTCTCAAAGCTCTATGTAAAGCAGGGCGATAAGGTTGAAAAGAATCAGCCGCTACTTGTGATTGAAGCCATGAAAATGGAAACAAGCATAGTAGCGACGATTGACGGCGTTATAGACGAAATACTTGTACGTCCGGGACAGCTCGTAAAAGCCGGGGAGCTGTTGGCAGTGCTGAAATAAATATAAGGGGGCAGGAATTGCCCGAATCCGAAATCCACTCCCCCGCCCCGATTTAAAATCGGGGCTTTTTATTCCGCCTCCTCATAGGTCTTATAAAAAATATAATCCTGTACTATGTAAACATCGTTTATATCCTCGCATTTCAAGACTAAAAAATCTCCCGCTTCTCCATGCATATATCCGTCCGGATTCCACGAGGTAAAAACCTTGGTATTACGGGTTAAAGGGGTGGCATAAACAGGTGCTTCTCCGACAGATATACAGAATTTTAAAAGCTTTTTCAGCTTTTTTATCTCTCCCGTTATCTCGTTTTTTACCGCGGGTTCGTATTCGTATTCATCGTTAACGGTTTCATCGCAGTTCCTATAGTACGAGAGAAACTTCTCTTTTTTTATGGGGTAAACCTCGCCTTCAGTACCTACCATGAGATATATTTCGGGCGATGAGCGTATATTTGAGTCTCCTTCGAGCGTTCTTATAACTATCGGCGTAGCCTCCGGAAACACATCCGATGATACTACGAACCCTTTTGGAATGGGCTTTTTACGGTAACGCTTCATACCCGCAGGGTCAATAGTGTGATTTGCGGAGTTAATGAGGTCGTAGCTTTTAAAATAATCGCTCAGCTTAGTCCTCATGTACTCCTCGATAGTCATTCCGAGTTCGTCTATCTCAGCTTTTTGAATCCATCCGCCCGCCTTTTCCCTGTGCCCTCCGCCCGAACCCACACCTTTGGTTATATATTCGGCAAACTCCGACGCCATAACCTCCCGTGAACAACTGCGTACAGACAACTTCGCACCGTCCACACGAATATTATAGACCACACAAAGCTCTATAGTGTCTACCTGCATGGCAATATCGCTTATAAATCCCAAAATATTGGGGTCGCAGAACTCGGATTTAAAAAGCGCGTAACGGTTTTCGTTATTACTGAGATTCCGAAGCATGGCGACCCCTGCGATTTCAAGCTCTTCAAGCGTGAGGTTACAAAGGCGAAGCTTTTTTACGATACTTCTGTCAATACTCAATTCGAGCAAATCCCGCATATCCTTATCTAACGGATGGTTTATTTCCGAAAATTCATTAGTATCTGTCAGCAGACCGTAGTACAAAGCGGTGGTGACATCCACGTTACGGGAGAAATCAAAGTCCTCTTTGCACAATAAATCCCAAACTAAAGTAGCGCAACTTCCGAGTTGCGGCAGAATTACGCCTAAGTCGAACTCGTTTTCCTCTATTACCTGTAAATGGTGGTCAATCACAGCGACGGCATCCGCCTCGATTTTCGCGACGTTACCCTGCCCGTACTGACAGTCAACACAAATGAGCAGTTCGGGATGCAGGTGTTTTTCGCTCGGTTTAATATACTCAACGGGGATATTAAACCACTCAATCATTTTTAAGATATTGGGTTTTCTTATCCGTCCGAATCCCGAATACACTATCACCGGGTCCTTCCCCTGCTCTTTCAGGTACGAGTATACGCCGAAAGCGGAGCTGATTGCGTCGCCGTCGGGGTGGTCGTGGCACTGGATGGCTATGTTATCATATTTTAGAAGCTGCGATAATCTGAACTTGTACATTTTTATGATTGTCCTTTCCGGGTGCAGCAGGATACGAAACACAATTCCCCCGTACCCGATGCGCCTTTAAAATTATATGCTCCCGATATTAACGATTAATCCTATTATAACGCTGTCGGAGGTAAAATGTCAATAATAAAGTTTCCCGGAATTCATATTATTTTAAAAAATATATTTACAAGCCGCCTAAAATATGGTATAATGTTTTTACGTGAAAAAACTTTAAGGAAAATAAATACCAAGGAGGCTTATTAAATGGCAAGAAAGAAAGTCTGTATGAAGGGCAACACTGCCGCGGCTCACGTATCGTATGCGTTCACCGAAGTGGCGGGTATCTACCCCATTACTCCGTCTTCCGACATGGCGGAAATCACCGATGAATGGTCTTCACAGGGCAAGAAGAATCTGTTCGGCGACACCGTAAAGGTTGTTGAAATGCAGTCAGAGGCGGGTGCGGCGGCTGTAGTCCACGGCTCGTTACAGGCGGGTGCATTGACTACCACCTATACAGCGTCACAGGGATTACTCCTGATGATTCCGACCATGTACAAAATCGCGGGCGAACTGCTCCCTAACGTAATCCACGTTTCGGCGCGTGCCATCGCCGCTCACGCACTCTCTATTTTCGGCGACCACAGCGATATTAACGCCTGCCGTGCAACAGGCTATTCGATGTTGTCTTCGACCAACGTGCAGGAGGTTATGGACCTCGGCGCAGTCGCTCACATGGCGACATTAAAGAGCAGAGTACCTTTTTTACATTTCTTCGACGGGTTCAGAACCTCTCACGAGATGCAAAAGATTGAGCAGTGGTCAGATGAGGATTTAAAAGATTTAGCGGATTGGAGCGATATAAAGGCGTTCCGTAAACACGCTTTGACCCCTGAAGCACCTGTTTTACGCGGTACAGCGCAAAATCCCGACATCTTTTTCCAAGCCAAAGAAGCAAGCAACCCCTATTACGACAAAGTGCCTGAAATAGTACAGGACGCCATGGATAAAGTGAACA
The DNA here is from genome assembly GCA_009778065.1 of Oscillospiraceae bacterium. Taxonomy (GTDB): domain Bacteria; phylum Bacillota; class Clostridia; order Oscillospirales; family Ruminococcaceae; genus Ruminiclostridium_E. The sequence continues at coordinate 8,910 of WRKM01000014.1, forward strand.
AAAAAATCGGAAGCAACTACAAATTGTTCAACTACTACGGCGCACCCGACGCCGAACAGGTCATCGTCTCTATGGGTTCGTCCTGCGACACTATTGAAGAAACGATTGACCACCTTGTAGCTAACGGCGAGAAAGTCGGTCTGATAAAGGTAAGACTTTACATGCCTTTTGCCGTTAATGCTTTTGTAGACGCTATCCCCGCGACCTGTAAGAAAATATCGGTTCTCGACAGAACTAAAGAACCCGGCGCAATCGGCGAGCCTCTTTATCTCAGTGTTGTAGCCGCTCTGAAACAAACCGGAAAATTCTCCGATGTTCCCGTTTTTGCGGGTAGATACGGTTTGGGTTCAAAAGACTTCAACCCTTCTTGTGTAATCGCTGTTTATCGTAACACCAACAAACCGCGCTTTACAGTCGGAATAAATGATGATTTAACCGATTTATCACTGCCTACTACCGAAAACCCCGACACAATCCCCGAAGGTACTACAAGCTGTAAGTTCTGGGGAATCGGCGGCGATGGTACGGTCAGTGCGAACGAAAACTCAACCAAAATCATCAGCGAAACTACCGACATGAACATTCAGGCGTACTTCGCTTATGACTCCAAAAAAGCAGGCGGCGTCACCATTTCGCATCTGCGTTTCGGAAACGCTCCGATTAAATCGACATATTTTATCACGAAAGCACAGTTTGTCGCCTGTCATAACCCCTCTTACGTCACTAAATATGATATGGTACAAGATATAATGCCGGGCGGAACCTTCCTTCTTAACTGTCAGTGGAGTGCGGCGGAGCTTGAAGACCATCTCCCCAACAGGATTAAATCGCACATTGCCAAAAATAATATCAACTTCTATATTATAAACGGCATAAAAATTGCGGAAGAGGTCGGTCTCGGAAATCGTATAAGCACGGTTTTACAGTCGGCATTCTTCAAACTTGCGAATATTATCCCGATTGACGATGCTATTGAATACATGAAGAAGGGAATCCATAAGCAGTTTATCTCAAAGGGCGAAAAAATCGTTGAGATGAACTATGCGGCTGTTGAAAAAGGTGCGGTATCTTTTGAAAAGGTCGAAGTACCCGCCGCATGGGCTGACGCAGGCGATGATTTTGAATTGCCAACAGCCGATTCAAAGGGAAAACGCAAGGAAGTAACAGATTTCGTAAACAACATTCTTATTCCGATAAGCGCATACAGAGGCTCGGAACTCCCCGTTTCAACATTCGCAAAAGATGCGGACGGAACATTCCCGCAGGGTGCGGCGGCATATGAAAAGCGCGGTGTAGCTGTCGATGTACCCGAATGGGTCCCCGAAACCTGTATTCAATGTAACCGTTGTTCCTGCGTATGTCCTCACGCTGTTATCCGTCCTTATATCCTTACCGACGACGAGGTTGCAAAGGCTCCTGAGGGCTTAAAAGTAAAAGACGCTGTAGGTCTCCCCGGTTACAAATATACTATAGCTTGTTCTTCTTTAGACTGCTACGGATGCCGCGTTTGCGTAAATGTCTGCCCCGCAGGTCAAAAGGATAAGGAAAAGAACGCACTCGTGATGAAGCCGCTCGAAAGCCAGCTGCAACAGCAGAATGTATTTGCATATTGCTACGAGCTTCCCGTAAAAACGGAGGTTTTCGAAAAATTCAGCGAAACGACTATAAAAGGCTCGCAGTTTAAACAACCGCTTCTTGAGTTCTCAGGTGCGTGTGCGGGTTGCGGTGAGACGCCGTATGCAAAGCTCGTTACCCAATTGTTCGGCGACAGAATGTATATCGGAAATGCGACCGGCTGTTCTTCTATTTGGGGCGGCTCTGCACCGGCTACTCCTTATACAGTTAATAAAGAAGGTAAAGGACCCGCTTGGGCGAACTCATTGTTTGAAGATAATGCTGAGTTCAGCTACGGTATGTATTTAGGACAAAAAGCTGTTCGCGACAGATTAGCGGGAAAAGCCACAGAGCTGATTAACGCCGACTGCTCCGCTTCGGATTCAAAGGTTGCGGCTCAAAAATGGCTCGACACCTTCTATGACGGTGCGGCAAACAGCGAAGCTACGAAGAACTATATAGCCGCTCTTGAAAAAGATACAAGCTGCCCTATTGCTAAGGAGATTTTAGAAAGTAAAAACTATTTAGCTAAAAAATCCGTATGGGCATTCGGCGGCGATGGTTGGGCATATGACATCGGTTACGGAGGTCTCGACCATGTTTTAGCCGCAGGCGAAGACGTAAATTTATTAGTGTTTGACACCGAAGTATACTCAAATACAGGAGGTCAGGCATCAAAATCTACTCCTGTCGGCGCGATGGCAAAATTTGCGTCGAGCGGTATGAACACGAAGAAGAAAGACTTAGCGGGAATCGCCATGAAGTACGACTATGTTTATGTAGCACAAGTCGCTTTAGGCGCAGACATGAACCAGTGCATCAAAGCTTTGGTAGAAGCGGAAGCGCATCCCGGTCCGTCTATTGTCATCTGCTACGCACCCTGCCGTGACCATGGAATGAAGGGCGGCTTGGCAAACATGATAGATACCGAGAGAAGAGCTGTTGAGACAGGATATTGGCATTTATTCAGATTTAATCCGGGTCTCGCCGCTGAAGGCAAATCGCCCTACACTCTTGACAGCAAAGCCCCCACAGGAAACTACAAAGACTTCATCATGAACGAAGTACGCTACAGTTCGCTTGTCAGGTTCAACCCTGAAAGAGCAGACGAATTGTTCACCAGAGCGGAAAAAGACGCAAAGAAAAAGTATGATGATTTAGTGGGACTGATTGAATACTATAAAGTTAAATAATATCCCCCTACTAATGACCGCCGCCGATGGAATTTTCCATCGGCGGCTTTTTTTTGATGCTGTTTTAAGGTAAACATTCTTTATTGACAAAGACGTTATGTCGTGCTATAATTGTAAAAAGTAGATTATATACGAAAGGAAACCCCAAACAATGAAAGTAACAAAAATCCTCGCGCTAATCATAACCCTCGCAATGTCGCTGACGTTAGCGGCTTGCGGCGAAACACTCCCCAACAACGACTCGTCCGCAAACAACCAAAACACAAACGCAGAAACTCCCGACAACGGAGTACCCGCAAACAACCAAGACACCCAAAACACAAACGCAGAAACCCCCTACAGCAGGACAGAAACCCGCCCGCCGCTGTACTTACCCGAAACCTTTATAACGCACGAAAGCGATGCGGATTTTTTCTACGCGCTGACCGACAATTATGTGGCTTATGTCTATAACTCCACACTTCGCGTCGGTAAAGTAGTCGGCATCAACGCTTATGGCGAAGAAGAATTGGAGATTAAAGAGTATGCGCAAACCGTCTGTGTAGTGTATTTCTTTGACGAAGATGACGTTGGGTTGGTGTTAGAATGGTATCAGGGGTATGGCGAAGGTCCCATGCCCGCCGTATTTGCGAAAAAGTCTTTTACAAGTGCAGAGGCGGCGGAGAATACCTATTCGCCTAATAAAGGAAGACGCGGCGATGAAACTTTCTTTTTGGCGGACAACGTAGTATACAGCGCAGGAAACTATGCTCTTCAGTTGTATGACATTGTATATAATCGCGGAAACACCCCTATATACAATAATTACGATAACATGACAAAAGCTGAGCTTTTGGCTGAGGTGACATCATATCTTGAAGTCGACGGTGATAGATTAGGCGCGGGTTCGGAACATTTAGCCGAAGGCTCTCAACATATTATTTCACAAGATTTCGATTACGAAATTTATGTTTCACAACCGTAAACAAAGTATCACGAAAGGATAAGAAAAATGAAAAACTCAACAAAATTGAGGTTTGAAAATGAGCAAAAAGAAAAACGAACTCACTGTGCAAAGTGAAAGTAAGATTGATGAATTGGCTATATTTAGCCGTGTTTCTTCGATTATTGAAAACAGAAAATTCCGTGCCCAAGCTAAAGCTAATCAAGAAAGCGTTTTAATGTTCTGGGAAATCGGAAAATATATCGGCTCTGTTTTGCTTGAAGGTCAACGCTCAGAGTACGGTAAACAAATTCTTGTGACACTGTCACAAGAATTACAAACAAAACATGGAAGTTGCTTCGAGTATTCAAACATTACGAGAATGGTCAAATTCGCCAATCGTTTTTCTGATATTGAAACGATAGTTGAATTGGCTTCTCAATTAAGTTGGTCACATTTTATTGCTTTATTGCCGCTTAAAACCGATGAAGCTTTTATGTATTACGCCAAAGATGCTTCTTCGAGATTATTGAGCGTTCGCGAATTGCGAAATCAAATTTCACGTAAAGCCTTTGAACGCAAGGAAATAGCCAATACTCAGTTTTCGGAAACGTCAGCCATCCCGTTAAATATGTTCAAAGACCCGTATTTGCTTGACGTTCTCGGCTTAAAAGAAAACTATCTTGAAGCTGATTTAGAAAAGGCTATTCTTGCGGATTTAGAAGCTTTTATTCTTGAATTCGGGCATGGGTTTACATTCGTCAATCGTCAAAAACGAATGACTATGGACGGTGCGGATTTTACACTTGATTTGCTGTTTTATCACCGAATACTCAAACGACTTGTTGCAGTTGAACTAAAAATCGGAGAGTTTAAGCCGTCCTATTCGGGGCAGATGAGGTTTTATTTGAAATGGCTTAATCGCTTTGAACGTCAGGAAGGAGAAAACCCGCCTATAGGCTTAATTCTTTGTACTGAAGCAAGCCGTGACCAGATTGAGCTTATGGAACTTGACAAAGAGGGTATTGCTGTCGCTGAATACTGGACTGCAATGCCGCCAAAAGTTGTATTTGAGAAGAAAATAAAAGAAATCGTTGAAGAAGCACAAGAACGTTTAAAACGGCGTAAGATGTTGACTAATGACGGCATTGAGAGAGAGATTGAGTATTTTTATGAGGCGAAGGATGATGTAGAAAACTAAATGTAATAACAATTTATAGGATTAGGTAGAATTGTGGCGTTTAGGGGAGGTGGGCGAGATTTTACGAAATTTTAAGGTGAACATTTTTATTGACAAAGACGTTATGTCGTGCTATAATTGTAAAAAGTAGTTTATATACGGAAGGATAAGAAAAATGAAATCAACAAAAATCCTCGCGCTAATCATAACCCTCGCAATGTCGCTGACCTTAGCGGCTTGCGGCAATGAAGCTACGCCTTCATCAAATACCCCCAACAACGACCCACCCGCAAACAACCAAGGCACAAACGCAGAAAACCTCGACAACAACACCCCGGACAACGGAACTGAAACGCCGTCCGCGCCCGATACGTCCGTGCCGTCACCGAACAACGGCGGTAATACACCACTGTACTTACCCGAATCTTTTAAAACGCACGAAAGCGATGCGGATTTTTTCCTCCCGATGACCGATAATTATGTAGCTTATTCTTATGAAATTATATTGCGAGATTCGGGGGAAGCACCGTGGGTTCAGACTCCGGATGGGGATTTCGTTAGACCGGAGAAGAGACCTGACGAGATAACAACGGGTGTGGTTGTGTATTTCTTTGACGACAATGACTTTGGGTTGACGGAGTTCGATGCAGAAAGACCTGCCGTATTTATTAAGAAAGCGTTTCCGGATGATGACGAGGCGGCAGATTACTATTCACGCTTCAAAAGCGACAAGAGCGACCGGGATTTCTCTTTGGTTGGCAATATAATATATGCCAGAGGTTTAGCCGGTATGGATTTAGATATTGTAGCGCAAAAGTTGTTGTGGCATGGTTGGGACGTTTATAATAACACGACGAAAGCCGAATTTTTAGAAAAGCTGACGGAAAGTTTAGACGAGTTACAAGACCGTTATAAGCCAATAGACGAATATACTCAGGAGTCCAATTTTAAGTATGACATTTATGTTTCACAGCCGTAAGTGAATTATCCGATTAATAAAAAAGCACTTCATTTCTCAAAGTGAAGTGCTTTTTAAAATACTACAATATCATGCCATTTTTATAACAACTTATAGGATTGGTATTGACAAAAAGAGGCTTTTATGGTATACTCGTTAAAGAAAGGCGGGATTTGCTATGTTTAAAATGAAAATAGAGTTTGATGAATCCAAAATCAAACGCGAGGGTAAATACGACATCATCAAAATGTGGGCTAATATTGATGAGTATATGTTAAAGAAGTTCAAGCTTAAAAGAACAGACGACGGCGTTTATTATGATTATCCGGGATATGACGGATATTCGGCTTTTTTGTCTTTTGGAAATCGCTTTGAAGACTATTCTTGGTTTACTGAAAATCTCAAAAAATGGGAATTTCACGAACTCGGAGAAGATAAAGGCAATGAGCCTTATATTGAAGATTGGAAACGTGACGTAATTCAGGGAGAATCGGCGTAATGCTAAAAAGAAAGTCGATTGAATTTGATTTAAGCAAAGCGAAGCTTGAAGAGTGCGGTTTTAAAGTTAATTCTAAAAGTGTAAAGGAAAAACTTGAGCCATACACTCAGATTAGAGATGCCTTAAAGGCATTAGGTTTTGAACATCGTCAAGGTTCTGTTTACCACTCAATTGAGCCTATGACACATTCTAAGGTAAGACAAACAATAAAAAAATTAGACCAACAGCTTACATGGTTAAATGAATGTGTTAAAAAATTTGATACAACCGATGTACCTGCTCTTCATGATTTAACTGCTTTTTGGAAGGAAACCGCCAATACCCGAAAGGAACAGGAGCGTCCTGCGTTTATAAAAGAGTTACCCTATTTAGATGTCGAAAAAACACCGTCAAACTCTATAGACTTTGACGAAATCGCCGTCAAAGCAGAAATCTCTGCCCTTTAAAGCGCAGAGATTTTCCCAATAACGCTGAGCATGGAGACAATGAAGAACGACAAAGCCACGAAAGGAAAGCACAACAATGAAACCAACAAAAATTCTCGCACTAATTCTTATTCTTTTTGCATTGTTCCTTTTCATGTTTACCGCTTGTAATAGCGAAGATGACAGTGACCTTTCGGGAATGTGGGAATTTTTCGGTGCAGACGGAGAGCTTGTTTCCACGTATGAATTTACCGAAAATTCATATACAATGACCTACTATACCTATACAGGCAACGCTACAACGAGCTATGGTACATACACAATAACAGACGGAAAAATATCTTTATTTTTTGAAGACGGTAGTGCTTTTCCGCAGTCAGTTACATTAAACGGAGATACATTAAAAATAGGTGCAGCACAATATAAACGAAAATAAAGGCAACCTGTTTCTCTTTTACACAGTCTCAAGCATTTCTACCCCAACGCGACATCAAGCGTCATCATCAACAAGAACCCGACCATAACACCCAACGTACCGGGATGGGAGTGTTCGCCGAGATTTGCTTCGGGGATTAGCTCCTCTACTACGACATAAATCATCGCTCCCGCCGCAAATGATAAAAACCACGGCATAAGCGGTATGAGCCACATTGACAACAATACGGTCAAACCGCCGAAAATCGGTTCAACCACACCGGACAGGCAAGCCATTTTAAACGCCTTGCCCGACGACACCCCTTCCTGCCGCAGTGGTAGTGAAATCGCCGCGCCTTCGGGGAAATTTTGAATACCGATACCGAGTGCCAGTGTCAAAGCGGCGGCATACATAGCCGGGTCGTCTCGCTGTGCCGCCAAAGCAAAAGACAACCCCACCGCCATACCCTCAGGTATATTATGTATGGTCATGGCTAAGAATAATAATGTTGTGCGTTTTGACGTTGAGGGTGAACCCTCCCGTGTTCCGGACAGAATATGAAGGTGCGGTATAAAACTGTCTAATCCGAATAAAAATAAAACACCGAAAGCAAAGCCGCAAGCCGCAGGTACCCACCCCACGCCGCCCTGCGCCTCTGCCTCTTCAATAGCCGGTATAAGAAGACTCCAGACCGACGCCGCTATCATTACACCCGCCGCGAAACCGAGAACAATTTGCCTGAATCCTTTCGGCGCGGATTTACGGAATATAAAAACCGTCGCTCCCCCTAAACAGGTCATTAAAAAAATAAACCCTAAGCCGCCGCCTGTCAGCAGTATTTGTTCCATGTTTATGACCCATGTCCTTTCTGCACAAACTTGCTTTGAAAATATATTCTCCCTGATTACCGAGGAGTTACTTTCAAACTTTATACCTCGCTGTAATCCATTAAAATCAAAATCCACACTGTACCCGACGTAAAAAGTCAGGTGTAATGTGGGTTTTGTCTTTAGAGGGGTACACGCCGTGAGGGATTCGAACCCCCGACCTTCTGGTTCGTAGCCAGACACTCTATCCAGCTGAGCTAACGGCGCATATCGTAATTTTATCACATTCGCGGGTCTTTGTCAACAATTATTTCTTAAAAATCACAACCTTACTTAAAATATAGTTCAAAATTAATACAAACACGCTGACGAAACACCTCGCCGCAAACTCATACAAGACACCGCGCAGTCCCGTCAAGTCCACAAGCAAAAACATCATCAATAAATCAACCGAAAGCGTTAAAAGCCGTGACGCATAGAAAAGCACGGCTTCTTTTATCAGCTCCGCACCCCGCGTCGTGCTGTTAAATACAAAAAGCCTGTTCGTCACGAATGCAAACGTCACCGTACAAATCCATGAAAAAACGACCGAAATAGGGGTGTCGTATCCTGCAAAAATCCACCTGAACAGGAAATAAGCCGCAAACGACACGAGCGTGGTCAGCGTACCGAATATGACGTATAATAACATTTCACGGGATTTGAGCCATTTTTTTATCCTATTCGTCATCACTCTTATCGTATTTTTCAATTCATTACCCCTGTGAAACGTATGGGCGGGCGGCGCGTCACGCCTTCCCGCCTTTAATTCTACTCGGCTCCTTTTTCAGCTTCCTCTTGAGATTCGGCTTCTTTTTCGCCGAGAAAATTCTCAAGCTCTTCTTCATCAATAATCAGCTCGTAATCATCAAAGTCGTCAAAGTCAATCTCGTCTCTTCCGAACTTATTCCTAATCACAAGCGCGGCGAAGATTGCGCCGCCTATGATTGCTAAAATCCCTAAAATTAAAAAACCTAAACCTTTATTCATTTTATTGTACCTGTCCCTTTCTTTTTGTGTTATTGCTCTCTTTTATTATAAGATATACTCGCGGATTTTTCAAGTATTTAGTAAAATTTAGCATTTTCCACAAAAAATTTAGAGTTCTCCTGTTAAATTCATCAATATTGAAATTGCTGTTATAGGAGCGGTCTCGGTTCTCAATATTAATTTACCGAGGCTTGCGGGGATTAATCCCGCTTCCTTCGCCGCTTCTATTTCCGCGAACTCAAAACCGCCTTCGCTTCCTATGAATATGTCTATCGGCAGGGCTTCCGAACGGTCGGACGTTTTTTGCGGGACTGCTTCAAGCTTCGTCTCTGCGCTGAGAATATCGTTAATTCTCTTACCGCCGTTCTCATAAAATATTATACCCGTATTTTCTTTTTTATAAAGCTTTAACGCATCGTTAAAATTTGTAAACTCGTGAATAATAGGTATTTTCCCTCGTCCTGACTGTTTTGCCGCCGCTTCGGAAATTTTTTGAAGCCTTTTTATTTTCGTGTTATTTTTATCTTGTTTCTCGGATTTACCGGGGCGCGAGATACACCGCCTCGAAATAACGGGAATGATTTCCGAGACGCCGAGTTCAGTCGCTTTTTGTACAATAAAATCAAGTTTTTCGCCCTTGGGTACACACTGAAAGAGCCTTAAACAGGTTTTCGGCTCAGAGTCATTTTTGCGCCTTGCCAAAACCGTCAGTTCCACAGAATTTTTATTGATAAGGACTATTTCAGACGGATAGTCAAAGCCATCCCCGCAACACAAAACGACCCTCTCCCCTTCTCTCATACGGAGTGCGAGGGAAATATGTTTTGCGTCGCCGCCTGTAATTACACTCTTCCCGCCGACTCCGGGAACACTCTGTATAAAAAACCTCGGAAATTTTAAATCCTTAGTTAAATCCATACTCGTCTACCCCCAAAAATAACTCTTTAATCCTCGCTTTTAAACCACTATGCTCCGGTTTTTCGAGTTCCGGGTCAAGTGTTATAAGTCGTTCGGCGAGCTTTTGCGTCTGAGCCACGAGGGAGGCGTCTGCTGTCATGTCTGCGATTTTGAGTTCGGGCAGACCATGTTGCTTCTGCCCGAAAAAATTACCCGGTCCGCGTAGCTTTAAATCCTCATTCGCAATCTCAAATCCGTTTGCAGTCTTCGTCATTGCGTCAAGACGCGCTTTTGTGTACGATGATTGATTATCGGTCACAAGTATACAGTACGACTGCTTTTCGCCGCGTCCTACCCGCCCTCGCAACTGATGCAGCTGTGACAGACCAAACCGCTCTGCGTTTTCAACCAGCATAATAACCGCACTCGGTATGTCGATACCGACTTCAATCACAGTTGTGGAAATGAGTGCGGTAATTTCTCCGCTTTTAAAATTTTCCATTACCCGCTCTTTTTCCGCTTGCTTCATTTTCCCGTGGAGCAGACCGACGTTTATATCCTTTAAGAAAGTATCTTTTAATTCATTGTAGTAATTAACCGCATACGCCTTTTCGCTTAAATCGCTGTCTTCGTCCCCGATTACAGGACATACGATATATGAGCGTCCGCCCTCGCCTGCCTGTTTCAATATGAATTTATAAAGCCGTTCGCGATAACTCGTGTCAACCGCATACGTTTTAATGGGTATTCTGCCGACAGGCATTTCATCAATCAATGAAATATCCAAATCACCATAAATTATAAGAGCGAGCGTACGCGGAATGGGGGTTGCGGACATTACGAGGGTGTGCGGGTTGACGCCTTTGGAAATAAGCTCGCTCCTTTGATTTACCCCAAAACGATGCTGTTCGTCTGTAACGACTAAACCGAGCCTGTTAAATTCAACGCCTTTTTGAATCAATGCCTGTGTGCCTGTTATAATACGCGCTTCTCCGCTTTTAATACGCGCTTTAGCCTCTCTTTTTTCTGCCGCCGTAAGCGAGCCGATTAACAGCTCTACCTTAATACCAAGCGGTTCTAAAAAACCTTTTAACGTGTTAAAGTGCTGGGTCGCAAGTAACTCAGTCGGTGCCATAAATACGGATTGAAAACCGTTTTTATCCGCAAAAAAGCAGAGTGCGGCGGACACCATTGTTTTACCGCTTCCTACGTCCCCTTGAAGCAGGCGATTCATAGGTATATGCTTTTGCATATCCTGTATACAATCCTCGACCGCTCGCTTTTGCGCCCCTGTCGGAATAAACGGAAGGGTTTGGTAAAACTCGGTTAAATCTTGCTTTTTCATTAATGCTCCGGTTAGTTTTCGGTTTCGCCTTTTTAGCATCGTCATACCGAGTTGTAATACTAAGATTTCCTCAAACGCAAGCCTTCTTTTCGCCGCCTCAGCCTCATCAAAGGAAGACGGGAAGTGAATATTAACGATTGCGGTTTTTTTATCCGTCAGATTAAACTCCTCTAATATCTCATTTGAAAAAACTTCATCGTCATCGAAAAAGGGCAGAACGGTTTTTAAATTGTTCGCAATCATAACCTGCGTCAGCCCCGACGTCAGGCGGTATTTCGGAACTAATACATTTAGGTCGCCCTCCCCTATGAAAGTCGGTGAAACCATTTCACGTACCAACTCATTTCCCCCTGCTTTACCGTAAAACAAATAGCTTTTACCGGGGAGTAGCTTGTTATAGGTATATTCGGTATTAAAGAAGACGCATAGAAACTCATCGCCGTCGTCCTCTTTGACGACCGCTTTGTATACAACCACCCTTCCCCCTGCGGCGTAAAACGGCTTTAGTTTCTTCACTACCGTGGCTTTTACCACACAAACCTCACCGTACTGCGTATCATTTATTTTGACGGGTCGTGAATAATCAATATAGCCGCGCGGGAAGTGTAAAATCAAATCCCGCACGGTATTAATATTTAATTTTTTGTAAAGCGCGGTGCGTTTAGCTGATATGCCGCGTAAAGTTGAAATTTCATTATTTAGCATGGTTTTATTCCGAAAAGCCACTGAAGGCTTCATCCTCCAAAATCGGCTCATATTCTATTTCACTTAAAATCCTGAATGAGTTTTCAAGCTCCTCTGCACTTAATAAAAGCGCGTCTTCGGACTCTGCTCTGTTTATATAGTATCTGAAGCTACCATCCTCACTCTGCTTAAAATATCTCCATTCCTCAGGATTTGGCAGTTCTTCGTCTCTGAAGATAGTTTTTATACCGAAAATAAGCTCGTCAACCTCATCAATCGGCATACCCGCCCTATAGAAGCTAACCGTGTTATCTTCAATACTAACTATAGCGGTCACGGTGTCGTACCATTTTTCGGGTAACAAAAATACAAACCCGCATCTCTCGGTGTAATAAGAGCGATATTTGCCGACAAGTGTATCTCCCTCTAATTTGCTCCATTCCACGGGTCGGAGCCGCTCCTGTGCAGGCATAGTTTCATAGCCGGGGAACTCTCCCGCACTCGAAGGAAGCAGGAATATACCGCTCGCATCTATGTCGCGCGGATTTGCGAGTTCGGTAACAATACTCGTTCTTCGGAATGTCTTATCCATATTATCGAGATTTCCGATTATTGGGTTGTGCAGAATGCGTCCCCTGTAAAAAATTACGTCTGTTCCGTAGCTGTCAGAGCTGTTATATTTCCTGTGGTTTATAAACAACGCAGGTACGTTTTCCGTTATAAAGCCCTCTGTAACTCCAATATACTCGTCCGCGCCGGAGTCAAGCTCACACTTTGATACCCAGAAAAGCCTACCGCCGATATATGTGTAAAAAGTCGCGGTCGCCGCTTGAACCGAGCGTTCGTTTTTAATAATTAACAGTTCTTTATACTCTCTGCCTAAGAAGTAATCAACCGATAAATATGCGTAGCCGTCCTCAAAATCCCTTGTCGGGTTGCTGTAAATATCTCTCAGTATCATACATCGTTTTTCACCCTGCCCGACCTGCCCTACGGTGTAGCTTAATATTATACACTCTTCATTATCCTCGCCGAAAGACGCGAAGTTAACGCTTTCTATATCGTTACCCCAAATGGGAATCTCGTACTGCGACTCCCACCTTCCGTCTGAATCCTTGTAAAGAAAGTTCATTAATAGCGAGCGTTCGATATTTATACCCGAGATTTCATAAAACACGAGTGCGGCGTCCTTTTTATCGCCATAAACCACAAATGCACTCCTGTGTTCCCCTGTTCTCGGATACTTCAATTTAAAACCACTGCCCTTGCTCGTCACAAGGGCTGTGTAAATTGCTTGTTGTTCTTCGGTTAATCGCGGAGGAGAAAGCATATCCTCAATAGGACCAAAAGCACAGCCGGATAGCGAGAACACAAGCAAAAGCATTAAAATTCGCATAGTCCTCATCTTTCAACCGCCCCCTTGCCGCTTTTTACCCCCTCCTGCTTCGGCTTCACCAAAGTCATTAAAAGGACGACAAGAGCGACTGTTTCCGCGACAGACAGCACACTCGGCTCAATAAACTCCGTGGCGGACGAGTGCATAAGATTATCACGAGTAACCGAGGGAGAGCCGAACAAGAATATCAGCTTCGCCACTGTTTCTGACACGGCAATAAATGCGGCGGTAAAGCCGAAAATACAGACTTTTATACGGGTGGTTTTATTCTCTGCACGCATAAACATTCTGCCGAGCGAAAGGTAAAACAGTGAAAGAAACAGCGTTATGAGCAGGTTAACAAGATGCTCGGACATATTTATTATGACATATTTTCCGAGGAAAACCATAACAAGTCTCGCTACGTAATAGCCCGATAACGCCAAAAACGCAATTCCGACAGAAGGATAGGTTCTTTTTTTAAAAAACAGTACCGCACCCGAAAAGCAATAAGCCGCCGCTCCGAGCAGGGCAGTCAGTACTCCTACATAGCCATAATCACCAAAACCCTCGGTGAGTGCGATGTAAACAACAGCAGCCCCCGAAAGTAAAAGCATAATACCGCTGCTCGCTGTATCAGCTTCATCGAGGTGGCTGAGCCTTTTTGTAAAAAAAGATGTTTTACGCCTTTTTTCTGTTATTGCAAATATAATGAATCCGACAAAGGATACACCTAAAACTATATAGTGCAAATACTTTAAGGCTCCCGCATACGGAAGAAAGAAGCCGGTGCCGAAGTCTATTATCTCCGCAATAAATTGTGCATAACGCACAATAATCGCCGCCGCTATGACTGCGATAAAAAATATAACCAAAAACGAACGAGGCTTTTTCATTCGGGGAAATTCCCCCTTTATTATTGTTCTTAAAGATAAGGGACAAGCATATATTAAACCGATGTATCAGATACACAAATTAATTATATCTCATTTTAAACAATAAGTCAAGACAATTATCAAAGAACAAGCTAAAAAATGGAAAGGAATCCCGATAATATGAAAAACGCCGTTATAATCACGCTTATGTTTTTTTCCTTATTGTTTCTCGTGCCTTTTTTGTGGGAACACGCCTTCACTGTCGGGAGCAGTGAAGCCTTGTCGAATTATCAGGCTCCCGAAAGTTTTCGACTTTATCTCACTCAAAGCGGAGAAATTATAGAGATTAATACAGTAGACTATCTAATAGGCTGTCTGTATGCACAGATTGCGCCGGGTTATCACACCGAGGCTCTTAAAGCCCAGGCGACGGCGGCGCATACCTACGCTTTGCGCCTTGCTCTAAATAATCAAGAATCCCCTTCCCCCGAAATGGGAGGCGCAGATTTTTCAAACGACAGCGTGACCTGTCAGCCCTATTTTACCGAAGAACAGGCACGGGAGTATTACGGCGCGGAATACGATGTTTATTACCCCAAAATAGAACAAGCCGCCCGATTCGGGGCGACTCGTGTTATCTTGTACGAAAACGAACCCATATACGCCGTTTATCACAGCGTCTCTGCCGGGGCGACCAATACGGCGCGTCATGTCTGGGGGGTGGATTTTCCATATTTGAAAAGCGTTCCGAGTCCCTGGGACAGAGAGTTTTTAAACTTTGCTTGCACTAATGAAATTTCGGTTTTAAATATGCGTTCAAGCCTTTTAAATTTTGAACCCGATATAATTATGCCGCTCGATTACACACAGTGGTTTTCGCGTTTTACCTCTGACCCCGCAGGCTATGTCATAACAGTCGAAACGAGTAATATGGTTCTTTCAGGCGGCGACCTCTGGAGAATTTTAAACCTTCGTTCTGCCGCCTTCGAGATTGACTATACGGGCGGTGTTTTTGTAGCGACAACACTCGGACACGGACATGGCGTGGGATTAAGCCAGTTCGGCGCAGACTATATGGCGCGAAGAGAGCATGAATGTGACGAAATTTTAAACTACTATTATACGGATGTGAATATTTCGGACGTTATTACTTCGGTTATTACATAACGTCTATTGATAATAATATGTGTATGCGTATTCGAGCGGATTTACTCTTTCGCCGTTAACATGAATTTCAAAATGCAGATGCGGACCGGTTGACCATCCTGTTGAGCCGACTTTACCGAGGATATGACCGACCTCTATTGTTTGACCTTCAGTAACTGTCACAGAGCCGTAAATCATATGTGCGTAAAGCGAAGCAACGCCGCCGCCGTGGTCGATAATCACGTGTGAGCCGTAGCCGCCGCCGTAACCCTCCGTCGCCTTTAAAACAACCCCCGATTGAATGGCATAGATATTCGCACCGTTTATTCCCGCATTTCCCACATCTATAGCGCGATGCCAACCGTTACGCCATGAATCCCAACCGTAACTGCAGGTGATTTTTTGAAACCCGCTGTCAAGCGGCCAGATGAAGCCATCATCCGCAAAGCTCGGCATATTAAGATTCTGCTTTTGTTTAATAAGCTCTGTCGTTAACTTCTCAAGCTCCTCGATTTCGGCGTTGGTGGCATTATAGCGGCTGTACATATTATTTATCGCACTTTGCAGTTCGGCTATTTCTCCGGCGTAACCGTACAGCTTTGTCTGCTCTGCCGCCATCTCCACATCAAGCTCTTTCATCCGCTCATAAAGCTCGGCAAGCTCTTCTTCAAGGCTCGCTTTATCTTCCTCACAGCGTATTATATCCGCGGCAAGACGTTCCTGTAATTTTTCGAGTTCTTCAATCTCGCTCTCCTGCTCCGCTATCGTTTTAAGCAGGTCATTCATAAACTCGGTATTACGTTCTGCGGCTTTTTGCAGAACCATATACCGGACAATCATATCATAAAAATCGCTCGAATCCATAAGAATATCGAAAAAGCTGTAAGAACCGGTCATATAATTATTTTTGACAATCTGACCGAATTTCTTTAAGTTTTCCTTGTTTTCCGCTTCGAGTTTTTCTATTTTGTCCTCGCGGAGCAGAACCTCCGCCTCAGCGTCTGCAATGCGCTCTTCAAGTCTTACAATTTCCGCTTGTTTAGCGTATATGGCTTCCCACTGGAGGTCTATGATTCCGTTTAACTCGTTCATACGAGCTGTGACGCCTGTTACGTTTTGTTCAATCAGAGCCTTATAAGCCTCAAGCTTACTCCTATCGCCCTGCATATCTATAATTTGTCCCTCGCGTGCTTTATTTTCCGCTTCGAGGCGAGCCGCACGCTCTTCCGCTTGTCTGATTTCCTCGTTGATATCTGCTTCTGTTCGTCCTGAAACTCCACCTGTTGACGCAAGCGTAAGCGTCAAGCAGACCACCAAAAACAAAACTGCCATCCGTATGTATTTTTTCATTTTTCCGTTTTACCCCTTTCGTAAATACTATCTGTTTTTATTTATTACTATCTTTGGGTTATTTTTTTCTTTCTATTGAAAAAAGTATATCCTCGATGTTGTAGCTCGTATTATCGCCGTCATCGTCCCGTAAAAGCCTGTCGAGGCTCGGGGCAGAGGAGGTATGCACCGTGGCGGCACGTTGATTCGCATTCTTTTTCGGCGTATAACGCCTTACGTTATCGACGATGTTTCCGCCGGCTTTTATTTCCTTTAGCTTTTTAATCTCGCTTGTTTTGGAGTTTGCCGGCACTGCCTCGGCTTGACTCACCGCAGGAAAATCGTCCTTTACCGGGCTGTCGTGCGGCGGCTCGCTCGGCGGTGTATCAGCGTCATAGGGGAAACTACCCGTTATACGTCCCGTGTGTGTTGGGATTTTTCTCGCATTAACCTCGGCTATAGCTTGATTTAACCGTTTTTGTGAAAGCGGCGCGGTACGCGGGAGTTCTTTCTTTTTTTCAGGAGGGGGGGCGGGCTTTGTTCCCGGCGCCTTGAAAAGCGGATAGTCTTCTCTCGCAAAATCGTCATCGCCCGTAATTATATCATCGAATGTTTTTTCATAACTATCATCGCCCGAGCCGTCTTGCTTTGAATACGCAGAATATGCTGAGTATACGCTCGCCGCACCCGCTCTGTTCTGCCGTCTCGGCAGATAGGTCGGAACCTCATCCTGCTTTTTAACAGGGTCAATTTTACTCTCTTTTCCGAACGCCGCAAATATAGACTTTGAACTTTCGTATATTAATATGATAACACAAGGGATTACCGCTATGACTAAAACTCCCGCAGGCGACTTCGCAAAACCAATTAACACCCCGAAAAAGTCGCTGTATTGGGTTGCTTTCCCTACGATTTGACCCTGGGTGAGAGAAATTTCAATATCACGCTCGCTGAGTGCGGCATATCTGTAAACCCCTTCATCCTGCCTCACAGACACAATCTCGGCTATACCCGCTCTGTTTGTTTCAAGGCTTTTAAATACCACAATATCGCCGGGATGAATTTCACTATAGGGGACGGCGCGGGTGAAAATCGCCGTTCCGGGTTTTAATAATTCCATGGCGTCTGTTTTTACTATATAAATATTTCTTCCGAAAAGACTCGGAGCATCCCCGCCAAAGGAGAAAATAAGCGATAACGTGAGCATAAAAAGGGTAAAAAGCGCAAGGAAACCGCATAATCCCCGAATCAAAAGGTCTGCGGGTTTTCTTTTGAGTTCTATTATAAATCGCTCCTTCCTTTATGTGATTTTTCTTTTTTAATGAATTTATCTATTGACAAAACGAAATATTTATTGTAAAATATATTTTGCGTACAGGCATCAAATATTATTATAACAGTTTTGTCCGCCTTTTGCAATAGCAAATTTTGCTTGAGTAGCTCAGCCGGTAGAGCAGTTGATTCGTAATCAACAGGTCGCGTGTTCAAATCACGTCTCAAGCTTATTTTTACCTTATGTTTCCCTGCAAATTTCTGTATTCGGTCGGCGTCAGGCTTTTATTCAGCTTAAAAACCCTGTTAAATGTAGCTATACTCTGAAATCCTGATTCTAACGCAATTTCCGTGATTGGGGTCTCTGAATTGGTGAGCATGGATTCCGCCACTTTGATTCTGACGCGGGTCAAATACTCGTAGAAGGATAGCCCCGCAAACTGCTTAAACCAGCGGGTAAAATGGAATTTACTGAAGCCCGCGATACCCGATATACTTTCGAGCGACAGGTCGTCTTTATAGTGTTGGTTTATATATTCAACACAGCGGTTAAAGTTGACTATGTGTGCTTTTCTTTTTATTATTTGGTCTGAAAAGACCTCAGGAGCATCTTCTTCATGCTTGCGAGCCATGAAAACTGTCATACCGATTAATTTAGCGGATATGCTCGCCTCATAATATTCCCTCTGTTCCGTGTATTCAACCAAAGTCTCAAGCAACAAGGATTTTAATGTTCCGTGAAGCTCAGGCGAGGCGTCGTGCGTTATATGCCATGTTTTAAAGAAGATAAACGATGCTTTATCAAGCCCTTTTACAGATTTAAGAAGCATAAGATTAAACCGTACAACCATCCGCTCACCAAATTTTTCGGATGCGCGAATTTCATGTATGTCTCCCGTAGGGATAATGATAATATCGAACTCGCCAAGGCGATAAAGGGTATCATTAATCGTTACATCATACCCCCCCTTGAGCGGCATCATTATCTCTGCCGCGCTGTGCCAGTGCCGCGGGCTATCCTCAGCCTCGGTGCTGTGATGTACCGCAAAAAGTGTTTCGGTGTTAAATTCTGCGGTTTCAGACACCTCTTCAAGCTTCTTTATCATAAAAAATATAACCTCTTTATTATATACAATAATACTCACCCACATATATAATACACTACTTATCATAAATTGTCAAGATATTACCGATTATTGTCAAAAAATATTTTAACAGATAAGCCTGTTGTAAATTTCTGTATAATTCTTACTCTTTCGCACATTAAAAGTTGACAAAGATTTTATTTTATGATAGAATTTGATTATATTTTTAAAAAGGCGGTATATATTAATGTTTTGGTTTGACAACGCTGTTATTTATCACATTTATCCGTTTGGCTATTGCGGCAGGCTCGATGCGAGGGACGCCTCAAAGCAAGCCGCAGAAAACGAAAAAAGCCCGATTCTCCGCATAATAAAGCATATCCCCGTTATAAAAGAAATGGGATTTAACGCCGTTTATATCGGACCCATGTTCGAGTCCGTCCGTCACGGTTACGACACTGTCGATTACACTAAAATAGACCCGCGGCTCGGTACGAACGAGGATTTTAAATTCGTTTGTAAGGAATTTAAAAAGCACGAAATAAGAATAGTCTTAGATGGCGTATTTAATCATGTCGGTCGGGATTTTTGGGCGTTTAAAGACGTCAGAAGCAACGGACTCGGCAGCAAGTACGCAAACTGGTTTCACGTCAGAGGCGGAAACTCTAATTATAACGATGGTTTTTATTATGAGGGGTGGGAAGGTCATTATGACCTTGTAAAGCTGAACCTATATAATCCCGAAGTCAGAACGCACCTGAAAGACGCTATTTCAGGCTGGGCTCGGGAATTTGATATTGACGGATTGAGGCTTGATGTGGCTTACTGCCTCGAACTTGATTTCCTGAGGGAATTACATTCACACTGTAAAGCCATAAAGCCCGACTTCTGGCTTATGGGAGAGACCCTACACGGCGACTATAACAAATGGCTTAGCCCCGGAATACTCGACAGTGTGACCAATTATCAATGCTATAAAGGGCTTTACTCAAGCTTTAACGACCTTAATATGTTTGAGATTGCACACTCGATTGACCGAATGAACGGCATGTACGGAAAAAAACAGCTGTACATTTTTGTCGATAATCATGACGTAAGCCGAATAGCCACAGCGTTAAACCGTGCGGAGCATCTTGCGGGAGTTTATACACTGCTGTTCACCATGCCGGGGGTACCGGGGGTGTATTACGGAAGCGAGTATGGCGCGACGGGCGGCAAAAGGCAGGGCGATGACATACTGCGTCCCGAATTTGATATTGACGACCAAAACCGAACAGGACTCACAGAGGTCATATCAAAATTAGCAAATGCCCATGCGGCATTAAAGCCTCTCCATGCGGGCGATTATAAACAAGTAGTCCTGCAAAATCAATTTTATGCCTTTTCGCGTTCTTGTGACGGAGAAACCGTTTATTCTCTCATAAACGCAGGAGCAAGTCCGGCTGTTTTCCGGCTCGGCGGCTCAGAAAATTATACCGATGTACTAAGCGGCGGGGTTTATGATATTTCCAAAGAAATAGTACTTCCTGCTTACGGAGCAATGGTACTTGCAAAGAATTATAAACCCGACTCGGGATGTAAGAAAAAGAAGGCGGAAGCTTCTAAACTCGCAGAAATATCAAAAACTCCGGAACCCTTGAAAGCACCGGAACCTCCGAAAGCTCATAAAACCCCGAAAATCACAGAGCCGCTTCAAACCGCGGAAACAGAAGCCTATTCAATAATAAAATGCGCCTTAGAAGACGTTCCCGATAAACACAAGGTTAAACTTGCCCGTGTTTTTGAAAAATTAACAGAACTCTATAAAGAAGAATAATCTGTTTTCATCAATTTTACGCCCCTTCCCTTTACAATAAAGGCGGCTGTCCCACAAACGTGAGAGTAGCCGCCTTTTAGCGTTTTAGACTTAAATTTTCATAAAATCCGCCGGACATTTTTTTGTTTATTGTAGTTGCAAGCGTTCGATTTCTGAGCGGGTTAAACCGGTATCTTCTGTAATTTCTTCGATAGGTCTACCGCGTTTTAGAAGATTACGAGCAATCTCTTCTTTCGCTCTTCGTAACGCCCCGCCAATCCTCGTAGCCTCATCATGAAGAGAAATCTCCCTCTGATGCGCCATTTCCTGTATTTTTTCGTCTTCGCTCATCTGATAGAGCGTGTAAACAGCCTTTTGAATAGGCTCTACTCCTGTTTGTGCTAACATATCGAGTTCCTCCTTGCTTTCCGCATTTATTAACTGTAGCCATAACTCTTTACGGTTGTTCTTGTTTGCATTTTTGCTGATTTTCTTGAGTTCAAAAAAGATAATCGAGCATTTATCGGTTAAAACTTCGTGTCTGTTCTTTTCCATTACGGTGAAATGCGAATGAAATTCGGGACAATCGAACATATTGAAGTTAATTATGTTTATGCAAATGCTTTGTTTCAGTTCTAATCCCATTCTACCACACCCGCCCCCAAAAGTCAACCCCCATTTCGTAGGGGACGCCGCCCACGGCGTCCCTTTAAATTCGTCCCGCAAATCCCACAGGTATCCCCTTAAAGTAAACAAACCGCGAACCCCGGTGTTCATGCGGGTTACGTCACTATGATTTTGCGACCCGATAAATCAATGGAAAAAAACATTTTTCCAAAAACACTCAAAAAGATTCTAATTATACCATAATTAGAACCATGGAAACACGCCAAGACTGTATTGACCAAAAGTTATTTTTATACTTTGAAGCCTTTTCTATTTATCATTCCTTTGCAATTCACGCGCCGATTCACTTTCTAATAAATCTTCCACCTCACAACCCAACACACGAGCAATCTTGACGAGAGTAATCGCTTGCGCTCTGTTTACATCTTTTTTACGTTGCTCGTACATTTGAATAGAACGCAATGATACCCCTGCTTCTTCGGCAAGCTTTGCCTGTGACAAATCGGCAGTTTCCCGTAACCGTTTCAAGTTTGTCTGCGGGCTTGCTTTTGTAATTACGCTTTCTGCCACGGAATAAAACTTGCTGATATCGGCTTCGTGGAGCGGGTAGTATCTGTCCGTGATTTCCGAAAACGGAAAAGCGCGTAATATAGACGAGAAACTTTTGGCTTGATGCCATTGATAATGCGCAAGCGCCCATCCTGCCCAAAATTCCGGCGTCCGCTCGTCTGTTCGGTCGGTGTGTTTTACGGTCGGAGTTTCACCTGTGATAGTTTCAATTGTCCGATTTGCTAAATCAAGACCGCTCATTCCCGCTATTATTTTGGGGTTACCGCGCTCGAATTGTTCCGCTAAACCGGACGAAACAAACATATGGAGAAAAAGATTACCGTCTAATCCGCAGTCATTAACAGCATAATCCATCATGCTCCCAAATGTATTCGCGGCATTATTCAAATAGGTTTGTTTGTAAGCGTTCATCGCCTTGTTTCATCTCCTCTCTGAGAATGTCAAGCATAAAAATATCGGTACTTGAACGTGCTATTTTTCGTTCTCTTTTGAGATATTGCTCACGTGCATCGGAATCTCTCTTTTTTCGTTTTGGATAATAAGTTTTACCGTCTGCGGCTTCGCTGCGGACAAATTCAATTTGGTCAAAGGCTTTGCGGCTTTTCAAAACAAACTGCTCACCCAATTCTCCAAGCCGCATAGCGCGACTGAGTTGGCTTAATGAAATCGCATTGTTTAAAAAATCCATAGCAAAAGTAAAGTAAGAATCATCGGCGCGGTATCCTAAAATGGCATCAAACAAACTAAGGTCGGGGAGAAAAAAGCCTGTTAAATATTCCTGCGCTTCTGCCGCCAATGGACTTGTAATAGCAAAAATACGATTATTTACCAACACGGCAAGCCAGTTCATAACACCATACTCGGCACAGGATAAATTAATTACGGATAAGTTGGAAGTATCAATTGTATATATATTTGCGAATCCGCCGCGTTTATCCCCGCAAGCCCATTCTTTCGCGAGTTCCAAATCCTCGGTGCAATAAAAACCGAGACCATAATCATTGCGCGGATTGCCTTTTCCGAATTGCGGCTTTTTAACGATTCCCGCAGAACCGTGGTAAAGCGTTTTAATTGTTGTCATTGTTTCGCCATGTCCTTTCTGCACAAGTACCGTTTGAAAATGCGTTTTCCCCGATTTTGTACCGGTTCTTTCAAACTTGCATCCTCCGTTCCAAATACTATTGTATCACCTCGGTGATAGTTTGTCAAGTATTTTTTCAAAAAATGCGTAAAAGTGTGCCATCGCACCGCGCCATCGAACCCGTAGGGGACGCCGCCCACGGCGTCCCGAAAACCCGTCCCGCAAAATCCCCCCGCCCCCAAAAAAACTCTTGACAAATCTCCTTAAAATGTGCTATAATATTTACAATCGAACTAAAGTTTTTAAAAGGATTGACTTTCATGCAAAAATATGGTATAATAAAAAATAGCAATCAATCAATCAATCAATCAATCAATCAATCAATCAATCAATCAATCAATCAATCAATCAATCAATCAATCAATCAATCAATCAATCAATCAATCAATCAATCAATCGCTTCGCGGTTTAATACCGCTTTATTCCCCTCTGCCGAATTTACATATATTTTCAAGGCGACTGCCCCGCATGAGCGGGAGTAGTTGCCTTTTTGTATTTCAACCCATTCACTAAAAATATAAAGGAGAAGCCCACATGAAAACAAAACAACTTATCAGCGCAATCACCGCCATAGCACTAATCCTAACCATTATCCCGCTGACGGCGGCGGCAGAGCCGCAACAGGAACTAAAAGGTTCTATATCAGGAAACGGGTGGACGTATGAGTGTGAGTGGGGTTTACTTGAAGATTTTGATATAGACGAAGTAATCATCATCGGAAATCTCAAAATCACCACCAACGAAGGTATGACCAGCTGGAAGACTGAATATGAAACCAAAGTGCAGGAACTTCACGACCGTTATCCGGACAATGATTTTAGCGAGGATATCTATGCAATCATATTAAGCATTGAATTCGGCGAAGATGTCACTGAAATACCCGATTTTGCATTTGTTGTTGATGATCACGGACTTCCTAATGTGACCGAGATTATAATCCCCGACAAGGTTACAAAGATAGGCGAACGAGCGTTCTTGGATTTTGAACGTTTAGAAACAGTAACAATCGGGAAGGGTGTTACCTCTATAGGCGCTTCAGCTTTTGAGAATAACTCCGTGCTGACTACATTAACCATCGCAGGCAACATTACTGACATGGGCCTGCACGTTTTTCAATATTGCCCCAAACTAAGCTCGGTGATTATCTTAGAGGGTGTGACAACGATTGGGAACGGAATGTTTTTGAATTGCGATACGCTTACATCAATAGAAATCCCCGACACCGTGACAACAATAGGCGAATATGCGTTTGAGAACTGCAAAGCCTTAACGTCTGTAACGCTCCCCGTAAATCAGGAGTTTAAAGTCATAGCACCCAATTTGTTCAAGGAGTCAGGCTTAACCGAGATTACAATCCCGAGCAGCGTGACAGAAATAGCCACAAAAGCATTTCTGGACTGCACAGACTTAAAGTCGATTACTATCCCAAGTAGCGTAACAAAAATGGGAGCAACCGTGTTTGACGGCTGTACAAACTTAGGTGCGGTGATATTCGAGGGAGCAACGCCGCCATCGGATTTAGATGTGGCCGTTTTCACGAATATGCCGACAGATTGCATAGTATACGTTCCCACCGGGGCGACAGCGGCTTATACGGCTGATACGGCGTTTAGCGGCAGAAAAATCGTAGAGCTGCCCTTAACTGTCACATTCAACTCGCAGAGCGGTTCGGCGGTTACTGCGAAGACAGTTACAGAGCCAATGTCGTTAATCACCGCACCAACCCCGCCGACAAGAAGCGGCTATGGCTTCGACGGTTGGTATAAAGAAGCGGCTTGCACAACCCCGTGGAATTTCAGCACGGACACAGTGAGGGAGAATGTCACGCTCTACGCCAAGTGGATTAACTATACCATAACCGCAACCGCATCACCTACAACCGGCGGCACAGTCAGCGGCGGCGGCAGTTTTGCGCCGAACGCGTCTGTCGCACTCACCGCAACGCCGAATAACGGCTACAGCTTTGACGGTTGGTATGAGAGCGGCACGAAAATAACAAATGCGGGAGCAACGTACACTTTCACGGCAACCGCAAACCGCACATTGCAGGCGCGGTTTACAAGCAACACCTATGACATAACTTATAACCTAAACAGCGGTACAGGTGACACAACGGGCAACTACACCTACGCCACAGGCTTAACCCTCCCAACTCCGACAAGGGACGGTTATACTTTCGGCGGTTGGTTTGACAATGAGGATTTCACAGGTACGGCTGTTACTGCGATTTCAGCGACCGACACAGGTGATAAAGAATTTTGGGCGAAGTGGGCAGACACAATCAGCCCCACAGGTGAGATTACAATTAGCGGTCAGCCTTTCACGAGTTACGACGCTACAGTGGAGTTCAATCTATTCTTCGACAGTCCGCAGACAGTCACAATTGAGGGCGAAGATGCCGGCTCCGGCGTTAAGACGATTGAGTATCAAATCAGGACTACGGCGTTCACAGATGAGGACGAAGCAAAAGATGATGACAACTGGATTTTGTACGATGATACAAAAAAACCCACACTTCCGCAAAAATCTAAAGGCATAGTCTACGCAAGAATCACCGACAACAACGGTAACGTAACGGTGATAAGCTCTACAGGCTTAGTGGTTTACACCGATATGCCGCAGACGATAAGCGGGGTCTATCAGCACGGTTCGGGCGAACCGTTCACGGTTAACATTCCCATGCATGGGAACACGGTGAAGTCGATTACCGTTAACGGCATTACATCTGTCGCTTACGATGTCGGAACCGATACAATCACGTTTCCAACGGGAACTATGTCGACGCTTGGGCTTGACGCTGACAGTAACGATGTTAATTATACCCTTGAAATAGAGTGGAATCCTCTCGGCGCGACGGCAACTCCAACTTCGGGAAGTGACCCGATTACCCCGACCACTCTCACAATCCGCGTAACACCGAGACCTGTAAACACGGTGACGGTTAACGTCAACGACCCGACTATGGGAACGGCGTTCGCAAACCCGGTAACAGCGGCGGAGGGCGACACAGTTACTCTCACTGCGACCGCCGAAACGGGTTACAAATTCGACAGTTGGACGGTAGTCAGCGGCGGCGTTACTCTTACCGGCAACAGCTTTATCATGGGGGATTCTCCTGTTGTAATCACCGCTGAATTTGTGGTACTCGACCCCTGCAGAAACGGTCATGATTTCAATTACACATCAGATAATAACGCGACTTGCACACAGGACGGCACAGAAACCGCGACCTGCTCACGTTGTACTGTGACAAATACACGAACCGTAGAGGATTCAAAACTGCCGCACACACCGAAAGTTGCGAATTGTACCGAATGTGAAGACTGTGACGCTGTTTTGGAAAGAACCTGTTCGGCGGTAAGCCCCTGTACATTCCATACTCCCGACCCCGAAGAGCCGAACCCCGAAGAACCGGAACCTGACCCTGACTCCGATAACGGCGGCGGTTCTAACAACCCGATAAACAGCGGAAGAAGACCCACATCTACAACAAACACCACGACAGCTTCCAACGAAAACGAATCAGTAACCGGTACAGAAGAAATAATAATTGATGTACCGAAAGCTGTAATCGAAGAAATCGCCGGAAACCTCCCCACAACCCAAATCGCGGCGACCTCGGCAGGCACGCAATTAATCACTACAGCGGCGGCAAACGCAGGACAAAACGCGGTTCTGTTAGTGTTCAACGAAGAAACAGGCGAGTTTGAAGTAGTTTCGGCGGCGACAGTCGGCACAGACGGCACGGCGACAGTAAACATTCCCGGCGCGGGAGACTATATCGTAGTCGTGGCTCAAACGGGCGACCTCACGGGAACAGGAAATGTCACAGCGGCAGATGCGCTTTTACTGCTTCAAGCTTTGGCAGGAAACGCAGAACTCAACCCGCTTCAAAAGTTCCTGACAAGCTCAAGGAGCGACAGCAAATTCACAGCGACAGACGCACTGAATATATTAAAATTCGTTACGGGAATGATTGATGAGATTTAAAAAATAAAATTTTCAAAAATGAATAATATTTTTTTAATCCCCCCTTGTTTTTGGAGGGGATTTCCTTTATAATGTAATTATAGGACATGATAGTCCGAAAAAAATGAATATTGACGGAGGATGTACCATGAAATACGGCTTTTTCGATGACTCGAACCGCGAATACGTTATCACTTCCCCTGAAACCCCTTATCCGTGGATAAATTATTTGGGAAGCGAGGGCTTTTTCTCGCTCATTTCAAACACGGCGGGCGGATACTGCTTCTACAAAGATGCGCGGCTTCGCCGAATCCTGCGCTATCGCTATAACAATGTGCCTATAGATATGGGCGGCAGATATTTTTACTTAAAAGAAGACGGGGGCGAAGCGTGGAATCCCGGGTGGTCTCCCATGAAAACCAAACTCGATGACTATGAGTGTCGTCACGGTATGGGCTATACCCGTATCACGGGCTTGAAAAATGATGTAAAGGCGTCGGTACTTTTCTTCGTGCCTGTGGGGCTTGACGCAGAGGTGCAAAAACTAACACTCACCAATAACGGCAAAAGCCCCAAAAAATTGAAACTCTTCAGCTTTTTGGAATGGTGCTTATGGGACGCTATGGACGATATGGCGAACTTTCAGCGTAACTTCAGCACAGGCGAGGTCGAAATAGACGGCTCGACTATATATCATAAAACCGAATACAAAGAACGCCGCGAGCATTATGCGTTTTATTCGGTCAACAGCAAGATTGACGGCTTTGATACCTCGCGTGACGAGTTCTTAGGTATCTACAGCGGATTTTCCGCACCTGATGTTGTCATGAAAGGCACGCCGAAAAACACGGTCGCCGACGGCTGGAGTCCCTGTGCCTCTCATTATATAGAGGTTGAACTCGCCCCCGGAGAAAGCAAGGATTTCGTCTTCGTTTTAGGTTATATTGAAAATCCCGTAAATGAAAAATTCGCTGACAGTGCTTCTCCCGCACTTTTGACAAGCGGAAATTCCAAAAATAACATAATAAATAAAAAACTCGCACATGAACTTATTGCAAAATGTGATACAAGTGAGAAAGCGGACGCTCTGTTTACCGAACTTAAAGCCCATTGGGACAAATTGCTCTCCATATATACGGTTGATTCACCTGACGAAAAGCTTAACCGCATGATTAATATCTGGAATCAATATCAGTGCATGGTGACATTTAACCTCTCTCGTTCGGCGTCATATTTCGAGTCGGGTATCGGACGCGGAATGGGCTTCCGCGACTCCAATCAGGACATACTCGGCTTTGTACATCAAATCCCCGCCCGCGCCAGACAGAGAATCCTCGACCTCGCGGCAACAATGCTCCGTGACGGCGGCGCGTATCACCAGTATCAACCGCTCACCAAAAAAGGCAACCATGAACTCGGCTCAAACTTTAACGACGACCCGCTGTGGATGATTCTTTCAACCGCCGCCTATATTAAAGAAACAGGCGATACGGGCATTTTAGACGAAGTTGTACCCTATGAAAACAAGCCCGAATTAAACGCTTCGATGCTCGACCACATGAAGAGGGCGTTCGACCATGTATGCACAAAGACAGGACCGCACGGTCTGCCGCTTATCGGACGCGCAGACTGGAATGACTGTTTAAACCTTAATTGTTTTTCAGCCGTGTCGGGACAATCGTTCCAAACCACCGAAGGCAAGGACGGAAAAGTCGCGGAAAGCGTGATGATTGCTACTATGTTTGCGTTTATCGGACCGGAATACGTGAAGATGTGCAAGTTGAAAGGCGATGAGAACGAAGCGGCACGTGCCGAAGCCGAAATTGCAAAAATGAATAAAGCCGTTCTTGAACACGGCGTTGACAAGGGAAGCCCCTGCGGCGGCGAGTGGTTCTTACGCGCTTATGACGATTTCGGAAAGAAATTAGGCTCGCATGAAAACGAAGAGGGCAAAATCTTTATCGAACCTCAGGGCTTCGCGGTTATGGCAGAACTCGGAAAAGAGCAAGGCTTAGACCTCAAAACGCTTGACAGTGTGGACAGGTATCTTAATTCCGACCACGGGCTTGTACTACAGCAACCCGCCTTTACGCGTTATATAATTGAGTATGGCGAAATCTCGACATATCCTCCGGGTTACAAAGAAAACGCGGGCGTTTTCTGCCACAACAATGCGTGGTTGATTTGTGCGGCGGCGTATGCGGGACGCGGAGATAAGGCTTTTGAATACTATTCAAAAATCGCTCCCGCGTTTAGGGAAGAGTTTTCAGAACTTAATAAAACCGAGCCTTATGTCTATGCACAGATGATAGCGGGTAAAGACGCAGGGCGGCACGGCGAGTCTAAAAACTCATGGCTGACGGGAACTGCCGCATGGAACTTTGCGGCGGCTTCACAGTACATTCTCGGCATAAAGCCCGATTATGACGGCTTGGTCATT
Organism: Oscillospiraceae bacterium; assembly: GCA_009778065.1. Lineage (GTDB taxonomy): Bacteria > Bacillota > Clostridia > Oscillospirales > Ruminococcaceae > Ruminiclostridium_E. Next base: position 38,522 of record WRKM01000014.1, read on the forward strand.
GACCCGTCTATTCCCAAAGACTGGAGCGGCTTTAAAGCAACCAGAACCTTCAGGGGAGCAAGGTATAATATAACCGTCAAAAACCCGAATAATGTCTGCAAAGGGGTTAAGTCACTCAGCGTTGACGGAAAAGCCGTTACGGGAAATAAAATCCCCGCACCCGCAGGAAGCGGCGGCGTTTATGAAGTTGAGGTTGTGTTGGGGTGAACTTTGTTTTAAATTGATAAAAATATTTTAAGGGGAGTTTAAACTTTTGAAAGTACTAATAGTAGGCGGCGGAGGACGTGAACATGCAATAGCGGTCGCACTCAAAAAATCTCCGAAAGTTACCGAGCTTTTTGCCGCACCCGGTAACGGCGGCATATCGGAAATTGCAGCCTGTTTTCCGAATATAAAAGCCACCGATATAAGCGGCATGGTTAATTTGGCAAAAGAATTAAAGGCAGATTATGTTTTCGTCGCGCCTGACGACCCGCTGACGCTCGGCATGGTTGACGCACTTGAAGCCGCGGGCATTAAAGCCTTCGGTCCCTGTGCCGGCGCGGCGTTGATTGAAGGGAGTAAGGTTTTTTCAAAAGGATTTATGAAACGTCATAATATCCCGACTGCCGCCTACGAAACCTTTACCGCTCCGGAAAAGGCTCTTGAGTACATAAAAAATAACCGCTCCTACCCTTTGGTCATAAAATGCGATGGTCTCGCACTCGGTAAAGGGGTGATAATCGCACAGAATTATGAAGAATCCGAAGAAGCGGTGACTTCAATTTTAAGCGGCGAAAAATTCGGCGACAGCGGTAAGGAAATAGTCATTGAGGAATACTTAAACGGTGCAGAGGTCACGGTTTTAGCGTTCACGGACGGTATCTCGATTGCTGTTATGCCCGCTTCGGTTGACCATAAGAGGGCGTTTGACGAAGACAAAGGCTTAAATACAGGCGGAATGGGTGTAATCGCTCCGGCACCCTATTATACAGAAGATTTAACTAAAACCTGCATGGACACTATATTCCTTCCGACTATACGCGGTCTCGCCAAAGAAGGCAGAGCGTTCAAGGGTTGTCTGTATTTCGGGCTTATGCTGACACAGGCGGGTGTAAAAGTAATTGAATACAATTGTCGGTTCGGAGACCCGGAAACTCAGGCGGTTCTGCCGCTTCTTAAAACTGACTTGTTTGAGATTATGACGGCGGTAATTGAAGAAAGGCTCTCCTGCATAGATATAGAATGGAACGCTGAAAAATCCGCCTGCATAGTTATGGCAAGCGGCGGTTATCCCGAAAAGTATCAAACCGGATTTGAAATAAAGGGGCTTGAAAACATACGAGATGCAGAAGTATATCATGCAGGGACAAAAAAAGACGAGCAGGGAAATTTTGTTACCGCGGGGGGAAGAGTGCTTGGCGTTACCGCACTTGGAGAAACGCTTGAGGAGGCTCTTGACAATGCGTATCGAGAGGTTGAAAAAATTAGTTTTGAGAGAGCTTTTTACAGACAAGATATAGGAAAAAAGGCGTTAACAATCGCTCTTCAACAGCATATTTGACAAAAGCGAAAATCTGTGTTAGAATAACCACGAATACATTATAAGGTAGGATAAAAAAATGCAGACAAAAACTACTCTCAGGTTAGACCATATCGGAGTTAATACTTTTAACGAAGAGACAACCATCAAGTTTTATGAAACGTTGGGGTTTAAAACGATTGAGGATTGCAGTATTTTTCTTGAAGAAAACCATATAACACTCATGGAAAACGAAAGAGGCTCAAAAATTGAAATTGCCGCTTACCGTCATAATGCTTTATCATTAGCTCGAAAATCTCTCACGAAAGAAGGATTTAATCATTACGCTTTTATCACAAAAGACATAAACGTGGTTTACGACAATATGAAAGAATACGCTTCTTCCATAGGTGTGGTTTTAAAAGACCACAGAAACAGGAACTATTTTTTCTGTACCGACCCGAACGGAGTTAGGCTCGAGATAATTGAGGATTGCCGCGAACGAAGCTGAGAAAATAAAATACCCGCCTATAAAAATCCCTTTATAATGTCTGCAACCTCCCATATAATATCTTCGGGAGCAGTTTCAATGAACTCGGCGTTTCGCGCTTTAATGTTTAATATTTTCGTTTGGTCGCACATTATTACTCCCTGAGTTTTTGTTCTGCTGTCCAAAGGTACCTGTATAGGTATTCCCTTGTCGTTATTAGTAATAGGACATACCATTGCGCCAACTCGTAAAAACTCATTTGTTTCGTCATTACTGATTATAAGAGCGGGTCTCCGTCCGCTTTGTTCGTTACCTGCTTGCGGATTAAAGTTTAGCCAAATAATATCTCCTTGTTTCGCTCGATACACTAAAACACCTCATTTCCAACAGGAAATCCCGTATCAATTTCTTCAAAGGTATATACTCCTTTAAAATCTTTAATACGGTCTTTGAAAGGCATGTGTTCTTTTTTTGAGGATTTCGTAATTGTAAAATTATCACCGTCAACCTTAATTTCAAGTAAAGATTTCTCTTTTAAGCCTGTTGTTTTTACTATTTCGTGAGGAATACGAATAGCAAGTGAACTACCCCAACTATTTACTTTAACCGTTCTTGTAAGTTCCATAATATCCTCCATAAAATATAATAGTGATATATATAATTATATCACTATTATTGTTTTTTGTCAATACATTATTTGTAAAAAATAATCATATTTTATATGATATTTTTGCCGCAAGTTCCCCCCCATTGGAATAATTTATTTTCATGTTTATGAATCTCCATATTCATTTGTCGCCTCAAGTTCCACCGCTTCCCGAACCCACTCGCCGTCAACTTTCTCAATCGTGCTGATTACAACCGGAGATTCACCCGCCATGGTAAACAACTCTACGCGTAAAACGATTTTGTCGGGTTCTTCCGAAACGAGATAAAACGGGTAAAGCTTATCTGTCCAATAAGTGTAGGTATTCACGTCTTCAACGCTCGTGACTAAATCGACAGGAATATCATGCCGCTCTGCCAATTCTTCAAGCGCAAGCCAACTCATGAAGCCGTTTTGCGGCTCGTTAAGTGAGTTTTCCGTTTTTGTGAGTTTTCTAAAGCTTTGGGACGAGCTTGACGAACGGAACACCGCTTCCGGTACTGCTCCGAGAAAGCTATCGTAGTACATGGTTTCCGGCTCGTTTGTGTCTAACCAGTAGAGGTGAATCTCGCCTGTGTTACCTGCGCCTATGGCGACCAATACATTTTCGCTCACTCTGAAATATCCGTAGAAGGAAAAGCTTTGTTGTATATTGCATTTTTGTGAGTCGTCAATTATCAGATAATTACCGTTATATCTGTTAAGTCCCGACCAAATCCCGTAAAAATACTGTCTGATTTCATCGCGTGGAACGTCCGAGTGCCAATGCCATTGAGTTGGGTCAAAAGCCCAGTCATCATAAGGCACGAGTATGTAGCCGTCTTCGTCAATTATGCAGTTTAGCAGCTCTAACGCTTTCATATCAAACTGCGGGTTTTCCTTTACCTCGCCTAATCTGGCGGACATTATGCCGTCAAGCTCCATTCTGCACAGGACATCGGCGTTATACATATAACTGTCGTAATAGTAGATATAATTGTTAATTATATTTATACTGCTGACGTTCGGTATAATTTCCTTAATTGTTGACTCGGTTCCGTGAATATCCATGCTGTAGAGCTTGCCTTCGCCGGAGACGTAAACGCCCTCGAAAAAGTAAATCAAGTCGCCGGAAATATTAACAGGGTCAATATACAAGAAGTCATCGGTTTCACGGATTAGACTTTTGTCTGTGCCGTTTATGTGGATTTTATACAGCTTGTCATAATTGACCCCTTGGGTGAAATACGCCCACTCACCGTCAACCAATAGGTCACTTATGCTGTCATAAGTTGCTCCTTCTGTGCGTTCGTTTCTGAACAGGTATTGATTATCGCGTCCGTCAAGCCGCATTTTGTAAATCTGATTCTCGCCGATATAAACATCGTCCACAAAATCGGCATAGCCGATATAATAAATCCAGCCGCCGACCACGTTCATGTACTGACTGCGCATATTATTCAGCCACTGGGTGACCATACCGTCTGTCCGCATCCTTAAGATATTATTCTCGCCATCGTGTTCAAAATCGTCATCTTCCATTGGGACAAGCGCAATTCTTGCAAAGTAAATCCAATCATCAACAACCGTCATGCTTGATACATTGCCGCGCCTGTCTTGGCGCAAAATAACCTCGTCTGTGCCGTCTGTACGGATTCTGTAAATAGTGCTTTGGCGGGGGTTATGCTCAAACTCTGTAAAATAAATATAACCGTTCAGGACGTTTATATTCTCGGCGTTGCGAGGGCTTAGTAAGGTTTTTTCCGTGTTATTTTCGCGGATTCTGTATAGCCCCGAATCGTTGAAATAAACATAGCCGTCCTCATAAGCGGCGAACCCGCCATTAAGCAAGTTTCCTGCTGTGTTACCGATACCGATTGCATACGGCGCGGAATTGTCAATCCCCGAATACCGAGTTAAAACCGGATCATAAATCTGCCAACCCGCATTGTACCGAACTAAGCCGCCGCCTACATTAACAGAATAAAAGCCCGGCGATTCTCTTTCTATCAGCTTTTCCTTCTCTCCTGTGTTTATATTATATCTCCAAAAGCCTGTGTTTTCATTTTCGGTATGATAATACGGGGTTTCATAACCTTCTGCGTTTTCAGGGTCGTAGTCATAGTTAATCACTATATCGCCGCGGTAATAGTAATAAATCCAGTTGCCGCTGACGTTGAAATCAAGCGCAGAGTGAGTAAGAAAATAATGGCTTGAATAGTCGAGGTCAAGCTTTTCACGCCCCGAACCGTCAAGGTTTATGCGGTAAAGTGTGTTATAATCGTCCATGTTTACATAATAAATATAATCGCCCGAAATTATGAAGCGTGCGGCTTTGTCGGTATTCAAAAGTTGAACTTCTTCACCTTCGGTATTCACGCGGTAGATATTGCGGCTGTGGGTTGTTTCGGCATCTGCAAGATTGATATAATAAACCCAATCTTCATACACGAGCATATTAAAATGACGAACTTCATAAATTTCAGTGAAATCGGTGAAATCGGTGCGAACCTTGTACATCGCTCCGTAATTCTGAACTATCTCCATAGCCGCACCATCACTGAAATAAATCCAATCACCGACAACACTCATTTGGTCAATCGTGCCGCCGTAGTTGAAGGTTTCTGATTCTGTTCCGTCTGTACGCATTTTTATTATGGCGTAGTTGCTATTTTGAAAACCTACGCAATAAAGCCAATCGTCGACAACATTTATATAGGACGGGTTCAAATCGTCATACAAAATTTGCAGCTCGCTTCCGTCTGTACGCATTTTGTAAAGTTTCCTGTGCATTTCGTAATACACCCAGCCGTCACTTTCGGCGAGAGAACCGCCGTTTGCGGTGTTTCCGGGGGTGTTGCCCATTATGAAGCGGTCTTCCGGGTCGGTAATTCTGTCAATATTCAGTAACATAAACCCTATCCCAATAACTAACACTAAACATGCCGACAACGCAATTAACGGTTGCCAAGTCCACAGACTTTTACTTTTCTTAATTCTAATGCCGCTTCTAACAGCCTGTGCTTCTCTTATTAAATCATCGTCAACTTTTCCGATTGCATCTATTATATTTTCTGCATATTTCTGTTTCATACCGAAAAGCCCTCACTTTCCAAATATTCTTTCAGCCCGAGGCGAGTACGGTGCAGAATAGTCTTGACATTCGGCACGGACAAATCATGTTTTTTTGCAATGTCATTAATCGAATCCATGAAGTAATATCTACACAGAAATACAGTCCGAGCATTACTTGAAACAGAGTACAGATAGACGTTAATCAAGTCATGCAAAAGCTCCGACTCGGTCTCTTGCACGGGATTGCTCCCGGCGGGTACACATTCCTCCAACTCCGACAAAGAAACAGCGTATTGCGAGGCTTGGCGTTTCTTTGCGTTGCGTTTCCTGTATCCGTCAATTGACACCTGGCGGGTAATTCTTCCGAGGTATGTGGATAGCTCACTCGGTCTATGCTCAGGCATAGAGTTCCACGCTTTCAAATATGTATCATTCACGCTTTCCTCGCTGTCTTCAGGGTTGGCAAGAATATTAAAAGCGATTTTTGTGAGATAATTGTTGTATTTATTTTTGGTTTCGCTTATAGCCGATTCACTGCGCTTCCAGTATAAATCGACAATGGCTGTGTCGGTCATGGCGGGTTTCCTCCTCGTTTTATTGAAGCCTTCATCTATATACCCGTAAAAAATGGAAGGTGGTTACAAACCTTTTTATTATTTTTCTTTATTTTATCATATTTTTTGCATAAAATCAATAAAGCAAGCCGAGATTAACTCGGATAAGAAAAACCGTTTTGGCAATAATAGGGGGCAGACTTTTTGTGTCCGCCCCTTTTTCATTTAAGCAAATAAGTTTGTTCTTATAGTGTCCTCAATATACACATTCAGCGGTAAGCCCTTTTGCCTTGCATACAAGAAAGCCGCATTATAGGTTTCGGGGGAAAGACAAATTGAGAATGTCGAATTTACAAGTTCTTTTTGATATTCGTCGCAAATCTCAATGTACTCGTCAACTGCTTCGCGAAAATCGGCTGTTAAACTCTCGACACTATCCCCTTCATAGGAAATAGAATCGGATATACCGAGAATTTTACCCCAAAACACCCCGTCCTCTTCCGAAAAATTAACACTTCCGATGTAGTCTTTGTAATTTAACTTGTTCATATTAAACCCCTTTCAACTAAATCACATATCAAATTCTTAATCTGATATGCTTTTAAAATATTGCCCGGATGTGGTTTGTGCATATGAATACGGTCTTTTACTTTATGGTTAAAAAATGCCGTTCTTGAACCGCCTGTTTTTCCGCCCGATATAATGTTATATTCAAAATGCCGCAACAATGTCTCTGCTTCTTGAAAAGTAAAGTCTTTAGGTTTACTTTGTAACCGTTCTATTAACTTGTCTTTTTGACTCAATATTATCACCGTCCCTTGGTTAGTCATTTTCTTTGTCTGTGGGGTTTATGCGTATTTTAGTCTGCCAAGTGGCTTAGGAATACTTTCACCGTCTTCTATGGCACACTCAATCCATTCTCTAATAATTTGTTCTACGTTTTCGGTAACGGTTTTAAGCGTATTTCCATCAGCCATACATCCGGGAAGTTCGGGAACCTCAGCAAGATAACAATTGTCTTCCTTGCTCCACCATATAATTATTTCATATTTTGGAATATCAGTCATCGTCATTACCTCCAAGATTATATTTTAAAATAACACCACGTATTTGTCGAATCCGGTATGTCTTTGCCATATTACCGTCAGGCTGAATATTGATTCTTTCGGGGAAATGTTTTATCTTGTAAATAAAATGGTCGCCATTAATTCTTTCGTTGAAACCCAACTGTTGTAACAATATACGCAAATCCTTGAATTTTATATTGTTGTCCTGCTTTGCGGATAAAATGCTTTGTAATAATTTATGATTCATTTAAGGCTTCACCGTCCTTTGAAAATCGCCAAAAACTCATTCGGCTCAATCGCCTTAATTTTACTGTCTTTAAAGTCGATATTTTTCCTCTCGTGCTTCTGCCAATTCTGCCTTTTCATCAATATCAGAACGAACCGTGCCACGCCATTTTTCTAATGCCGCAAATCGCTCTTTTGAGGTCTTTGTGTGTGGTTTAGCCGCATTGTCTTCATCAATTACAATTTTAACCCTTATACGTTCGGGGACGCAAAGTATTTGCCCTACAGGAAAAATATTGCCATTTTCGAGATAACCTTCATATGCTTGCATAATAAAATCTCCTTTCTTACAAATGCTTCGGTACTTCTAAAATTCTTCCCCGGAGTGAAAAACATTAACTAACCCATTCCCCCGCGCCTTTTGGTATTCCTCAACTTCGTGTAATCCTTGCATAATGTCATCAAATACTGTGTTATTTTGCATTACTGACCCTCTCTTTCGTTTTAAGCAACTAATCACCGTCCCTTGAAAATTGCTAAAAACTCACTCGGCTCAATCGCCTTTACTTTGCTGTCCTTAAAGTCAGAAATATTTCTTGTAACAATATAGTCTGCATTGAAGTCGCTTGCACATTCGTCTTGAAGGCAGTCCTCAAAATCGGTGAAATTTTCGTTATTTAGAGCTGAAATTATTTTAACAATAAAATTTAATCTCATCTGTTTCAAAATGATTTTTCCATTCCTGACAAATAAAGTCATAATCGTTTTCTATAATTCGCAATAAGCGGTTCAAGTCCTTTTCCGGTATCTTGCTTTTATTGTGTGCAACGATACAACCGCCGTTTTTCGTTATCCATATTTTTGTTGCGTTAGACGTCGGGTCAACTATAGCTATATGAATATGAATCGGTTCATCATTCTCTTTAGACCAAAAGAAAACGATATATTTTCCTATCCTAAACAGCTTTGGCAATATCGAGTCCTCCTATTTCTGCATAATAAAAAAGCGAATGAGCGTGTCTTGCCGCAAAATTTTCAAACTTCTTTATTTCATCGTCTGTAAATCCGTCTCTTGTTATCCATTGATAAGACGGTAAGGAAATCCTCGCTGAATCAAAACCATACGGCTTTGAGCGTTCAAAGTGAACGCTTATTGTTTTCACTCCGTTTTCATCTTTAAGATGAGAATGGACTATTTCAGTTTCATCTGCCAGTGTCATATATGGGTACATCATGAGAAGTGCCTCCTTTTTTCTTAAAATGCTTCAGTACTTCTAAAATTCTTCTCCGGAGTGAAAAACATTAACTAACCCATTCCCCCGCGCCGCAAAGAGCGGTATATTTTATATTTATGCTTTTCGCCGTCTTAACTCTGCAAATATATCATCAACACTCATATCGTCGAAAACTGCATGACGTTCTTTAGTATAATCTCCGCTTCCTGTGTCAAAATCAGGCGTTTCAGCAACAGATGCCCGTAGTTGAATGTTCCCCTTTTGGTATTCCTCAACTTCGTGTAATCCTTGCATAATGTCATCAAATACTGTGTTATTTTGCATTACTGACCCTCTCTTTCGTTTTAAGCAACTAATCACCGTCCTTTAAAAATCGCCAAAAACTCATTCGGCTCAATTGCTTTGATTTTACTGTCTTTAAAGTCAAAAATGTTTCTTGTAACGATATAGTCTGCATTGAAGTCGCTTGCACATTCGTCTTGAAGGCAATCCTCGAAGTCATCAAATTTATCGTTATTGAGTGCAGAAATGATTTTTTCTGAATTTATGTCAATAACTGTGAACATATCACACATATCTAACAGAAATTCTTTTCTTTCTTTCACAGACTTATCTTTCTTTAGAATATAAAACAGATTTGTAATCGTATGTGCCGCAATACAGCCTTGTATTCTATTATCTCTACACATTGCAATTATTTCTTCAGCATTAGTATGATAAGGATTCCGCCTTAAAATATAATCAATAATTATGTTTGTATCAATCAAAACGTCCATACTTTTCCTCCCGCGCCGCCGCTAATTCCGCTTTTTCATCAAAATCCGGGCGTGGTTGAATACTACTGCGAAACTTTTCTAACCGTTCCCATGTCTCGCGACGTTTTTGTTCAGTTGCCTTTAATTTGGCAACAGAATCAGAATTAGGGTCTTCCGACAGTATAATAACCCTTATATTTTTTGCAAGTCCCTTTGTAAATTTAGGGGGAATCCTAATAATATCTTCTGTACGTGTAGTTTGAAATTCATATGCTTGCATAATAAAATCTCCTTTCTTACAAATGCTTCGGTACTTCTAAAATTCTTCCCCGGAGTGAAAAATATTAACTAACCCATTCCCCCGCGCCGCAATGTGAATCAATGACACAAATTGTACTTTAATTCATCTAAAACCAATAAACATCTCTCTTTTCTGTGTTTTCTTATTTTAGGGAACTTTATTTGAAAAAGCTTCCTATTTTTAAAACAATGTGTTATATAATTTTATTTTGATACATGTGGTCTATTTCTCTCCACACCCGCAAATTCGCATACAGACCAATCCCCTCTAATGTTAGTGTACCATAATAAATATGCTTTGTCAAATGTTTTTGAAGGTTAATTTATTATGACATATTACATTTTACAATTATAGTGCGGCACAACGCAGTTGTCAATAAAAATGTTCAATCTAAAATTTTAATTTAAAAATTTACATAAAGAAAAACAAATACGAACACATCACCGACCCAAATCGGTTCATGGTTCGTATTATTTGACAGTATGGGGAGCAGAAATATTGCGTGCCGCGGCTCGCGGCTGGAGACGAGTGGGCTCGAACCACCGACCTCTTGCATGTCAAGCAAGCGCTCTGACCAGCTGGGCTACGCCTCCGCATGTTTATTCTAACATAAATCATCAGACAAGTCAATAAAAATATTTTCTTTTTTTCATAACCCGAAAACAAAAAAACCTTAGTACGTAAAATTAAACCTCTGCGGGTTGACGCTTCTTGGTAATTTCTGTTAATCTTTTCAATAATTGCGAATAATACAAATTTTCACAAATAATAGCAATATCTGATTAGTGAGGAGCAAAATTTTAGTGTATAATGTATATTATCTTTCAAATATTGCATTTTTTTATATGAGGTTTGCTCTATGTACAACGACCCGGCTAAGAAAAAAATTCTTTACATCGGAATCGCTGCGGCTCTGCTCATCGTGGTTGTCATTTTTATTTTAACAAGAGGCGGAGTCAGCAGTTACAGTCACAAATACTCAGGTCATGACATGACCCTGCCGTCTTCGTCACGCGGTAATACATATGTCCGCTACCTTAGTATGCACGAAGGTGCGGCTTTCCCGCGGGAAGGTGTTAAAATCGACCTAACCGCCTACAACAGCGAAACAGCGGAAGGCGTCGCCTTAACCGAAGAACTCGAAGGAGAGGGCGTCGCCCTCGAAACAACCGATACAAGCTTTGTCGAGTTTTCCGTTAATATTCCCGAAACAGGCTTTTACACGTTAAGTTTAGATTACTACCCTATCGAGTCGAGGGGCATAGATATTGAACGCGCTTTTTACATCAACGGGGAGATTCCATTTCTCGGAGCTGATTTAATCACCTTCTACAGAATTTGGAGCGACGCGACAGGCGGCATGGGATTTGACAACCAGGGCAATCAAATCCGTGCAAGTCAAATCGAGTATCCGAGGTGGGAGCGTGTTTCTTTTACGGACAGCCAGGGATATACCACCGAGCCGTATATCTTTTATTTTGAAAAAGGTGAAAACACTATAGCCCTACTCGCCGTAAACGAGCCTATGGCAATAAGAAACCTCGAAATATCACCTGTTCGCGAAATCCCCGATTACGCAGATTACATATCCGCTTTTGAGCCGTCCGCTTTTCCCGGCGGTGCGGGTACACCTATAAAGGTACAGGGCGAAGACGCAACCCGTCGCTCGTCGCCGTCACTCTATCCCTTTTTTGATACCTCATCAGGGACGACCGAGCCTTACAGCGCTACTACTATAGTACTCAACGCAATCGGCGGTGAACGCTGGAGGGTTCCCGGTCAGTGGATTGAGTGGGAAATAGAGGTTCCCGAAAACGGTTTCTATTCATTCTCGTTTAAAGCACGGCAGAGCTATAACCGAGGCATAGTTTCAAATCGCTCTCTGCTTATTAACGGCGAGATTCCCTGCCGCGAGGTCATGGCGATTCCCTTTTATTTCAACAACTCGTGGCAACTTGTCACGCCGACCGATGATGATGGAAACGAGCTGTACTTCCCGCTCGAAAAAGGAACCCACACCATAAGATTACAGGTAACGCTCGGCGACCTCAGTACTACACTTGCACAGGTGGAGGAAAGTATTTTCCGTCTGAATGAAATATACAGACAGATTCTTGTGCTTACAGGACCTGACCCTGACCCGTACCGCGATTACCTTATAAATGAGTATTATCCTGAAATAATGGATAGAATCGCCTTCGAGAGCCGCTATTTATATATGCTTATGGATAATATAATAGACTACGCAGGACAGATGGGACCTGAGGTAGCTACATTGCAGACTATCGCAACTCAGCTTGAACTGTTTGTGAGAAAACCCCATGATATACCGCGCGGAGTGGTCGTTTTTAAGGATAATATAGCCGCCGTGGGTACTTCGCTCGTAAGTCTTAACTCCTCACCTCTCGATATTGACTGGTTTGTGGCGACTGACAGGCAGACGGGACCGCCGAAGGTCAGCGAGAACTTCTTCCAGTCTTCAATGCACGAAATCCGCTCTTTTCTTGCCACTTTCTTTGTTGACTACGATAATATAGGCAGTTTTTACGGTGACCGCAGCGATGTTACCGAGGTCTGGATATTCAGCGGACGCGACCAGAGTACAGTCTTAAAGACCATGATTGATGATACATATACCCCCGAAACGGGAAACTATGTCAACTTAAAATTAGTTGTTCTTGATTTCCTTATGCCCGCCGTCGTTGCGGGTACGGGACCTGATGTAGCCCTAACCGTTAACAACGCCGACCCTATAAACTATGCTTTCCGTAACGCCGCAATGGACCTGACGCGGTTTAACGGCTTCCAAAACATAGCCGCCGAGTTCCATGAGAGTGCGTTTGTACCTTTTGAGTATCAGGGCGGAATTTACGGTATGCCGCAAACACAGCTTTTCGGCGTAATGTTCTATCGTACCGATATTCTTGATGAACTCGGTATATCCCCACCCCAGACCTGGGATGAGGTTATAGACGCTTTCCCCGTATTGCAAAACAGAAATCTAAGCATCGGGATTCCCTCGATTGAACGTAAAATAGGGAATATGGTAGTACCCGACCTATCTAACTTCTTCTCGCAATTGTACCAGCGCGGCGGTGCGCTTTATACCGCTGACGGCTCACGTTCCCGTTTTGATGACGAACAGACTGTCGCCGCCTTTGAGGCTTATACAAAATTCTTCACCCATTATAAAGCTCCTTTACACTATGAATTTGCCAACCGCTTCCGTTCAGGAGAAATGCCGCTCGGATTTGCGGATTATGACGTGTTTAACCTACTACAGGTTTTCGCGCCGGAAATCAGGGGTTTGTGGCGATTCGACCTTCTGCCCGGCACTTTAAAGCCCGATAATGTTTGTAGCGGCGCAGACTGTTGTATCAGCGAAACCTGCTTTGTCGAGACTGCGGGTATGGTCGTCTGTCATTGTAAAATAGACCGCTCCACCGCCTCATGGGGACACGCTTCCATGATTCTGTCCAACGCGAAGGAACCGCTCAAAGCGTGGGAGTTCATGCGTTGGTGGGCAAGCTCCGAAACACAGCTTCGGTTCGGACGTGAGCTTGAGGCGATTATGGGTACCGCCGCACGTTATCAAACAGCGAACCGCGAAGCCTTCAGACAGCTCGGATGGAATTCACGCGACAGCGCGGTTCTCGATACCCAGTGGGATTGGATAGTCGGAACGCCCGAGGTTCCCGGCGGTTATTTTGCAGGTCGTCACATAGTCTTTGCTGTCCGCAGAGTTATAAACGATTCCGTGGATATAAGGGAGACCCTGCTCGACGCTACCCGTGATATTAATGACGAGCTTATGAGAAAGCGCAGGGAATTCGGTCTTGAATAGATTTCGTGAAATGTCTTGTGTTACACTATTTTAATACTATAAAAGGTGGTATATTAAATGGAAGACGCCCGTAAAGCGATGAGCTTCGAGGAAAAAAGAAAGTGGTTTATATATGATGTAAAGATGAGCAGAACCTATTATCTGTTCCTGTTGCCTTACGCCTTAGTGTTTTTTACATTCATGGTTTTGCCGGTCTTGATTTCCATTTGGTACAGCTTTACCTACTATAATATATTAGAACCCGCAAGATTTGTAGGTCTGCAAAACTACATAGATTTGCTGTTAGGCGATGATGTGTTTTTAAAATCCGTCACCAACACACTGCTTATGGCGGTCATAACCGGTCCTGTCGGATACCTTATGGCTTTCATTTTTGCATGGTTTATTCATGGTCTGCCGCGATTTTTGAGGGCTTTTGCGGTTTTGGTTTTCTACGCTCCCACTATTTCGGGAAATGTCTTTATGGTATGGGCTTTAATCTTCAGCGGCGACCAATACGGCTACATAAACGCTATGGGAAGAAATATAGGACTGATAAGCGGTCAGCCTATATACTTCTTGACTAATCCCGACTACATGATGACTGTCATACTGATAGTAATTTTGTGGATGAGTTTAGGACACGGATTCTTGTCGTTTGTAGCGGGTCTGCATACCGTTGACCGCTCACAATATGAGGCGGGGTACATAGACGGTATACGTAACCGTTGGCAAGAGCTGTGGTTTATAACACTTCCGAATATGAAAGGTATGTTACTTTTCGGAGCAGTTATGGCGATAACTCAGTCATTCGGTGTGGCGGACGTAACCCGAGAGCTTTGCGGTTTTCCGAGTACCGATTACGCCGTGCATACGATAGTCAACCACCTCGTAGACTACGGTACACTGCGGTTTGATATGGGATATGCCTCCGCTATAGCAACGATGCTGTTCTTAATGATGGTCGTCTGTAACAAGTACATTCAAAAATTCATCAACCGTATAGGTTCATAAATTGATAAAAAGGGGAGCTTCTTATGAAATCCGGACTTCGACAAACCCGTTCGCTCGGGGGGAACATTTTCGTATATTTAATGCTTATTATATTCGGGGCGTTTTTCGCATTCCCTCTTATTTTTACGATTAATAACGCATTTAAGCCTCTTAACGAGATTTTCCTGTTCCCGCCCCGCCTTTTTGTTCAACAACCCGTACTGTCGAACTTTCAAGACCTCTTTACTATTATGAGTAGGTCAAGAATTACCTTTTCGCGTTACATATTTAATACCGTGTTCGTAACTGCGGCGGGTACGTTCGGGCATATAATCCTCGCTTCGATGGGTGCGTATGTGGTTTCAAAATACAATTTCCCCGGTAGCCGCTTTTTCTTTAAGGTCGTGGTTGTCACCCTTTTGTTCTCACCCCACGTCTTACAGATTCCGCAATTTCTTATTATGAGAACTCTCGGTTGGGTTGATACATTTACGGCGGTCATTGTCCCTGCATTTGCCATGCCTATAGGCTTCTTCCTATTAAAGCAGTTTATGGACACTGTACCCATGTCGCTGATAGAAGCCGCAAAGGTGGACGGCGCAAAAGAGCTGACTATATTCTGGCGGATAGTCATGCCGACCGTAAAACCCGCATGGCTGACCGTTATGGTGTTCTCGACTCAACAGCTTTGGAACGCCCGTGCCGCGAACTTCATCTTTTCCGAGGAATTAAAAACGCTCCCTTACGCTTTGTCGCAGATTATCGGCGGCGGAGTTCAAAGGGCGGGAGTGGGTGCGGCTGTTACGCTGTTTATAATGATAGTACCTTTAGTTATATTTATCGGCGCGCAAAGTAACATAATCGAAACTATGGCGTCTTCCGGAATTAAAGAGTAGGGGGCTTTTAATCAAATGAAATTAAAACTGCGACTCACGCTCGTTTTTATACTTATTTTTATGTATTTATTCGCGCTTCCCGCTTCTGCGATAGGAACGAAAACGGGTGCGGGACCGACAAATTATACATATAATTTCAGCTTTTGGGGCGAAGAAGTAGCCATGCCCGATGCCTATTATGTCAGTGCTTCTATAACAGGTCATGACTTCGGAATCGGCAATTTTAACAGCCCTCATGGTCTTTACATCAGAGACAACCGCATTTATATCTGCGATACCGGTAACAACCGTATCGTCCTGATTGAGTACAACGACACTAATGGGACATACGAGTTTATTAAAGAGGTAGGCTCGGTTATTATTAACGGTGAGCCGAGTCCGCTCAATGCGCCGCACGACATATTTGAGCATCGAACCGGCGAGATTTTCATAGCCGATACCGAAAACAATCGTGTTTTGCGTCTTGACAGCGATTTTAATTACATAAACTCCATCTTAAAGCCCAATGACGCCAGTTTTGAAGATAATCTTGATTTTTTCCCGAGTAAGTTAGTCGTAGACCACTCCAACCGCATCTTCGTTCAAGCCCGCCATGTAAATAAAGGGCTTATGGAATACAGCTTAGACGGCGTCTTCACAGGATATATGGGAGCATCACCCGTTCAGGTAAACATATTTGACTACTTCTGGAAAATGATAGCTACCGAGCGTCAGCGCGAGCAGATGACGCTTTTCGTTCCCACCGAGTATAATAACGTCGCTCTTGACCACGAGGGCTTTGTATACGCTACTCTGAGTACTTTCACGGGACCCCCCGAGAACGCTGACCCTATTCGCCGCCTTAACGCCGTGGGTACCGACATTCTAATCCGCAACGGTCTGTTCGGTTTTGCCGCTCCTTTCGGAGACTGGTATTGGTCTTCATCGGGTGCGTTTTCCGGTCCTTCGAGATTCGCCGATGTAGTTGTTTTTGAAAATGATGGCTATGTCTGCTTAGACCGCCGAAGAGGACGACTTTTCTCCTATGACTTTCAGGGGAATCTGCTTTACGTTTTCGGCGGAGTCGGTAACGCCGAGGGACGATTCCTTGATGCGGTGGCTTTAGATAGAATGGGTACGTCTCTTTTCGTACTTGATAACCGAACGGGTGCGATAACCCGCTTTGACCTAACCGCTTACGGACAGTACATAAATGACGCCATGAATTATTACTTCATAGGTCTTTACAACGAATCCGCCGTTTTATGGGACGAGGTTTTAAGGCTGAACGGTAACTATGACTTAGCCTTTATAGGAAAAGGCAGAGCCGCACTGCGAAACGAAAATTATCGGGAAGCCATGAGTTTTTATGAAGCAAAGTACGACCAGGAAAACTACGGAAAGGCTTTCTCCCTCTATAGAAAACAGTGGATTGAAGAGCATATAGCGGCTATAATCATCGGTCTTGTGTCGCTGTACGTATTTACAAAGATACTCGGTATCATTCTTAAAATCAGAAAACGAAGAAAGGGGAAAACGTCGTAATGATAGCCGCTTTAAAGCAAAAATCAACCTACACAACCCTCGGCGGACAGCTAAAGTACTCGCTCTACTGTATGTTTCACCCTGCCGACGGCTTTTGGTGTCTTACCCGTGAAAATAGGGCGAGCGTTGCGTCCGCGAATATTCTACTGCTCATTTACGTAATCGTAGAAATCTTAAAGTATAACGTGACAAGCTTTCAATTTGTTTTTAAGCACCCCGAATATTATAACGCGCTGTTTACTGTCTTATCCGTGGTTTTACCGATTTTCCTGTGGAGTATAGCGAACTGGGGATTTACCACGCTGTTTAACGGTAAGGGTAAATTATCCGACATATATGTGGCGACTATTTACGCCTTCACCCCGCATATACTGCTGAACGCCATAGGCATAGTTATCAGCCGTGTCATAACTTACGACGAGGGTCAGCTTTATCGTACCATGCTGACAATAGCACTCATTTGGTCAGTTATGTTAGCACTCGTTGCTATGATGCAGATTCACGACTACACATTGCTTAAAGCGGTATCAACGAGCATTGTGGCGATTCTCGGTATCGGGTTTATACTATTCCTTTTCCTGCTTTTCTTCAGCTTAATAAGCGATGCGATTATGTATTTTATCAGTCTTTATAACGAAATAGTCTTCCGATTCTATTAATTTTCCATAGGAGAAAAATTTATGAGAAGATTCCTGTGTGCGGCTTTGGCACTGATTACTATACTTTCTTCATTGGCGTTTACCGCCTGCGCCCCCTCCGGTAATACGACTGAGGTGATAGCTGTGCGTTCTTTTCCGAGCGGCTACGATGGTACGGAGGAGTACGTTTTTGAAAACGATTTTTTAAGTATGTCGTTTAACCCTTTGACGACCCGGTTCACTGTCATCGATAAGAAAACGGGAGAAGAATGGGCTTCAAACCCCGCCGATGCCGCTGAAAGCGCGACCGGTCTGACGCGGAATATCATGCAGTCGCTTCTTGTCGTTAACTATTCCACTATTGAAGGTCAAACGACCCTCATTGACAGCTTTGAGTTTTCCGTAGGCAAGGAAAATTATGAATACGAAGTATTTGACGATGGCTTTGCCGTACACTTTACAATCGGAAATATTGAGGATACCTATTATGTACCAAAGGCGGTCCCCGAATGGCGTATGGACCAAATCATAGAAAACCTCACCACATCGGAAAAAAACAGAATGAGAATGACCTATTTCAGGGTCTATGATATAAACACGCTGACGGAACGCGATAATAGAAGCGAGCTTTTGTCTATGTACCCTGACCTTGAGGAAAACAGGGTCTATGTCATAAACCCCACTCTGGGGACACATCTTTGGGTACAGGCGCAGGATTTTTTCGCAGAACTCGGTTATACGCCCGAGGATTATTATGAGGACCTTAAATTTTACAATATTGAGCGAGAACAGGATGTCCCTTTGTTTAATATCTCGATGTATGTCAAGCTTGACGGTCGCGGATTCACGGTTGATATTCCTTATGACGAAATACAGTTTAAAAATAATTTCCCGCCCGTTGAAATCCGTGTTCTGCCCTTCTTCGGGGCGGGGAGCTTAGAGGACGAGGGCTACATGTTGGTTCCCGACGGAAGCGGCGCATTAATTAACTTTAACAACGGTAAAAGTAACCAAATCCCCTACAGTAACCGGATTTACGGTTGGGACGAGGCTCTTTACCGCGATGAGATTGTTTTTGACCCGACGGCGCATATGCCCGTATTCGGTATCGAAAAAAACGGCAGCGCATTGCTCTGCGTTATCGAAGAAGGCGCGTCTTATGCGAGCGTCAAAGCGGGTGTCTCCGGATGGTGGGAAAACGGAACGTATAACAATGTTTTCGCCGAATATTCCCTCATACATAAAGAGAATATGGAAATTTCCGGCAAGTCCGCAAAGAATGTTGTGGTCTTTCAGAGGTCGCTCCCCGCAGGTGAGCAAATCGTTCAGCGATACATGTTCTGCGACAGGGACGGTTATATGGGTATGGCGGAAAAATACCGCGAATACCTCATAAAAAGATATCCGCATCTTGAAAAACAAGCCGTATCCGCAGTACCCGTGGCTGTCGAAATACTTGGAGCCGTCAACAAGAATCAACACATACTCGGTCTGCCCGTTGACCAACCATTCAAACTCACCTCATATAATGAAGCGACGGATATAGTGAATGACATGCGTGCAAGAGGTTTCGGGGAGATTAATTACAGGCTGACAGGCTGGTTTAACCGAAGCGTGTTACACGAGGTTCCTTCGAGGGTCAATCTTATATCTCGGCTTGGCTCACAGCGCGATTTTGAGAATCTTATAAATACGGTTAATCAAAATGATTCGAGTATATACCTTGAGGCTGACTTCATGTATATGCGAAACACTTCGATTTTTGACAGCTTTAACGTAAACCGCGACGGCGCGCGTTTTCTCAATCGTAAACGAATAGAAACACACCCGTACAGCTTCGTTTGGTACGGAGAGTTTGACCGCGACTGGGTTAAGGGAAAGGCATACATTGCGCGAACCAACTTTATGCTCGGTATGATTGACGATTTCATGAATAAAATCTCAACCTACGGTGCGGAAAATATAGCCTTCCGTACAATCGGCAATAACCTTGCGGGTGACTATAACGAAAGACGTCCGATAAGCCGCGAAGCCGCCATGAATATGCAGGTTGACAAGCTTAAGGCGTTACACGGCGAGGGACACGGCATCATGATTCAAAGCGGATACGCCTACGCCGCACCTTATGCCGATTTTATCACTGATTTTCCTCTTTCGTGGCAGGGCTTTGAGATTTTGGACGAGGAGATTCCTTTTTATCAGATAGTACTTCACGGGCTTGTACCGTATGCGGGACGACCGATTAATTTATCCGAGGACTATTACTTGAATTTGCTCAGAATCCTCGAATCCGGCGCAGGTCTGTACTTTACTTTCATGCAGGAAAGTCCCGCAGTGCTTCAAACGTCCCGCTACTTCATTTACTATGCCAACCAGTATTCCGTCTGGGCTGATACTGCCGAGGCTCTGCATAAGGAGTTCACCGAACAGGTGGGTGATATATATAATCAGTTTATAATCGACTATACTATACTCTCAAGGGGTGTAAGCATAACAGAATATGAAAACGGCGTAAAAGTTTTGGTAAACAAGTCGGATGTTCCCTATCATCATGCCGAAACAGGACACACCATCGGAGCGAGAGATTATTTTGTAATAAGGGGGGATAATTTGAATGTCGGATAAAAAAGATTTAGGGCAACAGGCGTTTTGCGAACCGGAGACCCCGATAGAATGGCTCGAAACAAATGCAGAGGATGATTATTCCGGCGGACTGCCCGAAACTCCCGTTGCAGATACAGAGGTATCGGTCAGAGTTTCGTCTACCCCGAAAAAGAAAGGCTTCATATTCAGAAACTATGATAAGCTCGATGTTACAAAGAAAAACGCAATAGCCGGCTATTTGTTCATTTCCCCTTTTATAATCGGATTTTTGGCATTTATGCTCTTACCCATACTCGAATCCTTGCGTATGGTTTTCAGCGAGGTCAACATAAACTGGGACAGGGGGCGTTACGCGCTTGAATTTGTAGGATTGAGAAATATCAATTATGTATTCCGTGAAAACAGGGACTTTAATCGTCTGCTGTTCACAGAACTCCGCAATATGGCGTTAAACGTACCGGCGATTCTTGTATTCTCGTTTTTCGTATCGCTTGTTCTGAACCAAAAGTTTAAGGCGAGAGGTTTCGTGCGTTCAGTGTTCTTTCTGCCTGTTATTCTTTCGGCAGGGATTATGCTCGGTCTCGAAACATCTAACTCGCTACTCAGAGAGTCACAACAGCTTATACAAGAAAGTAACGCTATGTCATCCGCCATAACCGGCGTACTTGAAGAAATACTCGTATCCGGCGGTTTTATGGGCGATTTCGTCGAATATGTTCTACTTGTGGTAAATCAGATTTATAACATTGCCCTTACATCGGGGATGCAAATTATTATCTTCCTTTCCGGACTTCAGACCATTTCTCCCAGTATGTTCGAGGCATCTAAGATAGAGGGTGCTACCGCATGGGAGAGCTTCTGGAAGATTACCTTCCCTATGATTAGCTCGCTTATTCTTGTTAATCTGCTTTATTCTATTATAGATTACTTTATAAGGTCGGATAACTCGGTTATGATGGAAGTTACCAGGTTAATGAGCGTTGACCTGAAATACGACTTGAGTTCCGCTATGGCGTGGTCTTACTTCGCTATTGTTATTGTTGTGGTCGGCGCATTGTCGGCAATTATTTCACGGAGGGTTTACTACTATGAGTAAAAACGCTTTGTCAAATCCCGCCGCTGTTATGTCTTCGGCAGACAGACACGCCATAATCAGCAGTAAAAAGTATAAACCCCCGAAGCGTGATTTAAAGTCGCTTATAGAGAGAAACCGAAGCTCGGGCGGTTATCTTTTTAAAAAAGCCGCCGGAAATGCCGTTTTTGTCGTGCTGAGAACCGCGCTTCTGTTCGGACTTTGCTTTTTAATTTTACAACCCCTGCTCAATAAATTTTCGCTCAGCGTGATGAGCGAGATGGACCTGTTCGATTCTACCGTGGTTAACATACCGCGTGAGTTTACATTAGATAACTATCGAATGACCGCCGCCCCTGCTCTTTTGGACTACTGGCCTTCCCTGTTCCGAACCTTTACTATGTCGTTTTTGATAGCATTTTTACAGGTTGCTTCATGTACCTTCGTGGCATACGGCTTTGCGAGGTTTAACTTTCCTCTCAAAAAATTCTGGTTTGCCTGTGTCATGGGTCTGATATTAATTCCGCCGCAAACTATATTAAGCTCGATATACATTCATTTTGCTATGTTCGACATTTTCGGTTTATTCACGCTTATAAAGGGCAGTCCGCTCAGTCTTCTCGACAGCCCTGCACCCTACTTACTGATGAGTGCGACTTGTATGGGACTAAAGAACGGGCTTTACATCTATATGATTCGACAATATTTCAGAGGTGTACCCAAGGAGCTTGAGGAAGCCGCTTATGTTGACGGTTGCGGAAAGCTTAAGACATTCCTGCGAATCATGCTCCCCGACGCGCGGGCGATTATCACCTCTTGTTTCTTGTTCTCATTTGTGTGGCAGTGGACAGACTCTTTATTCTCAAATCTGTTTTTACGGAGTATGAACCTCATGTCGGGTAGGGTCAGTGCAATTCCCGAATCACTCGTATCCTATTATCACAATAACTTCGGACGCGATGTTCTGCCGTCTGTGGCGTATCAACAACAGCTCGTTGCTACGGGTATGCTGATGTTTATCGCACCGCTGATTATCTTATATCTGATAGCGCAAAAGGGGTTCGTTGAGAGTATCAGCCAGTCGGGTATTAAAATGTAATTTAAGAAAGGCATACGGCTTTTCTGAAAAATAAATAATATTCAAATCAATTCTTTAGGAGGAATACTATGAAACTCAAAAAACTGTTAGGATTTGTGATTGTTACGCTCATGGTGCTTTCACTTGCGGCGGGTTGTGAAAGTTCCGATAACCCTCCCGCGTCCGAAGGTAACGTAACTACACCCGGCGACAGCGTACCCGGTACCCCCTCGGAAGGAACGTCTGAAAATGTACGCGACCTCAACGGTATGGAAGTCACAATCGGTATTTTCTGGGCACCCGATGATTCCGACCCCGAAACCGATTTCGGCAGAGCAAGGCTCGCATATCTCGAAGAAATGCAAAGAAAACACAACTTCACCATTAAGCAGGTTCAAATCGCGACCCAGGCTTCTATGACCGATATAGTAAACGCTTCGATTATAACCGGTAATCCTGCGGCGTCTATCTGTACTCTTGAACCCGACCGTGTAATATCTATGCACAGACAAGGTATGTTCTTTGATGTGGGGTCCTTGAGCGTTGACCTTCACGCTGAAAAGTGGAATCGTCACATCATTGAAGCTATGACCTTTGACGGCGGAATTTACGGCTTTGTTCAAGGCTATAATCCGTGGAACGCAGGGGTGGTCTTCTTCAATAAAAACGTCCTGAGTGAGGCAGGAATCGACCCCGAGTCAATCTATGACCTGCAAGCCGCAAACGAGTGGACTTGGGACGCTATGCTCAATATGGCTTTACAAGTCACCCGCGACATCGATAACGATGGTGTCCCGGACTATTACGGCTTCTGTACCTTCTCCAGAGATACCCTTGTTAACACTGTATTCAGTAACGGCGGACGATTTGTCAACAAAGACGAGAACGGCAGATTCGTCAATGCCACCCACACCAATGAATTTCTCCTCGCCGCCGAATGGGTGCATAACCTTGAAAAATTAGGTCTGTTGCAACCCGCCCCCGAAGGCGCGGCATGGAACTGGTGGATAGAGGGCTTTAACGAAGGCAGAGCCGCTTTCCGCGTACATCAGGATTACAGTAAATCCGATATGCAGAGTACTACTTTTGACTGGGGCGTAGTTTTATTCCCGCGCGGACCTCTCGCAGAAAAACAAATGGCGGCATATTACGAAAATATTAACATTATACCTAAAAATTTCTCACAAGAAGAGGCTGACGATATTCTGTTTGCCTATGACCTTTATACAGACCCCGTTCCCGGTTTTGAAGACGATGACGATGCGTGGAAATACGGTCTGTTTAACGCCTACAGAGATTTCCGCTCTATAGATGATACAGTCGAAATGTTACGCACAGGCGACTACACGGCTATCAGATATGAGTTTATTATTCCCGGATTTACCTCCGGAGAGATTGCCGACCATATCTGGAACCTTGAGAGAACCCCCGCCCAGCTTGTCGATGAAGCGTCCCAGGAATGGAATGTGCTTATCGACCAGGCTAATAGATGGGTATTTGGAGATAACTGATAATGTCGCATTAATACAAGCCCATTCGTCCTTTTAGCAATATTTGATTAAATAGACGCAATAATCGGTTAGATAATATTTTAATTATTTATTATACTAATTCTAAGTAAGTTTATTCAACAATCGCAAAACAATAAACTAAAATCAGAAAGGTGAAAATAAAAATGGCAAAGAAATTCTTGACCTTAACGGTCGCCGTAATTATGGCATTGTCGCTTGCACTTACAGTAAGCGCAGAACAGCAAACATTGAGACTTGAAGAAGAGGACCAGGTTGACGGCGTAGCTGCAATAGTCTATTATTTAGAGTTTATTACCGCTGACCCCTCCGGTTCGATTGACGGTAATGTTTACATCGGTCTCGGAGACAACCCCGATGTACAAAAGAGCGTTGCAAACGAAGGCGCACTTTTTACCGAGCAGGGCAAAGACATATTCCTTGACGAAGGACAGGCGTCCTTAAAAGTTGAACTCGGCGGAACATTTGATTCTGTTGGCGGTTATGTAGACATGAATCTTTGGACAGTCGGCGATTTCTGGATTGATTATTATGAATTCCTCGACGCTGATGGTAATCTTGTTGCTACTGTTAAGGACGGCGCGGTAACACTCGCAGTTGCAGAGACTCCTGTGGTTGATGCTCCTCCTCCTGTAGTTGATGCTCCTCCTCCCGTAATTGATACCCCTGTTCCGACTCCTCCCGTCGTTCAAGAAGACGACAAACATGACGCTGACACAGGTCTCGGCGATGTAGCCGTGGCATCCGCAATTGCTCTTATGGCGGCTGGCGCAGTAGTACTCAGCCGTAAAAAGAAATAAACAATAAGGTATTTTAGAAAGGTGAAAAAAAATGGCTAAGAAATTATTAACATTTGCCCTCGCTGCTATGCTTATAGTTACATTTGCAGTTACAGCTTCGGCAAGAACCCTTGTTTTAGACCTCTCGGAAGAGTTTGACTCCTTTGCAGACACAGGCGAAAGCCCTTATCTCATGCAGTCGGGCAGCCCTGAATTTGTGGTTGACGGCGGCGCATTATGGATGGAAAGACGTACTGTGCATTATGACAACTTTGACTTCGTTATTAACGCAGGCGATGGCGGCGTTACCACAGGCGAAAGCAGAAGATTAGTCGGCGACCCGAACTTACCCGACGGCGACTATATCCTCGAAGTAGAGCTTCAAACCTTCGACAACACGATTCTTCAGATTGCTACAGCAAGAGAAGCTGATTGGGTGCCTATCGTAACAGCGGCTGAAGGCGCACAGACCCTAAAGGTTGACGTTCCTTTCACCGTAAAGAGCAACGATGATTCCACTTTGAGACGTGAAGGCGCAATGGCTAACTGCAAAGTTATGGTTGTTACATCGGAAGACGGCGATAAAGTTAACACTACTGCGATTAAGTTCTGGACTGCTGAGGATTCGGCGGCGGTTGATTTCGCTGTAGTAAGTGCGAAGATATACAGCGTTGCGGCAGGCGGCGGCGAAGAAGCAACTCCTCCTCCTCCCACTCCCTCTACAGATGGCGGTGCTACTACTACCACCGGTGGTAATAACTTCGCAGTAGAAAGCGACAAGCAGGAAACCGACACAGGTCTCGGCGGCGTAGCTGTTGCTTCTGCAATCGCTCTCGTAGCGGCAGGCGCGGTAGTATTCAGCCGTAAAAAGAAATAATAGAGTTAAAAAAAAGCTCTGAAAATAATATCGGGGATGCCGTACATGGCGTCCCCGATATTTTTAATTTTATCTCAGCCTTTCGAGTGTTTTCTCTGCCTCGCTCAAAGCGTCCAACATTTCCGGATTTTCTCCGTGAATCTCTTGCGCCCATCTTATTGCGGCTAAGTCCTTCTCTAACTTCTCCGCTATAGATTTCTTCTCTTTCTCGAGATTAGATATTTTTATCTGGTTAGCGACCCTAAGCTTGACGACGGAATTTGAGAACGGCTTGGTTATATAATCAGCGGCGCCGAGAACTAACCCCTTCTCCTCATTGTCGACATTATCGAGACCCGTGATAAAAATGACAGGTATATGCCGTGTTTTGTCTGAGTTTTTTAGCGCGGTAAGTACGGTGTACCCATCCCTTTCGGGCATGAGTATATCGAGCAGAATAACATCCGGAAGGTGTTTTTCTGCCTCGCGGATTCCGCCTGTTCCGTTTGTAGCCGTATAAACGGTATAGTCAGGACTTAAAATGTTGGTGAGAATCCCAAGATTTATTTCCCAATCGTCTACGATAAGGACACTGTTCGGTTTGTTTTCTTTCATAAAAATACCCCTATTTCTGTTTTATTTCAACTTGATATATATTAAATATAACACAAATTTTAGATTTTGTCAAATATGAGAAAAAAATACTTGACAAACCTCTCGCGTTATGCTATAATTGTGAAGTTACTTTAACTCCGCACCTTTAGCTCAGTTGGTAGAGCAATTGACTCTTAATCAATGGGTCCAGGGTTCGAGTCCCTGAAGGTGTATTTTCCTCGCAGGGAGCGTTTTCGGCATTATCACGCATACCATAAAGCAGCAGCAAATTAAATAGGCACCTTTAGCTCAGTTGGTTAGAGCTCCCGGCTCATAACCGGTAGGTCCGGGGTTCGAGTCCCTGAAGGTGCAGGTCGAGTGCCTCGACACGCATTATTTTCAGCTACCCTAAAGGTAGCCGATGTGACAAACAGAAACAAGCTTCTGTACAGGCAAAATAAATTAAACGCTGGTGTAGCTCAGTTGGTAGAGCAGCTGATTTGTAATCAGCAGGTCGGGGGTTCGAGTCCGTTCACCAGCTTTGTAAAAATCGCTTAACCAATAGGGTTTGAGCGATTTTTTATTTATAAAAATATTTCTCTTGCAAAATTTTCAATTTTTGTTTATAATATACTTATGAAACAGATTTTGAATAATTTCTTAAATTACTTAAAGCGGTTAGACATACTGCTCATTTTGTTATGCCTTTCGGCTTGTTTTTTAAGCACATATATACTTTACAGCATGGTACAAAACGAGGTAAGCGTGTTCGCCAGAGCCCGTCATTATCAAATGCAGCTCGCTATGACGTTTATGGGACTGGTTGCCGCTCTTGTTATCGCCGCCATTAATTATAAGTATATCTCAAGATTTTGGTATGTGGGTGCTGTCGCCGGGCTTACCCTTATGTTTTTGCTTTTTACACCGCTTGGTCTCCAAACAGAGGGGAGCGAGGAGGTTAACTGGCTCAACGTCGGGTTCACCGCTATACAGCCATCGGAGTTTTTAAAATTCTTTTTCGTTATTTCGTTTTCTACACATTTAGCTAAAATAGGAAAGAAAATGAACCGAATACCGCACCTTGCTTTACTTATCGCTCACGCCGCTGTCCCTGTTTTGCTCGTTCTTTCGCGCGGCGACTTCGGCACGACCCTTGTTTTCATTTTTATAATCATCACTATGCTCTTTATCGCGGGGTTATGGTGGCGTTATATCGCACTCGGCGTCGCGTTTGTCCCCGTTGCGGCGTTCGTCATGTGGAACTATATTTTTAAGCCATATCATAAGCTGAGGATTTTAGTACTTATTGACGAGGAAATAAGAGATTCGGAAATGCTGGGATTTTTTAACCAACAGCACAGGAGCCTTGTCGCAATCGGTTCGGGCGAGCTTACAGGAAAGGGGCTTTTCAACGGCGATTATATATATGTCCCTGCTTTTCAGACCGATTTTATTTTCTCCTATATAGGTATGACCTTAGGTTTTGTAGGTTGTGTCATAACGCTCGGATTAATCGCTTCTATCTGCTTACGTATACTTTCTAACTGCCTAATCGCAAAAGACACGCTTGGCAAGTATATGTGTGTGGGAGTTTTCTCTATGTTTCTTTATAACACTATAATAAACGTGGGTATGACGTTGGCGGTCATACCGGTTATCGGTCAGCCGATGCCTTTTATCAGTGCGGGCGGAAGCTCGGTTTTGGCTTATTTTCTGGGGATAGGATTAGTCCTGTCTGTCCGCGCACACAGATTTCAAAAATATCATATGTTTTACAAAGAAAGGGAGTAGTATCATGAAACAACCACTTAAATTAAGACCTGAGGATTTGTATCCTACAGTAGAAATCGAAAGCAAACGAGGGCGTTTCGATAAGCTGATAGCCGAATACAAAAACCACTTCGGAAAAAACTCGGGGGAAAACGTGAGATTCTTCTCTGTTCCGGGCAGAACCGAAATAAGCGGCAATCATACAGACCATAACTGCGGAAAGGTTCTCGCGGCGAGTATCAGCTTAGATATAATCGCTGTCGCCGAACCTATAGACGCCAATAAAATCGTTGTTAAATCCGAGGGTTTTGAAGAGAATGGCGTTTGGCTCGATAATTTAGACATGGTGCCGGAAGAAAAAGGCTCTTCCGAGGCTCTAATCCGCGGTGTGGCGGCGAGCTTTTTAAAAGCCGGGCTAAAAATCGGAGGTTTTAAGGCGTACACCACCTCCGAAATTCTTCCGGGTTCGGGTATGTCGAGTTCGGCGGCATTTGAGGTCATGTTAGGCTTGATTTTGTCGCACCTTTATAACGATGCGTCGGTTGACCCGCATAAAATCGCTAAAATCTCTCAGAAAGCCGAGAATGAGTATTTTGGTAAGCCCTGCGGTCTTCTTGACCAGACAGCGTGTGCGGCAGGCGGTTTCATTGTTATTGATTTTAAAGAACCCGCTTCCCCGCTCATAAACAAGGTATCGGGCGGCGACTGGGGTGCGTTTGGGCATGACCTTTGCATTATAAACACAGGCGGCTCTCATGGTCATATGATTGATGACTACGCCGCTATTCGCTTTGAGATGGAAGACGTAGCATCGTTTTTCGGGGTGAACTGTTTGCGTCAGGTTTCAAGAAAAGATATAGAGCTTAACACTAATATACTTCGTAAACAGTTTGGAGACCGCGCTCTGCTCAGAGCTTTACACTTTTTTGAAGAAAACGAGCGGGTGGAAAAGTTAGTCCATGCGGTCGAGCATAACGATTTTGACGGCTTTTTAAAATACATAAACGAGTCAAAGGGTAGCTCTTTTAAATATCTGCAAAACATCTACTCGGCGGTCGATGTAAAGCACCAGCCCCTTGCCGTCGCTCTAAATGCCGCCGAACACGCTCTCGGCGGAAAGGGTGCCTGCCGCGTTCACGGCGGAGGCTTTGCGGGGACGGTTCAAGCATTTGTCCCGAACGAAATGCTCAAAATTTTTAAATTTAATCTCGAACGAATTTTCGGGACAGGCTCGTGCTATGTCCTCAGTGTGAGAGAGCATGGGTGTACCGAGGTATTGCTTGACAGCAATGATTAATAATTATTGACTAAGCATCGAATCTGTGCTATACTTTAATATGATAGTAACAAAAAGAAAGGGATTATTAAAAATGTCAAAACTACAGAAATTCAAGCTGACGAAAGACGCCGCCGCTATTCTCGCCGAATGTAAAGAGGTCACGATTCCTGAAAGCAGAGCCGAGTTGGTGGAGCTTGCTCTCGGCGGCAAGGATTCCGATAATTTTAATGTCGGATATTATGTAAACGGCAACCCGTATATCGAGGCGACTGTAACACGCTGTAAAAACGGTGCCGTAGTTAATTACACCGATGTGTATATGCGCAGAAGAGACCCCGACTGCCTTATCATAGGCGATGACAAACCAACGGATAAACCGCGTTATAAAGACAAATTCGGCAAGGACTTCTCTACCCTGAGAGAAGAAACTTTCGCCTGGCTGAAGGAGCAGGAGCTGATAGTTGTCCCCGTCATGGTAGGCGGAGACGAATACGGATACCCCGCAGTTTTAGTAGCCCCGAAAAACGCAGGCTTCTTCGCCTGCGGACTTGCAGATTTGCAATACTTCTGTAATATAAACAAATATGACGGTATTTTTGAGCCAAAAGTAATCATATACCTCGCACCGCCGTTCAGACATACACATTTCGGCGGCAAGCAAATTGTCATACATAATCGCCTCGATGAGATTTATGAATTGTTTTCGTATAATCTGTACCCCGGACCGAGTGCGAAAAAAGGTATATATGGTTTTCTGCTTGATATAGGCGAACGCGAAGGCTGGGTGACGGTACATACATCAGCCGTTAAACTCGTCACACCCTATGACAACGAAATCGTTCTCATGCACGAAGGCGCATCCGGCGGCGGTAAAAGCGAAATGAGCGAACACGTTCACCGCGAACCCGACGGAAGACTCTTAGTCGGTCAGAATATGGAAACGAACGAGAAATTCTATCTGCGCGTTGAAGACCCTTGCGAGCTGTACCCTATTGCGGATGATATGGCTATGTGTCACCCTAAAATGCAGAATGAAAGTAAGAAATTAGTTATAAAGGATGTCGAAGCAGGATGGTTTGTACGTGTTGACCACATTAAAGAATACGGAACCGACCCGCATCTTGAAAAATCCTGTATTCAGCCCGACGAGCCGCTTGTATTTATGAGTATGCAGGCGCAACCTAATTCTACCGTTTTAATCTGGGAGCATATAATCGACGAGGACACAAATAAGCCCTGCCCCAATCCGCGTGTTATTCTGCCGCGCCGATTAATTAAAAACATCGTAAACGAACCCGTAGAGGTCGATATAAGAAGTTTCGGCGTAAGAACCCCGCCCTGCACCAAGGAACGTCCCACCTACGGAATCATGGGACTTATGCACATTCTGCCGCCCGCACTCGGTTGGCTGTGGCGTTTGGTCGCGCCGCGAGGACACGCGAACCCCAGTATCGTAGAGACTGAGGGCATGACCAGCGAGGGTATCGGCTCTTACGGCTACTTCCTTACAGGCTCTGTCGTAAAACAGGCGAATCTTCTGTTGGAGCAGATAATCGCCACCCCGAACACACGCTACGTCTTACTTCCCAACCAGCACATAGGCTGTTATACAGTAGGCTTCATGCCTCAGTGGATTGCGCGTGAATATATAGGAAGGCGCGGTAGTGCAAAGTTTAAGCCTGAAAACTTATCTAAAGCACGCTGTGATTTATTGGGTTTTTGCCTAAGTAGTTTAAAAGTTGACGGTCAGTTCGTACCTAAGGCGTTTCTCCAACCGGAAACACAGCCGGAAATAGGTCTCGATGGTTATGATAAAGGTGCGAAAGTCCTTTCCGCTTTCTTTAAAAAAGAACTCGCTAAATTTGACAAACCCGACTTAAACCCGACAGGCAAAAAAATTATAGACTGTGCAATGAACGATGCTCCGCTTCAAGATTATATTGATATTATACCTATTAAGTTTTAAAGCCCGACAATAATGCGGCGTGATGTTAAGCATCGCGCCGCATCTGTTGAAAATCACAACGATTCAACCAACATATTAATTTCCGTATCTACCGAAAGAGAAACCTCCGAAATCTGTACGGAACCCTCTTCTTCCTCCTCGTCTTCGAGCTCACTTTCACAGTCCTCCGGGTCCTCCTTATACTGCCTGAGTGACCATGCCTTAAAGTGCATATCGGGATAATTCTCAAATAAAAATCTGTCGTCTTTCGGCGGGACATTGTCACCCCTGATTATACGGAACGCGATTCTCAAACACTTTGCCAAAACCTCAAAGGTGTCCCCTTCTTGTTTCGCACTTTCGAGCCGTCTGTGCATTTCTTCGAGCGACATACCGGCGGTTTCTGCTTTGGGTCCCGTTCCCTTATAGGGAGCATATATTTCATCAGCCTTTCTATGCAATGTGTCGGTGTTTTCGCCTCGGATTTGCTTCTCCGCTACCGTATTTTCGTCAGGCTTTGCCCTCTTGTTCACCGTACCGACGTAAAAATTTGTCGCGCCGGTTGAACCTTTTATCGTCATTTTATACACCTCCCCCTTCACGATTTAAAAAGAAACCGTGCTACCTACACTTCTCTTGTTATATCGGCGGTGAACCGGAAAAATTTACATACCACGTAAATTTCAATAAATTTTCGTTAACTTCTACAAAAAACGCTTAAGTTTTTATTAATCCTGCCGATATAGATATTTGACAGTTCTTATTTTGGGTATAGACCGTTCGTTTGTGAATTTTGCACAAACCCAAAAATTTACAGCGTATTTGTATTGATTTTTTTACAATTCTGTAGTATAATCAAAATGAAAGGATGTATTAAACAATGAAAGTTGTTATACTTGCCGGCGGTATCGGGACAAGAATATCGGAGGAATCTCACCTCCGCCCGAAGCCTATGATTGAAATCGGCGGACTTCCTATTCTGTGGCATATATTAAAATACTACCTGTCGTTCGGTTTTGACGATTTTATCATCTGCTGCGGTTATAAGGGCTATATGATAAAGGAATACTTCTCCAACTATTATCTGCACCGCTCGAACGTAACTTTTGATTTTTCGGCGGGCGGAGAAATGACGGTTCACTCGAACGTCTCCGAACCCTGGAAGGTCACGCTCGTAGACACCGGTAAAAATTCACAGACGGGCGGTCGTATAAAACGGGTACAGCCTTTCATCGGCGACGAGCGTTTTATGCTCACCTACGGCGACGGGGTAAGCAATGTCGATATAACAGCTTTAATAAAGCAGCACGATGAATCAAACAGCGTTGTTACGCTTACGGGAGTTCAACCCGGCGGACGCTTCGGTATGCTCGAAATCGACGGAAGAAATATAACATCATTTAAAGAAAAAGCGAAAGAGGACGGCGGCTGGATAAACGGCGGGTTCATGGTAGCCGAGCCGGAATTGTTCAGTTACATACAAAACGACTTTTCGATTTTAGAACGCGAGCCGCTCGAACGGTTGTGTGCGGAACACAAGCTCGGCGTATATAAACACTTCGGATACTGGCGTTGTATGGACACGCAGAGAGACAAGTTTGAACTCGATGATGTCTGGGCGAGCGGTAAAGCTCCGTGGAAAGTGTGGGGGAATTAATGAAACCTATAATTTCTGTTATCATGCTCACTTACAACCGCGAAACGCTTGTATCAAGAGCAATTGAAAGCGTCTTGGCGCAAACCTTCGGAGACTTTGAGTTCATCATAGTTAATAACGGCTCTACGGACAAAAGCGGCGCAGTTGCCGACGAATACGCCGCAAAAGATGAGCGAATCAAAGTTATACACCGTGAATGCGGTAATATAGGAGCGGGTCGCAACACAGGACTAAATGCGGCAAAGGGCGACTATATAGCCTTTATTGACGATGACGATTGGTGTGAGCCTGATTTTCTTGAGTTTTTATATAATTTAGCTGTTCAAAATAACGCCGAGGTTTCCATTTGCGGCGCGGCTGATAAAATCTATGAAGAAAAGCGGGTTATGACAGCCGAAGAAGCGTTAATTGAACTGATGTGGCGTAAGCGTTATAACATGGCGTTCCCCACGAAGCTGTTTACAAAAGAGCTTGCCGACAAAATAAGGTTTTCGGAAAGCGATAAGTATGACGACATTTCACAGATGCACAGATTGCTCGCTTTTGCGAATCGTGTGGCTTATCACGGTCTCCCCAAATATACGTTTTATCGGCACGAGACAAACAACTCCGCATGGACTACGGCGCATGAGCTTTTAGACTCCGCAACACTTGACGAATACTTACGTGCATACAGTACGCGAACGGAATGGTTAAGTGAGCGTTTCCCGAACAGCGCGTCGGCGTGGCGGTATTTCGAGTGGTCATTCATGATTAGCATGGTGGAAAAAATAAACAGGCTCGGTTTAAAGGGCTGTGAAAAGCAGTCAGACTTAATGCTCCGAGAATTAGTCAATAACAAAGAGGAGTTTTTAAACGGCGGGTTTATATTAGATTTTGAAAAGGAATGGGTGGGAAGGTATCTCCCCTGCGAGGTTTAAAATGAAAGATTACATTCAAATTATCGCTGATAAAATAAATAGCGGAACGCCTGTTGTATTTTATACTGTTGGTGGTGACACGTTCAGCATGATTCGGCTTCTCAAAAAACGCTTTAATTTAAAACCTGTTGCAGTATGCGATAAAGATGTAGAAAAGCAGGGACGCAATTATCACGCTCTTGATGGTATTCCGGTTATATCTTTTGACGAGGCGAACACCCGTTACCCTAATGCGGAATACTTCATTTCGTCAATGAATTACAGATTTGAGATTATGGCTGAACTTATTAACAGTAAAAATCTGCCTATTGAACGCATTATTAATTACGAACCCCTTAAAAAACGTAAATCATGCACTTTCTTTGAGCGTTCGGTGTTCTTAAAAGACAACGGTGATTTAATTTTTTGCTGTGTCCGTAACTCACCTTCTATGAAATATGACGAATGTTATGATAGTTATACAAAGAATTTTTTAAAGTTCCGTAATGAAATGATTTCCGCATGTGAAAATGGCGGTCTTCCCGATGTATGCGCGAATTGCGGATACCTGAAAGAAGCTTGGTATCCCGAAAAACCTATGTCCTGGTGGGTAAACTGGTTTGTACGAAACATTTGCAATTATAAATGCAAATATTGTAAATCACCGACACATACCATGAAAGATTTACAGGGTCTACCCGAATTCGGTAAAACGATTGAAGCGTTTCAGAATGCCGGGGTACTTTCTGATTTTTATTCTGTCATATTGTCTACATCCGGAGAACCTACATTGAGTCCGAAGCGTAAAGACTTCTACGACTCCTTTAATGGATATGCTCTGTTTGTAAACACAAACGGCTCAAATTTTGACCGGGATTTGTTTCAACTCATGCAGGATAAAATCGTAATGCTTGTGGTCAGTATTGACGCAGGGACAAGCGAAACCTATAAGGAAATCAAGGGCGTTGACAGCTTTGATAAAGTTATTCAAAACCTACAAAACTATATGCAGGCTTGTGTAGGGTATGTTGTACCTAAGTATATTTTTATGCCGGGTATAAACGATAACGAAATCGATGTTGACGGCTTTGCTGATATATGCGATAGACTTTCTGTCCCTTACGCAATTATCGCATATGACCAACGCGGCGTAAACCCCATTCCCGACAAAACCATACAAATGATGCGCCGCCTTCAATCTAATTTGGAAAATAATAATATTCTGTGCGTTCCGTACACGCCATACGAAACGTATGAATATGTAGCGGCTTTAACAAACGCTTTATCATCATAGAATCAATATTTTTAATTATCTTTTAAGGGGTATAAAATGAAAAAGGTTGTTATTTTCGGTGCGGGTGCATTGGGTAAAAGCTTACGCTATAGATTTGGGCAGTCTGCGTCTGTGATTATGGTAGATAATGATTCCGCGAAATGGAGCGATGAGATTTTTTCACCGGAAAAGCTTAAAGAAATTGATTTTGATTTTGTTTATATCGCGGTTAGTTCTTTTATTGATGAAATCCATGAGCAATTGAAGAATGAACTCTGTGTCCCCGAACATAAAATAATTAAATTCTGGGAACAAAACAATAACAATACTTTAAATTTTTTAAATCGTGTATCATGGCTTGAGCCGTTTTCCATGCACCTTAATATTCATAATATATCGGGTTCTATTGCTGAGGTCGGCGTATTACAGGGTGATTTTTCGCAACATTTAAACAGACTTTTTCCGGACAGACGCCTGTATCTGTTTGACACATTTGAGGGATATGATACGAGAGATTTTACAGAAGAGCAAATAAAAAATGAAGTGGCTGATATATTTCAAAACAGTTCGGACTTTCTCCCGGAAACGAGCGTCGAACTTGTGATGTCTAAGCTTCCCTATCCCGATAAAGCAATAATAAAAAAGGGATATTTCCCCGAAACATTTGATATAACAGATGAAAAATTTTGTTTTGTTTTCCTTGATTTAAACCTGTACAACCCGACAAAGTCAGGTCTTGAAATTTTTTATCCGTTAATGTCACGCGGCGGAGTAATATTAATTCATGATTATTTTTTCGGCGGACAAAACGGAGTCAGCCGTGCGGTAGATGAATTTTTGAATGAAAATTCAATTTTCGCAGTTCCCGCCGGTGATAATACGGCAGTAGCTATAATAAAAAATTAAATTATTTTCATTTTCTGAAAACGAACAGGAGTTAATACTATGGTTCCAAACGAAGAAATACTAAAGATAAAAGACAGCATTTTATCTGCCGTAGACGTTGAAAAACTATATTTATTCGGCTCATACGCAAACGGCACACAGAACGAAAACAGCGATTACGACTTTTATATGGTTATTCCGAATAACAGCATACGTCCGATTGATGCGATGGGTGACGCTCATTTATCTTTACGCGGTTTTAAAGGTAAACCTATTGATATTTTAGCGGGGACAACAGAAATTTTTAACCGCCGCTCACAGGGAGTTACCTTAGAACGAAAAATCGCAAGAGAGGGGATTATACTTTATGAACGCTGAAATAATGGAATGGAAAAGGCTCGCGGATATGGATTTAGTTACCGCCAAACATATGTTTGAAACATACCGCCCGATACCTGTTGAAATCGTTTGTTTTCATTCACAACAAGCGGCTGAAAAGATGTTGAAGTGCTTCTTAGTATTCCATGAAACCGAGCCACCTAAAATTCATGATTTAAGAGAGCTTATTGAAATATGTATAGAATTTGAGGATAAATTTAATGATATATACAATGAGGCAACCTCACTTACACGGTATGCGGTGCTTCCTCGCTATCCTGCCGAACTTGATTTGGATGAGTCGGATGGAGAAAGAGCAATAAAATCTGCAAGCAAAGTAAAGGATTTCGTTAATATGCTATTATAAGTAAACTCATAACTCCGATTTTAAGGGGGCAAATTATAAGCATACCATGATTTTGAAAAGGAAATGGGTGGGACAGCATTTATGAAAAAAGTTATAATATGGGGAGCCGCCTCATTGGGTAGGATAATTTATTATCTTATTAAAGATAAACAAGATGTTCTTTTCTTTGTGGATAATGACCCCGCAAACTGCTTGGCTGTCCCCTGTGGAAAAGCGGTTTTGAGTCCGAGCGTTTTATTTGAAACCCGGTTTGATATTATCTATATTGCCTCTCATAAAAGTAGCAAAGCAATATATAATGAGTTAACCGAGAAATTAAATATCGATAAGAGCAAAATTGATTGCGATTTCGCTTTTTCAGATATTGTGAATGATTTGTTGATGTCATCAAGGATTCGTTTTTTAGAAGAAGTCTCCTTATTTAATTCAATGAAAAGTATTAAAGGGAATGTTGCAGAGTTAGGCGTCTTCCGTGGAGATTTTGCAAAGGAAATAAACAGGATTTTCCCTAATGATATTTTATATTTATTTGATACTTTTAAAGGCTTTGACCAACGTGATTTAATTCGCGAATCCTCACACAATGAGCGATATGAACAGATAAACGAGATGATGGATTTTTCAAAAAATTATGAAACATCGGTTACATCGGTTTTAAGTAAAATGCCTTTCCCCGATAAGATTATTATTAAAGAAGGATTTTTCCCCGATTCCTTTGACCTTGAAAATACTTATTTTTCATTTGTGAACATAGATGTGGATTTATATGAACCTATTAAAGCATCTCTTGAAATATTTTCCGAAATAATGGTTAACGGCGGTATCATTCTTGTCCATAATTATTTTAGCGGCTCAACATTAGGTGTTAGAAAAGCTGTTGACTTATTCTTAGAAAGAAAACCCTCTTTGAGGGCAATTCCGATTGGCGATTATACCAGCATTGCAATTATTGGTTTTTAATATAAAGAAAGTGAGAAATTTTATTATGAAAGAATCCGCACTCACAACAAAACGACTTTCGATTGTCCCGACTGCGAAGTGTACATTAAATTGTAAGCTCTGCTCAAATCATATGCCGATTTTTAAAAATCCTCCTTCTGCTTCGTATGAGGATATGATTTCGGATATCGATGTCTTATTTAAACTCTTTGATAATATTGAGTGGTTGCAATTTGTCGGAGGAGAAGTATTTATTCATAAAGACATGGCGAATGTATATAACTATTGCCAAAAATACAAATCTCAATTCTCCAAACTCATTATTGAAACAAACGCTACAGTCGCGCTTCGCGAAGAGGAAATTGATATTTTTGTCAAGTATGGTGAGAATATTAAAATTATGATAAGCGATTATGGAGTTTTATCAACAAAAAAAGAACAATATATCGAAACATTTGAGAAAAACAACATACCATATATTATTAAGAAATATTTCGGAGATAACCAACATTTTGGGGGGTGGATTGACAACACTGCTTTGAAAGATTACGGGGAATCCGACGAAGAAGTAGAGCGACTTGTTAAAGAATGTGCACAGGTAAGATTGGAGAATATGCATTGCTTTAAGGGTAAACTTCATCGTTGTTGTAATTCATTATTTATGACAGAACTCGGCGTTATTGAGCCGAACGATGACGATTTTGTAAATCTACATGATAGCACATTGTCGTTTGAAGAAAAACGCAGAATAATTAAAACATTTTATAAACATTCAGGCAAGTCTTGTCGTTTTTGTGCTTGGAAAAATAGTAGTATAGCGGAACGCTTTTCGGCTGCAAAACAAATTGAAAGGTAATAGCGATATGAGTTTTAGTATGGAACGTGTTGTTTTAACATCAACGCATTTATGCAACTTGAAGTGCAGACTATGTATACAGGGGGTACCGTTTTATAAAACCCCTTATCACCCGTCTTTAGACGAGTTAAAAGAAGAAATAAAGTCATACTTTGAGTTAGTCGATAGTGTCG
This sequence comes from Oscillospiraceae bacterium, assembly GCA_009778065.1. Classification (GTDB taxonomy): domain Bacteria; phylum Bacillota; class Clostridia; order Oscillospirales; family Ruminococcaceae; genus Ruminiclostridium_E. The sequence goes on from WRKM01000014.1 coordinate 77,157, forward strand.
ATATATTTGAAATCAGCGGCGGTGAACCCCTACTGAGGAATGATTTAGATTTAGTTTTAGAGTATATCTTTTTATATAATAATCGTATAAAAAAGGAAATACGTATTACAACAAACGCCAATATCGTTCCAAATGATAATTTACTTTCTTGTGCAAAAAAATTCGGTAATAAGATGTTTTTCTTAATAGATGACTATTCGGTCTCAAAAAAAGCAAAAGAAATAGCTGAACTTTTAAGCGTTAACAATATCGGGCATCGTATAAGGGATTATAACGATAATTTACATTTTAATGGTTGGGTCAAATTTACTGATTTTACACGCATACACACAAATGAAGAAAGCAAGGAAATATTTAAGAAATGCGCCTTCCCTTCTAAATTAGGCTTTAGTTTTGAAATAGTCGGCGGCGAAATGCATCCTTGTATTATTTCAAAGCGGCTTATGGAGCGTGGAATTATACCATTAAATGAGAATGAGTTTATTAATCTACTCGACAAAAGTGAATCTATCGAATCAAAAATAATAAAACTTGAGAACATATATAAGCTAAATCCTCTTACATCCTGCGCTTATTGTAGCGGATTATGTGAAGACAGTGTCCGTTTTTCTCCCGCCGAACAATTAACAGCGGAAGAGTTACGTGATATGCAACAATAAGCTCTAATTTCTTATGTCGGGTTCTCCTCAACAAGTAAGTTAGTTTGTAGCTTACCCGTTTTACGCTGTACGTATTAAATCAACGAAAAGAAAGGGAATAAAAAAATGTCTGATATTCTTGTCGCTCGTCGGCTTGCAATTGTACCTACTACAAATTGCACTTTAAACTGTAAACTCTGCGGAGACCTTCTATTCGGTCCGGTCAAACGCCGCGACATACCATTTGAAGATGTATGCCGTGATATTGACGCTTGTTTTGATTTATTAGACCATGTTGAATGGTTACAGTTTGTCGGGGGCGAAGTGTTTATTTATAACGATTTTGCGAAACTGATAAGATACACGCAAAAATATCGTAGTAAATTTGATAAATTAATTATAGAAACAAACGCCACAGTTGCGCCAAATGAAGACGAACGCGCCGCAATGCTTGAGTTCGGTAATGATTTATTCGTTTTCATAAGTAATTACGGAACAAATTCATATCAATTTGATGAATTTGTCAAATTTATGGATGATAACAAAATTGAGTATTCAATAAAAAAATATCATGGTGAAAATCAATATTATAACGGTTGGATAGACAACACTAATCCCGTAGATTTAAAAGAACCCGGCGATGTTTTAGAGGTGAACTCAAAGAACTGTCCGCAAAATCGACTTAAAAATATGCACGTATTTGACGGAGAAATGCACCGTTGCTCAAACTCATGCTTCATGTTGCAAGCGGGCTGTTTCCCGCCGAAAGACCGAGA
>WRKM01000015.1 GCA_009778065.1 Oscillospiraceae bacterium
ACCGTTTTACCGTTTAAGCCGCGGTAAGCACAGAGTTGCACTCCTGCATTGCTCTTCTTATGCCGCATTTAAAGTATTGGTTATTTTTGGAAGATTATTACATTTACACTAAGTTTTTTTCAGAACCTTTTGTAATTTTACCTATAGTATTCTTCATCACGTTCATCACGCCGCAGGTCATTCACCGACATATCAGACAACACCCCTGAATCAGCTATACAAACCGTGAGTCGGTTGATTGAGTTTTTTGAGTAACACTCGCTTCAGCTCATCATAATCGACTTTTGCGCCGTGCCTCTTATCCATGGGAAGTTTCTTAATGCAGATAACTTTCGATATCTGCTGAGATTCTAATGCACTTAAAACATCTTTTGGGTTTATATTACTTTTTTCGATTACAACGATTCGTTCATTATTTTGAGATATAACAGCGCCCCGAATCCCAAAGAGCGAATCTAAAATACACTCCGCGCAAAACGGTTCAAGTGTACCGTGTTCATCGTGAATTGCCTGACTTACACGCCCCAAAAGCCATAACCGCCCCTGCTCATCAATATGACCGGAATCGCCTGTTTTGTGCCAAATAACGCCGTTTTCATCATGGATTTTGTTCTCACTGTCGCCGATGCCGTTAAGATAACCTTTTAAGACTGTGTCGCCGCTGACCAAGATTTCATTATGAGTGCCGATTCTGCACTTTATTTGAGGCACTATATGACCGACAAGTAAACCCTTTCCGCTTGCAATTTTCTGTTTGTCTGTTTCACTGACATCTTTCCAGCGGATTCCCGAAATAGGCTCTGCTTCGGTAGAGCCGTAAACTATGTGTAGGTCTACATCTTTTCGTATTTTACGGAGCATACCGGGATAAACAGGACCGCCGCCGAGATAGGCATTTTTAAGACTCGGTAGTTCGCTGTGTTTGAGTAGATTTTCCATTAACGCAGGTGAGCAGATTGCACGAGTTATTCCTACGCTGTCTGCTTTTGCGGCAAGTTTTTTCGTGCCTATTTTAGATTTATAGCTTTTATAAGGTAAAAGCGTAGTCATATTAGCCGCCATGTTAGCGAGGGTGAAAACAGGTAAAGTTCCTAAATCAATATGGTTCTCGTTAAAATCAATATGTTCGCAAAGTACATAATATTGATTGATTAGAAAGGCATGGGTTCTGACTGCAATCTTAGGCACTCCCGTCGTCCCGCTTGTAAAAGTTAGAATCGCAGGGTGTTCCGGTTTAACTTTTTCTATTATCGGTGTTTTAGTATTTTGACTGCTTTTCGATATATTTAGTGTTTTAATTTTACGCATCTCAGAGTAAGTATTCCGAATAAATCCCGTGATTTTATCGCAGACTATTACATCGGGTCGAAGCCGTTCAATACTGTCGCTCACGAATTTTGAACCGCGTGAATAGTCAATAAAAATCGCGGATGCGCCAACGCTCCACGCGCCAATCATAGCCGCATATAACTCAATTGAAAGCGGCACAAAAACGAGAACATTACTACCCGATTTAATGCCCTCGTGTCGTAACCTATTGCCAAACCGCAAGCCGCGATTTAGCAGCTCGGTATATGTGACAATTTTATCTCCTTGAATTAATGCGACTTTATCACTCGGTTTCAGCAGTTCAAGAATATTCATACAGCGTATACTCCCTTATTTTAACCGCACCATATCGCGCAACCATATCTTCTGACACATTACCCTCGGATATTAACGCTCCTATTGCAGTTTTGAAGCCTTTGTTTTGTGCATTTACTATGACTTTATTCATCAGTGTTTTTCCTATTCCGAATTTACGGTATTCGGGTAAAACCGCGATAGTTTTGAGTATAAACAAATCGCCGAATCCAAGCGAAAACATAAATCCGCAGGGCGTATTGTTCTTATAGGCAATTATTACTAAATCGCCGTCAACCATAGGTAACACGGGGTTGTAAAGCTTACAAAAATCTTCATAGTTTATATGCTCATATAAAAAATTATTAACAAAGCCCGTAACCGATATATCGTAAATCGTCTTTAAATCGGAGGGTTCAAATGTTTTATAAATTATGTCATTATTACAGGGAATCTCTTCAATATCTCCAAGAGGGAAGGCGACAGAGCAATATTTTTCGAGAGGTTTAAACCCTATGTCTGTATAAACCTCATTATACCAAAGAGGATTATGAGGTTCAAGCGGAAATGCCGGACTTCCGTCAGTTCGGCTCATAAGCCGATACTGATGCCATGTGTCGCCATTTATCGGGGCTATAATTCGATTATGCCCCGCGTTTTTTAACTGCCTGACATATTCAAGCAGTTGCTTTCTCCCCGATTCCTTGTCTTTCATTTCAAAGCAACCGATGTAACCCTTATCAGAATAAACCATTATACTCTCCAATCAATAATAATATTATAGTGAAAACCAACACCAAACCGCCGACCAAAATTTTATTTGCATTAAATGTCGCATCGCCTACTTTTTTATAGTCGTATTTTCTGTTTAAAGATACGGCAAAGGGCATCGGAATTGCTGTAAATGCCAAATAAAGAACATATATATACCAACGGGAAAGCGGGACGACCGAAATCATCAAAGACGGTAACGCTATGAATCCTATGGCTTTAACCAACCCCCATACAATTGAAGAAGCTGTACTGCGGTTTCTGAAATTAAGAAAACGACTGTAGGTATTTATGCCGAGTAGAATTGCAAACGACAGCGAATACGATATGTACAGCATATTCCTGTATTCGGGGAAAAACCCTGTCAACACAAGACAAATTATTCCGACTATGCTGTTACTTTCTATGACCTTGTAGGTTTGAATCATACTTTTTTCTTCGGCGTTCATCATAGGGAAAATACCGAATGTCAAAAACAATAACAGCGGCGGTATAACCCATGAAATGCCCCCAAGCATTAAAACTATATACCCCACAAGCAGACTGTAAGCCATTGAAAGTCTTGATATGTTTGTTATTTTTCGTACCATGTAAACGACAGCCAAAAAGAAAAGCATGATACTCAGATTGGCGAATATTAAGGAAAGTGTCTGCTCGACATTATAACATAAAACACTGTATGTTAAAAGAGGGAGCAATAAATTATCATTACCATGCCTTGTGACCGCTTCAATCATTGCGGCAAGTATTCCGATTAAACCGCTGATTACCAATACTTCTGCGCGTCCTACCTCTGTCATGAGCTGAAGCGGTATTAAAGTGCAAGCAAACGCCACAATGAAAAACATTACACTGCCTTCGCCGCTTTTTTTAGCCTCTTCTTCGTGCTGTGCCATGTTATACCTGCCATAGCCAACGCCGATTAATGCCGCTACACTATCCGCAAAAGTTAAAACTGCGACAGGAATTAAATATTCATATGTTTCATTATGTAACAAGAATAACATCACAATTGAAATAACAAAGTATACATCTCCGAGCGATTTACGCCCCACACTGAGTAGCGCGGTTCCCACACCATTTCGCAAAAACACGTTTCTACGCATAAATAATAACAAAGATACAGCAATAATTCCCAAAAATACAACAGTCTGTTTATGTTGAAATATATAAGGGAAGCAAAGAGCGGTACATCCCATCACTATGTGGATGGTTTTTCGTGAACCTTCGGGTCCTAATCGTCGGGCGCATAGTTTAGCCACGACCATGACTGCCCCTAAAACAATTAAAACACTCACTGCCGCTAAAATATCCATATCGTTATTTCACCTCATCAAGTTCAAACGCCGAGTAGAAAAAAGCTTTATCTTTCAGAAGCAACTCTCTGTTTTTGTCGTCATCGGTAGTGATACGCGGATTATTTGATTTACGTAAAGCGAGCATATTCCAATAAGCAAACCGTGTTCCTTTTTCTGATTTTGACAGCATATGAGTAAATAATTGTTCCATACTTTCCTGTGACATATACTCGAAAATATCACTTAGATTATAGCAATTAACAATGCCGTTATAGTTTTCCAAAAAACCCTCAATTGATTGTTTCTTGAATTCGATTTTTTCAAGATTGTTTCTGATTTTTTCGTAATTTTCCTCGCGCAGGGAATAAGGAAATACCGTGGTGTATTCGCCATTTAGAATATAAATCATATACGGATTTTGGGCGGGTTCAAGCACAGAAAGAGCGTGTTTTGAACGGGAAAGAATCTTGTCGGCTACGCTACCCTCAACATATTTGAAGAACTCCTTGTCCCGCCCGAGTCTACCCATAACAAAGCGCGAAAAAAACACCCGAAACATCATTTTCCAACGGAAATTGTCCCACACTTTATCATAGAAAATTTTACGTTCTTCATAGCTTTTAGGTTCGAGCAGATTTGCAACCCTTTTTCTTGTATGAACGAGCGGTAACGCTTTTTTGCGGAATAATCCGAAGTATTTTTCAAACTTTCCCTGTGCCATAAAGCCTTTTTTAATAAGTTCTATGTTGTGGCTTTGTTCCCAGTATTCCCGAATTTCAGGTGACAAATTAAGCTTGTTGAAAACCGATATTCTGTCTGCTGCTCCGCTTATTACGCCACCGAATAACAGATGTTCTTTATGTGAAAGTTCGCGATACATTGCCTTTCGTAGTTCACAGCAAGCAATTTGCGCGAAGCTTAAATCAACCGCATATACTTTTTTCGGATTTTGCGCGAGCAAAGCAAAAGCATTATCTCCTGCTGATGCTATTGAGAGAACAACGTCATGCGGTTTAACATCAAGTGCTTCGATTAATAAATCGGCGTCTTCCCACACCTGAGAATAGCGGATTAAATCGAATTTAGCACGATTTTCAATTTCGCTTTTAATTTCACTTCTCAAGTATAATCACCGTCCCTTTTTCACCATCCAATTCAAGTAAATCCCCTGTTTTTACATTAGCGAACAAGCCCTTAACCGAAACAACGGCGGGGATTCCCATCTCGCGTACAACGATGGCGGCATGGGATAAAAGACTGCCGTATTCGACTAAAACGCCGCTTGCAACAGGGAACAGCATAATCCAACCCGGGTCTGTACGCTGTGCGACTAAGATTTCACCGGGCAGAATCGTTGCGCCTTTAGGTTCGGAAATGACCCTTGCCCGACCTCGTACTATTCCGGGACAACACCCCAATCCTTTTAGGTTGTCTCCTGTAACAACTGCTTCCGCCGTCTTGACGTGCCGTTTTGACAAATGCACACAGTCGTAGGTGTCAAATCTGTCGGGGGCATCTCCGCAGTAGTTTGAAAACTCTGCCTTTCTGACACTAATTAAGCCTTTTAAATCGGTAGTAGTTGAAGTCCCTTCGATAAAGCCGAATATTTCTTCAAGTTCTAAGTAGAATATATCATTTTGTTCTTCAATAACGCCGAAACTTGCGAATCTCATGCCGATTTCTTTCGCTAATTTGCGTACCTGCCCGAACAATCTTGTGCGTTCAAAACGTAGGTTTTCTCTGTTCCTGATTGTTTTGCGGGTATTTTTCAACAGATAGCGGAACAACAGCCCCTTCGGAATAACAACTGTCGTTTTCTTATGTTTAACAACATCGCCTTTACTTAACTTAATCGCAAAGCTGTCAACGGCGTTGTATAAAGTATCAGGATTGTCGTTTAATGTCTCACTTTCAAGTTTTAACTCATCAATACACCTGTCGCCGAATTTATCTAAGTATTCTGCGATTTTTTCGGAAATATTTTCACCGCGGTTTTTCATTTCCGCCATTTCGCGAACACGCTTTGCAGGCTCCGCGCTTATAATGTCGCCTGTGTCTGAGAGCAGGGCATTGAATTTATTCTCATCCTCACTACCGAACTTCTTACGCAGCATACCGTAGAATATCATTGAATAAAAATCATTAATTACGGGAGCATCCCAGTGTTTTAAAAGCTTACTTTCAATACTTCGATAATAACAAGCGAGTTCACCTAAAGTCATTTCGGACAAGTCTGTTTTAGTAATAGTTTCATCCAATAGATTAAAGAATCGCTTCACATTAGTGTCGTTTTTTCTGTAATGCCATAATAACTTGACCGCAGTACCGATAAGCGTTCCGCTTGAAGGAGCGGGTAAAAGTTTACGGACTTCATCGGGTAAACCATCTTTGACGCCCATCATTTGTTCCATAAATTTAGCGTTAGACTTATACCCGGGTAAGATTGCAACTAACTTATACCAGGACAGCATATTATAATAAACCTGCCCGTCATGCAATCCGAGCATATGCGAAAAGATGTAGTCATTCTCGCTTATTTTAGCCTCGCTTACGTTTAACGCCCTTGCCATTTCACGGTAAACATGTTCATAAGCAAGCCGAATCAGACTGAAAGTCAGCGGCGTAGTCACCCCGTTGTAACTTTCGGCAATGTTAGAATTATCCCATATGTTTATAAAGCTGTTAATATCCGTAAACTTTCGTAAAGACGTTATCGGTCGTGATTGAAGCAAATACAACACGCCGTTTTCATACGCCCATTCAATGTCCTGCACCCGCTTAAAAAATCGGCTTGTTTTCTTGCATAACAGGGCGATTTCCCTGCATTGTTCGTCCGTGAGAACCCCAAGACCCTCTACAGTATTGCCGCAAACAGTATATGTATCTGCATCGACAGAGCCGTCTACTAATTTATCACCTAATCCGCTGACCGCGCTTATGATACATTCTTTTGTATTACCTGTTACGGGGTTTGCTCCGAAAGCCACTCCCGCACAGTCCGCATTAACCATTCGCTGAACTAATACGGCAGGTGCAGAAATACCGTCAATTCCGCGTTCTTGTTTATATAATTTAACACGCTCGGAATTAACCGATTCTTGTACTTTTAAGATATTTTCATAGACTTTTTCTTTCGTAATGTTCAAATAACTTTCAAATAATCCCGCAAAAGAATTGTCCGCGCCGTCCTCGTCTGTCGCCGAAGAACGCACAGCAAACAACGTGTCATCGGAGAAACCGGAAAGAGCAGTTTCAACCTCAGACACGCATGTACCGTCAGTCCCTATTGCGAACCAATCGGGGATATTCTCTGTTATATCCGACAGCTTCGCCAGCGCCCCCGCTTTACCGCCTATTTTACTTATGTCGTAGTTGTGCTTAGTATAAATCATAGCTAATAAGTACCTATCCAATCTCACTTAAAAAAAGGCAAAACGCCGAGCATCGTGTGCATAAGAATCATCCATATACCCGGCAGGATTTTAAATGCTTTTGCGTTTTTCGGGGTGGGTTTTTTAGCGAATTTTACAGCAGAAGAGAGTGCAATAATATAATGCAATAAAAGTACAACCATTATTTCAAAACCGACATTTACTTGAAACCCCGCAACAACCGTACTTGTACCTGAAATAGTCATGCAAATCATCCAAACGACCATTGCTTTTTTAGCACCCCAAATATGTGTGTAGGTGTCAACGCCGTATTCTTCATTTTCGGGAGCGCGGAGCTTACGCCCGACTTCTACCACCGTTCCGTCACAAAAACTTGAAATCATATACAGTACAATCCCAAACGAGAATACGCCGCCGCTCGGTAACCATTCCACGGCAGTCGCGTAAAGGTCGATGAACGGCATAATAAGCATATGACTGATTAAATAAATCGTCGGGTGAGCTTTCAACCACTTAGGAATACCGAATTCCAACGACATAAAAGCCAGCCAAACAAAACCGAGTAACAAAAGCCATAACAACCGCAAATCAACCCAAATGCTTAACGCGACCATCAACAATACTAACACCGCTCCGAAAATACGAAGCTCTTTCAGCGTGATTAGTCCGCGCTGAACAGGACGGTAAGGGCGAAACTGCATATCCTCTTCAAAATCCTTATGCTCGTCCGCAATACGCAACAGCATAAACCAAAACAACGTAACAACTATTGCCGTAATCATTTGCGGTATACTGATGTCAGAGAGGGCTGCATCGGCATTACGCAGGTGCAGTGAGTAACTGAGCGAGCTGAATCCGAAAGTCGCCATAAGCGGTATGTAACCGGCAAGGGGAAATCTCTCCTTTTGATAAACCCACCATTTATTCATAAAACTGTCCTTCTTTTTTATTCTTTTACAATTATATCACGTTTTTTTTCAAAATGCAACGGTTTTATTTTTTTATTCAATGTAAAGGCGTGTAGCCTGTTTTCTCAATAAGTTCTTGACCTTGTTCAGATAGAATCCAATCGATTAGCAGCTTGGTATTTCCCTTCGGCTGCCCGTTTGTGACAGCATAAATACAAGTATCAAGACAGGCGAAATGCAAAGACCCAAAGCTATAAAAGGTAGTGTGAGCTTGGGTTTGGGTACTATTAGATTTGGTTGATTTTCCATGATGAATCTCCTAACTATTTACTAAAACAAACGCAATGATAAAAGCAAAACCGCCGAAATGCGATAGAAAGGCGGTTTATTTTTTTCTAAAACAATCCAACTGCTAATGCACTGCCCCTAAATCCTACCTCGGCGCAAAACATACCGTTTTTATGTCATGCTCAATTTAATCAGCTAAACCAAGCTCATTAACAACATCATTCATGGTTACATCTTTTAAAATATTGTGACGTTCTTTTGTGTAATCGCCGCTTCCTGTGTCAAACTGCATCATAAATTTTACCGCGCCGACTGCTCCCAAGCTTTCAACCAAAGCATTAAAACCTGCCGCTTGAATACCTTTAATATCATTTATGTGTATAGTGTTAATCATTTTCTATTACCTCCGTGAGCCAAATTATAGGGTTGCATACGTCCATGTATATCCTCAAATTCGTCCGCCGCCCTCTCTGATATTATTATACTCTTCTCCGTTATCCTCTCTACACCCGCAAATTCCCATACAGACCAATTCCCTCTAATAGTAGTGTATCATAATAAATATGCTTTGTCAAATGTATTTGAAATTTATTTTATTATGATATATGACATTTCACAAAAACAGCCAAAAAAGAAATAAATAATATAGCTATTTCGACGGCAACGCCGAAAAAAGCGGCGCGGAATACTGCCGCATTGCCAATGGCGGCGAATCAATAACGGGATAACCTCTGACGATAGCACAGAGCGGCATTTAGCCGCTCTGTTGATTTGTGCCGTGGTTGCTTAATCAAGGACTTCTACGGTTTGGAGTAATAATACCCTCTTTCGAGCAAATCAACAACGCCTGTCGGCGGACCGTAATCAACGACCGGACCTTCTTTTGTAGGGAACATATTGTTCAGCCTATAGAAATGTTCTAACTCAATAAACCCTCCATCATCATCTGTCATTCCCTCTCCTTCATCATATATTTTCAAGAAATCATAATAAATCACATTACCTACAACCTCTATTCCAATTATTGAATCATAATAGCTTAGGTCCGGCGTACTCTCCCTGATTATTTTTCCCACAAATTGCACGGCTCTTCCTTGCTCGTCATAGGACACTAAACGCATAAAGTTGAAATAGCCATGACGTCCATCACTAAGAACATAATCATCCGTTACCGGATTAAAGAACTCGGCATCGCCGAGATTTTCCGGGAAACCCTCCGGCATGGGGATGGTACCGTAGGTCGTGCCGGGGTCATTGCCATTGCCGGGGTCGGGGTCGCCTGTGCCGGGGTCGGGGTCATTATCGCCGTTGCCCTGCGTTTGGTTCGGTGACGGCGTGGATGTATCGGGCGCGGACGGTGTTTCCGATGGCGGCGGTGTGTTGGTGCTGCCGCCCGAAGTGTTGTTGCCGCTATCAGAGCAAGAGGCTAATGCGAATACCATTATCAGCGCAATGGCGAGCGCGAATATTTTTGTTGTTTTCATGGTCTGTGTACTCCCCTTTATTATTTCTGTGTTTGTGTTGCGCTTTCGATAATTTTGAAACCGTGTTTTTTTGCGGCGGCTTCTGCGATTTTGTTTGTTCGCTCCGCACGTTGCGCGGGGGTCAACCCTTTTGTTTCTTCGTATATTTGAAGTCGGATATGATTGACCTCTTGCTCGATTTTACTAATCGTCATCATTTTCTACAACCTCCATCGGATTAAAAATTTCGACGGCGCGGTAGCCGTTCAATGCGTTTATATTTCCTGTTCCGATTTTCGTCTTGCGCTTGACGATGTGTTGAAAGTTCATGCTGATTATCATGTCTAAGTAGCTATTGCCCGCGGTGGTTCACCGCTGGAGTATGCTGTACTAAATACGAACCACCGACCCGACAACAATCACTACCTTATAGAGTAGCTGAAATATTGCCCGCGGTGGCTTACCGCCGGAGTATACTGTACTAAATACGAACCACCGACCCGACAACAATCACTACCTTATAGAGTAGCAGAAATATTGCCCGCGGTGGCTCACTGCTGGAGCATAGGGGACTCGAACCCCTGACCCCCACACTGCCAGTGTGGTGCGCTCCCAACTGCGCTAATGCCCCGATGACACAATTATAACAGATAATTACTACCGTGTCAACCCCGGTTCTATGTAACTCGGTATAATGCGCCGCACCCCGATTTAAAATCAGGGTGCGGCACGCTTTCCAATCCCATATCAAAACTTACGATGTTTTTAACTGTTTATGCTTTTTCACAAAAAGTATTAGCGAATTTTACCAAAATTTTCAAAATTCGTCAAAAATCTAACACCCTCGGACGATATAAATAATATAATTGCGGTTTTTGTAAATTTGTACTGATTTTTAATGAATTTTTCATGAGTTTTATGTATATATCTTGTAAATTTCTTAAATATTTAAAAATCACGCTTACAAATTAATGATTTCGCGCTTTAAATCCCTGAAAAATTCTTTAAGTCTTAAATTTAGCTTAAGAAAACTGCATAAACCTTGATATAATCGAAGTTTACACGATTATTCGCAGAATATAATTTAAAATTTTATGACATACTATAATTACCTGTCATAGTCTATTATACATCATAGTAGTCAGAATGTCAATACCTTGATAATCATTTTTTGGAAAAACTTTAGTTCGGTATATTTTTTTAAAAAGACGGCATAGGCTCTTGTACATAACCATAATACGGTCTATAATAATTAAAGGCAATGGATATGTAAAATATATAAATCTATAAGCGCAAAGGAGGTGTACTATAGTTGTGGAAAAGCAATTGATACAAAGAAATTTTGGCGATAAGGTAAAAAGGTATCGCACCGTAAATGGTAAGAGTCAAGAGGAATTGGCGTTGGAGTCGGAAATAAGCACCGCTTATCTTGGGCAAATTGAGCGCGGTATGAGATGTCCTACGATAGACACTTTACTGAAAATCAGCAGAGTATTAAAAATTTCACCTTCGCGGTTGCTTGATTGTGAAGAAGATGCTGAAAATTCGGAAGCTCAGATAATAATCACTAACTCAATGACCCATGTTCGCTGTGAAGACAAAAAGAAGCTCGCTATCATTTTTGAGCAGATTGTCAGGGTATATAACGGGGAGTATTAACTATTCCGAACAAACCCCGTTACTACAATAATGTAATTAATTCTCCTTTCTCCGCATATAAATCTGGTAAACCGATTTACAGCGGAGGGGCGATAACGTGAGACGTAATTTCAGAACAGCTCCCGACTTTGGGACTAAGCAGGAAAGATGTGTAAGTCTGGGAAAGTATATCATCGGTAACAACGCGACTGTCAGAGAAGCCGCAAGGGTTTTTGGAATAAGCAAAAGTACGGTGCATCAAGATATAACAACAAGGCTTGAAAAAACCAACCCGGCTCTACATAAGCAGGTGGGGGCAGTTTTGGAAAAAAACAAACAGGAGCGTCACATTCGCGGGGGTATGGCGACAAAACTCAAATACAGCGCGGAAAACGTCGGAAGAGTATAAAAAAAGGTCCGAGGGCTGACGGATTTACGTCAGCCCTAAAAAATAATTTTTTTTGTGAATTTTTTGTATTAAAATGTAAAATTATAGTTGCTTTTTATGTAATTATATGTTATAATTTTGCATAGGTAGAGTATTCACTATAAAACTAAAGTGCGAAAAACACGAAAAAAACCGGAGGAGCTTAGATGTATTGTATCAGAAAAATTACCGATGATTTGACATGGGTGGGTGTAAATGACCGTCGTTTAGCGATGTTTGAGGGTGTTTATTCCGTTCCCGCCGGAGTTTCTTATAACTCTTATTTACTACATGATGAAAAAATCGTACTTTTTGACACTGTTGACAAGGCTGTAAGGCAACGATTTCTTGAAAATGTCGAGGCGGCGTTGAACGGAAAAAAGCCGGATTATCTCGTAGTACAGCATATGGAACCCGACCATTCTGCCGCTCTGTCGGATATAACGGGTAAATATCCGGAAATGAAAATTGTCTGTAATGCAAAGACGCTTGCATTTATAAAGCAATTTCACGATTTTGATTCGGATTCAAGAGTTATAATAGTCGGGGAAAACGACACGCTTGACACAGGGCGGCATAAGCTTAATTTTATAATGGCGCCGATGGTTCATTGGCCTGAGGTTATGGTTACATACGATTCTGTCGATAAAATATTGTTCTCTGCTGATGCTTTCGGTTGTTTCGGGGCTTTAAACGGCGCGATTTTCGCAGACGAGGTAGACTTTGAAAAAGACTATATGGACGAAGCACGAAGGTATTATACAAACATAGTCGGCAAATACGGTCCTCAGGCGGAAGCGTTATTGGACAAGGCTTCAGGTGTAGACATTAAAATGCTCTGTCCTCTCCACGGCTTTGTGTGGCGGAGGAATCTGAGAGATTTTATAGACAAATACAACCTTTGGAGCAGGTATGAGCCGGAGGAATACGGCGTTATGATTGCTTATGCCTCCGTTTACGGAAACACCGAAAACGCCGCGGAAATCCTCGCCTGCCGCCTCAGAGAAAAGGGTGTTAAAACTGTAATGTTTGACGTTTCTGTTACGCCCGCCTCAGAGATAGTATCGGCGGCTTTCAGGTGGAGTCATTTAGTTTTTGCGTCCACCACGTACAACGCCGGAATTTTTGTAACTATGGAAGCCTTAATAAACGACCTTGTGTCTCATAATATTCAAGGTCGCACCGTGGGTATAATTGAGAATGGTTCGTGGGCGGCGACCAGCGGCGGACTAATCCGTAAAAAGTTAGAAAAATGCCGAAACATGAATATCCTTGATAACATGGTCAGCATAAAGTCCTCTTTAAAGACCCCGCAGATTTCAGAGCTTGACGCTCTTGCTGATGTAATTGTTACGTCTTTGCCTAATGCAAAAAGAGCCGAGCCGATTTCTTCAAATCTAAGTGAAACCGATAAAAACACATTATTTAAAATTTCATATGGTTTGTTTGTTTTAACCGCTAAGGACGGTAAAAAAGATAACGGCTGTATAATAAACACCGCTTCTCAGGTAACAGATAATCCTTGCAGGATAAGCGTTATTATTAATAAAGTTAACCTGACACATGATATGATATTAAAAACAGGCGAGTTTAATATTTCCATTCTGACCGAGAGTTCAGATTTTGATGTGTTTAAACGCTTCGGCTTCGAGAGCGGAAGAGATACGGACAAGTTCGATAAATCCGAGACCGAAAGCCGCACTCAAAATGGCATACGATATATAACCGAATCAGTTAACAGTGTGATTAGCGCGAAAGTGATATCCACCACTGATTGCGGTACGCACACGATTTTCATAGCCGATATTACGCAAGCTTTTATCTTATCGGACGAGCCGTCGCTAACTTATCAGTATTATTTTGACCATATCAAACCGAAGCCGAGCCTTTCAAAGGGACAGAAAAAAGGATATATTTGTAAAATCTGTGCTTATATCCACGAGGATGACATACTCCCCGACGATTTCATCTGCCCCCTTTGCAAGCACGGCGCGAGCGACTTTGAGCCGCTTTAAAAATCTGTCGTTTTTTGAAATAACCCATAAAAAACAAATGAAAGGAGAAAAAGCCATGAAATATGTATGCGGTGTATGCGGGTATATATACGACGAATCAGTCGGCTCCCCTGACAGCGGTATCGTAGCCGGCACGAAATGGGATGATGTTCCCGATGATTTCGTTTGCCCGCTTTGCGGTGTAGGCAAAGACATGTTTAACCCGGAATAAAAACAAGGAGAGGCATAATGCTAAGTAAAAAGTTAACCAAAGCGTTAAACGAGCAGGTAAACGCCGAGTATTATTCGGCATATCTGTATCTTTCCATGTCTGCCGCCATGAACAGCATCGGCTTAAAGGGCGTTTCAAGCTGGCTTTTTGTGCAGGCACAGGAAGAGTTGGCTCACGGCATTAACATCTATCGGTATATTTTAGAACGCTCCGGCGAGGCGGCTTTTGCGCCAATTGAACAGCCGTCCGCTTCTTTTTCCGATATTAATGCTGTTTTTAAAGAGGTTCTGTCCCACGAAAAAAAAGTCACAAAGAGCATAAATTCCATTGCCACCCTTGCCATGCAGGAACTTGACCACGCCTGTTATCAGTTTATGATGTGGTATGTGGACGAACAGGTTGAAGAAGAAGCAAATGTGTCGGAAATCTTGGACAAGCTCCGCCTGATTGGCGATAACAAGGGGCTTTTACTGACTCTTGACAACGAGCTCGGCACAAGGGTTTTTGTAGACCCTTTCCCGCCGAAAACTAATTAAAGTAAAGGAGTATCTTTCTTATGTGCGGAAATCAAAAGTTTTTTATCTGTAAACATTGCGGTAATCTTATAGGTCTTATTGACAACAAGGGCGTTCCTATGAGCTGTTGCGGCGAAAAGATGACGGAACTCGTCCCTAACACGGTAGAAGCAAGCACAGAAAAGCATCTGCCCGTTGCCGCTGTTTCGGGAAACAGTATTAATGTTAAAATAGGAAGTGTAGCGCATCCGATGGAGGAAAAGCACTATATTCAATTTGTTTACATTGAGACAGAACGCGGCGGTCAGCGTAAATGCTTAAAAATCGGCGAAGAGCCTGATTTGACCTTCTGCTTTGCAGACGATAAGCCTGTCGCAGTTTATGCTTATTGTAATCTTCACGGTTTATGGAAAACCGCTTTGTAAACGGAACTTTACAGCGCCCGATTTTAAATCGGGCGTCTTGTCCGACAGCGTTCAATCCTTAAAAACGGTATACAATCTACTCAATATTTTACATTTAAAAGAGGGGACAAATGATGAAAAAACGTAATATAAAGTTATTATCGCTTATTACAACGGCTTTTGTAACGGCGCAGTTATTAATTTTTAACTCCGTTATCATCTCCGGCGCGAATACTGTACAGGAATTAGCCGACTACATTAATGCTCGTCCGGGTCTGACTGCAACTGTTTCAGGCTCGCAGGTAGTTGTAGATGGAACACAGACAGGCTCTTCCTCTTTATCGCTGAATATTGACGGGGGGGTTGACGTTATATGGAATGCAACCCTGGCAGGAGCCGTAACAACAAACAATTATCTGTTAACGCTTTCGGGAAGCGGTAAATTTGTTTTAAACGGCTCGCTGATTAATTCAGGCTCGGGTGGAACAGTTTATATAACGGATGGTATTAATTTTAATGTGAACGCAACAGGGCTTGCAGATAATCCCGGCGCAGGTTCTGCCATCACCATTGCGGCAGGTGTTCAAAACGCCCGAATAGACATACTCGGCGGAACGGTCAGGTCTGTTCCCAACGGGTACGCGATAAACGACGGCGCGGGAATGAGCGCGAGTAATAATAATACCGAGATTAATATTCACGACGGTTTAGTAGAAGCGGGTTCTGCCTGCGCTATTCGCTCGACAGGTATAGGTTCAGTCGTTTCAATAATGGGCGGAACAGTAGTAAATGCCGCGGCGAGTAATACAAATTCTACCATATATATGAATTACGCTCCCGCACCAAATAATAACCTATATAATATTTGCGTATACGGCGGGACAGTAAAAACAACTAACCCCGGAAACCAAAGCTATGTCATCCAGACTTCGCAGAATGTATATGTAAACGGCGGTTCTGTTGAATCCTTAGCGGGACGGGCTATTAATCTCGTAGGTATGTATTCTGTCGCGCAAATTCAAGACGGCAAAGTCTCAACTGAAACGGGAACCGCGATAAGCACCGCTACCACCACCCTCGACGATATTGTAAACGCCCGTGTAATTATAAGCGGAGGAATAGTAGAGGCGACGGGAAAAGATGCAAACTATTCGGGTACAGCCGTGCGTATCACGGGTACTAACAATACTGTTAATATTTCTGATTCGGCGGTCGTTACCGCTAAAAGCGGATTGGCTGTTGATGCCTCGGGACGTCCGCAAACTAATTCCGTCACAATAAGCGGCGGTTTCGTGCTTGCATGGGGAAATGCAATAAATAAAGTTGTGTCGCCTATAGGCAAGCTCGAACGCAAAGATGAAGGTGTTGTGGTTGCGTGGGACACATCAGACGGAAAAGGGATTTACCTCCGAACGTCCGAAACCGACCTCATAACAGACGCCGATGTAATAACTGCGTTTTGGGACAATGAACCGACATACGCCGAAAATGGCGGTATAAGATACGGTTCGGAATTTTTCAAGCTTGCACCCGATGTCAGCGTATTTCAAAGCCTATATACTCTGACAGTAATTAACAGTACAAAAGGGGACTATGTAGTAGAACCGTTTGCCGCCGGAACACCGCTAACCATTACGGCGAAGGACGAAGAAGAGCCGCAATACGCTGTCTTTCCCTATCCTCCTATTGATGGCAACAGGTTTGTCGGTTGGAGTGCGGTCGGCGTAACGCTTGCAGACCCTTCTTTAAAAACCGTTTCGTTCTCTATGCCTTCGGGTGATGTTACCATTATTGCAGAATTTAAACCGCGTTACAGGTTTGACATATACGGAGGGGTAATTGCAGACGACCCATTAGTTCCGTCTTCTTTCGCTTATTATTCAGAAGGGGATATAATTAATATCAGTTGCACCAATCCATATCCGCCTTCACCTATATGGAATTTCGGCAGTCATCTATCTGCCATCGACAATGATAATAATTCAGAAACGACATTTACAATGCCCGCCGGAGTCGCATGGGCGGCGTCTATGTCGAGTACTCCAAGCATCATTGTCGAGGAAACGAAGAGCCTTACAGTAATTGACGGTATTATCACCACAACTGTCGGCGGTATAGCTGTAAATAGTAACACGCATGAATGTTACAGCGGCACGGGTATGAGAATTTTAGCCGATGAGCCGCCTGCGGGATATGAGTTCAGCCACTGGGAAACTACGCCTGCGGGTATTGAAGGCGGAGCGTTATTTGATGCTTTAAATCCGTCAACAATCTTTACTATGCCTACCCCGAATCAAGATGTAACTATTCAAGCTATTTTCGAGCATAAGACTTATGTTCTTGAAGTTGACTCATCGGGAAGCGGCGTCTACTCCGAATTCCCCAATCAGCAAAGCGGTGATAAAGTAGAAATTAACGCCGCTCCTCCCCCCGAAGGTATGCGGTTCAGCGGTTGGACAATAGACGGCGGAGGCGGTGAATTTGAAGACGTTTCGAGCATGACGACCGACTTCATTATGTCAGACAGCAATGCGGCAGTTTCTGCCCATTACGAATGGGATTATTATATCCTTATAGTTGAAAACGGTGTTGACGGTTTAGGCGCGGGACGTTATCATTTTGGAGAAAGCATACCGATTATGGCAAATGAACCACCCCTCGATATGACGTTTTTTAACTGGACAACAAACAGCGGCGGTTATTTCGGCAGACAAACAGATGCAGATACGGTATTTTCCATGCCGGCGGGTGATGTGACGGTTACGGCTAATTACTTAGACCCTATGTCCCCGGATTCAACCGACCCCTCATATCCTTACAATCCTTCTAACCCCTTCGGTACATATGACCCGACCTCATCATCCCCTGTTAATACGCCTGAGTCGGGCGAATTTCCGATAGTTCCCGGCGGTGTTCCGGATTCTTCGGTAGCAATACCCGGCGAAGAGCAGTCACCTTCAATAACTCCGCGCGGTATTGATGAAAATTCCGGTGATGACGACGAACCCGACAGCATCCCGGAGGGAGAAGCGGATGGGAACAATGTACGAACGGGTGTGATAATAGGTATAATTCCCTTATTATTGTCAGCAATAGTTTTTACGGCTTCGGGCGTAAGAAAATTAAACCGAAACTAATCTTTTTTAAAGGGGACAGCGATTATGAGGAGTATAGGTTTTAAACTAACCATTATAATGTTGAGCGTTATTCTGCTCGGCATATTGGCTACCACGGGAGTATCGATGCTCATATCAGGAAACGTCATAATGAGCGAGTCTTTGGAAAAAGTGTTAAAAGACACTGAAAATCAGACGGGCGGTATTGACAGTTGGCTGTCTTATCAAAAATCAAGCATGGCCACCCTTGCCGCGACATTATCTCAAACCGATGATATGTCGCGTGAACAGATTGCGTTGATTTGCGAGGCTGTAATGGATGCGAACGAGCCGTTTTTTGACGTATTTTTAGGATACCCGGACGGAACAGCCACGACAGGGAGCGGATACGTATTTGATTATTCAACCTGGACATCATATGAGCGGGGTTGGTACAAGTTAGCTCTGACCGATATGTCAAAAGCGCATATAACCACGCCCTACATTGATGCACAGACAGGCGAGTTGTGTATTACTGCCGTTCACGCTGTAGTGAAAGACAGGGAGCTAATCGGCGTTATCGCCGCTGATATTTTCGTTTCAGACCTGCTCGAAATAATAATGAGCATTGATTTAGGCTCAAGCGGCTACGCGATGCTGTTAGATTCAAACGGGGATATTTTGGTTCACCCCGATTCGGATTACGCACCTGTAGGTGAAGACTACCGAAACATCGCTAAAGTAAAGGATAATATCTACTCGGATTTATGGAATCAAATTTTACTTAAAGACGGTGCGGTTTCTTTTAAGGACTCAAACGACGTCGCAAAATATTATACCGCCTGTACATTATCGGCGGTAGACTGGAAAATGGTCACAATACTTCCTAAGAGCGTTGTTACTAAGCCTATCACTAACCTCATTTTTCTCGTTATACCCATTACGCTTACTGTTTTAGCAGTATCTGCGCTTTTAGTAAGGATGTTTGTTAAGAATATTACAGGTCCTCTTATTCACTTGACCGCCTTTATGAAAAAAGCAAGCTCGACAGGCGATATATCGCTCACCGATGAGGACAAACAGATAGTGGGCAGGGCATCAAAAACTAAAGATGAGTTGGGGCAATGTATATCGGCGAGTGCGGATTTTGTAGCGCGGATTGCAGAGGTGAGCGATGTATTAAAGGTTACGGCGAACGGCGATTTAACCGCCAATATATCTCTCTTGTCCGAACGCGATGAAATGGGTAGCTCTTTGCAAACCATGCTTTCAAGTCTAAACAGCCTTTTCGGAAATATAAACGACTCTACGGAACAAGTTTCCACGGGTTCAAGACAGATAGCCGACAGCGCACAGGCACTCGCCTCGGGTTCAACCGAACAAGCCGCATCAGTCGAGGAATTGACCGCCACTGTGTCCGATATATCTGAGAAAACAAAGCAAAACGCCGTTATGGCGGGAAAAGCCTCCGAGCTTGCAAAAACTATAAAGCAAAAAGCCGAAAAAGGCAACAGCCAAATGAACGAAATGATGGCGGCTGTGAGTGAAATAAATCAAGCAAGCCAGAGCATTAATAAAGTCATAAAGGTCATTGACGACATAGCGTTCCAAACAAACATACTCGCGCTTAACGCGGCGGTTGAAGCGGCGAGAGCCGGAGATGCGGGGAAAGGGTTCGCCGTTGTAGCGGAGGAGGTTCGTAACCTTGCGGGCAAAAGCGCGGAGGCGGCAAAAGACACGGGCAGTCTTATCGTTAATTCAATCGAAAAGGCGGAGGTCGGTACCCGTATAGCACAAGAAACAGCTGCAAGCCTCGCTGAAATCGTTGATGGAATTAATGAAAGTTCAAAGGTCGTTGCACAAATAGCATCGTCATCCGAGGAACAATCCGTTGCCGTTTCACAAATTAATAACGGTCTGAATCAAGTCACCTTAGTTATCCAACAAAACAGCGCGACGGCAGAAGAAAGCGCGGCGGCTTCCGAGCATATGAGCAGTCAGTCTAACCTGTTGGAAGAGTTGGTACGCCGCTTTAAACTGAAGGGTAAGTGAAAGATAAGCCTATGAATAAAGAGCTTTACACAATAAAAGAATTTGCGGATTTAACGGGCGTAGAGGTGTCGAAATTACGTTTTTATGACAAAATCGGGCTTTTTTCTCCGTCAATCCGCAATCCGGAAAACAACTATCGCTACTATTCCCCCACACAGGTCATGACACTTAATTTCATTACTGTGTTGAGCGACCTTAACCTACCGTTGAAAACGATAGCCGGATTGAGAGAAGAGCGAAGCCCCGTAGAGATTTTAAAACTACTCGCTAAACAGGAAAAGCAACTCTCCATTGAGATGCTCGCATTGCAAAAGAGACATGCAATAATAAGTGCGAGGCGTGAGCTTATAAATTACGGCGTAACAGTAGCAAACGGATTTAAAACCGTCAGGGGCAAAAGGGTGAGCGATGAAGACGCACCCGAAAACGCGGTAAAAGGCGGAGAGGATACAATTTCGGTTTTACAAAGAGAGGATAAAGAATACATCCTGTGGCCTCGTAATGAGTATAGCGAGAATGATACCTTTTTACAGCCGCTCTTATCATTTGTAAACCGTGCCAAGGATATTAATATAGACCTCGACTTTCCTGTCGGCGGATACTGGGGAAGTATGGAAAACTTTATGAGCGAGCCATCGCGACCCGAACACTTCTTTTCCATTGACCCGCATGGTACAAATGTGAGAAAAGAGGGTAATTATTTAATAGGATTCACACGGGGATATTACGGGCAAATGGGCGACTTGCCGGAAAGAATGAGTGCGTATGTTAAAGAAAAAGATTTAACAGTGTCCGGTCCCGTGTGGGTGATGTACATGTTTGACGAGATATGCACAAAAAAGCCGGAACAATTTTTGGCGCAGGCTTGTGTAGCCGTTTCAAAATTCAAGCGCAGTGCAGGAACTGCTTCGGACAAAAAAAGACTGTCTCACTATTAACGAGACAGCTTTTTTTGTGACCGAGTCAATCTAATTGCACACTTTCAATCAAACAGTCAATACATAGCTGAGAATTTGAATACTGCATACAACGCTCGTATACCGATTTTGTAATTTTTGAAGTACTCTCGACTAAATTGTCTATGTATTTTTGGGAAGTAGGGTTATGCGATATTCGTTCGCGAATCAACCTTCGTGCGTTTTCAACAGTCCATACCATTTCTCTCGCCTCCTTAGCTTTATCACTCTTCCTCGTCTTTCTCAGCTTTTTTAAAAAACAGCAAAAGTCCTAATAAAGATGCACTCACCGCCATTATGATAAGCCAGGTTATAGATTCCGCACTGTTTATGTAGTCGGTCTTCGGAGAGGTGTCCGCTTCTTCAAACGGCATCACATCTGTGGGCGGAGCCGCGTCTTCGGGCAAAGCCGCGTCTTCATGTAAAGAAGCATCTTCAAGCAGAGTCGCTTCTTCAAGCAGAGTCGTTTCTTCAAGCAAAGCCTCATCCTCAAGCGGAATTGCATTATATGGTGCGTCTATTGTGTCGGGCGGTGTTGTTATAATCGTTGGCGGTGCTGTTGTTGTCGGCGGAAGAGTTATCGCCGGCGGTGTTGTTATTGCCGGGGGGGTTATTATCCCCGGCGGACGGGGTGTTTCCGGAGGGGTTGTCACTTCCGGAGGGGTTGTCACTTCCAGAGGGGTTGTTACTTCCGGAGGGGTTGTCACTTCCGGAGGGGTTGTCACTTCCGGTGGGGTTGTCACTTCCGGTGGGGTTGTCACTTCCGGTGGGTCGGTTGGGTTATCCCGCATGAAATTGGTAATAACGAATCCGTGTTCAGTACTCCCGCTCGTTATATTGACGAATCCGTGAGGTGTTTCTACCTGCTCAACAGACCACTTGTAATTCGGGTCCATTTCTTTCCAGACATAGTACCACCCTCCGGTAGCATCCACAGATACTGCTCCGCCATATGGTGAGCCGTCTCTGTATAGTTGTACCTCAATACTGTCGGGATGCTTGTCCGCCGGTATACACTCGACATATACCAGTAGCTCAATATTATCGGGAATGGGTTCTACTTGGATAAAACGATTTTGCGGTCCTTGTTCGGTATATGCCGCACTCGGCGTCATCAAAGCAACAAACATTAACCATATTATTATACCGCTCACCCGTAAAACCTTTCTTTTAGTGCCTGTCATTTTAAATCACCTCCACAATTAAATTTCGTCAAAGCTGTCGTTACATCTGCTTCCGATAATTATAGTTTAAAGTATAAACAATCTCTAAAGTCAATAGGTTTATAAAAAAAAGTTTTTCTTTTTTTAGGTTTAAACCGTTTTTTTTCAAAATCCTTTTAAAACAAGGGTTTATAACCAAAAAGCATATCTGCCTTATCGATTACGCCTTATTTTTACATCCCGCCTAATAAAGCATCATCGGTCGATTTTCTATGAACTATGTATAACCTTTTTACTTTTTTTCGCTTTTTTACGACTCATCGAAAAAAAAGCTTGACAACCCATGAAAAATCTGTTATAATTTTTAGAGTCGAGAAAATTTCAGAGATTTTCAATGATATGCGGATGTGGTGGAATAGGCAGACACGTTAGCTTGAGGGGCTAATGTTCGCAAGGACGTGCAGGTTCAAGTCCTGTCATCCGCAGTGCCGAGCCGGCACCGGCAATATTGCATCTACCCTCACGGTAATGCGAATATTGCAGTTTTCGGTTCAAGTTTTGCGTCATCAGGCGCAGAGTTAGTATATAACCCGAACCCCCGATGATTTTCACATCGGGGGTTCGGGCGTGAGAAGTATCAACAATGTATATACTTTGTAAATACATTGTGAGAATTTACTAAAATAAGAAAATCGAATAAAAAATAAAAAAAGACTTGACAAAAGGCGAACGATATGGTATATTGTATATGAACAAAAGTTCACAAAGCTCGAAAGGAGGAAAGGTATGGAATTCGGCGGGAGATTAAAAGACCTCAGATTAAGACAAAATATGACACAATCGGAGTTTGGGGAAACGCTCGGAGTGACGAGCCGAGCTATTATTTATTATGAAACAGGTCAGCGTATACCAAAAGACATGAACTTTTATAAAAAGGTATCGGAGAGGTTTGGTGTTCCGCTTGAATCGTTGATAGACGAACGCGAGGAGTTTGTAGCGAACGCTTATGCCGAAGGCGGGATACGGGAAAAACGAAAAGCCGAAGCACTTGTAGCTGAGGCGGGCGCGCTTTTCGCGGGAGGTGTACTCACCGAGGAAGACAAAGACGCAGTATTTCACGCCTTGCAGGAGGCGTATTGGTTTGCAAAAAGCGAGAACAGAAAATACGCCAAGCGTAAAAGAGGTGGAAATTCACCTGAAAAGATATGACAATAACATCCGAATATATTCATAAAGCCGCTAAAAGTCTATTAGACCGCTGTAAAACACGTGAGCCTTTTAAAATTGCGCGTGAATTAGGCATAAATGTATGGTGGCGTAATGATTTTGTCAAGCTCAAGGGTATGTATAAGGTAATTGAACGCAACCGCTTCATTTTCGTTAACTCTAAACTTGACGAGTATGAACGGCGGTTGATTATCGCGCATGAGTTGGGTCATGACGCACTTCATCGCGAGATTGCCAAAAACGGTGCTATGCAAGAGTTAGCGTTCTATGATATGAAGAGCCGCCCCGAATACGAAGCTAATGTATTCGCAGCGGATATTTTGCTTGACGATGACGAGGTTATCGAACTCGCGGAAGGCGGTTATGATGAGCGTCAAATAGCGTCTTGGCTCTGCGTGGATATTAATCTGCTTATGATTAAAATGAATGAGATGAATAAACGCGGATATAAGTTTAATATATCACATACGCCGAGAGGAAATTTTTTATCATAAATGCCTTCGATTTTTCATATAATCATGTAATTCGGGATTTATGAAAGGTCGGGACAAGATATGGCAAAGCTTCAAGATAAGGGTAAGAGAATAATTCTTAAAGTAACGGCGGCTCTGGCTGCGATTTCTATATCACCGCCTTTATCCGCTTTAGTAAGCGATAAAGCCGTATTAATAGAAGAACTCTGGGAGGAGGAGTTATCTACACACGAAGCACGGGGGCAAAAGGCGGTCGTTTCTCTTGCTATGAGCGGTACAACATCGCTTTTGTACAAACCGTCGCCGGACGGCGGATTTGTAATTACGCAATCATTACCATTCGCGAACCTAAATACGGAATATAACGATTTTGATGATTATAACGACTATGAGAGTAGTTATGATTATAATCTGCCCGGCTTTTTAGATTATCCCGAACACTATGACTTTTCAGATTTTGCGAATGAACCCGTAGCGCAGGTTCTGTCTCAAAATATAACCGAAATTCGCGAAGAACCGCTTGGTTTTACGGTAGAGGATGGCAGAATTGTAAAATTGAATTATCCGCCTAACGGGGGGGCGAAGTTTTTGAACTTAGATTTGGCGGGGCAGATAAGAAACGAAACAAGCCTTGACAATGATTTTGTCATTAATGAGAGCAGAAAGTTACCCGAAATCAAGCTTGAGTTAAATGGAGAGCCTGAAGTTCTTATAATGCACACGCATACTACTGAGGCTTTTCAACCCTGCGGATATGATTATTTTGAAACCAGTTACTACGGGCGAAGCTTAGATTCCGAAAAAAATATAGTCGCCGTGGGAGCAGAGATGGCTAAGAGTTTTGCCGAGGCGGGTATAACCGTGATACACGATGGAACGGTTCATGACTATCCCGTTTTTAACAACGCATACGCAAGGAGCGCGCAAACCGTCAGGCAGATTTTAGCCGCCTATCCCTCGATAAAAATAGTGCTTGACGTACACAGGGATGCTATAGATGCGGGTGACGGTTCCCGCGTTGCTCCTGTGACGCAATTTGGCGGACAGGATGCGGCGCAGGTTATGATTATTTCTGCGGCAGACGATGGTACATATGATATACCGTATTATTTACAGAATTTTCACTTAGCCTCTCTTTTCCAACAGCATATGGAGTATGACTATCCGGGAATAACGCGTCCTGTTTTATTTCAATATTGCCAGTATAATCAGCATCTGACGCCGGGTTCTCTCCTTGTCGAGGTCGGTGCATACGGAAATACGCTTGAAGAAGCGATGTATGCGGGTCGGCTAATCGGAAAGAGCATGGCAGACGCACTTTTAAGTCTTACATAATAATTAATAAAAAATCGCGAAAAAATATAAACTCCTTGCAACCTTTTAATCTTTTACGTAGTGTTAAGATTAAATAAACAAATTTTGCGGGAGGTTATTATGAAAAAGCGATTTTTTACATTTATAACGGTATTTGCGTTAGTATTGTCTTTAGCGGCGTGCGGAGAGCCTGTAGCTGATATAGACGACGATTTCTCTGACCCTGTTTCGTCAGACGAAAATGAAGACGACTATAATAATACCGAAAACATCGTTGATGAGAAGAATAACAATGAAAATACCGGAGATAACGCAGATACCCCCGCTTCTCCGACATCGGAGACGGAACCGCTCTCAACATCTGAACCTGTCTCAACATCTGCGCCGACTTCAACATCTGCGCCGACTCCAACATCTGCACCGACTCCAACATCTGCACCGGTTTCAACATCTAAGCCGACCTCGAGCGCGATTCCTGCCGAGAATGTTTCGGCGGCGAGCTACGACCATATTTACGAGATGATAAAGGCTATGCAAGCCGAAAATCAGAACATCAGAGATTACGGTAATCTCGCTTCTGACGGTTTTTCAATGCCGCTGGAAGAATCGGGCGGGGAGGCTGACATTGCTTTTGCGCCTGCCGCATCACCGGCGCCCGAATCAGCGGCAGGAATGATGGCGGAAGATAACGCACAGTCAAACTTCTCCGATACAAATAATCAGGTTGAGGGAGTACAGGAGAGCGATATAGTAAAAACAGACGGAAAAAATATTTATATCATTTCGAGTTATCATAATTCCGCAGTTAACATAGTACGCGCAAATAACGGCGAAATGGAACTCATAAACACCCTCGATATGAAGGACGCCTATCCGCAAGAGCTTCTGTTGTACGGCAATAAGCTTATTGTAATATGGAGCAAAAGCTCGTATACTCCATATAATAAACCGATAACGACGACAGAAGGCGACCGGGCGGATACCTTCGTAGAAGCAGAAGCACCGGAGATGTCGTCAGCCGCACCGCCAATCCATCCTTGGGGCGGGTGGAATGAAAGCGAAACAATAGTGGAGGTTTATTCGACAAGCGGAAGTTTTAAAACCCCCGAATCGACATATTCCCAAAAGGGGTGGTACTCATCTTCTCGCATGGTTAATAATAATATTTATTTAATAACCACGTATTCACCGTATTTTTATAATATTATTGATTTTGCTCGCGACGACTTGGATTGCTACATTCCATCGGTTGAGATGAACGGAGTAAAAAGCTTTATTGCACCCGATTGTATTGTACTGCCTGAAAGAATAGATAATGTTCAATATACGGTTATATCGGGACTTGATGTAAACAATCATGACCTTTTAGTTTCCGCGGCGGCAAATCTCGGATACTCAAATATAATATACTCTTCACAGGATAATATATATGTTACAAGCCACGTATATGAGAGAACACCCTTAGTTAATATGTTTTGGGATTCTCAGAGAGAATATACACAAATAAACAAGTTTTCAATAAATCGCGGTCATGTTAATTTTACCGCCTCGGGCAAAGTCAGGGGAAATATACAGAACCAGTTTTGGATAGACGAATATAAAGGCGTGTTGCGCGTAGTAACCCAGGTTTGGGAGTGGGGCAGAAATTGGGATAGTTTATATATGGCGGGTTCGCTCTACGCACTCGATGAAAACCTTAATCAGCTTTCGGTCTTTCATGGAATAGGAGAGGGAGAAAACGTACAATCGGTACGCTTTGAGGGCGACATTGCATATATAGTCACATTCCTGACTACAGACCCGTTATATTCATTTGATATGAGCGACCCGAGAAACCCCGTTATGTTAGACGAGCTTAAAATTCCGGGATTCTCCCGCTATATGCACAGATGGAGCGATGGATTACTCCTCGGTATCGGCGTTGACGCGGATGAGAATGACGGCATACGGACAGGACTAAAAGTATCTATGTTCGACACATCAGATAATGAATCCCTTTTTGAGAGGCATGTCTTCGCAATTGATACGCCAAAGGTGGGCGGAACCGGGTGGTCATGGGCGTGGATATCCAGCCCCGCCGAACACGACCACAGGTCAATTTTAGTATCTCCCGAGAGAAATATTATAGCTTTTCCGTACTCCTATTCAATCAGCACAAACAACAAATACGAGTATGTCAGTAAGTACGTTATGTTCTCTTACGACAAACACGCCGGGTTCTCATTGATAGGCGAGATTTCAATGAAAGAACCCGACGGAGGAACTCATAGTTGGGGCGATTCGTTTATGCGCGGACTGTATATAGACGATTATATCTATGCCATAGCCAACAGTGTTATCATTTCTGCGCGGATTGAAGACGCGAAGGTAGTAAGAGAATTATACTTTTAATCTATATTAAACCCTATCATACGCGCTTATAACCTTATCACACCATTCATCAAATGCCATATCGGGAGTCTGCATTGATTCATTCGCAAGATAATAATCGACAGATTCCCGAACACCCTCATCAAAGCGCGTTGTTGCCGTAAAATCGGGGACAAGGCGCTTTATCTTGCTATTATCGAATACGACGGAATGTGATTTATCGCCGAGAAGACTACCCGTAAGCTCATAATTATATCTAATCAGGAAATCGCTCGAAATGTGCCGTAAAACAGGCTCTTTACCTACCTGCATAGCGAGACAATAATATATTTGGTTCCATGTCAGTGCTTCATCACTTGTGATATGTACAGACTCGCCGAGTGCGTGGACATTACCCAATAGACCATAAAAAGCTTTTGCAAAATCCCGGCTGTGCGTTAAGGTCCAAAGAGACGTTCCGTCGCCGTGTACTATTACCGGTCTGCCGTCAATTATTCTCTTTAAAACCTGCCATGAGCCTTTATCTCCGTGTACGGCGAGCGGTATGCTGTGCTTATCGTATGTGTGGCTCGGACGTACAATCGTTATGGGAAAACCGTTATTTCTGTAAGCGTTTATAAAAACCTCTTCACAGGCGATTTTATTACGCGAATACTCCCAATAAGGGTTACAAAGCGGCGTACTTTCGGTTATGAGGTAGTCGGATAACGGTTTTTGATATGCAGAAGCGGAGCTTATGAAAATATATTGCTTTGTTAAATCGGAAAATAACCGTAAATCGCGCTGTGCCTGCTCAGGGGTAAAAACTATGAAATTCGCCACAACATCAAAATTATGAGCCGCGAGCTTTTGTCTTACATCGCTCTCATCGGAAATATCCGCCGTAATATACTTTATACCGTCAAGCCCCTCTAACCTCGCGCTGTTGTTTCCTCTGTTAAGTAAATATAACTCCGCACCGCGTTTCAGCGCAAGTTTTGAAATCTCCGTGCTTATTGTCCCCGTACCGCCGATAAATAAAATTTTCATTCTGCCTGTCCTCCTTTTTGTGATTACAAAAACAAAAAATACAAAAGTATCGTTATCCTGTAATTTATAATGTAATTATACCAAATATAGTGTTGACTTGTCAATATTTTTGTGATATACTTATTATTACCGAAGAAAAAAGAGGAGAAATGGCAAATGAGGGTATTATCGCAGTCTGAAATTGATAACATACTGGCGGAGCTTTTAGCTAATCCGTCGGTCTTGCCTACTCAGCCGACGCAGGCTTGCAAATCTGAGGAGAAACCACAGGAAGAAAACAAATGATTTTCAGCCCGCCGTTTAAGGCGGGCGCAACATTAGGGGAACGCAAAACCCCATATGTTCATATCGGGGCATAAGGAGAACGAAATGACACCGAAACCTTTAGTACGCAAAGCAAATTTCTACGAAACCGACCAAATGGGCATAATCCACCATTCAAATTATATTCGTTGGTTTGAAGAAGCGAGGGTGGACTTTATGGAGCAGATAGGCTACGGATTTGAAAAAGCTGTGCAAATGGGAATAGATAATGCACTGACGGGGCTTTCCTGCGAGTATAAGTCTATGGTTCGCTTTGGAGATGTTGTGGAGATTCAGGCAGTAATAACAGAGCTTAAAAATGCGCGAATGAGCGTAAGCTACGAGGTACGTGACTTGAAAACGGGTGTATTATGTGCAACAGGGAAGACGTCGCACTGTTTTATAGACTCAAAGAAAATGCGTCCCGTATCGCTTAAAAAAGCAATCCCCGAACTTTACGCGCTGTTTGAGAGTACAATACTATAATGATTTCAATTTGGTTACAATTACTTTTTGTGCATTGACTTTATGTAAATTGTATGTTATAATGTCACTTACAGGAGCAGGAGGATAAAAATGAACGGAGCTTTCAGCACAAATAAATACAGCAATCTTTTTAAAGAAGCGGGTAAAACCGACGACGAAATAAAAACCCGATTAAATGAAATTTTCGAGGAAATATTCTTCGGTGATGAAAAAATTTATTTTACAGATGGTGATATGGGATATGTCATGGATACGGGAAATAATGACGTCCGTACCGAGGGAATGTCTTATGCGATGATGATTTTTGTTCAGCTTGACAGAAAGGAAGACTTTGACCGAATCTGGAAATGGACTAAAACCTATATGTACATAAATACCGATTGGAACAGAGGATATTTCTATTGGTCGATGCTCCCCGACGGCGGAAAAAACAGTGATGGTCCCGCTCCCGACGGTGAAGAATTTTTTGCGATGGCTTTGCTGTTAGCGAGTGCAAGATGGGGCGACGGCGAAGGTATATTTAATTATTCACACCATGCCCGTGAGCTTTTGCGCGAGTGTATTCATAAAGGCGAGGACGGCAAGGGCGATAAACCTATGTGGAACCCTGAGAATAAGCTGATAAAATTTATCACCGACCTCGAAATGACTGACCCGTCCTATCATTTACCGCATTTTTACGAGATTTTTGCGTTAAAATCTTATGAAGAAGACAGGCTTTTTTGGAAAGCGGCGGCTGCGGCGAGCCGTGAGTTTCTGAAAACAGCATGTCATCCCGTCACGGGGCTTGCTCCCGAATATTCATACTATGACGGTACTCCCTACGCCGAGCGTAACATGCCCGAACATCCCGGACACGATACCTTTTACAGTGATTCTTACCGTGTGGCGGCGAACATAGGGCTCGACTATGAATGGTTTGCGGCGGACGAATGGAACTGTGATTGTGCCGACAGGATTCAAAAATTCTTCTGCGAAACGGTCGCAGAGAATCCCGAAATGGTTTATAAAACCGATGGAACTGTTTTAGACGTACCCTCCCTACACCCCGTAGGACTACTTGCAACAAACGCGCAAGCATCTCTTGCGGCTAAGGGAAAATGGCGTCTTGAGCTTGTTCAACGGCTCTGGAATACACCGCCCAGAAAAGGCGAAAGAAGGTATTATGATAATTTTTTATATCTGTTTGCCTTCTTAGCACTGAGCGGGAATTATAAAATCTATATTTAATCAGGAGGAATCATGAAAATGGCGAAAAAACTTTTATGCGTAATTCTGGCAATGTGTATGATTTTCGCGCTTACTGCGTGTGAATCAAATGAGGGCGGTAGTCCCGCTACTACACCTCAGCCCGTAGACCTCTCCTCAGGCAATGACGGCGAAACAGACCCTACTGACGGCGGCGAAACACCCGCAGACGGCGGCGAAACACCCACAGACGGCGGAACTGCCCCTACTGATGGCGATGCCCTCGGTATCGAAGTGGCTCCTGCGACTCAATCTGACCGTGAGTGGCCTGACTTGAGAGAGTATTTCCCCTTTGACTACGACCAGAGCAAGGTTATATACGCTACAAGCTTTGAAGACGAGTCAGAAATATGCACATGCGAAGACCCCGTTAACGATTCATGCGACGCTTTATGGCAGAGACGTTGGGATGCTCAAAGGGAAGTGAACTTTGAAGGCGCGCAGGTACCCGTAATAGACGCATACGGCGTTCAATTACATGAACTTGTTCCCGGCGGAATAGTAGGAAGTACAAGTCTGTTAAGCGGTAACAGGGCTTTAGGTTGGACGGGTGCAATAGCAAATATTTATGACTTAATCGACCCGGGAACCATCCAGTACGAAGCTTTTGCATGGGTAAAAATGCCGGACGATGCTTCTCCCGGCAGAGTTGTTATGTCGCATGAAACAAGGGGAGCAGATGGACCGAACTACGGATATTGGGACGATTTCGACGGACCGGAAGGTATTTACTCAAAATACTTCCTCCCCATAGGCACTCCGGACATGGCGAGAAACCCCGACCACGCAACATTCTATGAGTATCCCGAAGGATACACTAATGATGGTTGGGTATTGCTCCACGGAACATTCCCGCTTATATCCGTACTTTATGATGAAATTTTCTTCTATTTTGAAGTTATCGGCGGAAACGCACTTCAACAGGACGTTTATATTGACTGCTTAGTCATTATAAAAGCGGATTAATACATAAGAATAATAAAAAAAGAAAATAGCCGCCCACCGTCCAAAGTAGCGGCTATTTCTTAGCTACAATTAAGGGCGACCGCATCACGGTTCGCCCTTGTTATTTTTATTATAATTAAAACAGCTAACTTGTCAATACTTTTTGTGAAATATTAAAACTTAGTTCATAAAAATATAACCAACAAGCGAGCAGTCTGATTTATTAAACCACCTATTAATATAGCTGTAAAAACCGTTGACACAGCGATGGATACAGCGACTTTAAGCCCCAACTCCTTGACGAGTATACCGAAAACCGAAAGACAAGGTATATACATAAGCGATACCGCACCGCCTATAAAAGCTTGTAGGGGAGATAAATCAAGAGCCAACAACGGTGCGACGGACATTTCACGGCGTACAAACCCCAAAATCAACCCGACTACCGCCTCAGAAGGCATACCGAGCCATTTGCTCATAAGAGGTTCGGTATAAAACGCAATGACTTCCAGTGTCCCTGTTTCTTTAAGGAGTGCGGCTATGACTATGGCTATCAGCATGGGAATTTCAGCTTCAGCTAAAAAATGCTTCATGCGAATGAGTAGTTTCCGTCCATAGGCTTTAGGTTCGGGAATTAAAAGATTCGGTATTTCTAAAATCAGGGGTTCGGTCTTTCCCTTAACTAATTTTCCCGCTATTAAAGCCGAGGAGATAAAAAGGAAAAGCCCAAGCAGGATAAGCGCGGGAATCATCCACCACGAATACGCCGACAACAAGGCGATTAACGCTCCTGTCTGCGAAATGCAGGGTACGGCAAAGCAGACCGCCGCACTTATTATAATCCGTTCTTTCCGAGAGGTCGCGGCGCGAGTGCCGATAATAGCGGGTACTGCACAGCCGAAACCCATTAGCGCATAGATTAAACTGCCGCCCTGTACACCGAGCTTTCGCATAACATTATCGAATAAAACGCTGACACGCGGAAGATAACCCGAATCCTCAAGAAACGAAAACGCTATATAAAAGAACAAGACATAGGGGAAAATCAGAGCTAAAATCCACTCAAAACTAATTACAAAAATACCATATTCGCCTACTAAGATATTAAGCAAAACGCCTTCGGGAATAAAGGAAGTAAACAGCATCCGAAAAAAAGGCACAATAAAACGCTCGACTAAAGGCAAAAGTACAAATTCTTCGAGCGATTTTCCGCCGCCCACGACCGTACCGATAAGCAGAGCGATTACAAAAAAAGCAATCGGTATTCCCGGAAACGGCTTAACCATATTATCGCCGAGCCTATCGAGCAGGGTAAGAGGGGAGGCGTTCTTTTTTATTACGCGGCGTGCGATTTCACGCGAGTTGTTCCATGCTCCGTTCTGACCGCATTTGTTTTTTGACGGGCAGGAGTTGCAACCGCCGCTCGGTGCGTGGGCGGTTTTATCCTCGCCGAGTACAAATTCAAGCCGTTTTTTTAACTCGTCAATACCGCGGTTTTTAACAGCGACTGTCGGGATTACGGGTGCGTCCAACTCCCGCTCCAACAGTGCGGCGTTTAAAGTAATTCCGCGTCGTAAAGCTACATCAAGCAGATTAAGGGTGTAGACCGTGGGAATATTAAACTGCTGAAGTTCAAGCGCAAGGCATAGGTTCCGTTCGAGGTTAGCCGCGTCTAATACGCAAATAATAGCATCTGCTCCGTTTTTAATAAATTCAAGAGCTATTTTTTCCGCCTCCGATGATGCGGCGAGTGAATATGTACCGGGAACGTCAATAAGTGTGAATGTTCTGCCGCCGACCTCTAACTGCCCTTCCATAAAATTTACGGTAGTACCTGCGTAGTTTGAACTAACTGCGCGAATTCCTGTAAGTTCGCTGAAAAAAACGCTTTTCCCTACATTGGGATTACCCATGAGCAGGATTCTTCCCCGATTTTCATTAATAAGGCTTCGGTTCATGAAGCGACCTCGCGAACCTCGATTTGCTTTGCGACATCTTTATCTACAGCGAGTGAATATGCGTCCTCAACCCGCAAAAGAACAGGTCCGCCCCACGGGTGGCGGCTCTGAACGCTCACTGTCGTACCCTCGCGTATACCGAGGTTTTCGAGCAGGCTTATCTTTGGGGTGGAGATTATAGAGAATTTCCGCTTTCTGTCCGCGTTGTATAAGTATAGTTTATTATTCATTTATCCTTCTCCCGTTCTGTGTTAGATGAGACTAACCATATATAGGTTAGCATAAACTAACTGATTTGTCAATAGGTTTATAAAATATTTTTTAATTTTATTGAACAGTGGAAGGATTTATGTTATACTTATTAAGGGTAAAGAATCCGAAAAGGGGAGGGGCTTGTCGTAAAAATGAAAATAAACGAATCTGCGGAAACATATTTAGAAACCATTCTTATGCTCGGCAAGGAAAAAGGTGCAGTACGCTCGATAGATATAGCCAACGAGCTTGACTATACTAAACCGAGCGTAAGCGTAGCTATGAAAAATCTGCGGGCGGGCGGACATATTACCGTAGACGACAGCGGGTTCATTACCCTGACCGACAGCGGAAGGAAAATCGCCGAAACCATGTATGAGCGGCACACTCTCATTTCAGACTGGCTTATTTTCTTAGGCGTCGATAAAAAAGCCGCAGTAAACGACGCCTGTAAAATGGAACACTCGATGAGCGCGGAAAGTTTTTCGGCAATAAAAAAGCACATCGAAGCATGGAAACAAAACGTCTACAGCAAAAAACAAGGAGCGGAATAAAAAATGGAAATCATTATAATATGTCTTTTGTCGGCGGCGGTTATATTACTTACTGTTTTTAATTTAATAATACTTACGGGGAGAAAAAAGGATTTAAAGAGCGAAAACACGGCGGAGAGGATATCCGCCGTATTAAAGCAAAACGCCGACGAACAGCGCGTCAGCGTAACGAAACAACTTAACGAGAACACAACGGAGCAGTTTAAACGCTTTGACATGATTCAGGAGAGTGTAAACAGAACACTCCGCGAGAACCGCGAGGAAATGAATAAACAACTGCGCGAGAGCCTCGAAAAAATAGTTTTAACACTTGAAAGCAAGATGAAATCGCTTCAAGAGAGTAACGAAAAGAGATTAGAGCAGATACAGGGAACGGTAGACGAGAAATTGCAAAAGACCCTTGAAGAGCGGCTCGCAAAGTCCTTTGAATTAGTCGGTAAGCAGTTAGACAGCGTTCAACAGGGTCTCGGCGAAATGAAAACATTAGCCGCCGATGCAAGAAGTTTGAAAAACGCATTAATAAATGTAAAGGAACGCGGTACTTACGGCGAGGTAAGACTCGAAAGACTGCTCGCTGATATTCTTGCGCCGAGCCAGTATGAAACTAACGTAGAAATCGCCGCAGGGCGGCGTGTAGAATTTGCTGTCAAGTTACCCGGAAACGGAGACGAGCCTCTTCTGCTTCCGATTGACTCTAAGTTTCCTATTGAGGACTATAACCGCTTGCTTGACAGTGAGGATAAGCAGACGATGCTTGAAGCGCGTAAATCGCTTGCACAAAAAATACGGGTATTCGCGAAGGATATTTATGATAAGTATATAGTACCGCCTAAAACCACAGATTTCGCGCTGATGTTTTTGCCTACTGAGGGTCTGTATGCGGAGGTGGTGCAAAACGCCGCTTTGTTTGAAGAACTCCGCGATAAATATAAGGTGACGGTGGTAGGAGCTACCACCCTGTCGGCGTTTTTAGCTTCGCTTCAAATGGGCTTCAAGACGCTTGCTATTGAACAGCGTTCTCAGGAGGTATGGGACACTCTGCGGGCGGTTAAGTCCGAATTTGTGAAATTCGGCGACATGCTCGACAAAGCGCATAAACAAATTCAAAGCGTTGATAAAACTATGGAAGAAATAGTAGGCAGACGTACAAAGGCTATACAAAGAACGCTTCGCAGTGTCGAGGGATATGAAGAAGAGGAAATTAAAGCCTTATAAAATCGCTCGCAATTTTTTCGGAAAAGACACTGTCATGCTCAACGAAAATCATTGTAGGAGCGTAGGCAGAAAGAAGTTCTTCAATTTGTATACGAGAAAGCACATCAATAAAATTAAGCGGCTCGTCCCAGATATACAAATGCGCTTTTTCGCATAAGCTTTTAGCAATCAAAACCTTCTTTTTCTGACCCGCCGAAAAGTCTGATACGTCTTTTTCAAATTGGTTCCGAGAAAAATCGAGCTTACGTAGAATAGCCTTAAAAAGGCTCTCATCAATTTCGTGTTCTTTTGTAAAATCGGATAAATTACCTGCGAGAAAAGAGGTTTCCTGCCCGACATAAGAGATAATTAAGCCGCTCGCCGTTTGAAGCTGTCCCGTATATGATATTTCGTGACCGCAAATAAGCTTTAAAATGCTTGATTTACCGCACCCGTTTTTACCGGACAGTGAGAGCCTTTGCCCTTGCTCTACAGTGAAATTCACACCCGCGCAGACGACTCTCCCGTTGTATGAGACAGACAGGTTTTCCAGTGTTACTAAGCGATTAGAATGATGCTTCAGCGGCGTGATTTTGAGGGCGTCTGCACTTTCGATATTTTTCAAAAGTGCGGTCTTTTCCTCTGCCGCTGATTGCCGCCGTGTTTCAATCGCCTTACTCCGCTTCATCATTTTAGCCGACTTATGCCCGATATAACCCCTATCGGGACGCAGCCCGGAATTTCGCGTACCATATTTAGTTTTTTCAAGCTTGTCAGACCAGCCCGCTGTACGTTTTGCGGCTTCTTCGAGCTTTTTTATATCTTTTTGCAATCGTTCGTTCTCGGCGATTTCGTGATTATCACGCCGCTGTTTATTTACGAGCCAGGAAGAAAAATTACCTTTTTGAACCTCGATACCCGCTCTGTTTATCGACAAAACGTGATTAATACAATTATCGAGGATAAATCTGTCGTGCGATACGAGTATAAACCCTTTTTTAGATTTTAAATACTCACAAATCACAGCCCTGCCGTCAGCGTCAAGGTGGTTTGTCGGCTCGTCAATGAGCAGAAAATTATTGTCCTTTAAAAATAAAGCCGCGAGCAAAACCTTAGTCTGCTCGCCGTTTGACAGGGTTTCAAAAGAGCGTTCAAGAACATCATCGCATACATCGAGCAGAGAAAGTTCGCGGCTAATCTGCCACCCCTGAGCTTCGGGGGCGATGCCCTCAATTATCTCAAGCGTATATTGTGATTTATCGGCGAGCTCGAACGGAAAATAATCAAAGCTGACCGATTTTGTAATTGTTCCGGAATAATCATAACCGCCGCGGGAAAGAAGCAGACGCAAAAGAGTAGTTTTTCCTCTGCCGTTTCTGCCGATTAAACCGAGTCTCCAGTCGGAGTCTATTTGAAAAGAAACATCGTCAAATACATTGTCATAACTGCCGTCATAGGCGAAGGTGAGGTTTGAGATATTTATTACGGACATGATATGTGGATACTGCCTTCCTTAAATTAAAACAATTAAAACGTCTTTTTACGTACAATGTGAGCAGCTACTTTTTTCTGTAATACATCTACCCTAAAAGGCTTGACTATAAAATCGCAGATACCGAGCTGCATAGCGGCAGAAAAAGTCTCAGTCGTACCCGAAGCGGTCAGAAAGATTATGGGCGTATCTCTATGCTCATCACGGGCTCTGATAATAGGCACTAAGTCAAAGCCGCTCATTTCGGGCATTTTATAGTCGAGAATGAATAACTCAGGTACAATATTATCTAAAAACATTTCCACCATAGTAGGTTTCGCCAAGGAATATACTTTATACTTATCGAGCATGGAAGATATATTTTTGAGCATAAACGAAGCGTCGTCAACTACTAAAATCTGTAGTTTGCGGCGTTCTTCGTTTTTGTCTAACTGGTATAAAACATTTGAAAGTTTATTACCGAGCATATCGACATAAAGAGGTTCATATGCTCCGCCGCCGCCAATTAACGACTTCGGTACATTTCTGACCTTCGTGACCTTTTCTGAAAAAAAGCTCAAGGCAGAAGTTACATCTTGCGGCGGAGTCTTTTCGTTTAAAACATCTTCGAGTGCAGACGAAAGGGTATACGCGCCGACTTCATCGAGAGAGGCTTTTAAAGCGGACAGACATTCACGTTCCTCAACGGAGAAATTAACCGTGTTAGTATCCATATCAGAGATGGAGTCGGTTTTTGTCAGGATATTGAGCGAGTCCGGAATTAAATTGAGCATCTCGGAGAGTCTGCGTAAATACTCATTCGCCGTCAATGTAACATTTTCGGCGGCGACCCCTCTGATGTCTAAATCCCCCATTCTTAAGAGGGTGGGTAAGTAAAAATTATTGCCTTCCTTTTTCATTTTGAGTGTACTCCTTTGTAATTTATTTTGATATTAACCTCTTAAAAGGGATTCCATAATTTGCTCCGCGCCATCGTAGTCCATCATCATGACCGCCTCGCTTATCTGAGTCAAGCTGTCTTTGAGACCGTCTGTAGGCATAACAGCTTCTAAATTTTCAAGTTCGTCGTCAATGACCTCAAGATTCATTTCGCTGAACGCGGTCTTCATCCTTCCGAAGATTCCTGTCAGTTTCGCTAAAACCTCACTTGATAGTTCAAAGCGTTCGCGTTCGACGCCGCTAACGGCAAAAGCGGCTTCA
Source organism: Oscillospiraceae bacterium (assembly GCA_009778065.1). Taxonomy (GTDB): domain Bacteria; phylum Bacillota; class Clostridia; order Oscillospirales; family Ruminococcaceae; genus Ruminiclostridium_E. The sequence continues at coordinate 38,265 of WRKM01000015.1, forward strand.
AGCTCCTCGCGCAGAACATCTAAACCTTCGATAAAAGGCTCTAAATTATCCCTGCAATATTCGATGTCGCCTCTTTCGGACGCTTCTTCGAGACGAAGTGCTTGTTCGGAAAGCTTTTGAACGCCTATATTCTGTAACGCGCCTTTCATACTGTGAGCCGCGACCTCAAGACTGTCGAGTTCACCTTTTTCGAGGAAGAGTCTCATTTTTTTGATACCCTTTTCAATCTCGGTAACCATGAGCGAAAGAGAAGTCTTGTAGTTACTCCGCTGACCCGCAACCATGTCTAAACCGACCTCAGAGGACAGACCGTCGATTGTATTAATTCTGTCCCAGAAGGCGTTATCATCGTCAGATTCTTCGGCTTCTTCTTCAGCGGAATCGGTCGTCTGCTTTTCGAGAGGCAACCACTCTTTAAGAACCCTGAAAAACTTAGCCTTTTCTATGGGTTTAATCATAACGTCGTTCATTCCGGCTTGTAAAAATACATCTCTCATACCGACTATGGCGTTTGCGGTTAGTGCGATAATCGGGTCTCTTATGCCCATTTCGCGAATAATTTTAGTAGCCTCCACTCCATCCATACCCGGCATCATGTGGTCCATGAACACAAGGTCATACTGGTCTTTCGCTAAAATATCTATAGCCTGTCTGCCTGAAATGGCAGTGTCGGGTGTTATACGGCAGAGCCGCAAAAAGCCTCGCGCCACATTGAGATTTATGGTATTGTCGTCTACTACCAACACCTTAGCCGTAGGCGCGTAAATGGGCTTTCCGTTATCGCCCCCGTTTCCGTTTGCTAAACATGCGTTGGGGTTCGTCCCTATCACCTTCGGAATATTAATATAAAAAGTACTGCCCTTACCGTAAACGCTATCTAACGAAATGTTTCCGTCCATAATTTCAACTAATCTTCGAGTAATAGAAAGACCTAAGCCCGTCCCCGTCTTAAAGCGGTTTTTTTGCATATCAGCTTGAACAAAAGCGTTAAACAGAGTTTCTTGTTCCTCCGTTTTTATACCGATTCCTGTATCGGCTATAGTAAACTTTATGTTACCGCCGGTGACTTCGATAGTGAATGTTACATGACCATAGTCGGTAAACTTTATGGCATTGCTTAAAATATTTATAAGCACCTGCCGCAAACGCATATCGTCCCCGTATAAACAGGCGGGCATTTCGCCGAGCGTTTCAAATTTATAACCGATGTCTTTATTACTCGCGAGCAACCTTGAGATTGAGTTGACGTTATCAATCATTTCCATGAAATTATAGTGGACGGGGGCAAGTTCCATTTTCCCTGATTGAATTTTAGTTATATCTAAAATATCGTTTATCAGGTTTAAGAGTGCGGTAGCCGATACGTTTATACTGTTCGCATAGGAGCGTTGAATATCGCCTAAATCTTCAAGAAGCAGAAGCTCAGACATTCCCAAAACAGCGTTCATGGGGGTTCGGATTTCATGAGACATATTAGCCAAAAACATGGTCTGAAGCTCGGATGCGGTTTGTGCCGCTTCCTTTTGCATCCTGAGCATACGCTCTTTTTCCGCACTCTCAAGTATTCTGTTCATAGCTTCGTTACGGTTTATCGCACCTATAATCATTAAAGTACCGGAACGCAGTATGCTGATTTCTTCGTCCGTGAAGGTTCGTGTTTTTATGTAGTCGTCAATACAACAAATACCCCAAAATCTGTTTTCGATAAAGAGCGGTATGACTAATACAGACAGTACTCCGAAATCATTTAGAAACTCTTGGTCTTTTTCCGAAAGCTCAGAAACAGGACCCTGTACATATTCGCCGCGATAAAACTTACCCGCCCAATCATCGGTATCGTTATAAGAGAAGCTACGGGCAACAGAGGCGGCTGTTTCAATATTGGTTCTATCACTTGACCAATGGTACATGGAAAAAGCATGAAGCTCATCACCCACTGCTTCGTTACGCCAGATTTCGACGCTGTCTGCGCTGACACAGAGTCCGATTATTTTCAGCCCCGCAACAATAGAAGGTTTAATATCATTAAAATCATGCGCGGAAAGTAAAACGCTCGCCATATCGTTTAATGAACGCAGAAGGTCGCCGCGGAGTTCTATCTCATTCATCATATGATTATACTCGCTAAGGTCGCGGGTATATCCGACTACGGCGTCGTCATTTCCGTATTTAACTTTTACGAGAGTAATCTCTGCCGGAAAGGTAGTGTCATTATTGGGCATTTTATGCAGCCATTCAAAAACACGGTAACCGTCTTCAAATGCTCCTTTTACGAAAGCCATAGCTTTTTCGCCGGAGGGGCGTCCGTCCGGTTGAAACGGCGGAGAGCATGATGAGATAAACCTGTCTAAGTATTCCTGCTTGTCTTTAAAACCATACAGCCGTACCGCCGCCTCGTTACAGTCGATTGTATTATAGTTCTTATCCCATATCTGGCAACACAGCGGCGACGAATCCAACATCAGCTTTATGCGTTCTTCCGTTTTACGGCTTTTATCTACTTCCTCCTTGTGCGTCAGTGCATAGACAATCATCATAGCCGCAGAGTGCAGAACGTCTGCCTCACTTTCAGAAAAAACACGCTCTTTGCTTCGGTCTTCGTATAGCACCGCTCCCCACAAAACGCCGTCAAAAATTATAGGAGCCAAGAAGATAGATACCCAGCCGAGTGATTGTAAAATCTCAGCTTCGGGTAACTCCGAGACAGGTCCGTTTATAAAACCGCCATCAAGGAAAATCTCTTCCCAACGCGGGATAATTCTGCGTATATTATCGAAGGGCTCAGCTGAATCATCGGGATTAGCGAACCATCGAAAAATCTGAGAGGTAAAAAAACCGTCCGGTAAAGTACAGCTTTTCCAAACGGAAATTCTGTCTAAATTAAGAGCCTTACCGATAAAGCCCGCGCTCTCATTCATCGTATCAATGAAATTTTCTTCATTGATGGAAAGGAGTGCGATAGCCGAGTGATTGAGTTCGCTGACTAATTTCTCGTGTCCTAAGCGTTTTGTTATTTCTGTTCTGATGCGTTTTTCCAAATCTATAATCGAATGTTCTAAAAGCGAGAGTTCGTCCTTGCTTTTCAGCTCCGGTACAGCGTGTTTAACCTCATCAACGGAAAAATCACCTGTTTTTTTAACTAACAGGCTTATTGGAGAAATAACATATTTTCGTGATACGTAGAGGTTAACAAAAACCGTTATAGCGAAAATGAAAACCGCGATAGCAATGAAAAGGATGTATATATACTCCTGTGTGCGGAGAACATCGCTCATTAATAAATCTACAGCCGCATACCCGGCTACGCTACCGTCCTCGCGGTAAATAGGCTCATACGCCGTAAGGAGTAGTCCCCATATAGAATCGGCGATAATCGGCTTTACATGTTCTCCGCGTTTAATGCTCTCTACATGCTCTCTATCATAATTATCGCCGTAAATATCTGTCCAGCTCATTTCCTCGCCAAGACCTACCGGAACATCATAGTCTGAGTCAAAAACAAATACATGACCATCTTCAGATACTTGGGTTACGCTTACGTAGGTGAAATTATGCTCATCGTTCATAACTCTGAGATGTGCTAAAGTATGCTCATACAATTCGTCCTTCTCAAGAGTTAAAAGGTAATTGTCAATCATCTCCCCGGTCACAAGAGAAGCCGTAATCCGAGCAACGGCAGAGGCACGGTTAAGATATTCACCCTCGAGCCGCTTGTTATTAAAATAGTTTAAAACAACCAAAACCGTAACACTGAGTAAAAGCGATGAGAGCAGGGTAGAAGCCATAAGCCGAAACTTTATTGACCTGACCGGTTTTATGGGGTCGGCTTCAAATGATTGATTCGATGAACCGTTTGTTTTTCTCATTTTCCTCTCCTTACGGCAGAATAATGTAAAAAAGACGACAGAAATGGACAACACACACCTTCCATCCTGTTCGCCTTCTTTGTTTTCATTAAAGTGTCTTAAAGATATGATGTACCATCTTTTGAATGATAGCACAAATTAAAGCAAATGTCAAATAGTTATAGTTTCTAAGTTTGAAAAACTTAAAAGCTTTAATTTCCTTTTAAAACACTTAATTATTCTGTTATTTTCTTTGCAGAGTCCCATCTTTCATACCGAAAACAATATCCGCAATTTCCGCAACCTCAAGGTCATGAGTGACGACAATAACACAGTAGCCCTCATCGTGTGCGAGTCTGCTTAAAATTCCCATTATGTTGTCGGTGTTAGCTACATCGAGGTTTCCTGTAGGCTCATCAGCGAGCAATAGTTTTGCCCCCGTTGCCAAAGCTCGCGCGATTGCCACCCTCTGTTGTTCTCCGCCGGACAGCTTAGACGGAAACCGCTTCATCTGCTCTTTGGTTATTCCCACGCTTTCGAGTAGTTTTGCGGCTCGCGGTTTTGCATCTTTGGGTAAAACCCCGCATAATTCCATGGGATAGCAGACATTTTCCATAACCGTTAAGAGCGGGAAGAGGTGAAACGCCTGAAAGATTATAGAAATACTTTCACGGCGATAACGGTCGAGGTCGAGTGCGGCAAGGTTGTCGCCGCTGAAATTTACTTCGCCGTCTGTAGGTAGGTCAAGCCCCGCGAGCATCGAGAGTAACGTAGATTTCCCCGAACCGCTCGGACCCACGATAGCGTAGAGCTTACCCGCCTCGAATGTGCAATCCACCCCCGAAACGGCGGGTTTTGCCGCATTTTTGTAGTTGTAGGTTACGTTTTTTAGAGTTAAAGCTGACATAGTGATTTCTCCTTGTATTTTATTTTATTTTTGTTCATATTGCGTCATTTTTATGAAAACCGTATTATTCTATGCAAAGAACAAAGCATCCATCCCTCTCAATATAACATTATTTTCTTTTTTAGCTCTTCTGATTAGCCCATCGGTGAAGCCCGATTTTGAAAACAATATATACTGCGGATTTTTAAACTGCCCGAATAACTCCGATTTGCAAACAAGCCCGTCAAGTGTGTTTTCATCGACTTTAGTATTCTTCCACTTACACTCGCCGAAAATAGCATTGTCGTCCGAAAAAGCGATAAAATCTATTTCTTCTTCTCGGCGTTCCTTTGGATTATTACCCCACCAACGTCCGATTTTCTTAAATGAGACAGGTAAGATTTTTTTGCCTAACGCTCGCCACATATACTGAACGCAACACGCTTCAAAGGCTCGCCCCGTATGGTCTGACAACGATTTTTCAAACACCTCATCGCAGACATCACCTCCATACCCCATGGAAATGCGGCTCAAATCAGGTTGAACAAACCTGTACCAAAAAACAAACATCCAATCGTCAAGAATATATATCGACTTTTTAGAGTTTACTTCGGTGACGGGATATTCCTTGCGTACAAGCCCCAGCCCCGTAAGCGTGTTTAACATGGCAGAGCATTGACTGGTCTCTATCCCGACTTTTGTGGCTATTTCGTTAAGTTTACTTCGACCCTCCGCGATAGCCGCAATTATGGCGGTATAAGTTTCGGGACTTCTGAGTTCCTGTTTGAGCAGATTTGAAGGCTCTTCAAATAAACGTCCTGCTGTGTCGAAAAACAGATTTTGTATATTTGTCCTAAGAGAAAGGCTGTTATCAATACGGGAAAGATATTCGGGAACGCCGCTTGTCGCCCCGTATAAAATAATTTTTTCCTCATTGCTGAAACCGTTTAACATTTCCGCACTTTCCAAATAATCGAAAGGCTGTATTTTATACTGAGCGGTTCTGCGTCCGTATAGAGGACTTTTATAGCCTAAAACCTGCTTTTCCATAAAAGACATACTCGAACCGCATAGAATCAAGAACAGCTTACTGTCGGCTTGCTCTCTATCGATGATTGCCTGTAAAACAGATGAAACCGCTTGAACGCTTCCGCACAGATACGGATATTCATCTATAGCGAAAATAATCCTCTCTTTTTTTGCTCGACTGAATACATATTCAATCGCTTCCCGAAAAGAACCAAAAGGATTTTGCGGAGCCTCCGGCGCAAGAACAGATAAAATCTGTGATGAAAGTATTTCAAGATTCTCTTTCGCACTCGACTGAACGGCTACAAAATAAATAGCCTTTTTTCCGTGGCAAAACTCTTTAATCAGCGTGGTTTTGCCCACCCGCCGCCGACCATATATAACCGGAAATTGAAAACCTTTATTTTTATAACTCTTGCTCAGGCTCTCAAGTTCGCTTTTACGACCTAAAAACATTTCCAATACCCTCCATAAATACTAATTCGACAATTACTAATTGAACAATTACTAATTGTACGATTAGTATATCATATGTATTTGAAAATGTCAATCAATTTTTAAATTTTCCGAATTATTTAAAACAAAGAGCTTATTCCTTCACCTGTAATAATTCTAAAATCTTACGCTTAGTCACCGACACCGATGCTACCAGCCCCGCACAAACACAGCCGAGCAGATATAACACCGCACACAGGGCGAGCGTCTCTGCGCTTTGCGTGAATAGGCTGTAATTATATACCAAAAGTCCTCCCGCCGCAAGTATAATTCCGATGATACAAAGTGCGACCTGCTCGAACGTAAGCATACAGCGTACCCGCTTTTTTGTAGTACCGAGAACCCGTAAAATCGCGGCTTCTTTTGAGGATTGCAGGATTAACAGGCTCGGCGCGGTTACGCCAATAAGTACTGCCGCCGTTACTGCTACGGGGAAGAGGAGGGTGAGCAGGTCTCGCACCCGCCCGATGTTATCGAGTTCGGTCGTATCAACTTTAAAAGAAGCCGCCGAGGAATACTGCGTACTGCTAAACCGCAATTCTTCAAGATAGTCATTAAGCTCGCGGATTTTTTCATTGTCAGCGATGATGAACTCGCTGTGTGTTACAGGGAAAGGCTCAAGGTTTATTTTTTCGGCGGTTTTTCCGAGCGGCGCGAAAATTCCTGTGTTTATACGTCCTGTTTCGGATTCAATTATACCTGCGACTGTGTAAGTAACGCTTTCGCGCATTATAATTTCTATAAGCTCTTCAATACCGAAATCATAACGACCCTGCTCAAAGTCGTTAAAATATCTTTCGACCCGTTGAAAGCCCATTATTTTAATGCTGTCTCCGGCACCTAAACCGAGTATTTCGGCTGTATCGCTTCCGAGCAGACAAATAGCGGCGTCTTCATTCAAAAGCGATAAATCGGAAAAACCGTCGGCGTAGTTTACAGAAAATTCAGCATGTGGGAAACTGCGTTCCAAATCGTTGGTGAAGGTTAAACTGCTCTGGTTTTCGCTCGCGTTGAGGGACGCGCTGAAATTAGAGCGATAGTATAAATCCTCCGTCAGCTCCGCTTCCGATAATTCTACGACAGCACTTGAGGAGAAGTTAGACACCGTATATTTGACGTCTACCTCCTTGAAAAGCTCTTGATAGGACAATCTCGTAAGTGTTAGAAAACCAATTGCGCCCGTCAGTACGGCGGCTAATGCCAGCGAGAGCGCGGTTTTCCATTTAACCCGCCTCATGTGCCTGAATATGTAGCTTGAAACGTGACGTAAAGCGGAATACCGACGAGCCGTCGGCGGCAGTATAGCTTTCGACAGAGGTGAAAAATATGCAGATGTCGAAACAGCGGCTTTTTCGGTTTTGTGTACGGCGATGTTCGCGACCTTAACCACGTCGCCCTGCAACAATTCCAAAACAGGCGTTTTCCCCATTTTACGCAGGAACAGCGCGGTTATAAGCATGATAAACGCTATTTCACAAACAAGGCACAAAACCAACGCGGCGACAGGCAAAGAGGTATTCACGAAGCCGATTTCCGATAACGCTTCAAGATTTTCCTCAACAGTAAGCGAAGCATAGTAAATCCCGAAAACACCGCCCACAGGAATTGCCAAAAGCGCGAGCAGACCCAAAGGAAGCGAAAGCGCCCTGCCCGCCTTTCTTTTCGGCGTGCCTAACGCCCGCATAATTGCGTAGGCTTTTTTGTTGCGTCCTATGTACAGATACGCCGACAGCAAAAGCGCGCCGCAAGCCGCCAAAACAAAGAAAACAGCGTTTAAGAGCGAAGCGGTTCGACTCGTGGTTATGTTGCCCTTTACCTTATCCCAGCCGCGGTCTGAAAAGCGCAGGGTTATTCCCATTTCCTCCGCCAACGGCTCGGCTTGTTCCAAAAAAGCGTCTATATCCAACGCGTTTTCAATGAAAACGCTGAACTCCCCGGGCTTTATTGCATGGTCGGCGGGTACTTCGACAGGCAATAACGACAAAGGTACGAAAACCGTGCAAGGGTGGTAGCCCCAGTACATGGCTGCATCGCGCTGGTAGGCGGCATCAACGTCCTCATACGCGCCGACTATTTCAAGTTCGACAGTTTCAACGACATTCCATTGCCGCTCGGGCAGGTATGTAATCGCGCCGTCCCCTGAGTGTTGCTCAAAAAATCTGTCTCCAAGCCCGATTGTCAGCTTGTCGCCGACGCTAAGGTTGTTTCTGTCAAGAAAAAGCTTGCTCACAACACATACCTCGGCGTTTGTATTATGGTCTTCAAGGTTCAGCAGTCTACCTTCGGAAATTTCCATGGTCTTCTCATTAAAGCGAGGAATAGCACGCATATCTGAAGTGTAAACAATATCAAAAGTATTCATGTCCTTGTTGATAATATCGATTATTTCCCGCAGGTACGCGAATTCTTCTGTTTCTAAGTAGTTTTCGGGTAACTCATCTAAAGCGAACAAGGAAGCCCCGAATACGGAATTATTCGCGTTACCGAGCCAGTTCCAACTCGGATAATCGATGGCGTATCTTCCGAAAAAAATGTATCTTTCTCCCTCTTTTAAAATATCCCGATTATCAACGTCAACTCCGGCGGCTTCCGCCCCCGGGTTATTCCAACCCAAGGAAACACCTCCTACTATGTCAGTGTCAAGCAATACAGCGGAACCGTTGCTTGAAATGGGATAGTCTCCTGCAATAAGCACACAACTTTCAAAAGTCATGTGATGCACATCAGGAGCATTATGTTCCGGTTTAGTTTCATTTCCTACGTATGTGCCTTCCATTATATATATTCCGGTGTAGTCATATCCGTATATTTCACGTCCATCTTCAAATTCGTATTTATTGTTAAAATCAGAAAATTCGTAAATGTTGTAAAAACGCCTGTAACCCTCTATTACACCGCCCGTCATATATCGTGTGTCAGTCATCGTAACTCCCGGCAGGGAGGAAAAGGCTTCAATCAGTTCGCGTTCAAGTTCCGGCGGCGGTTTAACGCCCCAGAGGTATTCAATCGTATCGCGTAATAACAGATAGTTCAACTTGACTTCCGCATAGGCGGTAAATGGCGTTCCGTTATCTAATGCCGCGACGCCGTTGTAGTAATCTAAAGTGCGGTTCATCTCCCTGCTTGTGACCGCATAATCCGTTACCCTCGAAAACAAAGTGAAACTCGCCGCCGCAATCAGCAAAAACGTAACAGCAGTTTTAACAGGGGTACGAAGCAGGGTTTTAAACCATATTTTTGTTTGCGGTTTTTTAAACATAAAAATCACCTCTTGTTTATATCAATTGTACATTGTCAATTGTCAATTGTCAATTGTCAATTGTCCGTCATTCTTTCACTTGTAATAACTCAAGTACTTTACGCTTCGTCACCGACACCGATGCCGCCAGTCCCGCGCAAACACAGCCGAGCAGATACAAAACCCCGCATAAAGCAAGCGTCTCCGCGCTTTGCGTGAACAGGCTGTAATTATAGACCAAAAGCCCGCCCGCCGCAAGTATAATTCCGATGATACAGAGTGCGACCTGTTCTATTGTAAGCATACAGCGAACTCGTTTTTTGGTAGTACCGAGAACACGCAGGATTGCGGCTTCTTTCGAGGATTGCAAAATCAGCAGGGCAGGGGCGGTAAGTCCTATAAGCACCGCCGCTGTAACGGCAATCGGGAACAGCAGGGTGAGCAGGTCGCGAACACGTTTTATATTTTCGAGTTCGGTGGTGTCTGTAATGTAAAAGGCTTCCCGATTTTCACCCTTCAACTCCTCAAGATATACGGTGAATTCCGGTAATCTTTCATTGTCGGAAAGTATAATTTGACTGTATTTTATGATGTAGAAATCATCGTTGTAAAAGCTGTGTAGTGCAACAGCGGATTCCCCCGACGGGGTGAAAACAGAATTACCAACAGAGTAATTTTCTGTTTTAATTATCCCTGCAATCTTGTATGGTATGCTCTCCGCTAATATTAGCTCCTGAACGTACTGCGTCAGACTTTCCTCAAATTCTTCCTCGGCGGCTTCCTCCATATCCCAACTTCTTCTCATCATATTACGAAATTCTTCATTTCCGAAGTAAAGTTGATTAAGCGCGTAAAGCAAATCGCCTTTCATTAGGGTGATTTCATCACCCGCTTTTAATTCATAAACTTCGGCTAATCCGCTTCCTACCACGCATAAAGCGTTGTTTTCTTGAAATATCTCACTTGAAAACCCGTCCGCGTATTCTACTACATAATCTCCCTGTAAGTAGCGTTCAATATCATTTGTGACTGTGTGAGAATATCCGATTTCACTGAGGTTTACAGAAACTTCAAAATCGCTGTAAAAGTATAAATCCTGTACAAGCTCTGATTTATTTAATTCTTCAATCGCATTTGAATCAAAGCCTGTAGCTGAACTTATTACATCAACAGTTTTAAATAGTTCCCGATATAAAGAATGTGTCAAGGCGAGTACACCGAGTCCCCCCGTCAGTACGAATACCAAAGCTAACGAAATCGCCGTTTTCCATTTAACTCGCCGCATATGACGGAATATATAACTCGAAACGTGCGAAAATGCCGAATATTTTTGCGAATATTTTGGCGTTGAAGCTTGTTTAACAGAGTGCGTGGAAGTCATGTCCGAAGAATTCTCAAAAGAACTCGCAAAAAACCGCTCATTTGTTATTTTATTAGTTTCTGCAAAATTTCGGACCTCCGCAATGCGAATTATGTCGCCCTGTAATAATGAGAGCGGCGATTTTTTACTAAGTCGTTTCAAGAAAAACGCAGTTAAAACCGCGATAAATGCCAATTCACATATAAGACAAAGAATAATAATACCAACAGGCAATGTAGTGTTCATAATATATTCATAATTTATAATTTGCGTGGTGTATATTAGCCCGATTGTTCCGCCTACAGGAATAGCAAAAGCCGCTAATAATCCGAGCGGAATAGAAAGTGCGTTACCCGCTTTTTTATGCGGAGTTCCGAGTGAACGCATTATTGCATAGGTTAGTTTACCACGCCCTATGAAAAGATATGCCGCTAATACAAGCGCAAGCAAAGCTCCGAAAATATACAGCAAGGCAGTAATTAAAGAAGTCCGTATACTTGTTGAAAGATGTTTTTGAACATTGGCGTAACCGCCGTCGGAGATACGTAGGTTCAGTCCCATTTCCTCTGCCAAAGGTGTTGCAAGTTCAAGAAAAGCGGATATATCGTGCGGGTTTTCAATTAACAGACTAAACTCTCCGGGCTTTACTTCATAATCGGCAGGCGGTGTTACGGGTAACAGCGACAAAGGTACAAAAATCGTATTCGGAGAATAACCCCAAAAATGTGTCGCATTACGTTCATAATCAGGGTCGGTATCGTAATATACACCGACTATTTCAAGCTCTGCGATTTCCGCTACATTCCATTTCCGTTCGGGAATGTAGGTGATTGCACCCATTTGTGCGTTCTGCTCGAAAAGCCTGTCACCGAGTTCAATTGTCAATTTGTCACCGATGTTTAAATCATAAGCATCGAAGAAATATTGACTGACTACGCATGAATTTTCGTCCTCCGGCACAATCATACGTCCGTCGGTAATAATCATAGCGCCCTCGTTAAAGCGCGGGATTGATTCCATGTTTCGGGTATAAACAATATCAAAGGTATGTAAATCCTGATTAGTTATTTCAGCTATTTCAAGAGCGCGGGTATACTCTTCTGTTTCAAGATAATTCTCTCCTAACTCAAAAATTGAGGGAACATAATCAAATGTATCCATATCACCCGGACGCATTGGGCTTTTTCCTTCAACCATAAATCTTTTAAAGTCATAATCGCCGAAACGTTCAAGAATACTTTCTGCGGTATCTTCAAGCGGGACAAGCTCTATTTTCTCCGCCATTTCTTCAATTTCTTCTAAAGTCATCTCTCTTGTTGTTCCGTCAGGTAATGTTTTACCTGATGATATTGTTCCGCTTTTGAAGTCTTCCACCATGGACATTCGGAGTTCTTCGGCTATAGATTCGTAGCTGTCTTTGTCAAAAGTATTAGGTATATATGTTCCGATAATAAGATACCTGTTTCCTGAGGTTAAGCCGTAGGCATAGTCGCTTTTGTAAGGACTTTTGAAGAACATATAAATACTATTCGCCTCTGCGGTAAAGCTGTTAGCTGCGGTCCCCCCTTCATCATAATCGAATAGCATTAAAAGATAATACAAGCCTCTGTCTGTCACATAAGAATCAGAAAAGTTATCAAATAGCAGAGAAATTGTTTCCCCGTCCTCAAACTGAGCCTCTCCGGCAAGATTTTTAATATCAGTAAAATTCAACATCCGTTGTGATATAAAAACAGAAGACCTATCGCGGTAATCAGCATAAGTCGCCTCGATTACAAATCTCGAAGTATAATCATATCCCCAGTCGTGAGAATCTGAGATACGAGGACTGAGCCGCTTGTAATCGCGGATTATGCCGCCCGTCATGTACCGTATATCCGAGGTTGCAGTTTCTGACAGCTCCCCGAATTTTTCAAGCTGTTCTTTAGTCAGCGGATTCGGGGTAGCATAGTCCCAAAAATATTTTTCAGTCGGAAGCCAAGGATTGACCATATTTACAGTAGCGGGCATATTGCTATACTGATAATTCGCAGTGTCGGGTACGCCGTTATCTAAAGCAACAACGCCATTATAATAGTTTTCGGTTTGCTTCATCTCCCTGCTTGTGACCGCATAATCTGTCACCCTCGAAAACAGTGCAAACGAAGCCGCCGCAATCAGCAAAAACGTAACAGCAGTTTTAACAGGGGTACGGAGAAGGGTTTTAAGTGATAATGAAAAACGCATAAAAATCACCTCTTGTTTATATCAATTGTACATTGTCAATTGTCAATTGTCAATTGTCCGTCATTCTTTCACTTGTAATAACTCAAGTACTTTACGCTTAGTCACCGACACCGATGCCGCCAGCCCCGCGCAAACACAGCCGAGCAGATACAAAACCCCGCATAAAGCAAGCGTCTCCGCGCTTTGTGTGAATAGGCTGTAATTATAGACCAAAAGTCCTCCCGCCGCAAGTATAATTCCGATGATACAAAGCGCGACCTGCTCTATTGTCAGCATACAGCGTACCCGCTTTTTTGTAGTACCGAGAACCCGCAAAATCGCGGCTTCTTTCGAGGATTGCAAAATCAGCAGGGCAGGGGCGGTAAGTCCTATAAGCACCGCCGCTGTAACGGCAATCGGGAATAGCAGGGTGAGCAAGTCGCGAACACGTTTTATGTTTTCGAGTTCGGTGGTGTCGGTGGTGTATTCTGCTGAAATTGAATAGTTTCTGCTGTCATTTCTCAACTCATCGAGAAATACTAAAAGTTCCGGGGCTTTTTCGTTGTCGGCAAGCGTAAATTCGCTGTAATTAATCAAAAAATGTTCGCCCATATTTGCACTCAAAACCGCACCGCTCATAGGTGCATATATTCTTTCGCCAATATCGCGAAGGTCGTCAAATTCTGATTTAATTACCCCCGCAACTTTATAATAAACAGCTTCAATTCCCACGGTATAATTTGAACCCCAAAGTGTTATAATGTCACCCGGTTTCGCACCAAAATCTACCCCGATAACGCAAAGCTCACTTTCATTTGCCAAAAAGCTGTCTACCTTGAAAAAATCAGTATTTTCATACCCTTCTGCAAACTCAATTATATAATTTCCGCCCAATGCTTCAAGAGTTTTTTCAAAGTCGTTAGTAAGTGTAAGCGGGTATGCAAATTCGGTATCGTCGCCCCAAAAAACTACATAATCACTACTGTAATAAAGGTCATCATTTAAAAGCTCGGAAGTAAACAATTCCTCAACTGCCGCAGTAGAAAAATTCGTGGTCGTTGAAACAACAGCGACTTCAGCGGAAAGGTCAGTGTAAAACAGCTTCGTAATCGCAAGAAATCCGATAGCTCCCATTAAAACAAACGCTAAAAGTAATGAAGTAATAGTTTTAGGAAAAACGCGCAGCATATGCTTTGATGTGTAACGTGTCATGTGGCGAAATGCCGAATAGCGGTGAGTTATCGGTGATGGTGATGTAGGTGAAACAGTGCTTTGTACAGGTGAGTGTGATTTTGTCGGAAGTGCGACCGAAACAGCGTTTACGGTGCGTTGTGCGGGTTCTTGTAAGCCCGACGGTTTAAAAGTAGCCACGCGAATTACCTCTCCCTGCAACAAAATCAGCGGCGGAATTTTCGACATTTTCCTTAATGCAATTACAGTGAAAAGTGTAATTAACCCAATCATGCCGAGCAAACAAAGCATTATTACTACAAAAGGTATAGTCGTGTTCATGTTATAAATACCGAGTTTTACTGATAAATTTTCAATGCTTTGAGAAATTTTCAACCAAGTGTACAAAAGCCCTGTAACTCCGCCGACAAAAACGCCGAAAACTGACAGCAAAGCAAATGGCATGGCGATTGTTCGGGCGGTAGCTTTGCGCGGCATACCCAAGGCACGCATTATTGCGTAGGTTTTTTTGTTGCCGCCTATGTACAGCTGTACCGCCAAAAGCGAAGCCAAAACCGCGCCTAAAGTGAAGAACAAAGCGGTTAATAATGATGTCATTTCACTTGTGGCTATACTACCTTGTACACGAGACCAACCAAGGTCGGAAAAACGCCACTTTGCAGTAACTGCCGCACTCCCCGAATAGTGAATCTCTTCATCTTTTTCCCAATCCCAATGCGGCAAAGTGTAATCCCACGAAAGCTCTGAAACCCAGTCAGTAACGGGTGGTGCGGCTTCAAAAAACGCTGTTATTCCATCGGCGTTTTCTATTAACACGCTGAACTCGCCTGCCCAAACCTCATGGTCGGCGGGGATTTCAACAGGCAGAAACGACATCGGCACAAAAATCGTCGCAGGGTGATAAGTCCAGTAGAGTGATGATGCGCGTTGGTGAGGAGATTCGGTGTCGGTGTAGACCCCGACAATTTCAAACTCTATTGTTTCGAGTGTGTTCCATGAGCGTTCGGGAATGTGAGTAATTGCACCCATTCCTGCGTGTTGCATGAATAACTTGTCGCCGAGTTCAATTTCAAGTTTGTCACCTAAACTAAGATTATTTTTCTCAAAAAAGTAAGAGCTTACAACACAGACGGGAACTTTGTTTTCGGCATCTCCCGGGACAAGAAACCGCCCTTCTTGCAGTACCATTCCCTGCTCGTTCACGCGGGGAATTGCCCGCATATCTGTGGCATAAACAACATCAAAAGTGTGCAAATCCTTTTCCATTATGTCTGCTAAGTTGTTCAGACGTTGTAAGTTTTCGGGGTCATTTTGAAGCTCGGCTGTCTCAGCAAAGTTAAAATAATGCAACGTATCCATGTCACCAAGGCGCGTGAATGTAGGTTCAAGTTCACTGTACAACCCGACAAAAGTGTAACTTTTCCCGACTTCCAAACCCTCCAAAAACTCCTCATCATAAGGGCTGTTGTGAAAGTATACAACATCGGGGTCATTCGGTGCGGACAAACTGCTTGTTCCCCTTTCGCCTACTCTAAACAGAACATTGAATACATCACCGGAGAATCCCGAAATGCCGTCAGGTGCGGTGTCACTTTTTGCTAATTGAGCCGAAACTTCACTAAGCGGATAATTCCCGCCAAGGACTTCGCTGTCCTCGAAATAGAGGTTGCAAGTCAGCCCTTGCAGGTCAATTTCAGCCAAAGTGCCTTGAATAATGTATCGCGCAAGATAGTTGAAGCCGAAGTTTATATCTCCGTAACGGTAAAACCGCTCGTAGTCATGGATTACGCCCCCTGTCATGTACCGCGTTTCGGCTAACGCAACCCCCGGAAGATTTGAAATAACCTCAATCTGCTTAGCTTCAAGCGGTGTCGGCGGTCGGTCGGTGTTATACCAGCCCTTGTTTGCATCGGTGCCGGGCATTTTGCTTTGGTGATACATTGTGAAGCTGTCAGGCACGTTGTTGTTCAGTGCAACTACGCCGTGATAAAAATTAACCACGTTGTTCATCTCCCTGCTTGTGACCGCATAATCCGTCACCCTCGAAAACAGCGCGAAACTCGCCGCCGCAATCAGCAAAAACGTAACAGCAGTTTTAACAGGGGTACGGAGAAGGGTTTTAAACCATATTTTTGTTCGCGGTTTTTTAAACATAAAAATCACCTCTTTTAGCAGTTCCGCTTGACATTGAAATAAATTCAATGTCAGCGGTCGTCGCCGATGGCGGCGGACAGCGATTCTCGCTGTCATAGCAATTGTACATTGTCAATTGTACATTGTCAATTGTCCGTCATTCTTTCACTTGTAATAACTCAAGTACTTTACGCTTAGTCACCGACACCGATGCCGCCAGCCCCGCGCAAACACAGCCGAGCAGATACAAAACCCCGCACAGGGCAAGCGTCTCCGCGCTTTGTGTGAACAGGCTGTAATTATAAACCAACAACCCACCCGCCGCAAGTATAATTCCGATGATACAAAGCGCGACCTGTTCTATTGTAAGCATACAGCGAACTCGTTTTTTGGTAGTACCGAGAACACGCAGGATTGCGGCTTCTTTCGAGGATTGTAAAATCAGCAGGGCAGGGGCGGTAAGTCCGATTAACACCGCCGCTGTAACGGCAATCGGGAACAGCAGGGTGAGCAGGTCGCGAACACGTTTTATATTTTCGAGTTCGGTGGTGTCGATTATGTAAGTGACTTCTCTGTTTTCGCCTTTCAACTCTCCGAGATATGCGTAAAGTTCGTCTGCTTTTTCGTTATCGGCAAGTATGAAGTGACTGTATTTTACCTTGAAAAAGTCCTCGTTATAAAGACTGTAGATTTTTACGACAGATTCGCCGCCGGGGGAGAAAACAGACCCGCTTATTGCATAGTTTTCCGAGTTTTCCGAATCTTCCGAGTTTTCTAAGCTTTTTGAACTTATTACCCCAGCGACCTTATAAGGTATGCTCTCTTTTGCTATAACCTCGCGAACCTCTTGTTCCAATCTTGCTTCAAACTCGTCTTCCGGCGCATCTTCCATATCCCACGTTTGTCTCATGAGTTCCTTGTAAGTCTCATTTCCGAAATACAAATCGCTGAGAGCGTATAGTAAATCCCCCGGTATGAGGGTTATTTCATCGCCCGCTTTTAACTCAAAACGAGAAGCAATCTCGCTTCCGATTACGCACAGCGCGTCTTCTCCCAAAAACAGCTCGTCCGAGAAACCGTTTGCATATTCGACCTCGTACCCGCCTTTCAGATAGCGGTCAATATCGTTTGTTATTATATGCGGGTTACTTGATTCGCTTAGATTTATTGAAACGTCATAATCGCTGTAAAAATAAAGCTCTTTCGTAAGCTCCGACTGTGATAATTCGGTAATCGAGCTTGAATCAAAACCCGTTACTGTACCCTGTACATCGACAGTACGGAAAAAATCCCGATAGAGGGTACGCGTTATGACAAGCACGCCGAGCGCACCCGTCAGTGTAAGTGCCAATAACAGTGAAATCGCTGTTTTTACCTTAACCCTCCGCATATGTCTTAATATGTAATGGCTTACATGGTCAAACGCCGAATACCGTCTTTGCCTATTCGAGAGAGGCGGTAGAGTATTTTTGTCGGCAGAAGCCGGGTTTACTGCGCGGTTAATAGGGAGTGCGGGTTTTTGCGCAGGTAATAGCTCCGCAGTTTTCGCGACGTCTGAAATACGGATTATGTCGCCCTGCAACAACGAGAGGGGAGATTTTTTTCCGAGTTTGTACAGGGAGAACGCAGTTAGCATCGCAATTAACGCAAATTCAAGGACAAAGCACAATATTATTATACCGACGGGTAACGTAGTATTCGCTATTATTTCTTTATCCACGGCTTTCGCGGTATAGACAAGCCCTGCCGCGCCGCCAACAGGCACAGCCAAAACCGACAAAACGGCAAGCAGGAAAGAAAGCGCGTTTCCCGCTTTACTGCGCGGTGTCCCGAGTGCACGCATGATTGCGTATGTCTGTTTATTGCGTCCTATGAAGAGTTCGCTCGCGAGTATAAGAGCTAATATAGCCCCGAGAATATACATAACAGCCATTAACAGCGAGGTTTTGGCACTCATGCTTAAATGCTCATGGATTTTTAAATAACCGCCGTCCGAGAAACGCAGGGTCAGCCCCATTTCCTCCGCTAACGGCTCTGCTTTTTCGAGAAAAGCCGCTATGTTGGTTGCGTTTTCTATGTACAGGCTTAACTCGCCCGGTTTAATTTCGTGGTCTGCGGACGGCGTTACGGGAAGAAGAGACAGCGGCACAAAAATCGTATTCGGCGAGTAGCCCATGAAGTGGTCGGCATTACGCTCATAATCGGGGTCTATATCAAGATAAGTCCCTACTATTTCAAGCTCTGCGGTTTCTACGGTATTCCATCGCCGTTCAGGAATATAGGTGATTGCACCCATTTGTGCGTTCTGCTCGAAAAGCCTGTCTCCGAGTTCGATTGTGAGGGTATCACCGAGTTTCAAATCATAGGCATCGAGAAAATACTGACTTACCACGCAGGAATTTTCGTCTTCAGGCACAATCATACGCCCATCGGTAATTACCATCGCACCTTCGTTAAAGCGGGGTATAGACTTCATGTTTTGCGTATAAACAATATCAAAAGTATGTAGGTCTTGATTGGTTATAGCGGCTATTTCAAGAGCGCGGGCGTATTCTTCGCTTTCGAGATAGTTTTCATCGAGTATAAAAATAGAAGGAACATAATCAATAGTATCCATGTCACCGAGCCGCATAGGACGAAGTCCCTGAAGCATATTATAAAAGCTGTAATCGCCAAGTTTTTCTATATATCTCTCAGCACTCTCTTCGGGAGGCAGGAGTACAAGCTCCTCAATAAAATTATTAAGTTCGTCCGTGTCGGGTATCCCAACGCTTTCAGAGAGGACTTTCCGAAAGTCCTCATCGTCCAAAATCGAAGCCCTGACTCCCTCTGCTAATGACTCATAACTTGCCTCGTCAAACGTATTAGGCATATACATTCCTATAATAATATATCTGTCGCCTTTGTTTAAACTTTTTGCAAATTCGCTCCCATATGGATTTCCCTCAAGTAAAAATATACTGTTTGCTTCACTTGTATGCGAATTGGTACTGAGAACGCTCTCGCCATCGTCATAGCTAAAAGTTATAGGAACACTGTATGCACCGCTGTCGGTAGAATATATATTCTCATAATCCGCACTTGTAATTATCGTGGCATCTTCCCCATCCTGTATCTCGGAAGTGCCTGCAAGATATTTTATATCGGTAAATTTTAATAACGGTCTCGCCGCGTAACTACTGTACTCGTCATTATAGTCGGAGTAGGTCGCTTCTATTACAAATCTTGCGGTATAGTCATATCCCCAGTCATGAGTTTCGGAAATGCGCGGACTTAATCGCCTGTAATCGCTGATTATGCCGCCCGTCATGTAGCGGACGTCCTCCAATACGAACTCCGACAATGACGAAAACGCCTCAATCTGCTCATAAGTCAGCGGGTTCGGCGAACTATAGTCATTCAAAAATTTATAAGCCGGGGAAAAAGGGTTTTTCATATTGACGGTGGCAGGCATATTCGAGTTTTTATAATGTATGGTATCAAGTACTCCGTTATCAAGAGCCGCAACACCGCTGTAATGGCGTTCGGTTTGTTTCAGCTCTCTGCTCGTAATCGCGTAATCCGTCATGCGGGAAAACAGCGCGAACGAAGCCGCCGCGATTAATAAAAATGTAACGATAGTTTTAACAGGGGTACGGAGAAGGGTTTTAAGTAATAATGAAAAACGCATAAAAATTACCTCTTTTGTATTTCTTGCCAAAATTATAACATAAAAATTTATATTTGTCAACAACAAATATTATTGACAAATAAATATTTTTACTTATAATAGATATTGTAGGGATATTTATGTATGGTGTTTGAGAAAGGGCATAACGATGGCTGACAAAAATAGAGAAAAACGAGATACATCGGGCTTTAAGAGTCTGTTGAAAAGAGCGTCAACAGAGATGTTAATTCTGCTGACGCTTCGTTCGGGGTCTATGTATACATATGAGATGATGAATACGCTTGAGCGGTTGAGCGGGGGGTATCTTGCTTTTAATACCCTTTATATCGCTATTTACCGACTGAGGGAGCTTCGTTTCATAAAAGAAACTGAGAGAGTACTTTCGGACGATAATAGGGTTAGGGTCTATTTCTCCATAACCGAGAGCGGAAAAGAATACCTTGAGAATCTAATAGAAGAGTATAAGCGGTTTTCAGAGGTCATGGATATAATTATGAACGCGGATAGCCGCGAGATGAGAGGGGCGTAGGGCGTAAATAAATAATTCACGGTTCTCGTCAGTATCTGTAAATTCGCTTTTTATGATAATATCTGAACACAAACGGCAGTGAGGTCGCCGCTATTGCGAGCATAACAGCTAAAATAATGAGGGGCAGTATCAGGGGGTCGGCGGGGGGTGTGCTTGAGAAATCCACATCGTCGCCGCCTCCAACATCGGCATAATCCTCGCGTTCGGTATTGGTTACGCTCTCTGTCGGCTGTTCCGTAGGCGCATCGGTACGCGGAACGTAAGGGGTATCGGTAGGCGAGGTGATAGCCTCCTGCGGCGTTGTTTCTTCGGGTTCAGGCTCGGTTTCGGTCTCCGGTTCGGTTTCTGTAAGCGGCGGTTCGGTTTCTGTAGGCGGCGAGGTAATTACTATATCGGGTTCAGGCTCTGTTCCCTGTATGGGTTCGGTTTCCGTTCCGGGTTCGGTTTGCTCTACAGGCTCGGTTTGCGGCTCGGGTTGAGTTTCTTCAACGGGCGGCTCTGTGTAATTCCATAATTCGTTATTCCACCAGTCCTCCCGCTCCCACCAGGGAATGTCGTTATTAAAATCGTTATCAAGAGCAAATACACCGCCGCACAAACCCGTGAGCAATGAAAAGAAAATTATAACCGTTATGAGTTTTTTCATTTTTAATACGCCTTTCCCCATATTACTAAACAACTCGCGGGCTTTCCGCAACATACACATACATCGGAAATATGCCCTTCCGCTTCTTCGTTTAGCGGTATACATCTTGAACCCGCGCCTGTTTTTTCCTTTACTTCGTCCTCACAGGCTTCTTCACCGCACCACATCGCTTTTATAAAGCCATCGCCATTTTCCGAAAGCTTAGTATTCATTTCGTCTATGTTTTGGCAAATATAAGTTCTTGCGTTCATGTTTGCGAGGGCTTTTTCGTATATTCCTTTGGCAAGCTCGCGGAGCAGTTTTGCTACTTCTCCTTCAAGATTATCAAGAGTGACGAAAGTTTTTTCCCGCGTGTCGCGGCGGACTATTACGCATTGGTTTTGCTCTATGTCTTTAGGTCCTATTTCAAGCCTAAGAGGCACGCCTTTCATCTCGTATTCTGAAAATTTCCAACCTGCCGAATTGTCGCTGTCATCTAATTTCACGCGCAGTCCTGCGGATTTTATACGTTCTTCAAGCTCACGTGCTTTTTCGAGTACGCCTTCTTTATGCTGTGCAACAGGGATTATGACAACCTGAATCGGCGCAACGGAAGGCGGCAGAACCAAGCCGGAGTCGTCCCCATGAGACATTATTATACCGCCAATCAGCCGCGTGCTGACTCCCCACGAGGATTGATGAACATACTCAAGTTTGTTGTCCTTGCTTGAATAAGTTATATCGAAGGCGCGAGCAAAGCCGTCTCCGAAATAGTGGGTAGTCCCCGCTTGAAGTGCTTTACCGTCGTGCATCAGTGCCTCGATACAATATGTCGACACTGCGCCTGCAAATTTGTCGCTTTCGGTTTTAATGCCCTTAATTACAGGCATATTCAAGCTTTCCGCACAGAAATCGGCATAAATATCTAACATACGCTCGGTTTCAAAAACGGCATCTTCCTTTGTGGCGTGAGCGGTATGACCTTCCTGCCACAAAAACTCGCGTGAACGCAGGAAAGGGCGGGTGGTTTTCTCCCAGCGTACCACAGAACACCATTGGTTATACAGTTTAGGCAAATCGCGGTAAGACGAGATGATTTGCTTATAATGCTCACAAAACAAGACCTCCGAGGTCGGACGCACACAAAGCCGCTCGCTTAATAATTCGCTCCCCCCGTGCGTCACCCACGCCACTTCAGGCGCAAAGCCTTCGATATGGTCTTTCTCCTTGTTTAACAAGCTCTCCGGTATAAACATCGGCATATAAACATTTTCATGCCCCGTGTCCTTAAAGCGTTTATCGAGGATTCTCTGTATATTCTCCCATATGGCGTAGCCGTAGGGTCGAATCACCATACAGCCCTTTACCCCTGAATACCCGATTAAATCAGCCTTTAAGACTATATCTGTGTACCATTTTGCAAAATCTTCATCCCGCGAGGTTATTTCTTTCACAAGTTTTTTGTCTGACATTTTGCCGTTTCCTTTCGCTTTTCTTATTTTTATTATTTTTCTTAAATTTCATTATAACATGAATTGACACTGAATGTCAATTATGATATAATAATTTGTAGGCATTTGTTATTACATGAAAAAGTGGGGGCTTTTTATGGCTTTTGAGTCGCTTCAGGGGATTAAGGCTTATTCGCATGGCTCTGAACAAACCTTCGTCGTTGGTGATTTTTTCGCTGTTTATTCTAAAAACGAGGAAATTCCGACCATTTATAACTGGGCGGAGGTAAAATCTATCATAGAAAACCGGACAGACTTCATTATCAATGTGGGGGGAGCTTCTTATGACATTCCGAAATCCTGCATCCCCGACGAACGTAAGCTGCTAAATCTGCGCGGCGTGCTTGAAGGTGCGGTGTCTACAAATCCGTCTATCGAATATCATCACCAAAAGCGTATTCTGCCGCCGAAATATTTATACATGAACGGCGATGTGAGCGGTGCGCCGTATATAGTGAGCGGCGTGTATAAAGAACGCGAGATAAATTTCAGTAATGTTATTTTGATTAATACCCGTATAGGTAAGTTTTTAAAAATTTTTGCTGTTTTGGTTATTATTACGGCATTTTTACTCTTACACTTCTACTACGGCAATACGGACGAAAACTGGTTTTATTTTCTGCCTGTTTCTATTTTTGCAGGCGGAATCGCAACTATGATTATCTATTTAATCTGTGCGGTTATAGCAAACTTTCATTATTCATCCCTTGATAAAATTGACCCCGCACTCTCAAAGGAGATAACCTTTACCATTTCGGAGGAGGGCTTCTCAGCGGTGGAAAGCCATTTGTATACGGGCGGTGAGTTCATACCCTGGAATGAGGCAAATTACTTTATAGAGACCAACTCCGTCTTCATCGTTTATAAGAACAACAAAGCCGTTTTCTGGCTCCCGAAAAGGCTTTTTAAGAAAGAAGCGCAAAAAGAAATTTCAAAATTCATACACGAAAGACTTGTCCAGAAATAATCTACCCGCCGGACAGTATTCACCAAGGAGTACAGTAATATGAATCCTATTATAAACGCATATCAGCTAATAGTCGGAAGCCGTGAATTTATGTTAGTCGATATTTCCCGTTCAACGGGGACTATAGGGACTGTCAATGTTTCCGAATTTGCACAATACCCGCGCGGAGTCACCCCGATTACAGAACTCCTTTATGCCGGCGAAGAGGCAATCATAAATATGACAAGACCCGCGAGAGGTGATGAATATACGGATAAGCTCGTTCACCAAATCAGCACAATTACTATTTGCGGCGATAACGTAAAAACAATTCTGTCTGCAACGAGCGATAATTACTTCACCTATTCACACAGCATGGCAAAATCCCTAAACCCCGTCTTTGAGCTACTCAGTGACGGAGTTTATGTCTGTCATGAAGCGAAAATGATTCCCGGAAACGGGGCGGGGAACTTTTTTTGGAACGGATACACACAAAGACACATAGTCTCCGGAACGGCAAACTACAGCCGTAATATGGGAAAAGAGAGTAACTATACCCCTTGTTTTTTACTGCCGACGATGAATCCGTCCGAATTTTCCGAAGCCAAGGTAAAGACGCAGCGTGATAAACTCAGTGCGGGTAAGAGAATCGGGGGAGTGGCTCTGCATATGTCGGGTATGTTCTCAGCACTCTTAGACGGACATCATAGCGCAGTCGCCTGCCTTTTAAGCGACTTTGAGTTTAGATGTCTTTTGATAGAACCGATTCGGGATATGTTGTACGAGACTCCCGAACAGGCGATGCAATACGGCAGAGAGCCGCGAATTATTGCCTTATCTTGCCCTTACGTTAAAATTCCTATGGAATTGATTCCGCCGCCTATGCTTGAGAGCTTTTTGCTCCGTAGAAACAATATAAAACCTAAGCATTATCAACAATTAAAGAAAAATGCAAATAAAATTCTGCGTACAGTGGGTAGAAAATCGCTTCCGCGAGAAGTGTTACTAAAAGCCGAGCATTTACCGAACCACGCCGCTATTGAGTCTGCTCATGCCGTGACCGAGCTTACAGACGAACAATTAAACGCGCTTCTTGCCGGAGAAACAAAATACGAGGATAAAATTATCATATCGAGTAATTATTATAACAGTGTTATTACCGCTTGTAATTATCTGCAATTTGAGGATTTTGAAAGGTTTTTGAGGTTTACTTTTACCATAATTGAAAATCCCGACCTAAAAGCCACCCACAAGTATATAATAGAAAGGCTGTGTACTATAAACAATAAAAAAATCTACGACTTTTTTACCGCTTTATCAGAAGAGGAAAAACTTGTTCATGCAGACCATATTTCGCAGATTGAGGCTTATATTAAGGGTTATGAGAAGAATATAAACGACGTCTTAATTGATAAGGAAAACAAATCTAAAAGCTTAAACAGGGCTATGGGTTTCCTCGGCGGAGATTTAGACCAGGCGGGAATAGCGCAAATGGAGGCTATCGTAAAAGCGTCAAGGAGAGGTTAATATAAAATAAATATAAAAAGGAATGGTTTGTGCGACCATTCCTTTTGATTTATAGGTTTTTATAATCCGAACAGTTCTCTTGTACTTCTCGCAATAAGAAGCTCTTCATTCGTCGGCACGACCCAGACTTCAGCTTTACTTCCCTCAGCGGATATGCGTTTTAATTCTCCGCGAGACGCGCTGTTTACAGTTTTATCGAGCTTTATTCCTAAATACTCCATATTTTCGCACACGCCCTCACGCACATCGGCGGCGTTTTCCCCTATTCCACCCGTGAAAATAACATAATCGAGTCCGTTCATCACTGCGGCGTAAGCACCTATGTATTTTATTATACCGTAACGCAGAATATCGCTCGCAAGTTCGGCTTTCTTGTCGCCGTCATTCATAGCGGCGGTTAAATCGCGGTTATCGCTGAATCCGCCGATTCCGAGCAGTCCGGATTCTTTATTGAGTACATTTTCCATTTCCGACGGGGACAGATTCAACTTTTTCATCATATAAGTAACAGCCGATGGGTCAATAGCACCGGAGCGGGTACCCATAAGAATTCCGTCAAGCGGAGTGAAGCCCATAGAGGTATCGACAGACCTACCGCCGTCAACCGCAGTAATGGAAGAACCGTTACCGAGATGACAGGATACGATTTTCATGGAGCTTATATCTTTTCCGAGATGAAGAGCGAGCATTTTGGTAACAAAGCTGTGCGAAGAGCCGTGAAAACCGTATTTTCGGACATTGTATTTCTCATAGAACTCATAAGGCATACCATATATATATGCTTTTTTGGGAATCGTTGCATGAAAAGCGGTATCGAAAACCACCGCCTGCGGTACACTCTCGGGGATAACAGACTTACATGCCCTTAGCGCGAGTGCGTGAGCGGGATTGTGAACCGGTGCGAGTTCGCTGAGTTGGTCGATTTTATCGATTACTTCATCGGTAACACGCGTTGTATCAAAATAAATCTCGCCGCCGTGAACGACCCTGTGTCCTACTGCTCCTACCTCGTCCATGCTTGAAATTACTGCGGCTTCGCCTTTGGTGAGTGCGTCCACAACGCTCATAAACGCTTCGGTATGAGACGGAAATGCCGTATCTTTCTCAATTTTTTTGTCTCCTGCGATATGAGTGATACGTCCGTCTATGCCGATTCTTTCACAATTACCCTTTGCGATGACGCTCTCGTCCTCCATGTTCATAAGCTGATACTTGAGCGATGAACTGCCGGCGTTAACAACAAGAATTTTCATAATTTATAAACCATCCTTTCCGTTACTATTTATTTTATACCTATTTCGATAAAAAAGCAAGTGTTTTTAACAAAATATTTTACAGTGAATAAAACTAATTTACACTACGCTGCCCGTTTTAAATTTAAGGGTTGATATTATCAGAGAAATGTGCTATACTCTATTTTAGATAAACCGTGCATGTAAGGAGTGAAAAGCCTATGAAAATTGCCGCAATTATTTGTGAGTACAACCCTTTTCATAATGGTCATAAATACCATATAGAACGCACAAGGTCTGAGTTTGGCGCAACACATATTGTTGCCGTTATGAGCGGAAATTTCACACAACGCGGAGATGTTGCCGTTTTCGACAAGTTTACGCGGGCAGAATCAGCCTTAAAAAACGGTGTAGATTTAGTTTTAGAATTACCTGTCGCAGCATCGCTCGGAAGTGCGGAAGCGTTTGCGGCGGGTGCGGTGCATATATTAAATAGTATTGGTTGCATAGATATGTTGAGCTTCGGGAGCGAGTGCGGCGATGTCAATCTGTTAAAAGAAACGGCGGGAGCGGTGATATTTGCCTCGGAGACGGATAAATTTCTCGGAATGATGCGTCGGGGCATGACATATCCTGTCGCTCTTACAAAAACGATAAGCGAATACTATGAAGATATAATCACAGAAACGCTCGAAAGTCCGAATAATACGCTTGCTGTCGAATACCTGAAATCGCTTGCCGATACGGGTTCTCAGATAGAGCCGATAACAATAAAGCGGTACGGTGCAAGGCACGATTCCGAAGAACCCGTCAGCCATTATAACGATATGCTCGCAGAAAAAGCGGGATTAATCGTTGAAAGTCCTGCCGAAACTCCTAAATACAGCACAGCAAGCGCGTCAATGCTCAGAAAAGCAATTATAACCGGTGAGGGCATCGAGAATATAAAAGAATTTACTCCGTGTGAGTTTCCCGATGAATACGCCGACATTCACCGCCTCGAAACGGCAATTTTGTATAAACTGCGCACCATAAACGAGGCTCAGATAGCTAAAACCCCGAATGTTCTGCACGGACTTGAAAATCGTATTCACAAAGCGGTAAAGGCGGCGAGGAATCTTAACGAGCTTATGACCTTAATAAAAACCAAGCGTTACACATTAGCGAGGCTTCGCAGAATTGTGCTTTGCTGTCTGCTCGGAATCACAAAATCTGACGCGAACAGAAAACCGCAGTATATCAGAATCCTCGGAATGAATGAAAAGGGCAGAGAAATTCTCGCTAAAGCTAATCCGAGCCTGCCTTTGGATGCATCGCTCACTGCGCTTATGAAAAAAAGCGATGAATGTAGAAGACAGGGCATAATTGAAATAAAAAGTACGGATATTTATGCATTATCATATGAAAAACACCGCCCTTGCGGTCTCGAGCTAACGACTAAACCGATTATCATATAAATACCCATAACGTATATATTTTACATATAAATGAGATAATATAGTAAAAATGATTAGTTATTTTGGTCATTGACAAGATATATTTTTTATGATATACTTACCTAAAATACTTTAAAAAAGGGAATTTTTTCAAATTGAAAAAAGGGAAGAGTAAAATTGGAAAAGTTTGTTATTAATGGGGGAAATAGGCTAAACGGCGATGTTTTCATCAGCGGAGCGAAAAACGCCGCAGTTGCTATTATTCCCGCCGCTATCCTTGGAGAAGGACCCTGCGTTCTCGAAAATGTACCTAACATAAACGACGTTACGGTTTGCTTGAAAATCCTGTCCGAAATGGGCGCGGAGGTAAGACTTCTTAACAAAAATACGATTCAAATTGACGCCAAGCATATAAGAGACACTGTAGTTCCATACGAAATGGCGCGTTCTATCAGGGCTTCTTATTACTTTTTGGGTACATTGCTCACTAAGTTTAATCATGCGAAGGTTTCTATGCCAGGTGGCTGCGCTCTCGGAGACCGCCCGATTGACCAGCATTTGAAATGCTTTAAGGCTCTCGGTGCGAACTACTCTATAGAACACGGCATGGTTGAGATTTCTGCTGAAAAGCTTGCGGGGACACAGATTTATTTCGATAAGATTACAGTCGGCGCGACGATAAACGCCATGCTCGCCGCCGTAAAGGTCGAAGGTCTCACTATCTTGGAAAATGCGGCGAGAGAGCCTCATATAGTCGATTTAGCCAACTTCTTAAATTCTATGGGTGCAGATATAATGGGGGCGGGTACCGATGTCATTAAAATCCGCGGCGTTAATCGGCTCGTAGGCACGAATTATGCGATTATTCCTGACCAGATTGAATCAGGGACATACATGGTGGCGGCGGCGGCTACGGGCGGCGATGTGACTATTAGGAATATTATACCCAAGCATCTTGAGCCTATTTCATCAAAGCTCACGAAGATGGGCGTGCTGATTGAAGAAAGTGACGACAGCCTTCGTGTAGTGGGGAGTAATCGCCCTTATGAGCGTATGAACCTTAAAACCATGCCGCATCCCGGCTTTCCTACGGATATGCAGCCGCAGTTTGCGGCGTTACTGACCCTGTCAAACGGCACGAGCATAATCACTGAAAGTATTTACGAGGACAGGTTCAGATATGTTGACGAGTTAAGGCGTATGGGTGCGGATATTTCCGTTGACGGGAAGGTCGCCGTAATCGAAGGCGTCGAAAAGCTTACGGGTGCGCCGGTTAAGGCTGCTGATTTGAGAGCGGGTGCCGCGCTTATAATTGCGGGGCTTTGCGCTAAAGGCTCCACCGAAATTGAAGATATATACCATATTGAACGCGGTTACGAGGATATGGCTTTTAAACTTCGCGCAATCGGCGCCAATATCGAGAAACGCAAATTCCCCGGACCGGATGCAATGAGAATAGCACTGTAAAGGAGAATCTAATGACCTGTAGAAAATGCGGCAGTCATATCCCTGAGGGAAATCTTTTCTGCTCCGGATGCGGGGAAGCGTGCCAAAACAAAAGCGAGAACAGCAGTACACGCCCTGATTATTTGGGTGCTGATTACACCTCTTCTTTCGCTCATAATGATATCGAAGATAATAAGATTTTCGCGCTGTTTTCATACATCGGATTTCTTTTTATCGTTCCGCTTATTGCGGCTCCGCAATCAGGGTATGCAAAGTTTCACGCTAATCAGGGTATTATTGTATTTATTTTGTCTGTCGCCACATCTGTTATTAACACTTTATTTATATTTGCGAGGCACATCGTCTTCGTACCGTTCACCATTGTCTTCAGTCTTTTAGGCGTTGCTTTACTGGGAGCGATAGCTTACGGAATCGTAAATGCCGTGACCGGAAAAGCGGTAGAGATACCTATTATAGGGAAATTCAGAATACTTACATAAATAAAAATAAAGCCGATAAAGTGGGGGCTACCATGAAGGTAGCCCCGTTCTTTCAGCTTGTGAAACCGTAGTATTCTTTTAATTTAGTCAGAATTCTGACTATCGTTTCGTCCTCGGGTATAAAAAGAAAATCGCTGTTAACTTCCTCATCGCCTATGAAAAAGCTATTATTAATTATTATTATAGGTCCCGCATTTCTCGCGTTCAGACCAATATCCTCGTCTATATCTTTACTGTGTGTAGGAGGGGATATGTCAATGAAAAGCCCTGTCATCGAAGCTAAGGAGTTGCAGTATGCTCCCGATGTGATGTTTCCGATTTCTTGAATCACCGAAAGGCTCATCTCGTCTAAATCATCTAAATCACTTATGTTGTTCTGAAAAAAATAGTTTACAATCTTGACGGCGAATTTTTTACTGAGGAGTTGCAAAATGTTTCCTGTCGAGTCCCCTTGCAGACCTAATCGAACAGCCCAGGAAACCTCAGAGCGTTTAGCGAGATATCGCGAGGCTTCTTCCGGACTCATTATATAAACCGTGGGTATGCTCATCACCACTTTCATACCGAGCATTTGCGCCAGCGAGGTGGAGGCGTGACCCATACCGATACTGCCGATTTCTTTTAATATATCAAGATTTTCGTTAAGAAGAATTGTAAAATCATCCACTGTTGTTTTCCCCTTGTTTTAAAGCTTATAACCCAATTGTAACATATTTCTTTATTTTTTTCAAGTGTATTTTTTATTTTTTTATTTATTCATAAAATTACAAACCACGAACACGAGGAGCCGTCTATGCGGATGAGGAAGAAAAACAACCTTAACGAAAGGGT
Source organism: Oscillospiraceae bacterium (assembly GCA_009778065.1). Lineage (GTDB taxonomy): Bacteria > Bacillota > Clostridia > Oscillospirales > Ruminococcaceae > Ruminiclostridium_E. The sequence continues at coordinate 68,900 of WRKM01000015.1, forward strand.
TTTGAGTTGTGCGGATTACTTAATTCGTAAAATATTTCATACAGGCGAAAAACCTGAACAAGATTTTATTGATTATATAAAAATCTTCGGAAACTCAAATCCCGTACAACTTGAGATAGGTTGCGGTAAGGGGAGTTTCATAAATGAGACTGCAAAGAATAATAAAAACATTAATTTCATAGCTGTCGAAAAAAGTGAAAATGTCATCATCTCGGCAATGGAACGCACTGCTTATGAAGGCGTATCAAATATCCGCTATATAATCGGCAGGGCAGAATACCTCGACTTGGTTCTGCCGCCGTGTTCGATTGAACAAATACATTTGTATTTCAGTTGTCCTTTTCCTAAGAGCAGGTACGCAAAACACCGTTTAACGCATGAAGGCTTCATGAAAATTTACAGAAAACTCCTTTCACAGGGCGGAAAAATTAACTTTAAAACCGATAATTCCGAATTTTTCGAGTTTTCGCTTAAAAGTTTCTCGGAAAATGGGTTCAGGTTACAAAATGTTACGCATGACCTTCATGGCTCAAATTGTTTAAGCGGTTATCGGGATTCGTATAAGAGCATACCGAAAGGGGATATTATTACGGAATACGAAAAAAATTTCATAGAGAAAGGATTAAAAATTTATTATTTAGAAGCTTTTCTCAAATAATTTGAAAATACCTATTTACTTTTCTTTAAAAATGTACTATAATTAAATTGACTTAATTTTTTATGGGAGGTATTTTCTATGAAATTCACGACTATTTTGATTGGCGGGGCTTTACTTGTTGGTCTGGGCGTTTACTTGAGCAAAAAGTTTAACGCGAAAAACACAGATGAGGATGCTGTGGTTTATGCCGAGGAGAAGGAAACATACGGCGAAAAACTGCATAAGGCGTCGATGTTTGCCGTTGGTGCGATTAAAACGAGTACCGATAAGATTGTCGAAGGCTTTAAAGATATGAAAAATCAAGACATGGTAAAAAAGGGCGAAATCACGATTGACCATGCTAAGGAAGCCGCGGGAGGTTTTGTCGGGGACTTAAAAGAAAAGGTTTCTATCTTTTCACGCAATAAGGAAGCGGTTATTGATGATGAAAATATAGACGATGAGAGCGACAGCTTCTTTGAAGCGGATTCACACGATGAGGATTTATAAAAATTTAGGCATCTGAGAGGCAATTAAGGGACGCCGCACGGCGTCCCTACAGTGCTTATCTGTTGTTGAAATCGACATAACTGCGATGCTTGCGGATATTTTTGTATGCGGGTCTGATAATTTTTCCGCAACCTATAAGCTCTTCCATTCTGTGTGCACACCAGCCGGGAATCCTCGAAATAGCAAAGATAGGGGTATACAATTCCTCCGGCAAAGCGAGCATTTTATAAACAAAGCCGCTGTAAAAGTCAACATTCGCGCTGACACCCTTAAACGTCTTACGCTTCGCGCCGATTACTTCAGGTGCTAATCTCTCAACACGGGAATAGAGCTCAAACTCATCGGCGAGACCCTTTTCTAAAGACAACTGCTCGACATACTGCTTAAATATTAACGCTCTCGGGTCTGATAAAGAATAGACTGCATGTCCCATACCGTAAATAAGACCGGAGTTGTCGAACCCCTTTTTATCTAATAAATCGGCAAGATACTGTTCAATCTCAAGGTCATCTCCCCAATCCTTGACCTTTTCCTTTAAGTCGTCGAACATTTGCGACACTTTTATGTTTGCGCCGCCGTGCTTCGGACCTTTCAGAGAGCCAATCGCCGCGGCGATGGTCGAATATGTATCTGTTCCCGATGAGGTAATGACCCTCGAAGTGAAGGTGGAGTTATTACCGCCGCCGTGGTCGGCATGGAGTACCAAAGCAATATCAAGCACTTCCGCCTCAAGCTCGGTGTATTGGTTATCGGGGCGGAGCATATAGAGAATATTACGCGCTGTAGAAAGTTCGGGCAGCGGCGAATGAATATACAGGCTCTGGTCTTCGTGAAAATGCTTATAACCGTGATAACCGTAGACGGAAAGACGGGGGAAGAGCGAAATAAGCTGAATAGACTGTCTTAACACATTGGGAATAGAGACATCATCAGCCTTATCGTCATAAGAGTACAGCGTAAGCACGCTTCTCGCTAACGAGTTCATCATATCACGGCTTGGAGCCTTTAAAATAACGTCGCGGGTAAAGCTCGGCGGCAGGTCGCGATAAGCCACTAACAGTTCGTTAAAGAATTTAAGCTGTTCGGGGGAGGGCAGTTCCCCGAAAAGAAGCAGATAAACAGTCTCTTCAAAGCCGTGACGCTTGTTTCTTACGAAGCCTTTTACTATTTCATCAATATCGTAGCCGTGGTAGTACAGCTTTCCCTCACAGGGAATCATCTCCCCGTCATCGATTGTGTAAGACTTTACTTCGGCTATGTTGGTTAATCCTGCGAGAACACCTTTTCCGCTGATGTCCCTAAGACCGCGCTTTACCTCAAATTTGGAATATAAATCGGGATTAATTTGCATATTGCTGACTATACGCTCGGAAAGCTTTACTATGTCTTCTGTTATCTCCGAGTATGAACTTAATTTCTGTACCATATTTTATACACTCCTTTCCTAACTCTCTCAATTGTACCATAAAAAAAAAGTATTTGCAACATAAAATTTTCAAAAGGCAGTTGAAATATATTTTTTTTTATGATATACTGTATGTGTGTAATTTTGAACCTATTAGATTAAAAGCGAACGAAAGAAGCGGTGAACCTATGAAAATCATCAAATTTAATACTTATAACGTAATTAACTCCGAGCCGTTTGAAATTCCGTTCCCGATAGTTTTTGAACTTTTATCGGGTAACACCTTGCTCGCGGAATACACTATTTCCGATAACGGAGTGGTAGATTACAGCTTTAACCCTAACACGAGCGAGAAAATTTTGACCAGTATAAGACGTCCGCTATCCCTAAACGATATATATTTTCTCTTTTCGAGCAGGATTTTCCCTGATAAGACGCCCTATACTGCTATCGAAATGGAGCGTTTCGGCATTGTTGAGTATCATCCCTATGCGATTATCCGAAAAACACGCGGAATGTTACCCGGCGACAAGTACTGGTTCCGCTTTGAAAACGAGAATATAAACTATAAGACCGCTTTACAGGAGCATCGTTATTACTATGAGCTCAGTTATAAAAAGTATCTCGATGCAATAGAGGCAGTTACCCCCGCCGAAGAGCAGACGGCAGAAGAAGATATAACCCTATCTGCGGTCGAACTGACCGACTCGCCGGAAAAACCGGTTGTTTCCGAAGCAGAGGTTGAGGCTCTGAGCGATGGTATGATAAACTCGCTGTTAGACACCTTAGGCGAGAATTTTGACGCAAGCACGCTCGCCGCAAAAGCATTACAACCCGAAGAAGAGCAGGCTCCTTCAAACGAAAAAATGTCCGACGATGCAATCGCCGCAATGTTAGCGGCAAACATGGCGGCAGAACCGCCGTCCGCATCCGAACCTGCACCTTCAAACGAAAAAATGTCCGATGACGCAATCGCCGCAATGTTAGCGGCAAACATGGCGGCAGAACCGCCGTCCGTATCCGAACCTGCACCTTCAAACGAAAAAATGTCCGATGACGCAATAGCCGCAATGTTAGCGGCAAACATGGCGGCAGAACCGCCGTCCGCATCCGAACCTGCACCTTCAAACGAAAAAATGTCCGACGACGCAATAGCCGCAATGTTAGCGGCAAACATGGCGGCAGAAACACCGTCCGCATCCGAACCTGCACCTTCAAACGAAAAAATGTCCGACGATGCAATAGCCGCATTATTCGCTCAGAATTAAAAAGGCATTTCTTCGTTAAAAACAGTTTGGGGCGTCGCCAAGCGGTAAGGCATCAGACTCTGACTCTGACATTCGAGGGTTCAAATCCTTCCGCCCCAAGTCGCGAGCCGCGACACGCAATATTTGCGCTACCCCTAAAGGTAGCGATAATTGCAATGTCGTTGGTTCATATTTAGAACAGCATACTCAAGCAACCAACCCCCGCCTATTCATTACGTTTAGGCAGGGGTTTGCTTTATTTTTACATACACACGCCTTAAAAGTTAACTCCCATTCCGCAGGGGACGCCGCCCACGGCGTCCCGCAAATCCGCACCGCAAATTCGCACCCGTAGGGGACGCCG
>WRKM01000016.1 GCA_009778065.1 Oscillospiraceae bacterium
TAAGGGGATTCCAAATATAACGCTTCCCGCCGACGAAAACGGTCATGCTTTTATTGATAGGGAAAAACACCCCGAGTTGTACGACTGGGCGGTGAATGGCTGATGAAGGTTTTTTGTTCATTATTTTAACAAATCCGGTCGCTTTTCCTTCGTTATTTTTTCGCTTTGTTCATTTCTCCACTTTTCTATATTGGCATGATGTCCTGAAATCAGCACTTCGGGGACAGACCGCCCCATCCATATTTCGGGGCGTGTGTATTGCGGATATTCGAGTAGCCCGTTATAATGGCTGTCTTGCGTGAAAGCGTCTTCGCTCGGTAAAACGCCATCTAAAAGCCTTGCGACAGCGTCCGTAAGTATAAGAGCGGGCAATTCGCCGCCCGTCACTACATAATCGCCTATTGAAATCTCCTCAAAGGCAAGCTCCTCTAACACCCGCTCGTCTACGCCCTCATAATGCCCGCAAAGAACTAATAGCCGCTTCTTTTCCGTAAGCTCTTTCGCAAGCTCTTTAACAAGAGCCTGAGTGAGAGTTTTTCCTTTGGGAGACATATAAATCATGCGCGGCATATCTTCACCTGCCTGTGAGGACCCCGTTATTTTCATCACACAGTCGTAAATCGGCTGTGCCTGCATGACCATACCTGTACCGCCGCCGTAAGTCTTGTCGTCTACGCGGCGGTGCTTATCGACAGTGTAGTCGCGGATATTGTGGCAGTTAACATCAAGAAAACCCGCCTTGCGGGCTCTGCCTATTATACTTTCGGTGAGATAATTCTCGCACATTTCAGGAAAAAGGGTCAGTATATCTATTTTCATAAGACAATCATAACACATAATTGGAAGATTATCAAGTATTATACCGATATTTTCTGCCGAACTACGAAAATACTTTTAAATCTTCAGGGGCGAACCTTGCAGAAAAATAAGGCATAGAATAAAAGTATTCTGATTAAATTTCGGGGGAAAGTGATATGGAACTGAGTATATCCCAAATTGAACGATTGTGTGCCGCTGTTTATTTAGACGCGCTGATAACAGACGGCGGTAAGCACAGTTTAGCGTATATAATGGATTATATACTTGAAGAAGGATTTGAAAAAGAAGAGCCGCCCGCTCTCATGACAAGAACGCAATGGGAAACGGTTGCCAAAAGTATACGAGACGATATAAAGCTCAAGGATTTCATCATAACAGATTATATGAACGGAGAACAAACGGGACGTGCGGTTTGTTTTATGAACGAGAAAAACCCCCGCGAGCTGTATGTTGTTTTCCGAGGGACAAGCGGAGATGAAGAATGGTACGATAACGGGCTTGGTATGCTTGTTTCAGACACACCGGCTCAAAAATCCGCACTTGATTTTTTGCTGAAGGTCAGCGAATCTCCCGAATTAGGGTTTATATGTGTCGCCGGACACTCAAAAGGCGGAAACAAGGCGCAATACTGCGCGATTTTGGGTACGGGAATTGTTGATGTATGCGTATCGGTTGACGGACAGGGATTTTCACGCTTGTTTTTTGATAAATATAGTGGTATAATAGAAAAAAGAAAAGCGAGAATAATATCTGTCGCCGAACGCCGCGATTTTGTTAACTGTCTCGGTTTCTGTTTAAAAGAACCCGATTTTTATTCCGGCGGTCGCGGTGATAAGAGCAGGGAATTTCCGTATGGCGAGCCGTTACCCTATTTCCACTGCCCCGATGCGCTGAGATTAAAAACGGGCGATATTGGTCCTATAGCTCCTGTTTCTTATATTTCACGGGTTATCAATACGTTTACGCTCTATTTTCTAACCGATGATAAATACGAAAAAAAGCGCGGGGAAACAGTACTCGGACTGACTTCGCTAATGTACCGAGACGGCGGAGGTGAAAAGGGTGCGAGAGCCGTAGCCGAAGCGGCACTCGCTTTCTTTGAACTGGCGGAGGAGAGTCCGCAGTTCAGAGCCGAACTCGCTGATTTACTTCTTTATGAAAAGGACGTTGTCATCGCGACCACGCTCATGATTAAACAAAACCACCGTAAGAGCGGCGTTATTTCGGACATGATAATGATGTATACCGCCGAAAACCTGCTCCGTCACCCTGCTTATTTTCTCTCTTTTATAAAATGCGCCGAGAGATTCGCCGTATACAGGCGAAAAGCTAAAACAATAGGTGAACAGGCGGAGCATGTTAATCATTTTCTGAAAGGTATATCGAGGCACATAGAGCATAAGAAAATATAAAAATAACACAACAGAAAGGCACAAAATGCAGGAAGTAAGAAAAGAAAACCCCTTAGGGACAGAGCGGATGGGCAGATTGATTATGCGGTATTCAACGCCTGCAATTGCCTCTATTTTAGTCCATGCGCTGTATAATATAACCGACCAGATTTTTATCGGACGCGGGTTTTTCGGGTATGAGGGGCTTGGGGTTCCGGGTATTGCCGCCACTAATGTGGCTTTCCCGCTCGTAATTTTCTCGATGGCTCTTTCTCTTTTGATAGGGGTGGGGACGTCTGTTACCTTCAATTTAAAGCTTGGGGCGGGAGACCGTGAAGCCGCCGCTAAAGCGGCAGGGAACGGGCTTAATATGGCGGTGTTCTTCGGCTTGTTGCTCGGCGGCGCGGCGTTAATACTCGGCGACCGTCTTCTTGACTTTTTCGGTACGACTGACGAAATCTATCCCTATGTCGCGCCTTATATGAAAATTATCTGTTTTAGTATTCCTATACAAGTGTTCGTTACCGCCGCAAGTAAATTGATACGCGCAGACGGTTCGCCGACTTTTTCAATGGTTTGCATTATGAGCGGTGCAGTCGTGAATATAATTCTTGACCCGATTCTCATATATGTATTCGGTATGGGGATGGCGGGTGCAGGTTTTGCTACGCTGATAGGGCTTTGCTTTTCGGCTTTTCTATCGGCTTATTATGTTTTGAGAAAATTTAAGTGCGTTAGGCTTGACGTGGGATGTTACAGACCGAACTCCGTTATTATAAAAAGAATCTGCGCCCTTGGCGTTACCGCCTGCGTGAATCAGCTCGCACTCGCTGTTGTTCAGATTACCATGAATAACACTTTACGGTATTATGGCGCGAATTCGATTTACGGCAGTGAAATACCGCTTGCTTGCGTGGGTGCAATCAGCAAAATTAACGTGGTATTTCTTGCATTTGTCATAGGCATAGCGCAGGGTTGTCAACCTATCCACAGTTTTAATTACGGCGCGAAAAAATATGAGCGGGTAAAGACGGCTTATATAGCCGCATTGATTTCATCCACTGTGTTTTCGACCCTGATATTTATTGTATTTCAGCTTTTCCCTCGTCCGGTTATGAGCATATTCGGGCAGGGGAGTGAGGAGTATTTTTTGTTCTCTGAACGGTATCTGCGAATATTTATGTTTTTTATATTCCTAAACGGTATACAGCCTGTAACAGCTAACTTTTTTAACTCAATCGGCAAAGCGAAGGTAGGCATAACCCTTTCTCTGACACGGCAAATTGCATTTTTAGTTCCGTTGTTACTGCTTCTGCCGCGTTTCTTCGGCATTGACGGGGTTGTATATGCGGGACCGATTTCAGACGGCGCGGCGTTTTTGCTTGCGGGATTTTTTATCATCAGGGAAATAAAAGAGTTGAACAGACTCATCTATTCCCGCAGTTAAGAGAATTTAAAAATTCTATAAATAACAGATTCTTGACATTCTTTTAATTTTAGGTTATAATGGCATTAATAAACTACAACAAAGGAGAGAAAGCATTATGGAAATTAAGGTAAGAAAAGCCACACCCGAAGACATTGCAAAAATGTCAAAGTTGCCTACATGGGGCTGTGAGGTGTCTACTTTTGACTGGTATTACGACAGTGAGGAACATTGCTATCTCACAGAGGGTCAAGTAGTCGTTGACTACGATGGCGGAAGTGCGAGTTTCGGTGCGGGTGACTTTGTTATTTTGCCTGAGGGTATGAAATGTGTCTGGAAGGTTTCAGCGGCGGTAAAAAAGCATTACCTGTTTATTTAATTTGAGTCATGATACGGATTGCGATTTGTGACGATGAGCCGAAAGCGTTAGAATTTATTAGTAAAAGCATAAGCCTTGAGTTTGAAAGGCTTGGTGTTTTGTTTTCTGTGTCTGAATTTAAAAGCGGAAATTCATTACTTGACGAACATAGGAAAAACCCTTTTGAAGTGGTCTTTTTGGATATAAGTATGCCGGAGATAAGCGGTTTTGAAATAGCGAAGGCATTACGCATGGAAACAGACGATGTTTTCATTATTTTTATCACGTCTAAAGAAGAGCTTGTCTATGACAGCTTCGATTTCAGACCGTTCAACTTTATTAAAAAAGAAGAACCGAAAGCGTTTCTGAAAAGACTCAGTAGAATTATAGCAAAGCTGTATATTCATATAAAACAAAGCTCCCTGATAATTTTAGAATTACCGCGTTCTGAGAAAAAGGCGATAAGAATAAAAGATATAGTTTATATAAAGAGCGACAAGAATTATTTAGAATATATTCTGACAAATTCTCCTATTATCGTTATTCGCGGTAAGCTTACGGAAATAGAAGAAACGTATATCGAATATCATTTTATCCGTGTACATAATCGTTATATAATAAATATGCGTCACATTAAAGACGTCAATTTCGCAAATAATGAGATACAACTTATTAATGATAACATAGTTGAAATCAGCAGGAAATATAAGTCTGCGTTTGATGAGAAATATACTTTATATTTGAGGTCACTCAGATGACAGAGACGTTATTGAACACCATAGAAATAATTATAACCGTAATTCAGTCATTGATTATAGGTAAGTTTCTTGTTGATTTTAATGAGTTCAGCTTGAAAACCCGAAAGAATAAAATATGCTTTTTAAGTATATCGGCTGTTATTTCTATAACTGTTATATTATTAAACTTCATAGGGGGCAATTTTGAGGGTTGGATTGGGTTGTTGTACCCCTGTTTATATTTAGCTTTATCGCTTATATTTTTCGAGGGAAACTTTCGGCGAAAACTGATTGGTTCACTTGCGGCTATTACGGGGATTATGGCTGTGAATACTATTGTTTTCGTTTTGTTCAGTACGATTACAGGCGACCCCAACATGGCTTTTTCTTCCGATAATATTTACAGAATAATTGCTCTTGTAACAACACAAGTTATTTTAGTCTTTATATATCAAATAATTATAAAGCTTATATCAAGGCATACGATTAAGCTTTCGGTTTATGAATGGTTACTTATAAGCATAAATCTTATATTTACATTAGCGATGTTTATTTCATTAATCCTAATAAAAACGAGTGAGAAACTGACTGATTTCAGCAATTATATTATTTCCGGTTTACTTTTAGGTTTAATACTAATCAACTGCATAACATTTTATATGCTCTTAAAGTTAAATAAAGCTAAAGAACTTTTAAATGAAAATATTTTATTAAAACAACAAAGCGATTTTCAAAAAAACTATGCAGATAATATAAAACAACAATATGATGAAATCTGCCGTCTGAAGCATGATATAAAGCACAGTTATACCTTAATTACAACCCTGAACAGTGAGGGGAAGTATGAAGAATTAAGCAAATATCTCAGAGAATATAATACCGAAATAGACAGCTTCGAGGTCTTAATAGATACCGATAATGAATATGTAAACGCTATAATCAACACAAAGTTGGGAAAAGCAAAACGCAGAGGAATTAACATTCTCTGTGCTACTACTAACAGTTTTACGGGAATTAGCGGTGTAGATTTATGCAGTCTCTTAGGAAATATTCTTGACAACGCAATTGAAGCCGCCGAAAAATGCACTGAACCTATTATAGAAGTTTCGATTTTTTCCGATGGCGGAAAAATATCCATAACCGTAAAAAACACAATAAATAGCTCTCCTTTCGATACCGCCGGGCGGCTGATAACGAACAAAAAAGAAAAACACCACGGTTATGGCGTCAAGACAATTAAAAGAATAGCCAAAGAATATAACGGGAAGTCGGAGTTTTATATGGAAGATGCTCTGTTTTGTTGTTATGTTGTATTAAAGAATAAATAAAGATAACCTCCGCTTGTTTTGATTGAAAATAGCGGGGGTTTAATTTATCTTAATAAAATCTTAAGAATGAACCTACTTGCTTTTTAAGAAATTTGTGTTATAATGGGTGAGTGAGATTAATCCATAAATTAAAAGACTGGGAGGAGAAAAGATTTGTGAGAATACTGATTTGCGATGATGATAAAGAGATAGTAGAAGCGATTGAAATCTATTTAAAATCTTCGGGATACGAGACGTTAAAAGCGTACAATGGTCTTGAAGCTATCGAAAAAATAGAAAATAACGAGCTTCACTTAATTATCATGGACGTCATGATGCCTCGGCTTGACGGCATAGCCGCAACGCTTAAAATCCGTGAAAAACAGAACATTCCTATTATTATGCTGTCGGCAAAGTCGGAGGACACCGACAAAATCTTAGGCTTGCAAATGGGGGCGGACGATTATGTCACGAAACCGTTTAATCCGCTTGAACTGCTTGCCAGGGTAAATTCTCAGCTTCGCCGTTACACCGAACTCGGCTCTACCGAAATAAAATCCGGTGTACATAAGAGCGGCGGTCTAATCGTTGATGATGCTTCTAAAACAGTTTCGGTAGATGGCGAGGAAGTAAAACTAACCCCTTTGCAGTACAAAATTTTACTTCTGCTTATACAAAACAAGGGCAAAGTTTTTTCGATTGACCAAATTTATGAAGCGGTATGGAACGAGGATGCTTTCAATGCCGAAAACACAATCGCAGTCCATATCAGAGGCATAAGAGAGAAAATCGAAATAAATCCGAAAGAACCAAAATATTTAAAGGTGGTGTGGGGAATTGGCTACAAAATTGAAAAAATCTAAAAATCCATTAGAGGGCGATATATCTAATTTTAAACAAAAGAGATACTCTCCCATTTTGAAAACAGCCGCATTTGTTATGTTAATCGTGCTTTCAATTTGCGCGGTGGTGAAACTTATTGAAACGGCTGAGGAATCCGGCATATGGGGCTGGACAGCCGCCGACATCGGCATAAAAGATTACACGCAAACCGAACAGTATCATTGGCGTTATGTCTTTTGGGTTTCGCACTCGCTTAACTCGGCGATTGATGCTGTGACTGCTGTTCAAGATACCGACAATGCCGAAGATGCAGAAGAGCCGCAAAGTACCTCCGTCTCGGAACTTGACGATGAATTGGCTGAAGCGGAAGAGTTGCAAAATGCTCCTGCCGCAGAACTTGGCTATGATAGCGGCTCGCGTCATGCTCCTGCCGCAGAACTTGATTATGAAATGACTGAGGCAGAAATCGCCGCTGTCCTTGAACTCGACCTAAATTTTTCAGACACCTATGACTTTGATGAAGTTGTCTATTATCTTGAAATAGGAGAGTCGGTGTTCCGAAACACGGAACTTGATTATACGCAAATAATGCAGAACTACAACCTGTATTATGAAGACGCACGGACTGTAAACGGCATACCGACAACGTACATTTACGCCGTTGATGATGCTTTTATCGCCCAAAAGAACCTTGAATTGGAGGCGGTGAACAAACAGGCAGAAGAACTTATTATTTTCTCGGCGGTCTTATTAGCGGCATACCTGCTCTGTTTTGTTTATCTCGTTTATGGGGCGGGGAGAAGGGTGACAAAACCGGGTATAACCATGCTTAAATTTGATAAACTCTTTACTGAAATAATTTTAGCTCTTTTTGTTCTTTCTGTTATAACTTGCTGTTACTGGATTTTAGTTGGTTGGGAGAATGAACTTTACAAAAATCCGCTCCTTAAATATGCCTTTTTTACCTGCTTGACTTTTATTTTCGCCGTTGGTTACGGAACATTTTATTCTGTAGTACGCTGTATAAAAAAACGTGTTTTTTTCAAGAACGCGCTGATTTATAAACTATTGGCATTAGTCATAAATGGCTTCAAAAAAGCAGGAAATGGCATAGGCTTTATGTATTCGAGGAAAAATCCGAGGGTGAAAACAATAATAGCTATAACGGTTTTAGGAATTTTGACAATGATTCCATTTGTAGGTATATTTACAATTCCAATAGCATTATTTTTCGCTTTAAGACAGGCGGCGACGTTCTGCGTACTTAAAGAGGGTATATTAGCGGTGAAAAACGGAGACTTTGAAACACCGATTATATTGTCAAACGACATTAAATCAGGTTTTTTCAGCTCTAAAATTTTCGGGAAAAAATTAAAAATAAAACCTGCTTCCGAATTCACGCTTTTGGCAGATGATGTAAACCAAATCGCGGCAGGGCTTAATGAAGAAGTTGAACGCAGGCTTAAATCCGAGCGGCTCAAAACCGAATTGATTGTCAATGTTTCTCACGATATAAGAACCCCGCTAACCTCGCTTATTACCTATACAGATTTATTAAAAAACGAAAAAACCAATAACGAAAACATTAAAAAGTATATTGAAATCATATCGCAGAAATCGGACAGGCTGAAAACTTTAACCGATGACCTTTTTGAATCGGCGAAGGCGGCGAGCGGCAATATAAATGTAAATCTCGAAACCGTGGAAGTAAACGCTCTGCTTATACAAGCGTTAGCCGAATTCGATGAAAGAATTAAGAAATCCGAACTTGAAGTAAAACTCAATATCCCGCAGGAAAAGCTTTTCGCCCATGCTGACGGACGATTGCTTTGGAGGGTAATTGAAAACTTGATGTCTAATGCGCTGGTATATTCTCTTGAAAACTCGCGAATATATATTAATGTTCATGAAGATTCCGAAGCAGACAGCGTATTTATTGAAATGAAAAATATTTCAAAAGCGGAGCTTAATATTCCCGAAGATGAAATAACCGAACGCTTTAAGCGCGGGGATTTATCCCGAAACAGCGAGGGTAGCGGGTTAGGATTAGACATTGCCACATCGCTCATGCGGTGCCAAAATGGCGAATTAAGTGTAAAAATCGATGGAGACTTGTTCAAGGTGCTAATTAAAATGAATAGGAAACCAACCCCCGCAAATCCGAATAGTATTACTTGATTTAAGCTCAAATTGCTACCAATCACGGGTTTAAACTACAAGCATTGTAAAATTGTATAAATAAAGCACTTCACTTTTTGGAATGAAGTGCTTTATTATTAGTCGGATATTTCATTTACGGCTGTGAAACATAGATTTCATAACTAAATTCAGTCATCTCTGATGCTCCGTAATTCTCAAAGGTTTCCGTCAGATTTTCTAAAAATTCGGCTTTCGTCGTGTTATTAAAAACGTCCTGACCATGCCACGTTAACTTCTGAAACCTCTTGTCTGCAATATCTAAACTCCTGCAACTCATACCCTTGGCATATACCGTGTCGTCAACCAAAATGAGAGCTCGGCCTCCCCCTCGTTCTCCCCATTCGCCTTTGAAGCGTGAATAGTCTTCTTCCGCCTTGTCTGTACTTGGAAACGTTTGCTTAGCAAATACGGCAGGCTCTAACATAGCACACTCCGGATAAAAATACTCTCCCAACCCAAAGTCATTGTCATCAAAGAAGTACACAACATAGCCCGTTGTTGTCTCGTTGGGTGGCAGCTCGTTTTCAACCCAATTTCCATTTGCATCATAATTGCCGCCCGCATCCACCCCATTCCAATTTCCATTTTCGTCAAAAAAGCCGTCATATCGTTTAATAATTTCATACGAATAAGCAACGTAATTGTCTGTAATTGCGTAGAAAAATTCCGCATCGCTTTCGTGCGTTTTAAAGGATTCGGGTAAGTACAGCGGTGTATTACCGCCGTTGTTCGGTGACGGCGCGGACGGGGTTTCTGTCCCGTTGTCGGGGGGTTCTGCGTTTGTGTCTTGGTTATTTGCGGGTGGGTCGTTGTTGGGGAGTGTTTCGCCGCAAGCCGCTAAAGTTAGCGACATTGCGAGGGTTAGGATAAGTGCGAGAATTTTTATTGTTTTCATTGTTTGAGATTTCCTTTCGTGATTAAATTAAATAATAACCGCATTTGGGGGAACAAGTTCGGGGTGTTCCCTCATATACGTTGCCGCACTATTCAAAAGTTCGTCAAGGCTCATGTCCTCATAAAGATTTTCCCGCCATTCGGTGTAATCGAAACGGTCTTGTTTAATATTTGCTATGAAAATCTCACATTCAACAGAGCCAAGATATTCACGCAATAATCTCATTCCCGCAGTCATTATAGCGGACGTTTGTGTGTTATCAGTCATGTTAAATTCCTCTAACCCTTTCTTGCGACAAATCATCAAACGGTCTGCCGTAACAGCAGTTGTCCAAGTATATTTTCAACTTATCCATAAAAGGCTTATCCTTTCGAGCATAATTATCTATTATGATTATAGCAAAAATTTATTCTGTTGTCAAGCAAAATTTCATACATACTCAAAAACCTCGGAAACATTGAAGATACTCGCCGAGAAAGGGAAAGCGGGAGCGTAGGTTGAAATGCTTATAATTCATATCTATGAAAAATAATAGCTCCAAGCGTTGTAGATAAAACTATGATTACACTTGCGTTAATTAAAATAGGTGCTATATGTCCTATTGTAAAATCGAGTGAAGATATAATCGTTGACATACCGTAAATCGAGTGCTTTATTCCAAACCCTAAAAAACGTCCTATACTTTCAGAAAAATTCTCGATACCGCTTATAAGTGAAGCCGCTGTTTCACTAAATAGCACATAGCATACGCAGACAATTATTGAAGCTGTATTACTTTTTATAAGCATTGCAAGCAAGCAAATGACAGAGCCTAATGCGGCATACACAAAAATTCCTCCAATTATTTTTGCAATATATTCCTCTGTAAGCATATTGCTTATTTGCCCCGAAGTGACTAACGCTGTTATCTGATAAATCAAGAAAACTAACACAGAACCCGCTACAGAAAACACAGCTTTAGAAAGATATATACCCGAACGGCTCTTGTTAATAATCCACTTATGCTGCCATGTTTTCCATTGATATTCCTGCCCGATAAAGACAGATAATAAAACAGCAATCAAAAGCCCTAATCCGTTATAATATTGAATACCTATGCTTACAATATCACCTATCCCTCTAAACGCTGTTAAATCTCCAAAAACAGATATACCAATGCGTATATCTTGACGAATTAACTGCATAATCGAAAATGATATAAGTGCTGTAAAAATAAGAACACCATACAACAACTTACTTTTACTCAATCTGTGAAAATCGCATTTTAGTATATTAGACAAAACTACTCACCCCTCTCGTATATTGTATATAAATATCTTCTAATTTTTCGCCGCCTCGGCGAATATCGTTCACCGATAATTCTTTTACTATGCCGCCGCCATGAAGAATACCCACATAGGTTATGATTTGCTCCAACTCGTTTAAGACGTGACTCGAAATCAAGATTGTTATCCCCTTTGAGCGGTTAAGATTGAGCAGTAATTCACGCAATTCAAAAATACCGTCAGGGTCAAGCCCATTTGCCGGTTCGTCAAGAATTAATATTTCGGGGTTTTCTAATAATGCCATTCCTAATTTCAGCCTTTGTGTCATTCCGAGGGAGAATTTCTTTACCGCTTTATTGCCGCAATTTGATAATCCGACTGCGTTTAATATTTGCTTAATTTCATTATCATCGTTCATTCCTAAAAGATTGGCTTGTAATTTCATGTTCTGAACAGCACTCATGTCGAGAAACAACGCAGGGTAGTTTATAACCGCTGAAACCCTGCTTGCGTTTACAAATACATTCCCTTTATACTCTTTAATCAACCCTGTAATAATGCGGAACAGCGTTGTTTTACCCGAACCGTTTTTTCCAATCAATCCGTAAATTTCGCCTTTCTTTACGTTCATTGAAACGTCACTTAAAATCGTATTTTTGCCGTATTTTTTGTTAATGTTTTCGGCTGTTAAAATGTAGTCGTTCATAAGAATCCTCCCATATTAAAAAGATTGTACATCTACAAAGATGTATAAGAAAAGAGCCAATACAGCTATCGCTAATATTGTGAACAGAACGCCTTTCAAGAGCGATTTAACCATACCCTTTTTCCACCTTTTCGATAAATTTTTTACCGTTTGGGCTTCGCTTAAATTTTGCGCTGTAACATCAATCGGCAACGGCTTTTTCATTGTTTGCAAATCGGCTTTACAACTATCGCAAACTGCAATATGTTCTTCAATCGCCGCTTTGCTGTCGTTACTGCAAACTCCGTCAAGGTATAACGGAAATAAGTCTTTTATTATACCGCATAAAACTTTCACTTTTAATACCCTCCTCTCAAAGCACCAACTTGTGGTGAAATATTCTTCCTCTAATACTTGAGCTTTTTTCAAACAATCTCCTCCTGTAATTGTTTTTTAGCTCTGTAAAAAATTAACCTCGCCCAACTGTCTGTTTTATCAAACAACTCGCCAATCTGAGAAAATGGGAGTTCCCCGAAAACCCGCAGAGTAAAAACTTCTTTATAAGGCTCATCAAGATTATGAATTAATATGTGCAATCGCCTTGACATTTCCTTATCGAGTAAATCGGTTTCAATATCTGATTGGGCAGGTATATCTCTGTCAATGTCGAAATACCTCTTTCGGTTCTTGTAGAGCGAATAATACGTGTTTTTGGCTATTTGACAAAGCCAAACATATAATTTGCACTCTCCGTTAAACTCATCTATTTTCTTCATAGCTTTGAAAAAAGATTCCTGTGTCACTTCCTCTGCAATGTGTTCATCTTGGCTAATAGATAAAACAAACTTATATACGGCGGAAAAATGTTCCGTATATATCTTTTCAAAATCGACCGCCACCCTTTCACCTCCTTTTCGCTCTCTGTATATATGACTACGCAAAATACAAAACGTTTCAAAAAAATTAAAATTTTTAAAATAAAAATGAACCGCCCCATACAGAGCGGTTTTAATTTAAGGATTATTGATTTGCGGCTTTCTTTTTCTCATGTTCTGTAGCCATAGAATATATTTCATGGATTGTCTTATCCTTAAAAAGACCGCGCCGCCATTCTGTGTAGTCAAAAGTATCGCGTTTAATCATACAAATAAAGCGTTCGGTGTCCACTTCACCGAGGTTTGCCAAAAGCGCGTTTATCGCTTCAACTCTAACAACATTATCAGTTCTCATTTGTGCTATCCTCCGTTTCTCTGATGAAATCAATAGGGTTTATAATTTTTATGGCTGTTATCGGTTTGTTTAACAACCTTTTATCGGTAGTAATAAAATAATCGCAACCGCTTTTAATCGCACAGGCTATTTGCAAAGAATCAAATTCTTTAATTCCGAATTCCATTATATCCTCGCCCAACGCTAACACCTCATCAGATGAGGGGCAAATTTCATCTGCTATATTTTCCCATAAGGCAACGGCGTTTCTTCTATCCTCATACGGACTGTTGTCATTTTCAAAGTCAAGCATAAAAGACCAAACTAAAGAATACTTGTTTGCGCGAATACCTGCTTGAATATATAATTTTGCTTCTGTTTCCAAGCGAATTTTCATTTGTGATTGATTGTCGAACGGTCGGTTATAACTGCAAACGTCCAAATAAATTTTCAACTTATCCATACATGGCTTATCCTTTCGAGCATAATTACCTATTATGATTATAGCAAAAATTTATTCTGTTGTCAAGCAAAATTTCATACATGCTCAAAAACCTCGGAAACCGGAAAACTCCCGCATAAATAAAAATGTGCGGGAACTCCTTTTTTACCAAACTTCCCAATATCGCGCCAAACTTCCCAAAATGAGAAAAGGCTATTGACATTACTCAATTTCCGTTATAGAATATGATTGATTAGGCGTAGAAAATCTATGCCGAGTGAATTTAGAAAGGGAATTGAGGATAATGAAAAAAATAACAGCATTTTTACTTACGGCAACCCTGTTACTTGCCACTACTGCTTGCGGTGATAACGGGAGCAGAGAAACATCTGTAAACACACGCGAGAGAAGCGGCGGTCAAGCGGATAGCGCGGGAAGTGAAAGCGTTCCGAGTAATTTAATTGATTATGACGAAGTTTTAGGCGATATTCTCGGTGATGTTCTCGGCGAAAATAACGCCGACGATGAGAAAAAATATCCATTCAGCCAAAGTATAGACGTTACAGCGTTTGATGCTTCTTTGTTTGATGGCAAAATTCAATTTGACGATGGCGCGGACTTAGCTCTTACCGCCCCGCTTACTTACGAAAAATTCATGGAAGCGGGCTATACGATTAGTGAATCTTACCTTGAGGAAGCACAAAAGATTGCCGAAAAAGGCGGTTCGTTGCTTTTTCTCACCCACCCCGATGCGAAGTACGAAATACGGGTATCCATTATTAACAACAGCGATGAAGAGATGACCGTGTTAGAGGTATTTAAGGCGGGCGGGGTCAGCTTTTATTTTACATACCAAATGGCGCAGTGGTATATCTTGTTACCTATGCTTGCGAACTATGATAATGACTTCAACCCCTTTGCACACGGGATTGAAGGAAACATTTTCACCTATGAGCAGTTCAACGAGTATGTTTTCGGCAAAATCGGTGTCCCGTCTGCTGTTGTCCCCGAAACCTTTAATCAATGGGCAAACTTCCTTTACATCTACGATTACGGCGATTATTCAATTACTATCGGTGTAAGAGAAAATCCCGATAACGGGACTTTGAGTTGGGGTACTTTCGGGTATGACCAATAAATTGGGATTGCGAATAAAATTTATATAATGGGGGTGGAGTGATGAATGATAAACTTAAAAAGGCATTACCTTATATATTTATAGCAGGAGCTTTTGTCGGTGCTTTTGCAGTTCTAATATACTTCTTAACTTGACACCGCTAAAAACCCCGCTAAACTTCAAATGAGGTTAGCGGGGTTTTGCATTGTTTAATGGCGTGTAAATCAATACGCTCAACAGACCTTGAGTTCCTCTTCTAAAATCCGTTTTACTACCTCCGGATTTCCGGCTCCGCCGAGTTTTTTCATGACCTGCCCTATAATAAACCCGATAGCCTTCGCCTTGCCGTCGTGATAATCCGCGACGGCATTTGCATTTTCGGCTAAAACCGTCTTTACCGCCTCTTTTGTCGCGCTGTCGTCTGAAATCATAAGCAAGCCTTTTTCGGTGATATATTTTTCAGGCTCTATGTCGTGTAAAAACACCGCTTCGACCGCTTCTTTATACGAGTTGCGGTTGATTTTCTTTTCTGACACAAGTGTGACAAGTACCGCTAACTTTCGCCCGTCTACTGTCAGATTTTCCGGTAAAGTAGCCGTATTATTCATCATACGCATAATATCACCGATGATTAAATTTGCGGTTTCTTTTGTCTCGTTGCTTAAACTTAGAATCTGCTCAAACAAATTCGATATGTTTATATGACTCGTGAGAATTACCGCCTCGTTTTCGCTTAAACACAGCTCTTTAATATATCGCTCCCGTTTTTTTGGCGGCAGTTCGGGAATGGCTTTTTTAAGCTGTTCAAGCCACTCGTCTGAAACTTCAATAGGAAGTAAATCAGGCTCAGGGAAATAGCGGTAATCCTGCGCGTTTTCCTTAGAACGCATACCGTAAGACTCGCCCTTTTCATCGTCCCAACGCCGCGTTTCTTGAATGATTTCTCCGCCGCTACGTAAAATCTCAATCTGCCGCTTCTTCTCGTGTTCAATCGCTCTCGCAATCGCTTTAAACGAGTTAATATTTTTCATTTCGGTGCGTGTTCCCATTTCTTCACCCTCGCGCCGAACCGAAAGATTAACATCAACACGAAGCGAACCCTCCTGCATTTTGCAATCGCAAATTTCAAGATAAAGCAGGGTCTCGCGCAGTTTTTCGAGATATGCAATTACCTCATCCGCGCTTCTGAAATCAGGTTTTGATACAATTTCTATGAGCGGTACGCCGCAACGGTTGAAATCCATGCGGGTATCACCGTTGTGATTAAGTTTTCCCGCATCCTCTTCCATATGAATTTCGCGTATGCCTATTAATTTTTTCTGTCCGTCTGTTTCTATTTCAAGTTCGCCGTCCCGACAAATAGGCGCGTATAGTTGTGAAACCTGATAAGCTTTAGGCAAATCAGGGTAGAAATAGTTTTTACGGTCGAATTTAGAGTTTCTTGAAATTTCGCAGTTCAACGCAAGTCCTGCTTTTATTGCGTATTCAACTACAGCGCGGTTAAGCTTCGGCAGTGTCCCCGGCATCCCCGAACATACAGGGCAGACCCGACTGTTAGATTCGCCGCCGAAGTCGGTTGTACACGCACAAAAAATCTTTGATTTAGTTGACAATTCGGCATGAACCTCAAGCCCCATGACAGTTTCCCAAACCATTTATACAACCCCCTTCGGTTTTCTTGTATGGAAATCGGTACAATTTTGATAAACCTGCGCCGCATTTATTAACCCCGCTTCAGAAAAAGCATTACCGATTAGCTGAAACCCTACGGGTAGTCCGGACTTGTCAAAGCCGCACGGAAGCGACACCGCAGGCAGTCCCGCCAAATTCACCGACACGGTATAAATATCACCCATGTACATTTTTATGGGGTCATTAATATTTTCGCCGCGCTTATAAGCCGTAGTCGGTGCGACAGGTGACAGGAGCATATCGTATCGCTCAAAAAGCTTGTTATATTCGTGCTTTATTAAAGTGCGGGTCTGTAAAGCCTTTTTATAATAAGCGTCATAATAACCCGAAGACAGCACAAAAGAGCCGAGCATGATTCTCCGCTTGACCTCTAAGCCAAAGCCCTCGCTCCGTGACATTCTGTAAACCTCGGAAAGGTTTTTGGCGTTTTCGCTTCTGTAGCCATATTTTAAACCGTCATACCGTGAAAGATTAGACGAAGCTTCGGCACAAGCGATTATATAATAAGCAGGAATGACATAGTCAGTCAGCGGTAAACTGAACTCTTCCACAGTAGCCCCCAGAGCCTCAAATTGCTTCGCCGCCGCCAAAACCGCACTCTTTACATCTTCATCAATACCTTTGTCAAAATAATTACGCGGCAGTCCAATCCGCACACCTTTTAAATTTCCTCCACCCTCCCGTTGTTTATTGTCAATCGGCATTGTGCTGTCACGTTCATCGTAGCCCGAAATCAAAGATAGTAACGCCGCGCAGTCTGATATGTCCTGCCCGATTACGCCGATTTGGTCAAGAGAAGAAGCGTAGGCAATAAGTCCGTATCGTGACACCGCACCATAAGTCGGTTTTATTCCGGTAACGCCGCAAAACGCACAGGGCTGGCGTATACTGCCGCCTGTGTCCGAGCCGAGAGAGAGCGGAATCTCACCGCCCGCGACCGCCGCCGCACTTCCGCCCGACGAACCGCCTGCAACACGGCTCAAATCCCACGGGTTCAGCACTGCGCCTTTGTTTCCCGTTTCGCTTGAGCCACCCATTGCGAACTCATCCATATTTAGTTTTCCGATTACAATCATGCCCGCTTGTTCCGCTTTGTCAATTACGGTTGCATTAAAAACGGGTTTATAACCGCCGAGCATTTTAGAGGCGCAAGTGGTCTCAATTCCTGTTGTTGAGATGTTGTCTTTTACGCCAAGCGGAACGCCGAACAGTTGAGAGTTAATAGTTGACGGTTGACAGTTTAGTTGTCTTTGAAGCTCTTCCGCTCTTTTAAGCGCGTTTTCTTCATCAAGCGCGAGAAAAGCGTTGTGCTTATTCTTCTTTGCCGCGTCTAAACAAGAGCGTACAACTTCTGTAACGCTTAATTCTTTTGTTTTTATTAACTTAGACAATTCTAAAGCTTTCATCTGAAATACTTCACCCCGCTTTCAAAAATCGGTAAAAACTTATTACCCGAAATATTTTTGGCTGTTTCCGTATTATACCGCTCCGAGTGTGCCATTTTCCCTAATATTCTGCCGCACGGACTGCTTATACCCTCGACAGCCCGGACAGAGCCGTTAGGATTATACTCTATATCCATAGACGGTTGAGCGTTGTAATCGGCGTATTGAAATGCAATTTGCCCGTTTGCTTTCAACTTTTCTAAGTTTTCGGGACTGCACGTAAACCGCCCTTCACCGTGAGAAACGGGCTGACTGTATATTTCGCCGACTTGACACAGCGACAACCACGGCGATAACACCGAAGCTATGCGCGTATTAACATAGCGGGATTGATGCCGCCCTATATTATTAAAAGTCAGTGTTGGAGAATCTGTTGTAACTTCTGAAATCTCACCATACGGCAGAAGCCCCATTTTAATTAACGCTTGAAACCCGTTACAAATACCGAGAATTAAGCCGTCGCGTGTTTTCAATAACTCATTAATCGAGTTGGCGAGTCTTTTGTTCCTAAAAAGCGACACTATGAACTTTCCCGAACCATCGGGTTCATCTCCGCCCGAAAAACCACCGGGGAAAATGAGCATCTGCGTACCTGAAATAGCTTTTTCGAGTGCGAGAACAGATTCGTTTAACATTTGCGGTGTAAGATTGCGAATAAGAACAATCTCACCTTGACCCCCTGCGCGTTCTAAAGCCGCCGCAGTGTCATATTCGCAGTTTGTACCGGGGAAAACGGGAATTACAGCTTTAGGTTTAGTTTTTATTAAAGAAGCTCCGCTATACGCTTTTCCGCGATTTTCAAAAGCGATTACAGGCGCATCACCGTCTTGTTTGACCCTCACAGGAAAAACTTTTTCAAGCGGATTCTCCCATGCGCCGATTAAATCTTCGAGCGGTATTTCTGTGTCGCCGAAAACGAGAGCGGGCTTGCTTTGTGTATGCCCCAATAACTTGAAACCGCTAAGTTTTTCACTTGCCTCAAATATAATCGAACCAAAACAGTGTTCAAAAAAGCTGTCGCGGTTTAAATCGTTTTCGTTTATAAAACCGAGCTTGTTCCCGAACGCCATTTTCATTATCCCGCCGTAAATGCCGCCTTTTTCACATGCCCACGCTGACAATACTTTCCCCGAATCAAAAATTTCTGCGTACTCGCCCCATAAAGAGGACAAAGTCTCATAATCGGGCAGATTTTCCGAAGTTATAGGGGTTTCAAGCAGATATACGGGATTTCCCGCGGCTTTAAATTCAGGGCTAATTATGCTTTTTGCATCGCTTATTCCAACGGCGAATGAAATAAGAGTAGGGGGGACGTCTAAGTTCCCGAAACTTCCCGACATGGAATCTTTACCGCCGATTGCCGCGATTTTAAGTCCCATCTGCGCCGAAAACGCGCCGAGCATCGCCGCAAAAGGCACACCCCAACGAGTTTCGCAGTCATTCAAGCGCGGAAAATATTCTTGTAAAGTCAGATGAATTGTACTCTGTTTAACCCCTGCCGCGATTAGTTTAGCTACAGAAGTAACTACGGCGTAAACAGAGCCGCCGAAAGGGTCGGCTTCGGTAAAATGCGGGTCGTAACCATAGCTCATTGCGGTTGCTGTTGTTTGATTGCCGCTTGCGGACGGAACTAATGCTGTCATTATTTGCGTTTCTGTAAGCCCGTTCTTACCGCCGAAAGGTGCCAACACACTTCCTGCGCCGATTGAACTGTCAAAACGCTCTATTAAACCTTTTTGCGAGCAGAAGTTTAAATCAAGTGCTAACTCAAAAAGTCTTTCTGTAAGGGACGTTGAAGCATATTGCGCAAAACCTCGTTCTATGAACGGAACGCGAACGGCGGTATGTCTATCCGCACCGTTTGTATCTAAAAAACTCCTGTCAATGTCAACAATTTTCGCATCACACCGGGTCATGACAAGTCTATTATCGGCTGTTATTTCTGCTACGGACGAGCTTTCTACATTTTCGGCTTCGGCGTGTTTAATAAGCGTGGGTAAATCGCACTTTGCTATAACCACCGCCATACGCTCCTGCGATTCCGAAATAGCAAGTTCCGTGCCATTTAGCCCGTTATACTTAACAGGGAAGTTGTCAAGATTTATATTAACGCCATCCGCAAGTTCACCAATCGCCACGCACGCGCCGCCCGCACCAAAATCGTTGCATTTTTTAATTAATTTTGTAACTTCGGGGTTGCGGAAAAGGCGTTGTAATTTACGCTCTTCAGGGGCGTTGCCTTTTTGCACCTCAGCGGCAGACTGCGTTACTGTCTTTTTTCCGTGGGTTTTGGAAGAGCCTGTCGCGCCTCCTATTCCATCCCGCCCCGTTCGTCCGCCGAGAAGCACTACAATATCACCTGATGTAGGTTTTTCACGCCTTACCGCGCCTACAGGAGCAGATGCAATGACCGCACCCGCTTCAAGACGTTTTGCGGTATACCCCTCATGATACAATTCTTTTACAAGCCCTGTCGCAAGACCTATTTGATTACCGTAAGAGCTGAACCCCTCTGCGGCGGTGACAGTTAGCTTACGCTGTGGAATTTTACCCGGAATAGTCTCACTAAATGGTTTTCGCGGGTCTCCCGAACCGCTTATTCTCATGGCTTGATAGACATAAGCTCTGCCGGAGAGCGGGTCTCGGATTGCGCCGCCTATACAGGTTGAAGCACCGCCGAAAGGTTCAATTTCAGTCGGGTGATTGTGCGTTTCGTTCTTGAAAAATATTAAAGTATCGTCCATTTTAATCGTACAGGCGTTATTTTCTTCCGACTCGTCAAGCATGGGTAATTCACCGCGCTTTTTAAAATACCGCATAGCCGCAGTTGCAATATTCATGAGGGTAACAGGTTTGTTATCATTGACACTCAAAAATAGTTCATAAGCCGCTTTAACCCGCTCGTCTTCTATAATCGCCGAGTTAATCATCGTATTAAAGGTAGTATGTCTGCAATGGTCAGACCAGTAGGTGTCAAGAACACGAATTTCCGCGAGTGTGGGCTTACGGTTTTCGTTTTTGAAATAATTACAAATCAATTTTAAATCTTCTGCCGAAAGGGCAAGTGCAAGAGTTTCGGGGGTTTCTAAGTCTTTGAAATCAACAAGCGGTATGTTTTCTGTTTTTTGAATTTCCGAGGCGAGAAAAGAGAGACTTTCGGGGGTTGCTTCGCGGTTTTCAAGAGGGTTGATAAGATAATTCTTAACTTCTGTAAAGGCATCGGAATTGATACCGCCTATTGCATACACTTGCGCCGTTTTTACAACGGGACGTTCGCCGCCGATGAGCATTTGTATACACTGCTCGCACGAATCGGCTCGCAAAACAAACTGCCCGGGAATAGGCTGGGTGTATAAAAGCCGCGTGTTTTCGGGAAAATCGGGTAGTGACTTTTCGTAATACACATCACTTGCAGGTTCGCTCAATACAGTCGTAATAATAACCTGAAAGTGTTCTTCCGGTATATTTTGAAGGAAATAACGATTAAAAAGCCGAACAGAGATTTGAGACACCCCCAAAACCTCCGACAGCTCGTTCTCGACAGCTTTTGCGTGTGCATCAAAGCCGCTTTTTTTCTCTACATAACATATTAAATCTTTACACTGCAAACTAAAGCACTCCTTACTTATTTCCTCGAAACTCCGCTTTCTTTAGCGGCTTTCGCGACCGCCTTTGCGACTAAAGCAGACGTATTTCTGCAAAGCGGACAGGGCATTATGTTTTCTGTTGTCAGTTCATCGTTGCTTACACTCTCTGCAATAGCCTTTGCGGCGGCGATTTTCATAGCTTCATTTATACATGAAGCCTGTGCGTCAAGCGTACCTCTGAAAATGCCCGGAAAGGCTAAAGAATTGTTAATCTGGTTCGGAAAATCGCTTCTTCCCGTCCCTACAATAACCGCGCCGCCTGCTTTGGCTAAATCGGGAGTTATCTCCGGGTCGGGATTAGACATAGGAAACACAATGGGGTTTTTGTTCATGCTTTTAATCATTTCTACGGTAACACAATTAGGCGCGGATAGTCCGATAAAAATATCTGTGTTTTTAATAGCGTCCGCAAGAGAGCCTTTACGGTGTTCGGGGTTTGTAGCTGAGGCAATTTGCAATTTATCGCCGCTCAAATCCTTGCGTCCCTCATAAATCGCGCCTTTTCGGTCACACAGGATTATATTGTTCACGCCCGAATCCAAGAGAAGCCGCGTAACAGCAATTCCTGCCGCACCTGCGCCGTTTACGGCTATGGAAATTTCGTTTATTTTTTTGCCGGTTATTCTAAGCGCGTTCAGCACAGCCGCCAAAACCACAACAGCCGTACCATGCTGGTCATCGTGAAAAACAGGAATGTCGCAACATTCTTTCAGCCTCCGTTCAATTTCAAAACACCGCGGCGCGGAAATATCCTCTAAGTTTATGCCGCCGAAACTGCCGCTTAACAACTTTACAGTATTTACAATTTCATCGACATCGTGAGAACGTATACAAAGCGGAACGGCATCAACTCCGCCGAGTTCTTTAAAAAGTACGGCTTTACCTTCCATTACGGGCATTGCGGCTTCGGGACCAATATCGCCAAGCCCGAGTACTGCCGTGCCGTCGGTAATAATTGCCACTAAGTCCGAACGGCGCGTAAGCACATAGCTTAAATCAGAGTCTTTTTGAATGGCAAGACACGGAGCGGCGACCCCGGGCGTATACGCGAGCGACAAATCCTCCCGCGTTTTAAGGGGGACTCTGCTTATGACTTCTATTTTCCCGCGCCACTCATGATGCTTTTTTAAAGACTCAACCGCGTAATCCATATATATTGTTCCCCCTGCTATCAACCGCAACAACAAGCGGCATATTATGAACTTCAAGTTTGTAAACCGCTTCCGTACCCAAATCCTCAAAAGCGATTAATTCCGCTCGCTTTACGCAAAGAGATAACAACGCTCCCGCGCCGCTGACAGCCGCCAAATACAATCCCTTATATTCCCGAATCGCCGAAATAACAGCAGGGCTTCTCTCACCTTTGCCAATCATAATTTTCAGCCCCTCTTTAATTAAGCGCGGGGTGTAAACGTCCATTCTCGCGCTTGTGGTCGGTCCGATGGAGCCTATAACTTTACCGGGCGGCGCGGGACAAGGTCCCGCATAATACACAACCTGTCCGTCTAATTCAAAAGGTAGCATTACATTTGCATCAAGCATTTCAACCATACGTTTATGCGCGGCATCACGCGCCGTAAAAATCTCACCCGACAGCAAAATTTCTTCACCAACTTTAAGACAACTAATTATTTCCGCAGTAAACGGCATAGTTATTTTTGTGGGCATAAGGCAACCTTTCATAGAAATTATTAATTGTACATTGTACATTGTACATTGTCAATTGTCAATTGTCAATTGTTTCGTCTTGTGTCTCGTTGCATGGCAACCGATATTTACTGCAACGGGCAGTCCTGCAATATGCGTGGGGTAGGTGAGAACGTGAGCGGCAAGCGCGGTTGTAATACCGCCGTAACCGGCAGGACCTATTCCGAGTGCGTTGATTTTCTCAAGTAATCTTGCTTCAAATTCCGCCCAAAAAGGCTCCGAATTAACAGAGCCGACATCGCGGAGTAACGCCTGCTTTGACAAAAGTGCGGCTTTTTCCATTGTTCCGCCGATTCCCACACCGACTATTATAGGAGGGCAAGGATTGGCTCCAGCCTTGAGAACAGTTTCTATTATAAAACTTTCCGCACCCGAAAGTCCGTCAGACGGACTGAGCATTTTCACTGCACTCATGTTCTCGCTTCCGAAACCTTTGGGCATTACGGTGATTTTTATGGAATCGCCCTCCGCAAAGTCATAATGAATAACTGCGGGCGTATTATCGCCGGTATTCTTTCGGGTTATCGGGTCGCCTACTACGCTGTTTCTGAAATAACCGTTTTTGTAGCCGCGCCGAACGCCCTCATTTATTGCATCATTTATATTGCCGTTTATATGAACCTTTGTGCCGAGTGACACGAAAACAACTGTCATTCCCGTATCTTGACAAACGGGTAATTTCTCGCGCTGTGCTATTTCGGCATTTTCTGAAAGTGTGTCTAATACGCTTCGCGCAAGCGGTAAACTCTCGCAAGTTTTAGCTTTTATTAATGCTTCTTTTATGTCATGCCCTATGCAGATGTTGGCTTCTATGCACAGTTTTTCGACAGCATCGGTAATCCGAGCCTCTTCAATAATTCTCATTGTAAAATTTCCTCGGCGTTTTTTATTGCTTCGAGGACAGCAGAATCTGCCGGTCCGCCATGAACACTACGCGCATTTATACAAGTTTCGAGTGATATTTTCTCATATATTTGCTCATCGAATAAATCTGAAATTGATTTAAGTTCGGAGAGCGATAGTTCTTCAATTCGTTTATTTTGTTTAATAGCATAAAGCACGAGCCGCCCAATAATTTCATGCGCCTGTCTGAAAGGTACACCCCTACCCACCAACCAGTCTGCCGCATCGGTTGCATTTGTGTATCCGCCTTTCGCACCGTTATACATTATATCTTTGTTAAAAGTTATAGTTTCAAAAAGATTTGCAAAAACCGAAAGACATGATTTTACTGTATCGGCGGCATCGAAAACCGCTTCTTTGTCTTCCTGCATATCCTTGTTATAGGCTAAGGGTAAGCCTTTCATCACGGTTAAAAGAGCTATTAAGCTTCCGTAAACACGCCCTGTTTTTCCGCGAATAAGTTCAGCCATGTCGGGGTTTTTTTTCTGCGGCATGATTGAAGAGCCTGTTGCGTAAGCATCAGATATTTCTATAAACTTAAATTCGTCTGAAGACCAGAGAATCAGTTCCTCACAAAAACGGCTGAGGTGCATCATAATCATAGACAAACACGATAAAAATTCTATGCAGAAATCCCTGTCTGAAACCGCATCAAGGCTGTTTGCCGTAATTTCCGAAAAGCCGAGCTTTTCTTTCACGAAAAATCTGTCAATCGGATAAGGAACAGCGGCAAGCGCACCTGAACCGAGCGGCATGACGTCTGTTCTTTTACGGCAGTCGGCAAGCCTTTCAAAGTCACGCCTGAACATTTCAAAATATGCCAAAACATGATGCGAAAGTGTTATTGGCTGGGCTTTTTGCATATGAGTATAGCCCGGTATAATCGTTTTTATATGCTCTTTTGCCGTTTGCAACAAAATCTTGAGTAACTTTTTTAAAAGTGCGTTTGTTTCATCTATCTCGCCCATAACATACATTCGCATATCAAGGGCTACCTGGTCATTTCTGCTTCTGCCTGTATGAAGCCGCCGCCCTGCATCGCCTATACGTTTGACAAGCTCTGCTTCAATAAAAGAATGAACGTCTTCCGCCCTGCTTTTTTCAAAAGATAAATCTCCGCTATCAATTGCTTCGTCAATTTCAACCAATGTTTTAATTATTAAATTGGCATCTTTTGAGGAGATAATCCCCTGTCTGCCGAGCATTTCGGCATGAGCTATACTGCCTTTTATATCTTGTTTATATAGTTTTTTGTCAAACGAAAGGGACGAGTGAAATTTATTTGCATACTCGTCTGTGTTTTCGCAATTCTCGCCATTTCCGGAAAAACGACCGCCCCATAATTTTTTTTCTTGATTATTATTGGAACTACTCATTATTTTCACCTTACTTTTCATTCAGCTCATTCATTACTCTTGCGCGGACGGCGATAGGAAGCCCCAAAAGGTTTATAAATCCTTCCGCGTCTTTATGATTGTATAAACCGCCGGTTGTAAAACTTGCTAAGTTTTCATCGTAAAGCGAGTACGGAGAACTCAAGCCTGCGGGAATAATATTGCCTTTGTATAATTTCAGTTTTACAGTACCGGAAACACACTCCTGTGTTTTGTCAGCGAAAGTGAACAAAGCTTCACACAGCGGCGTAAACCATTCGCCCGCATAAATAAGCTCCGAAAGCTTTTGGCTGACAATCCATCTGAAACCCGTCGTTTTGCTGTCAAGGCAGAGCCTTTCAAGCTCTCTGTGAGCGTAGTACAGAATCGTTCCGCCGGGCGTTTCATAAACGCCGCGTGACTTCATACCTACAACCCTGTTTTCCACCATGTCGGCTATTCCTATGCCGTTTCTGCCGCCGATTTCGTTTAAAACTTCCATAAGCGTAACAGGCGGTAAAGCCTTTCCGTTAAGTTTTATGAGAATACCCTTGTCAAATTCAAGTTCTAAGTATTCAGGTTTGTCGGGGGCATCTTCTGGGCTTACGGATAGTTGAAGCAAGTGTCTGTAATTCGGCTGGGCGGCAGGGTCTTCAAGCTCTAATCCTTCGTGACTGATGTGAAGTATGTTTTGGTCGCGGCTGTAGCTTTGCTCTTTTTTGGCAGGGGCTTCAATACCGCGTTTTTCTAAATATTCCATGCAGTCCTCGCGTGAGGTAATATCCCAAATACGCCACGGTGCGATTATTTTCAGATTCGGTGCGAAAGCCTTAAACGTAAGCTCAAAGCGAATCTGGTCGTTGCCTTTGCCTGTCGCGCCGTGACAAATTGCCGTTGCGTTTTCTAAAAGCGCGACATCGGCTAATTTCTTTGCTATAAGGGGTCGTGCCGCCGCCGTTCCGAGTAAATACTTATCCTCATAAATTACATTGGCTTTTACCATTGGGAAGATGTAGCCTGTTATAAATTCTTCGCGTGCATTAATTATTACGACTTTATCCGCACCCGTTTTATAGGCTTTTTCTTCTATTTCGCCATAGTTTTCACACTGACCTACATCGACACAACAGGCTATAACTTCCGCTTTTTCATAGTTTTCTTTAAGCCACGGAATAATAACGGTCGTGTCTAAGCCGCCCGAATATGCAAGTACTATTCTTTCGCTCATCAGTTTAACCTCCGGTTGTTTTTCATGTTTTATACGGTTTTCGGTGCAATAAAGCTTTCAAAGTCCCTTTTCGGTGCGTTTTGCAGAATTAATTCCCTTTCATAAGACGGCATAACGCAGTCTTCACGAAAGGCGTTTACATTAGAAAAGGGATGGCTCTGCTCGGCTATGTTTTGCGTGTCGAGTTCGCCGAGCCGCGCCATACTAAAAAGAATTTTTTCAAGTTCTTCGGAAAGCCTTTCCTTCTCCTCATCGGCGAAATTAAGGCAGGATAAATCCTCAAGATAGGAAATTAAATCTGCGTTTATCTGCATAAAAACCCCTTAACCTAACAAATTTTCCGAACCTGTCAATGTTACTTCGCTGTTACCTCTGTCCCAGTTCATGCTGAAAGCTTCACCGCTTATAGTGATATTTACTCTGTTCAGCAGAATTTTCTGGCACATCATAGCGGCAGTCCCTGCGACACAAGCGGCTTCGGGTGTGAACTCTGTATCCGGTTCGTCTTTTTGCCACAACCTTACTTTAATATTATCCCTGTCGATTACTTGAATAAACACGATGCTTGCACCTTTCGGGAATAAAACATGATGTTCGAGTGCGGAGCCGATTGTTTTTACATCAATGCTGTCAATATCATCGACAAAAACCGCACCATGCGGCGTACCGAACGACAGAGCGGTAACTCTGTAACATTCACCGCTTACCATAAACGGATTATTAATGCACATAGGAGTTGATTTGTGTTCCACAGGGATAAGCACAGGCGCGGTAATAGGCTTACCAAGTGAAATAGTTACGTTTCCCGCTGATAATTCGCGTTCCGGCGGAATAATGACGGGAATTGTAAAGGGCTTCAATGAACTTAACGTGTTGAAAGAAATGGTTCCGGTTTGAGTAGTTGTCATGACTGATACCTCCTGATAGTTGTTAGTTTTTAATTTTTAGTTGTGCCGTAAACTGTACATTGTCTAAACTGCGCCTTGCTGAAGCATTGCATCTGCAACTTTTTTGAATCCCGCGATATTCGCCCCTGCGACAAGATTACCTTTCATTCCGTACTCATCTGCCGCGTTAAAACTGTTCATGTAAATTTCATACATGATATTACGCAGTCTGCAATCTATTTCCTCAAAAGACCATGATATGCGTGAGCTGTTTTGTGCCATTTCAAGCGCAGACACAGCCACGCCGCCTGCGTTCGCCGCTTTACCCGGTGCGAAGAATACTCCGTTTTCCTGTAATGCGTGGGTAGCCGTAAGCGAGGTTGACATATTCGAGCCTTCCGCGACAACCGAACAGCCGTTTTTAATTAACTGCTCCGCACCATCGTCAAGCAGTTCGTTTTGAGTTGCACACGGAAGTGCGATGTCGCACGGAACAGACCAGACAAGCCCTTTTTCATAGTATTTTGCATTGCCGCGGTATTCAAGATATTCTTTGATTCTCCCGCGTTTAACTTCTTTAATCTCTTTCACCGCATCTAAATCTATGCCGTCAGGGTCATGCACATAGCCGCCCGAATCGCTCATGGTGAGAATTTTCGCGCCGAATTGACTTGCTTTTTCGGCGGCGTATATAGCCACGTTACCGCTTCCGGAAATTACAACCTTCTTATCCTCAAAAGTCGTGCCTTTTGCCTGAAGCATATTTTCCGCCATGTAAACTAAGCCGTAACCTGTCGCTTCTGTACGAACTAACGAACCGCC
This sequence comes from Oscillospiraceae bacterium, assembly GCA_009778065.1. GTDB lineage: Bacteria > Bacillota > Clostridia > Oscillospirales > Ruminococcaceae > Ruminiclostridium_E. The sequence goes on from WRKM01000016.1 coordinate 28,398, forward strand.
GTATGTTAAGCCTTTACCTGTAAACGCACCCTCGTATCTGCCCGTGAGCCGTTTGTACTGCCCGTACATATAACCTATTTCGCGTCCGCCTACGCCTATATCGCCGGCAGGAACATCCCAGTCCGCATCTATATGGCGATATAACTCGCTCATAAAGCTTTGACAGAACGACATAACCTCGCGATTTGATTTACCTTTCGGGTCAAAATCCGAGCCTCCCTTACCGCCGCCAATCGGCAGTCCCGTCAGGGAGTTCTTGAAAATCTGCTCAAACGCCAAGAATTTAATGATACTGAGGTTTACATTCGGGTGAAAACGGAGTCCGCCTTTGTATGGACCGATTGCGCTGTTTGACTGAACCCGAAAGCCTCTGTTGACCTGAATTACGCCCTTGTCGTCTACCCACGGAACTCTGAAAATAATCTGGCGTTCCGGCTCGACTAAACGCTCTAAAATCCGCTCCTTTTCATAAATCGGATGCTTTTCAACGAACGGACCGAGCGTGGTCATAATCTCGGTGACAGCCTGATGAAATTCGGGTTCGCCCGGATTTTTTGCAATTACGTGTTCGAGTACTTTTGCTGTGTAAGACATGGTTTTACTCTCCTTATTCTTATAATAAAAATAATAAAGACGTTAGTCTGCGACCTGAAATAAAACAGGTGCGGACAAACGTCTTTGTTTGTTCGATTTTGATTATAACATATCTTAAATTAAATGTCAATAGAAAATTTGAAATTTGTCAAATTTGTCAGTTTATAGGGCGGATTGAAACATTATTTTGCATTAAATAGTCTTTTAAATCGGCAACCGTGTAGTTTTTTGCAAGGCGCGGCGAATAAAGCATACTGCTTATTATTGCCGCTCCCGCCTGCGTTTGCAGGAATAAATCCCGTAAATGTTCGGGTATACCCGCACCCCCTGAAGCAATAAGAGGAACCGAAAGAGCATCATCCGCCATTTTCATGAGTTCAAGGTCGTAGCCTGATAAAGTCCCGTCGTTGTCAATACTGTTGAGACAGATTTCTCCCGCGCCGAGCGACTGACCGCGCTTTAGCCATTCGATAGCATCTAAACCCGTGGCAAGCTTCGCGCCATCAACAAAAACCTCGTAACCGCTTGCAGTTTGCCCTGTCTTTTTAACCTGCGTTGACAAAACAATGCACTGCGAGCCGAATTCTTTTGCACCCTCGGCGATAATTTCGGGATTTCTCACCGCCATTGAGTCAACGCTGATTTTCTCCGCTCCGGCTTTTAACGTCTCGTACATATCGGTTAAGTTTTTAATGCCGCCGCCTACCGTGAAGGGAATAAAGACGCACTTAGCGACTTTTTTGACCGCTTCTATATCAATCTCACGCTTTTCTGAACTCGCTGTTATATCATAAAAAATGAGTTCGTCTATATCCGCGTTATACATGGCTTTTGCCAAGTCCTCGGCGGGAGCGACATCTATGTTGTCATTAAATTGAACCGCTTTTGTCACCCTACCTGCTATAATATCAAAGCAGGCAATCAATCGTTTTGTAAGCATCAGACTACCTCCTTCAGACTATTTAAAATAAGAAAGTCTTTCAATAACGCAAGCCCTGCTTCTCCGCTTTTTTCGATGTGGAACTGAGTCGCATAAATATTTTCGCGGTTTACCGCCGATGTGAAACTTCCGCCATAATCGGAAACGCCCCACAAATCGGCTCTGTTTTCGGGGACTGCGTGATATGAATTAACAAAGTAGAAATAGTCGCTTTTGCAAGTGAAATGCGGGTTTTCCGTGAACTTCACTTTATTCCAGCCCATCTGCGGTACTCGAAGCTTTGAACTATCGAACTTTACCACTCTGCCTTTAAGCCAACCGAGGCAAGCGGTATCTCTCTCTTCGCTGTGTTCAAAAAGGATTTGTAAGCCTACGCAAATTCCGAGAAACAAAATCTTTTTATGCAGAACTAAAGTTTCCAAAGTTTCGAGTATACCCATATCGCGAAGGGAGCTCATTGTAGCTTCAGCACTTCCGACACCGGGTAAAATTATATGGGTTGCGTTTTGTAAATCGGTAGAGTTATGCGCGAACTCAGCTTCAAATCCGAGGTGAGTAGCGGCATGAAGTACACTCGGAGCGTTTCCTGCTTTATAATTGATGATTCTGATTACGCTGTCAGTTTTCATAAGTTTTCAAAATCCCCTCCGCGATTTCCCGTTTTGTGCTTCGCATATCCATAGCCTGCTTTTCAATATATCTGTGTGCTTCTCTTTCGTCCATACCCATATAAGAAATGAGTATACATTTAGCGCGGTCAACGATGCGTATGTCCTCAATTTTTTGTATAAGCTTTGTATTTTCGTCCTGCACACGTTTTATTCTCTTGCGTGCTGATTTTGCAAGCGACAACGCCGACCAAAAGACGGTTTTATTGATAGGTTTTGCAATAGTCAAAACGCCGTCGTCTTCGCATATTGCCGATACAGCGTCAAAAAATTCGCTTTTTACAATCAACATAACCTGAGAGATATTTTTCGAGGCTACGTACCGTGAGAAGTTTTCCCCCGATTCATCTCTTAAAGGCGCGTTGACTAAAACTAAATCAAACTCCCTTTCTAAGAGTAGTCTGCGTGATTCTCCACAGGAAGACAGGGCGGTGATTCTATTAATACCCGCCATATTCAATAATTCGCCGAAAAAAGTTACACCCTTTTCAACCTGCGATACTATTAACGCGCTTTCCACTTACAACACCACCCGACGGATAATTTACAATTTACAATTTACAATTGACAATTGCCAATTATATAATATTAAAATAATGCTCTTTGTTTTTGGGTTCGGCTTCTTTAAGGGTGATGTATTTATAAAGTAAGTCTTCACCTATTACGCTTTTTATGAAGTCGTTGTTTCTTGCCAAAGACAGCGCGTTTTCAAGGCTGTCAGGGAGCAAAACCAAGCGGCTTGTTACGCTTTTATCAGCAGTATATAAATCTGCATCAACCGCAGGGGGAAGAGCTTTTTTCTTTTCAATGCCGTCAACCCCTGCCGCGATAATCAGCGCGAACGAAAGATAAGGGTTTAAAGACGGGTCAGGCGAACGTAGCTCCATACGGGTTTTCTCCCCGAAAGCCGCGGGGATTCTGATTAACTGCGAACGGTTTTGGTGTGACCATGACACATATTTCGGAGCATCAAAATTTCCGAAACGCTCATAGGAATTTGCGAGAGGGTTTAAGAACGCAGTTATTTCAGGAGTTTTTTCAAGTATACCCGCAATAAAACTCTCCGCAATGTCTGAATGTCCCTCACCGATGTTTTTAAAAATGTTAAGTCCGTTTTGAGCGATTGACAAATTGACGTGCATACCGCTCCCTGCGGCATCGGGCAGGGGCTTTGGCATAAACGAAGCGAACAAGCCATTTCGTGCCGCTATAGCTTTTACAACCGACTTGAAGGTTTGCAGATTATCCGCACTTGTAAGAGCGTCGTCAAACTTGAAATCGATTTCGTTTTGTCCGGGACCCTGTTCGTGGTGAGAGGTCTGCGGGGTTATACCCATTTCTTCGAGGATAAGGCAGATTTCGCGGCGTATGTCTCCACAGCGGTCAAGCGGTGCAATGTCTAAATAGCCGCCTTTATCAAGGGTTGTAGCAGTCGGCTCGCCGTCATCATCGGTCTTAAAGAGATAAAATTCGCATTCCGCGCCGATTTTACAGACATACCCCAATTTTTCCGCATGTGCGGTGACTTTTTTCAATAACGCCCTGCTGTCGTGTGCATAAACAGAGCCATCGGGGTTTTTAATATCGCAGTAAAAACGCGCAACACGACCCGGTCCCGGTCGCCACGGTAAGACCATGAGTGAAGCAGGGTCGGGGATTAAAAATAAATCTGACTCTGTTACATCGCGAAAACCGCGAATCGAATGTGCGTCAAAAGAAATACCATGCTCAAACGCCGACGGTAAGACGTCTGCCATAATTGAGATGTTCTTTTGCACCCCGAATAAGTCGCAGAAATTAAGCCGAATAAACTTAACTTCATTCTCCTTAATAAACGCTAAAACTTCGCTTGCTGTACTGTTCATAGTCCCTCTCCTTTTAAAAATAATTGTCCATTGTCCATTGTCAATTGTCAATTGTCAATTGTCAATTGTCCGTCATTCTACGGTGACGCTTTTGGCAAGATTACGCGGTTTGTCTATGTCAAGTCCCTTATTCGCCGCCACGTAATAACCGAATAATTGAAGAACGATTACCGATAATGACGGTGAGAATAATTCATTGCAATCGGGTAATACAATATCACTTTCGGGGCTGTTTCCGACTATAATTACCTTCGCCCCCCTGCTTGCAACCTGCTCAACATTGCTCATGATTTTACTGTGCAGGTTTTTACAATTCGCAATTGCGACAACCAAAGTCCCGTCCTCAATCAAGGAAATTGTCCCGTGCTTTAACTCGCCCCCTGCATAAGCTTCCGAGTGAATGTAAGAAATCTCTTTGAGCTTTAACGAGCCTTCTAAAGCAATCGCATAATCTATATTTCTGCCTATAAAAAATATGCTTTTATAGACAACACAAGCCGACGAATGTTTTTGAATCTCGTCTACCTGCTCAAGAATCAATGCGGTTTTTTCGGGAACTGAAACGATTTCTTCCATGAGGGAATTTCCGAGTTCGGGCGATATTTTATTTAATTGTAAAGCAAACTTCACAGCTAAGATATAAAGCGTTATTAACTGTGCCGAAAAGGCTTTTGTCGTCGCCACGGCAATTTCGGGACCTGCCGCGGTATAAATACAATAATCCGCCTCTTTAGCGATTGTACTGCCGACTACATTGACTATTGCGAGTGTTTCTGCGTTTTTCGCCCTCGCTTCACGCATAGCGGCTATGGTGTCGGCGGTCTCCCCCGACTGGCTGATAAGAATAACAAGAGTCTTGTCATCAATCACCGCATCTTTATAACGAAACTCGCTCGCGAGTTCAACCTCGACAGAAGGGAAGCGGCAGAGCCTTTCAAAGACATATTTTGCGGCGAACCCTGCATTATAGGCAGAGCCGCATGCGGTAATTACTATCTTATTATAACGTATAATATTAAAATTATCAAGAACTTTTTTATTCTCACCATCTTTTATTAGAGAATTTATGGTATCACGCAGGGTTTTGGGTTGTTCTTTGATTTCTTTAAGCATAAAGTGCGGCTCGCCGCCCTTTTCGGCATCGTCCACGCTCCATGAAATGATTTCGGATGTTTTTGTAATCGGCTCTCCGTCAATACCGTAAAACTCCACACGCTCTTTATAAAGTATGACTATTTCCTTATCTTCGAGATAAAAAACTTTATTCGTGTGCTTTAAGACTGCGGGAATATCCGAGGCTATAAAATTTCCGTGCTTAGAGACTCCGATAATCAGCGGATTGTCTTTCTTTACGGCAACGAGCAAATCGGGTTTGTCACAAAACATAATTCCGAGTGCGTATGAACCCTCTAAGCGGTTTGAAACCTTTATGACGGTTTCGAGTATATCACCATTATAATAGTACTCCGCAAGTTGTGCAATTACCTCGCTGTCTGTTTCGGAAGCGAAGCCGACACCTTTATTTTGTAAGTATTCTTTCAACTGCTTGTAATTTTCAATAATGCCGTTATGTACGACTGCTATATTTCTTTTATTACCGACATGCGGGTGAGAGTTTATGTCCGACGGCTCACCGTGCGTCGCCCATCTTGTATGACCCAACGAACAGTTGATAGTTGATAGTTGACAGTTGACGGACGATTGACAATTATGAATTGTTTCCGATATGTACTGCTCGAGTTCTGCTATTCTGCCTTTGCGCTTTAATACGTTTATGCCGTTCCCGTCATAATAAGCGATTCCTGCTGAGTCATAGCCCCTGTATTCAAGCTTTTTTAAACCCTCGATAATAACAGGTACTGCGTTTTGACTTCCGGTATAGCCGATTATTCCGCACATAAGACTCCTCCCGATAATATTAGATTTAAAGACGTTCACCACAAAGCACGAATAATCGGCAAAATGCCGTTCTTCATACTATCTGATGAACGCCTTTGTTCAGCACTATTATATTATATTATAAAAATCCGAATTTGTCAATAGTTTTTATCATAAAAAATGACAAAAAATACATTTTTTAAAATTCTTAAAAAATAATGCTTGACAAATCGTCAAATATATTGTATAATAACAATTGAAATTGAACAAAGGCGTTCATTATGCGGTAGTGCCACTATCTCATAATGGACGTTTTTTATTTTGTCGGGAGGTATAGCCGTATGCAACGTGAGGGGCAGGTCAGAATACCGTCGGGGTGTGCTATTTCGGGAATGATTGACAAAACAGGCAGGCGAATGAGCGGCGAGGCTATTATAAAGTCTATTGCTGTTATGCATGAACGCTCAAACGGTTTGGGCGGAGGCTTTGCGGCTTACGGAATTTATCCCGAATATAAGGACTTTTACGCCCTGCATATATTTTATGAGTCCTCGGCAGTAAAACGGGATTGCGAGGATTTTTTAGAGCGGCACTTTGATATTATTAACCTATCGAAAATCCCTACCCGTAAAATAAAAGAAATAACAGACGAGCCTTTGATTTGGCGTTATTTCGTAACGCCGCTCCCGACAAAACTCGCCGACAGTCAGCTTGACGAACGGGAATTTGTCGCTAAGTGCGTGTTTCGGGTTAACACAAGGTTCGATGGGGCTTACGTCTTTTCAAGCGGTAAGGACATGGGTGTTTTTAAGGCTGTGGGGTTTCCCGAAGATGTAGGACGGTTTTATCGGCTTGAAGATTATGAGGGCTGGTGCTTCACGGCACACGGGAGGTATCCGACCAACACACCCGGTTGGTGGGGCGGGGCGCATCCTTTCGCGCTTTTGGATTATTCGGTTGTACACAACGGCGAAATTTCTTCGTATGATGCAAACCGCCGTGCCATTGAAATGTACGGTTATAAATGCACGCTTCAAACAGACACAGAGGTCATTACATATATAATAGATTATCTGCACAGAAAAAAAGGGCTTTCCTTTACCGAAATAGCCGCTGTAATCGCCGCACCTTTCTGGCAGACTATTGAGCGAATGGAGCCAAAAGAACGCGAGGTTCACGAATATCTCCGTGTTATGTTCTCGGCACAGTTAATTACAGGACCTTTCTCGATTCTTGTCGGATTCGACGGCGGCTTAATGGCTCTAAACGACAGACTTAAACTCCGAAGTATGGTCGTTGGCGAAAAGGGCGATATGGTTTATATCGCGAGTGAAGAGTCGGCAATTCGGCTTATTGAACCCGCCCTTGATACTATTTGGGCTCCCGAGGGCGGACGACCTGTGATTATAAATATAAATAATGGGGGTAAGAGTTGATGGCGCTTAATTACTTATATCCCGAATATGAAGTAGTGCGTAATTATGAGCGTTGTATAGCTTGCCGCGTTTGTGAACGGCAATGCGCCAATAAGGCACACGAGTTTTTGCCGGACTTAAATAAAATAGTCTGTGATGATGCGAAATGCGTTAACTGTCATCGCTGTGTTTCGCTCTGCCCGACACGCGCTATTAAAATCACGGCAAGTAATAATACATATAAAAATAACGCAAACTGGAGCGGAAAAACTATTGACGAGATTTACAGGCAAGCGGGGAGCGGCGGAGTATTGTTGTCAAGTATGGGGAATCCCGAAAACTACCCTGTCTATTTCGACAAAATCCTGCTCAACGCTTCACAGGTGACAAATCCATCGATTGACCCGCTTCGGGAGCCTATGGAGACCAAAATATCCTTAGGTGCGAAGCCGCATGGTATAGAGCGTGACGAACAAGGGCGTATAGTGAATAATCTGCCGCCGCGTATTTCTATATCCATGCCGGTGATGTTTTCTGCAATGAGCTACGGTTCAATAAGTTACAACGCCCACGAGAGCCTTGCCCGCGCCGCTGAAGAACTCGGTATTTTGTATAACACAGGCGAGGGCGGCTTGCATGAGGATTTTTATAAATTCGGCGCGAATACTATAGTGCAGGTTGCTTCGGGGCGGTTCGGGGTTCACCCCGAATACCTCAACAGCGGTGCGGCGATTGAGATAAAAATGGGACAAGGCGCGAAACCGGGAATCGGCGGACACTTGCCCGGCACTAAGATTATAGGTGATGTTTCGCGTGCGAGAATGATTCCCGAAGGAAGTGATGCGATTTCTCCCGCGCCGCACCACGATATTTATTCAATCGAGGATTTACGACAGCTTGTGTATTCGCTCAAAGAAGCCACGGGCTATAAAAAGCCCATAATAGTAAAAATCGCCGCCGTACATAATGTCACAGCGATTGCGAGCGGGATTGCGCGAAGCGGTGCGGATATTATTGCGATTGACGGGTTCAGAGGCGGTACTGGAGCGGCTCCTACACGTATTCGCGACCATGTGGGAATACCTGTGGAACTCGCTCTTGCGGGCGTTGACAAGCGGCTTCGCGACGAGGGTATACGCGACAATGTGTCTGTAATTGTAAGCGGAAGTATACGAAGTTCAGTTGATGTTGTAAAAGCTATTGCACTCGGCGCAGACTGCGTTTACATAGCTTCCTCCGCGCTTATCGCTATGGGGTGTCACCTGTGCAGGAGTTGTCACGCAGGTAAGTGCAACTGGGGAATAGCGACACAGGTACCCGAACTTGTCAAGCGGCTCAATCCCGATATGGGTTATAAAAGGCTTGTAAACCTGCTTACTGCATGGAGGCACGAAATTAAAGAGCTTATGGGCGGTATGGGAATTAATTCTATTGAAAGCCTTAAAGGAAACAGGCTTATGCTCCGCGGCGTGGGGCTAAACGAAAAAGAGCTTGAAATTCTGGGGATTAAACACGCAGGGGAATGACAGTTGATAGTTAGTAAAATAAAAACGAGAGGAGATAAAGCAAATGGCAAAAATTTTGTACGAGGGCAAGTCTAAGGTTATTTTAGAGGGGCGAGATGACAAAAGTGCGTTAGTTTATTATAAGGATACGGCTACTGCTTTTGACGGTAAAAAGAAAGAAGACTTAAACGGTAAAGGTAAATTAAACGCCGCGATTTCGCATTTAATTTACGGACGCTTGGAAGAAAACGGCATTGAAACGCATTTACTTGAAGTCGTTGACGATACTTCCGCACTTGTAAAAAAAGCGGAGATTGTCATGGTTGAGGTTATTGTTCGTAATGTAGCCGCAGGGAGTTTTTCAAAAAAGTACGGCGTTCCCGAAGGTACGGAGCTTAAAAACACAACAATTGAATTTAGCCTGAAAGATGACACGCTCGGTGACCCTCAGATTAATGAAAGTCAAGTCACGGCTTTGGGTATTGCAACCGCTGATGAGTTAAATCAGATGAAAGTACAGGCGTTACGCATTAATGAAATTCTTTCAAAAATCTTCGACAACGTAGGAATTCGGCTTGTTGACTACAAGTTGGAATTCGGGCGGTATGAAGACAGATTGATTCTCTGTGACGAGATTTCGCCCGATTCCTGCCGTTTTTGGGACAAGGAAACTAATAAGAAACTTGACAAAGACCGCTTCAGGCGTGATATGGGGAATGTGCTTGACGGGTATCAAGACGTATTGGAGAGGCTACAAGTTTGAAAGAACCGATGCAAATCGGGGAAAACGAAACTTTCAAATGCACTTTTGTGCGGGAAGGACATGGTGAATAAGCATGAGTAATACTTATGAAAATCCGCTTTGTAAGAGATATGCGAGTCTTCAAATGCAGGAAATTTTTTCAGATGATGTAAAGTTTTCCACATGGCGTAAACTTTGGCTCGCACTTGCCGAAAGTCAGAAAGAATTGGGTCTTGATATAAGCGAGGAGCAAATTAATGAAATGCGTGCGGCTGTTCATGATATTGACTACGAAAAAGCGGTGGCATTTGAGCGGCAGACAAGGCATGATGTTATGGCACATATTAAAGCCTTCGGTGAGCGGTGTCCCAATGCAAAACCTATTATACACCTCGGCGCGACTTCGTGTTATGTCGGTGATAATACAGATATAATTGTACAACGCATGGCGTTATTACAGATTAAAAAACTACTCATTAACGCAGTCGCAAAGCTTACAGACTTCGCCGAAAAGTATAAGGCTGTACCCTGCCTTGCTTATACTCATTTTCAAGCCGCACAACCAACGACAGTCGGGAAACGCGCCGCGCTGTGGACACAGGATTTGCTCTTCGACCTTGAACAGCTTGAATTTGCTCTCGGAAACCTAAAACTGCTCGGTTGTAAAGGCACAACGGGGACGGGGGCATCGTTCTTGGCTTTGTTTGACGGCGACCAAGAAAAAGTAAAACTTCTCGAACAAAAAATCGCCGAAAAAATGGGTTTTTCTGAAACTTATAAAGTCAGCGGTCAGACTTATTCGAGAAAAATTGACTATTATATTCTTTCGGTTTTATCGGGTATTGCACAGAGCGCGCATAAGTTTTCAAACGATATTAGACTTTTGTCGCACTTGAAAGAAATTGAAGAACCATTTGAGAAAAGTCAAGTCGGCTCGTCCGCAATGGCGTATAAACGCAATCCCATGAGAAGCGAGAGAGTTGCTTCACTTGCGCGGTTTGTGACAGTTAATGCGCTGAACCCTGCACTCACGGCAAGTGAGCAGTGGTTTGAACGCACGCTTGACGATTCCGCAAATCGGCGTATAGCTATTCCGGAAGCTTTTTTGGCAACAGATGCAATACTCTCGCTTGTGATTAATATAGCGAGTGGATTGACGGTTTATCCTCAGATGATTAAGAAACACTTAACGCAAGAATTACCCTTTATGGCGACAGAAAATATTTTAATGTACTGCGTAAAAAAAGGCGGCGACAGGCAGTTGCTTCATGAACGAATCCGTCTCCATTCAATTGAGGCGGGGCAAACCGTGAAGCAAGGCGGAGATAATAATTTATCCGAACTGCTCCTTGAAGATGAAACTTTTAATATTTCGCATAGTGAAATAAATGAGTTATTGAACGCGGAAAATTTCACAGGCAGAGCAGAGGAGCAAACCGAGGAGTTTCTAAAAGAAGTAAAAATAATTCTCGAAAAAAACAAAGAACTGTTAGGCACGGAAGTTGATATTAAAGTTTAGCCGTCGAACCGTCGGCGGTAATATGGCAGAAAATTTACAGGAGGAATTTTTATGCTTACAGCAGTAGTTGGAATTAACTGGGGCGATGAGGGCAAGGGGCGTATGGTGGATTTATTATCAGAGGACTACGATATAATCTGCCGTTATCAAGGCGGCAACAACGCAGGACATACCGTAATTAATGACAAAGGCAAATTCACGCTTAATCTGCTCCCATCGGGCGTTTTGCGTGAAAGCACTGTCAATGTTATGGGTGCCGGCATGGTGGTCAATATTGAACACTTGTGCGGCGAGATTGAGAGACTGTCTGAAAAAGGCGTGGAGCTTACTCCCGATAACTTAAAAATAAGTGATAAAGCTTTTATCTGCCTGCCTTATCATGTAGCACAAGACATATCGGAAGAAGAGAGGTTGAAAGATAAAAAATACGGCTCGACAAGGCGCGGAATCGCTCCCGCTTATGGCGATAAGTATATGAAAAAAGGTATACGAATGGTCGATTTACTTGAATCGGAAACTTTAGAGGAAAAACTTTCCGCTATACTTGAATGGAAAAAGCTGACTTTAAAAAGCTATGATACGCCGCTCCCCGAATTATCGGACTTAATTAACTGGCTAAGTAAATTCGGTGCGTGCATAAAACCTTATATAACCGATACAACCGCATATTTAACAAAAGCCGCAAATAACGGAAAGAAAATTATGTTTGAAGCACAGCTCGGCGCACTTCGTGATATTGATTACGGGATTTATCCGTATACAACATCATCACAGACCTTAGCGGCATATGCGTCAATCGGAGCAGGAATCCCCGGCGCGAAACTTGACAAAACAATCGGGGTTATGAAAGCTTATTCAAGCTGTGTCGGTGAAGGACCGTTTGCTGTTGAAATGCAGGGAGAGGAAGCCAATCTTCTGCGCGAGGCGGGCTTTGAATACGGTGCGGCTACAGGCAGACCGCGCAGGGTCGGCGGTTTTGATGTAGTGGCGAGCCGTCACGGCGTACAATTGCAAGGTGCAGACGAACTCGCGCTGACAAAAATGGACGTATTGTCTTACATGGATAAAATTCCCGTTTGTACAGCTTATGAAGTAGACGGTATAAGGACAGAGAGTTTTCCGTCGGGGGACACGCTTAATAAAGCGAAGCCTGTCTATGAATGGCTTGACGGTTTTAAGTCGGATATATCCTCTTGCAGAAGCTTACAGGATTTACCCGAAGCGGCTGTAAAATATATAGAATTTATAGAAAAAGCTGTGGGCTGTCCTATTAAATATGTTTCTGTAGGTGCGGGGAGAGATGATTATTTAACGAGGTGAGGATTTATGAAAAGAGTTTATGTAAATGAGAAGTGGTGCTTGGGTTGCCATTTGTGTGAGTATTACTGTGCTTTTGCCGAAACGGGCGAAAAGGATATAGCGCGTGCTTTAAAGACAAGTAAAATAAAGCCCCGCATAAATATAGAGGAAAAAGACGGTGTAAGTTTTGCAGTGTCCTGCCGTCATTGTACCGAACCGCTCTGCGTAAAGGGATGTATAACAGGCTCGTTATCAGTAAATAACGGCGTAATTACAATAGATACCGACAGATGCGTGGGTTGTTACACCTGTATTCTTTGCTGTCCTTTCGGGGCTATTTCACCGTCGGAGACAGGTGCGGTTCAAAAATGCGAACTCTGTGTTAAGACTTTAGAGGGAGAACCCGCTTGCGTAAAGGGTTGTCCGAATAACGCAATTGTTTTTGAAGAGAGGGGTGTGAATTTATGAAGTACGTAATCATAGGAAACTCGGCGGCGGCAATAGGTGCAGTCGAGGGGATTCGGCAGGCTGACAAACAGGGCGAAATTCTGATTATAACCAACGAACCATACCATACATACTCACGCCCGCTCATCTCTTACTATTTCAGTAAAGAGAAAATCAAAACTTCTGTAAAAGCGGGTGATTTAAAATTACCGCATACAGAGAATAACTCCGCAAATACTGCCTTCGGCGGCTCGCCGATGAAATACCGCCCTGCCGACTTTTATAAAGATAATAACTGTGAACTTATTCACAGCACTGCGGTTCAAATAGAGCCGAAAAAGAAGAAAGTTATGTTAGCAGACTATAGTCTTGTTCCTTATGACAGACTGTTGGTTGCAACGGGTTCCTCGCCGTTTACACCGCCGCAGTTTGAAAACCTTGAAAAAAAGCACAATTTTATAACGCTCGATGATGCCATAAAATTAGAAAAAAGCATAACAGAAAACAGCCGTGTTTTAATCATAGGTGCGGGTTTAATCGGCTTGAAATGCGCGGAGGGGATTTTAAAGCGCGTGGCTTCTGTCACAGTGGCAGACATTGCTCCGCGGATTCTTCCCGCCGTTTTGGAAGATGAGAGTGCAAAAATATTACAAAGTCATCTCGAAGAAAAAGGAATCGTTTTCAAACTTTCAACCGAAGTCAATAATTTCGATGAATATGATATTGTTGTAGTCGCGGCGGGAGTTCGCCCGAATGTAGAATTACTGCGAGGCATTGCAGAAATAGGAAAAGGCATATTAATAAATGAAAAATCGGAGACTACCGCACCCGACATTTACGCCGCAGGCGACTGTACCGAAAGCCTCGATGTTTCAAGCGGCGAGATTAAAATTATGGCACTGCTCCCTAATGCTTATATACAGGGAGAAGCCGCCGGAGTGAATATGGCAGGTCGTGATGAGCCAAAAGTTTTTGACAAGGCGATTCCCATGAATGCGGTCGGTTTTTTCGGGCTTCATGTTATAACAGCAGGGAATTATAACGGCGAAGTATATACCGCTAACACAAATAAAGATTACAAGAAATTATTTTACAGCGATAATAAACTAAACGGCTATATCCTAATCGGTAATATAGAAAAAGCCGGGATTTACACGAGCCTGATTCGAGAAAAAACACCGCTCGATACTATTGATTTTAAATTAATATGCGAAAAGCCCGGCTTAATGGCGTTCACGAAAGAAGAGCGGTTAATCAAGTTGGAAGGGGTATCATGACTATGGTTATAAATAATTGTTATGGTCAGCGTTATATCGGTTGCGCCTTAAAAGAGGGCTGTATTAAAGTAAACGGTACGCCGGGGAACGCTCTCGGCGCGTACTTAGACGGCGGCGTTATTGACGTGAATGGTAACGCGCAGGACGCAGTCGGCGATACTATGAACGACGGAAAGATTATAATTCGGGGAAACGCGGGTGATGCTTTAGGTTATGCAATGCGCGGCGGCGAGATTTTTGTCCGCAATAACGCAGGGTACAGAACCGGAATACACATGAAAGAATACAAGGATAAAAAACCCGCAATTATCATAGGCGGCAGGGTAGGCAGTTTTTTGGGCGAGTATCTTGCGGGCGGCTTGATTGTGGTACTCGGAATCGGTTCTGAAGATGTACCTGTAGGAAATTTTACGGGTACGGGTATGCACGGCGGTAAAATATTTATACGCACTGATAAAGAACTTAAAAACCTTCCCGCGCAGGTTGCGGCAAATGTTGCAAGTGAAGATGACTTAAAAGAAATAGAACCATACATAAATGAATACTGCTCCCACTTCAAAACGGAACCTAAAAGTATTTCAAACGGTAAGTTTTATATCTTAACACCGAACGCAAAAAATCCTTATAAACAGCTTTACACGGCGAACTAAGGGGAATATATGGAAAAATTATATGAAGACAAATTACATGAAGAGTGTGCGGTTTTCGGCGTAAGTTTATGTACTGAATGTACTGATGAAGCCGCCGGAATCACCTACAACGGCTTATTGGCGTTACAGCACAGGGGGCAGGAGGGTGCAGGGATAGCAATCGCTTATGAGAATAAAATTATCTGTCATAAAGACACGGGTTTAGTCGGTGAAGTCTTCTCAAACGGCGAGTTTAAAAGCCTTCCGAAAGGGAAAACCGCTGTCGGGCATACCCGCTATTCCACCACAGGCGATAGTACAAAAGAGAACGTCGGTCCTTTTGTCACCGATTATCTGACGGGCAGAATCGCGGTATCTCATAACGGAAATATAACAAACGCCTGCGAAATTCGTGAAAAACTTCGGGAAAACGGACTGCAATTCGGCGCGACAAGTGACAGCGAGGTTATTTCATCTTTAATAGCATTTTGCATTACAAAAGAAAAAAGCACATTGTCGGGGGTTATAAAAGCCGCTGAAATGCTGAATGGTGCATTCTCGCTTGCAATAGCTACAGGTAAGGACAAGTTAATCGCAGTGCGTGACCCTAACGGCTATCGACCGCTTTGTATCGGTAAAAATGAGATAGGTTATGCGGTGGCTTCCGAAAGCTGCGCCCTTGATGTCTGCGGGTTTGAGTTTGTGCGGGATATAAAGCCGGGCGAGGTAGTTGTAATAGAAAACGGTGAAATCACTTTTGAAGGTGTGAAAATTCCTGCAAAAGATAATTCACACGGGCTTTGTATTTTCGAGTATGTCTACTTTGGCAGACCCGATTCGGTGATTGACGGGCTTTCGGTTTATGATGCGCGGTTTAATATGGGGGCTATTTTGGCAGAGGAATGTCCCACAGACGCTGATATAATCTGCGGCGTACCCGACAGCGGACTTGAAGCCGCCGTAGGCTACAGTGCGAGAAGCGCAGTCCAGCTTGCCTCGGCGTTCGTAAAAAACCGCTATATTGGCAGAAGTTTTATCTACCCGTCTCAGACTATGCGCGACAGTGCGGTAAGACAGAAGCTAAACCCCTTGACAGCGAATATAAAAGGGAAGCGTGTGGTGCTTGTGGATGACTCTATTGTTCGCGGTACGACAAGCGAAAAGATTGTCCGAACCTTGAAAAACGCGGGCGCGAAAGAAATTCATATGCGTATTTCTTCGCCGCCTTTTCGTCATGTCTGCCGATACGGAACAGACATTGACAGCGAGGAAAACCTTATTGCAAATAAAATGAGTTTAGATGAAATATGCAAAGCAATCGGCGCGGACAGTTTAGGTTATATAAGTCTGAAAGGGTTAAAACGTGCCTGCGGACAATGTGTTTTACCTTTCTGCACGGCTTGTTTTGAAAAGGTGTAAAGAAGAAAGAGAGGAAGACTATGCAAACAACGAAAAAAGCGTATTTAATCTTAGAAAACGGTATGGTGTTTACGGGGTATTCTTTTGGTAAAGAGGGAGAAATAACGGGCGAAGTAGTTTTCTCGACGGGAATGACAGGATATTTGGAAACCCTTACAGACCCGAGTTATTACGGGCAAATCGTTTTACAGACCTTTCCGCTTATTGGAAATTATGGTGTAATATCCGAAGACTTTGAAAGTCCCGATATTGGAACGAAAGCATACATAGTTAAAGAGCCGTGTGAAGAACCCTCTAACTTCCGAAGCGAGGGCGTTCTTGACGCTTTTTTAAAAGAACGCGGAATTATCGGGCTGTACGGCATTGATACGAGGGCGTTGACGAGAATTATTCGTAACCGAGGCGTTATGAACGGCAGAATTACATTAAATCCGCCGACCGAGGCTGACCGCGAATTGGCGAAAGCTTATTTTGTAAAAAACGCTATTGCAAGCGTTTCGTCTAAAAGCGTG
The DNA here is from genome assembly GCA_009778065.1 of Oscillospiraceae bacterium. Taxonomy (GTDB): domain Bacteria; phylum Bacillota; class Clostridia; order Oscillospirales; family Ruminococcaceae; genus Ruminiclostridium_E. Next base: position 45,107 of record WRKM01000016.1, read on the forward strand.
GAAAGAATAAGCACAGGTTCGCGCCGAATCGCGCTGTTAGACTTTGGCGCGAAAGGCGGCATAGCCGCAGAGCTTATGGCGAGAGATTGCGAGGTTTGGAATTTTCCTTATAATACGAGCGAGAAAGAAATAATGCAGATTAAACCTGACGGTATAATGCTTTCCAACGGTCCGGGCGACCCCGCCGCACCCGAAAATGCGGTTATAGTCGATACTATTCGCGCTGTGCAAAAAAGCGGCATACCTATATTCGGGATATGTATGGGGCATCAGTTGTTGGCTATGGCGAACGGTTATAAGACAGAAAAGCTGAAATTCGGTCACAGAGGCGCGAATCAGCCCGTCAAAGATTTGTCTACGGGTCGCGTGTATATAACAAGTCAAAATCACGGCTATGCTGTTTTGGCAGATAACAGTTCTTTTATTAATGTAAATGACGGAAGCTGTGAGGGGCTTGATTACGGGAACTCGTTTTCGGTGCAGTTTCACCCCGAAGCAAGGGGCGGACCGCTTGACACGGGATTTTTATTTGAAAGTTTTATGAATAGGCTCGAAAGGAAACGAATCTCATGAATGAACTTGTACTTGTATTAGACTTCGGCGGTCAATATAAAGAGCTGATTGCGCGGACAGTAAGAAACCTGTCTGTTTATTCCCTAATAAAACCGGGGAATATTTCACCGGAAGAAATAAAAAAGCTAAACCCGAAAGGAATTATCTTGACAGGGGGACCTGATAGTGTCTATTTACCCGATTCTCCGAAATGTACACCCGAACTCTTTTCTCTCGGAATACCCATACTCGGAATATGTTATGGTATGCAGTTGATGTGTCATGTTTTAGGCGGTAAGGTTGAGAGCGGCGGCAAAGGTGAATACGGGACGACACAGGTGACAATTGACGAACAATTGACAATGGACAATGTACAATTGACAATTGGTGTTCAACATTTTCTCGCGCTGATGAGTCATAGGGATTGTGTAACTGCGCCGCCGAAAGGTTTTACAGTCACTATGCGGACGAAGAACTCGATTGCCGCGATTGAAAATAACGCCGCAAAGCTTTACGGCGTTCAGTTTCATCCCGAATCGGCGCATACCGAAAACGGCATTGAACTCATTCGGCGGTTTCTGTATGACATTTGCGGCACGAGAGGAGATTATAAAATGAATGATTATATTGAAAATGAGACTAAGCGAATCCGCGAAAAGGTAGGAAAGAAAAATGTACTGCTCGCGCTGTCGGGCGGTGTTGATTCCTCGGTTTGCGCGGCTCTTTTGTCTAAAGCTGTTCCCGAACAGCTTACCTGTATTTTCGTAGACCACGGATTCATGCGGATTGGCGAGGGGGATGAAATTGAACAGATTTTTTCAAAACGCAGTCTTCGATTTATCCGCGTAAATAGCGCCGCACGTTTTCTTGAAAAACTGAAAGGTGTAACAGAACCCGAAGCCAAGCGGAAAATAATAGGCGAAGAGTTTATCCGCGTTTTCGAGGAAGAAGCCGCAAAACTCGGTAATATGGACTTCTTAGCGCAGGGGACGATTTATCCCGATATTGTTGAATCGGGCGGCGGAAACGCAGCGGTAATTAAAAGCCATCATAATGTAGGCGGTCTTCCCGAAAACCTTAATTTCTGCGGAATTATTGAACCGCTTGCGGGGCTTTTTAAGGACGAAGTTCGTACAATCGGCAGAAAGCTCGGACTGCCGCTTAAACTTGTCACTCGTCAGCCTTTCCCCGGACCGGGTCTTGCTATTCGTGTTATGGGAGAAGTCAGTGCGAAAAAGTTAAACATTCTCAGACAAGCCGACGCCATTATGCGGCAAGAATTAGACAAGCTTCGTCCCGACCGCAGACCCGAACAGTATTTCGCAGTGTTGACCGACACATTGACAGTCGGCGTAAAAGGAGACGACAGAACTTATGAGCCTGTAATAGCCCTTCGTGCCGTTAACACAAGTGATTTTATGACCTGCGAGTATTCACGAATATCGCATAAAATATTGAGTGCGATTTCCTATAGAATCACAAGCGAAATTCCGTCCGTGTGTAGGGTGGTTTATGATGTGACGAATAAGCCGCCGGCTACGGTGGAGTGGGAGTGAAAGCGTGTGTTCAACCCAACTAAATCTCTGCGGTTTATAAAAAAGCCGTCTGCCCCCATTTTACCCCACCCGCCCCTAAAAGTCAACCCCGTTTTGTAGGGCGTGATGTCCACATCACGCCGAAAAAACACGAAACATCTGCTAATTGCGGTGCGATGAGGACATCGCACCCTACATTGTTGCGGCGTGATGGCGCATTGCGCAAGACATACACGCACTACAGAACGCGACATCGCACCGTAAATTGTAGGGGACGCCGCCCACGGCGTCCCGCAAAATCACGCCGCCGTAAATTCACCCCCCCTACGAAAAAACCTCTTGACAAATCTCCTTAAAATGTGCTATAATGTTTACAGATGTAACTAAAGTATTTTATGATGTAACTAAAGTTTTTAAAAAGGATTGACTTTTATGAAAAAATATGGTATAATTAAAAATAGCAATCAATCAATCAATCAATCAATCAATCAATCAATCAATCAATCAATCAATCAATCAATCAATCAATCAATCAATCAATCAATCAATCAATCAATCAATCAATCAATCAATCACTTCGCGGTTTAATACCGCTTTATTTCCCTTGCGCCGAATTTACATATATTTTTTCAAGGCGACTGCCCCACAAACGTGAGGGTAGCCGCCTTTTCGCGTTTTAGTCTGTTCAAAATTTTTAAAGGAGTTCACAACATGAACAAGAAAACTTGCACAAAATTTATTGTGTGGGTAGTTACCTTCGCCCTTGCTCTCGCGATTATCCCCGCCGTACCGTTGACGGCTTCGGCGGACTTTTCCGGTAGCGGTTGGGATTTCGATATTGACACACTTACCGTAACCACCAACGAAGGGACGACGGCGTGGCGGTCGGGACGCGGGGAGGATTTTGAACCCGCTGATGTAATAAACGTCGTAATCGGCGGTGGTGTTACGGCAATAGGGGAAAGTGCATTTAACGGTTGCACAAACTTGACCTCTGTGACATTCTCCGGTGATTCTAAACTTGAAACTATAGGCAACCAAGCTTTCCAAAGCACAGGCTTAATATCAATCGTAATTCCGGGTAGTGTTAAAAGCATTGCGGACAACGCATTTTTTGGCTGTACAGAACTGCTGACGGTAACTTTTGGTAACGGTTCCGGACTTGGCGGAATAGGCGAAGGGGCATTTCACGATACCCCAACCATCACATGGAATAATGCCTTTGGCACCTTACTCACGCCCAAAGACGGCGAAACCGTCACCATAGAAGCGGGTGCAAGCGGCACACTCAATATCCCCGCAAACTCCACCGTCACCATTGACGGCTATAGGGAAGCAGAATACGCCTCTGACGGAGTGACCCGCACAGGTGCTTTCGTCGACAACGGCGACAACGAAATCACGCTCAACATTCCCGCAACATCACAAGTTATTTGGCGCGTTGATTATAAAGGGTCTGTGATAAACGTCACAGGCGGCGGCTCGCTGGAAATTACAAGCGGCTTTCTCAACGATGAACCTATCCCAGAAATTTCCGTCAAAGCCGAAATTTCCGTGTCGGGTGGTTCGGCGGCACTCATAGACGGACGCGCCGCAACAGTCACGGGTAATCTGTCACCGGACGATACGGCGGTAATCGTAGAACTTACAGGCACTTACTCAAATTCTACTATTGGCCCGGGATTCCGTATAAGTTATGGTCGAAATGATGGAATAAACGTCACTCCTGCGGACGCAATCGCTGTGTGGACTCGCTCGGGCGATAAACACGGTATAGGCTATGTGAGAGATAAGACCACGGGATTTATCCCTGTTACATGGGCGAGTGTTGAAGATGCCTCACCTGACAACACGATAACTGTAAACCCAATAACCAACGAGTTTGCCGTTGCCGCTACCTATACCGCAGTAGCTCCGGCACCTCCCCATAGTACCGCCGTGATGAATTTTACTAACGCCTCAACTATATCGCAGACTGCTTTGGTGTCTATGATGACTATAGCGCAAAATGCAGATGTGGACTTGGAGGTTCATGCCGATTCGCTTGATGAAAACGGTTCGGTTTTAGCGAGGATTACTTTACAACCAAGTGCGATGGCACAAATTCCGGAAAATATTAATCTTTCTGCTTCCGCCGCAAACAAAAGACCCCTCTTCGAGAAAAACTTCGGCGATGCCGCAGCAAGCGTAAACTTAGAGCAACAAGGCACGTTCGGCGGGGAACTCCGCTTGGCTGTAAAGGTTGCTTTGCCGAAAAATCCAAGTAAGTTAAAGTTTTACGCCTATGACCCAACCAAAAACAGATATGAAGTAAGAACACCTCCAAATTTCCTAATTGACGACCGTGGCTATCCCTATATGTTTTCCAAAGGCTTGGCAGGAGATATTTTGATTAGCCCCGATGATATGCCGGGTAACGATGCTCCGCTACCTCGCACCCGCTCCGTCGTAAATGACGATTGGTATGTGCATTTTTATGTGGACTCTGGCGGCGAGTATGTCATAACCGATGAGGAGATTGAGGAAACAGCGGAAACCCTTTCAGAACCCCACGCATTACCCGCAACTTCGCCCTCAAATATAGCTACAGTAAGGCTCGGCGATAAAATTACGCTGTTAAGTTCAACCCCTGACGCTGAAATTTTGTACAGCACAAGCGGTACGCCAAATTTAACCTATCCTACAGACGGTATTACAGTAACAGGAACACAGGGAGGAACATTCACGGTCAACGCCAAAGCTGTAATGGCAGATGGGTCAATGTTGGATAGCGAGGTTGTTACATTTACCTACAAAATAGCAGATGAAACATCCGACCCTGACCCCGAAGAACCGAACCCCGACCCCGATAACGGCGGCGGCGGTGGTTCTAACAGCAACCCGATAAACAGCGGAAGAAGACCCTCATCTACAACAGACACAACTACAACTACTTCCGAGGAAAACGAATCAATAACCGGTACAGAAGAAATAATAATTGATGTACCCGTAACCGTAATTCAGGAAATCGCCGGAAACCTCCCCACAACACAAATCGCGGCGACTTCGGCAGGAAGTCAATTAATCACGACAACGACCGAAAACGCAGGGCAGAATGCAGTTTTACTCGTTTTCAATGAAGAAACAGGCGAGTTTGAAGTAGTTTCGGCGGCGACAGTAAATGCAGACGGAACGGCGACAGTAAACATACCCGGCGCGGGAGATTATATCGTAGTCGTAGCTCAAACGGGCGACCTCACGGGTACAGGAAATGTCACAGCGGCTGATGCACTCTTACTGCTTCAAGCTCTCACAGGAACCGCAGAACTTAACCCGCTTCAAAAGTTCCTTACAAGCTCAAGAAGCGACAGCAAATTCACAGCGACAGACGCACTGAATATATTGAAATTCGTAGCGGGAATGATTGATGAGCTTTAAAAATAAAAAATAAAAAAATAAAGTTAAAAAAACACTTGACAAATAAATTTATATATGCTATAATCTGAATGTAATCAGCAAAGGCGCTGTGGACTTTATGTCTACAGCGCGTTTTTTCGGTTTCCGGAAGCCGAAAACTGATGCAAAAAGTAAATAAAAAGCACAAAGACGTGCGTTTTTTCCGCATACAGTGGAGAAGACGCATATTTTAACTGGGGTCAGGGCAATGCCCGGGGTGAAACCCCAAATAGAATAAGAAAGGTGGAACAAAAATGGATTTTAGTATTTGGTTTTTACTTGCGGCGGCAATGGTGTTCTTTATGCAGAGCGGCTTCACTATGGTTGAGGCGGGCTTTACGCGAGCTAAAAACGCAGGCAATATAATCATGAAGAACCTTATGGACTTTTGCGTAGGAACGATTTTCTTTGTGTTTATCGGATTTGGGGTTATGTGTTCAGAGGATTACTTCTTAGGGCTTATCGGCGTGCCTAATTTGGGCATATTTACCGATTTTGCGAATTTCGATTTTTCAAATTTCGTGTTCAACTTAGTCTTCTGTGCGACTGCGGCGACAATCGTTTCGGGGGCTATGGCAGAGCGGACAAAATTCAGCTCCTATTTGATTTACACGGCGGTAATAAGCGCGGTTGTATACCCTATAGAGGCAGGATGGGTCTGGAACGAGAACGGCTGGTTGGCACAGCTCGGGTACACCGACTTCGCAGGTTCTTCTGCCATACATATGGTCGGCGGCGTTACGGCACTTATAGGCGCGGCAATACTCGGACCGCGTATCGGCAAATACGCTGTTGACAAAACCACGGGCAAAAAGACCGCCAAAGCGATTCCGGGTCACTCGATGACACTTGGCGCGCTCGGTGTATTTATCCTTTGGTTTGGGTGGTACGGGTTCAACGGCGCGGCGGCTGAAAATGTTTCTCAGCTCGGTTCAATATTCCTGACAACAACCCTTGCGGCGGGAATCGGCGCAACCTCTGCTATGGTGTTTACATGGCTCAAAAACGGTAAGCCCGATGTTTCTATGACTCTCAACGGTTCGCTTGCGGGGCTTGTGGGTATTACGGCAGGATGCACCAACGTAGACGCACTCGGCGCATTAATAATCGGCGCAATTGCAGGGGTATTGGTAGTAGCCGCGGTCGAGTTCATAGACCTGAAACTGCATATTGACGACCCTGTAGGTGCGGTAGCGGTACACGGTGCTTGCGGTATCTGGGGGACGTTGGCTGTTGGACTCTTTGCGCGACCTATAGAAAAGGGCGATGATGTTATATCGAACGTCACAGGCTTATTCTATGGCGGCGGCGCAGGGTTACTCGGTGTGCAAGCGCTTGGCGTAATTGCAATTGCGGCGTGGACTGCCGTTACTATGGGTATTGTTTTCATTGTTATAAAGAAAACTGTTGGATTGCGTGCTTCTGCCGAGGATGAAATTATGGGTCTCGATAGCACTGAACACGGTCTGACAAGCAGTTATGCGGACTTTTTGCCCATTACGGCGTTATCGGAAACTACGATTAAACCTACCGTTTCTCCGCAAGTGGCAATCCCTGTAAAAGATGTATCTACGGGACAAAAATTCACGAAAGTGACAATTATTACAAAGCAGGGCAGATTCGCATTATTGCGCGAGGCATTTGACCAAATCGGAATCACGGGCATAACGGTTACAAATGTGCTGGGTTACGGCGTACAGCGCGGACATACCCATACGTATCGCGGCGTTCCGCTTGATTCACCGCTTACACCTAAGATTCAAGTTGATGTGGTGATTAGTAAAGTACCTGTCAATGTTTTAGTTGATGCAGTTAAGAAGACGTTGTACACAGGAAATATAGGTGACGGAAAAATCTTTATCTATGACGTTGAAAACGTCATAAAGGTCCGAACCGGGGAACAGGGCTACGATGCCTTACAAGACGAATCAGTAGGCGATTAAAAAATAATTATGGAGGAAAACAATGAGTAAAGGAACAGATTTATTCGGCAGCATGGTTTTCGGCGACACGGTTATGCGCGAAAGACTTCCCAAAGACGCATATAAGGCTCTCAAAAAAACCATATCCGAAGGCAAACACTTAGAACGCGATGTAGCAAACGTGGTGGCTAACGCCATGAAAGATTGGGCGGTTGAAAAAGGCGCGACACATTTTACGCACTGGTTTCAGCCTATGACAGGCATAACGGCGGAAAAGCACGACGCTTTTATCTCGCCGACTTCGGACGGGCAGATTATTATGGAGTTTTCGGGAGGCGAACTTGTCCGGGGGGAACCCGATGCATCCAGTCTGCCGTCAGGCGGTTTACGTGCTACTTTTGAGGCGCGGGGTTATACTGTCTGGGATACTACTTCTTATGCTTTTATTAAGGACGGTACGCTGTGTATTCCTACCGCGTTCTGCTCATACAGCGGTGAAGCGTTAGACAAAAAAACACCGCTACTGCGTTCAATGGAAGCCATTGACAAACAGGCGCGTCGAATCTTAAAACTTTTCGGGAACAACACGGCAAAACGAGTAATAACAACCGTCGGACCTGAGCAGGAGTATTTTCTTATTGACAAAGAAATGTATTTGAAACGCCCCGATTTGGTTTACACAGGCAGAACTTTATTTGGTGCCAGACCGCCTAAAGGTCAGGAAATGGAAGACCATTATTTCGGAACTTTAAAACCGCGCGTGTCGGCGTTTATGCGCGAGCTTGAAGAAGAGCTTTGGAAACTCGGTGTACTCGCGAAAACCAAACACAACGAAGTCGCACCCGCACAGCATGAACTCGCACCTATTTTCGCGACTACGAACATTGCGACAGACCATAATCAGCTGACAATGGAACTCATGAAAAGCATAGCCAACAAACACGGACTCGCCTGTCTGCTTCACGAAAAACCTTTTGCAGGGGTCAACGGAAACGGTAAACACAACAACTGGTCAATTTCAACCGACACAGGCGCAAATCTGCTTGAACCCGGCGAAACACCCTGCGAAAACGCACAGTTCTTGCTGTTCTTGGTTGCGGTAATAAAAGCGGCTGACGATTATCAGGATTTACTCAGACTTTCAGCGGCAAGCGCGGCTAATGACCACAGACTCGGTGCGAACGAAGCGCCGCCCGCGATTATTTCCATGTTCTTAGGTGACGAGCTTACGGGGATTTTAGAAGCTATTGAAGCAGGTACGGCTTATCAAAACAGTAAAAAACACGAAATGGAAATCGGGGTTACGGTTCTGCCGCACTTTCCGAAAGACATGACCGACCGAAACAGAACTTCACCGTTTGCTTTTACGGGAAACAAGTTTGAGTTTCGTATGCTCGGCTCTTCGTTCTCCGTTTCGGGTCCGAATATTGTGCTTAACACGGCGGTTGCGGACGTGCTTTGTCAATTTGCCGATGCTCTTGAAAAATCAGACAATTTCAAAGGCGATTTGGCAAAGCTGATTAAGAAAACTTTCAGCGAACATAAACGTATAGTTTTTAACGGTAACAACTATTCCGATGAGTGGGTAATTGAAGCAGAAAACCGCGGTTTATCTAATCTAAAAACCACGGTAGATGCACTGCCCGAATTTATTACAAAGAAAAGTGCAGACCTATTCGCGAAACACCATGTTTTTTCCGCGGCAGAAATTCATTCACGCTACGAAATACTCATGGAAAGCTATTGTAAAACCCTGCACATTGAAGCCCTAACTATGATTGACTTGACAAAACGCGAAATTATCCCCGCGCTTATAGCTTATCAAAACGAGATTGTAAAACTGCCTGCACTAAAAAAATCTCTGGGCGATTTAGACACAAGCCTTGAGGAATATTTAATGAGCAGAATCGCAAAATTGTCCGGCTGTCTGCTCAAAAAACTTAAAACTCTCGAAAATGTCTTGCTTGAATCTAAGGACAAAGAAGATGTTTTAGAACTCGCCGGTTACTATCGTGATAAAGTTTTCCACTCCATGTCGGAACTGCGCCTTATTGTTGACGAGTTGGAAACGATTGTGGGTAAAGATTACTGGCCTTTACCGTCGTATGCGGAGATGCTTTATAGTGTGTGATTAATAGTTTCTCTTTGCTTTTCGGTGGCATAATATAATATTCAATCTCTGACAGGCTTTCGAGTTCGTTATACTTACGATACTCGAAAGCCTTTTTTATTACTCAAATAACATAACTCCCTGCGTTATTCTCGTTGTAATGATGTTCTAAAATATCGGCAAGAGTAATCCCGTCAAGATAGTTGGTAATTTTTTCATACAACCCATTCCACATATAGAGCGTTTTACAAAAATCCGCACGTTCGCACCCGCCCGCTTCATCGTCCAAACAGGCGACAGGCGCAAGTCCGCCCTCTGTAATACGTAAAATCTGCCCGACCGTATACTGTGACGGCTCTTTCAAAAGCATATAACCGCCTTGCTTTCCGCGGCTGGTTCGCAGAATATCGGAAGTGTTCAGCAGGGACACAATCTGCTCCAAATACTGCTTTGAAATGCCCTGCCGTTCTGCAATTTCCTTGAGCGAAATAAACCCGTTGTCCTTGTTTTCAGCTAAGTCAAGTAACATTCTCAGTGCGTATCTGCCTTTAGTGGATATTTTCATGAAAATTCTCCTTCCAGTTTGTTAAGTGCATCTTGTAAAACACTTCGCGGGCAGGCTATGTTTATTCGCTGAAAGCCTTCACCCTCTTTCCCGAACATTGTACCTCCGTCAAGCCACAGCTTTGCTCCCTCGGTAACACGTTTGTCAAGCTCCTCTTGTGTAAGCTTATACTCCGAAAAGTCCAACCAAACAAGATAGGTGCTTTGAGGCTCAATGAGTTTTACTTTCGGCAACTCCGACTGTATAAATTCCCGTACAAGTTTTATATTCCCCTCAAGATACACTTTCAATTCATGTAGCCATTCCGCCCCCTTTGTATACGCGCTTTCACAGGAAACAATTCCGAGGGTGTTTAACTGGCTGTAGCCGCTCTTGTTAATTTCGGATTTAAGTTTACGGCGTAAATCCGTGTCTTTAACAAAGATATTAGAAACCTGTAACCCTGCAAGATTAAAAGTCTTACTCGGCGCAGTCGCAATGACTGCGTTTTCGTTGATTCTGCCGAAGCAGGTATGCGTATGTCCTTTCCATACAAAATCGCAATGTATTTCATCAGAAATAACAATCACATTATGCCTGACGCAAATCTCATTAAGCCGTTCTAATTCATCCTTTGTCCAGACCCGCCCTACAGGATTATGCGGACTGCAAAGCAGAAACAGCTTGACTTTTTCATCGACTATTTTACTCTCGAAGTCGTCAAAGTCTACTACATATTTTCCGTCCGAATAGACAAGCGGATTTGTCACAAGAGTTCTGCCATTATCGCGGATTATATCGTAGAAAGGGTAGTACACAGGAGTCTGAATCATTACCGCATCGTCCTTTTCGGTAAAAGCACGAATCGCTTGTGCAAGCGCGAAAACAATCCCCGGCGCTTTGACAATTTCCCGCCGTGTGACTTCATAACCGAAACGTGACTTGAACCAGTTAATGACTGCGTTGTAGTAACTTTCTTTGGCTTCGGTATACCCGAAAATGCCGTGACTTACAGCTTTATGAATGTCCTCCAAAACTTCCGGCGGTGCAGAGAAATCCATATCGGCAACCCACATCGGCAGAACATCATCAGGCTTGTTACGTTCACGCACGAAATCAAATTTAAGCGAATTTGTACCATAACGGTTTATGATTTCATCGAAATTGTACTTCATTTTAGCGAATTCTCCAAATCATTTATTATATCCTCCACTGCCTCAATCCCAACCGACAGCCGCAACAGTTTCTCATCAATCCCCCGCGCCAGCCGCTCTGCTTCGGGGACATCGGCATGGGTCTGGGTTGCCGGGTAGGTAATCAGTGTTTCGACGCCGCCCAAGCTCTCGGCGTACAGAATAAGCTCGACTTTGTTAAGTATATTTTGCGCGGTTTTAACACTGTCGGTTTTGAAACTAATCATCGCACCTTGTTCGGGGTAGTAGACTGCGGTAATTTTAGGTTGCGACTTCAACCATTCGGCGATTTTTCGGGCGTTGCTCTGCGACTTTTCCATGCGGATAGCAAGGGTTTTAATTCCGCGAATGATTAAAAAAGCATCGAACGGCGAAAGCACTGCGCCTGTTGTTTTCTTTAAGACGTGTATTTTCTCGGCGAGTTCAGAAGTTTTCGCCACGACAAACCCTGCAAGCGTGTCATTATGCCCCGAAAGGTACTTCGTCCCGCTGTGAACAACTATATCCGCGCCGTGAGCGAGCGGGTTGAACAGATACGGCGTGAGGAAAGTGTTGTCTACTATTAAAAGTATATCACGTTCGCCGATAAGACGACTCACTGCCGAAATGTCGGTGACTTTCATCATGGGGTTTGTCGGAGTTTCGATGAAAATCGCCTTTGTTGCAGGAGTTATCGCGGATTCGACTGCCGACAAGTCAGAGGTGTCAATATAGTTTATTATAATATTGTTCTTAGCGGAGATGTTGTTGAAAAGCCTGATACTTCCGCCGTAAAGGTCATCGGTGGCGATGATTTCGTCACCCGGCTTGAACAGCTCCATAACCGTTGCAACCGCCGCCATACCTGTGGCGAACGCCGATGCTCTCCTGCCGCCCTCCAAGGCGGCGACAAGTTCCTCCGAGTGCTCTACTGTGGGGTTTTGGGTGCGGGAATAGTCGTAGCCTGTGCTTTGTCCGAATCCGAGGTGAGCGAAAGTGGATGTCTGGAAAATCGGGACTGCGACTGCTCCTGTTGTGTTGGACTTATTACGGTTTAACGCCGCCGCGTGAATACAAGCTGTTTCAGGTTTCATGTTCTTGTTCCTCCAATACATATAAAACACATAGGTAATATATATAATATCAAATTTTTAAAGTTTTGTCAATATATTTTAAAAATTATTTTTTCTTCCTTATCTTTAGATACATAAAAATTGGCTAAACAATAACGATAGCTACCTCATATAGCGCCGGAACAACAAAAAAATAGCAAAATGTATCATGGAGCAACAAAAATCAACAAGAATAAACAAGAAACAACAAAAAACAACAAAAAATAATTACAAAAAACAAGAGTTTTTCCGAAAATTTTATGATATAATTCAAGATGTGAGCCGAAATGTCAGGCAATACCCCGAAAATTCGCGGATTTGGTTCTTGGTTCGGTAGGTGGCAGGGGGTTCTCTTCGTTAAAAGAACCGGACGAGGTTTATGGGAAGAATATTATATAAAGTTTAATGAGGCATTGTTGTATTAGGCTTGCTCATTCTCAGAATAACGCACCAACACGTACGTTACGTGGTAAAATAATTTCCCAAAGCGGACAACCTCGGCGTTTATGTCGACAAATATTAGGCATATTTACAAGTATCTCATATCATTACGCTAATCGCAGAAAGGAATGAACATAATTATGAACAAAAAGCAATACCCGTATGTTCCGAGTCGTGTAAGCATTATGGATTACGAAGAATGCCCTTGTAATAAAAATGTTCCCTTTGAGGAGAGTTTTTGTTTATCATGTGGAGTTGCTTCTGAATCATTTGTTAGGGGAAGTCTTTCTGACCTAAGAGCAGAGCTCGGCAAACGAGTTGTGTTTTTTGAAAGAATAGAAGGTTGTGAAGGTTTTGAGAATTTATCTGATGAAGAAAAAAAGGATGTAGTTAAAGGTAGCCACGTTCTTGGGTATAGAGCTATTGATAAGCAATGGTATCATTTCTACAAAGCAAAACTATTTAAAAATGAGCAACAGGATATGTGCGAAAAAAATAGAAGCGATGAAATATATGATGATGATTGTTTTAATCGCGACTTAAAAAAAGTTCATTTTCTCTTTAATTTAATAAAAGAAAAAGATAGCGATATAGATTATGCGAATGAAGAAAATAAGGTAGACAAATCTATAATACTTGAAGAATTTATAGGTGATAAAACTTATCAATATAAGAAATTTAAATTTCATAACTATAAGTATCTATGTGAAAAATCCGGGTTTTCTGAAATCGCCGTACCCGTTTATACAGGCTTGCATAAAAAAAGGCTTATGGGTGTTTTATTATTTGGTCAGTTTGTATTTGAAGATGATATACCAGATTTAGAAAAATGGGCTATTTCGAATAATATGAAACCCAATTATGTCGAAGAAATGATTGCGGATGCTAAGAAATTCGACAGATATTTTAAGAATTTTCGCCATTTTTTAGATAGTTACCCAATAATTAATGAAGAAAAACCGGAATACGGAAACCAAAAATACGGGAAAATATTAGGTGAATTTATTTTTAGGTTGCATCAACGCGTGACAATGCGTAGACGCGAATACTTATTTGAATTGCAAGGAAATTTGCAAAACCAAATCAATGATTTATCGAGTACAGTTACATTGGAAAATTTAAAAAATTGGGATGAAAAAATAAAAACATTATTCAAAGAAATATCAAAACGTTTTGCTGTTAAGAGTATTTTATTGTTTGTTCCTGATTTGGCGCAAGAATCAATTCCCTATAGCGAAGTATATTATGCTGTGAAAATAAATAATGATATAGAAGAGAAAACAAACATTAATTTAGACATTAATAAAATAAAAGAAACTGAAAAATATAAATTCTCTATTGCTGAAATTGTACCACATATTGAGAACCATAGTATTAATGAAGATGTCTCCTCTTTCTACGGATATAAAGATAAACAACATTTTTTTGGTGTATTAGTTGAATGGGAAAAAGAGTTTTATGATGATTATAGTAAGGAAAAGGACCCTAATTATCCACACGATATTTTCTTTGTTAATCTAATTACTCTTTGTCGTGCTACTATACAGACGAGAGTTGCTTTTCTTAAAAGTAGTGAGATAAAGAGCTTTTCAGATACCTCAATACACGATATTGCGCAAAAAGCATATATTTTAGGCTTGCATAACGAAAGTTTTTCATGGGATTTGAGAAGAGCAACTTCTGTAGGTGTTTTTAGTTCTGAAGCACTAAAGCGTGATGATAGTATAGGTATGCGTTATACCTTTCAGAAACAATGCATTGCTTATAATAATCAAATTAAGAATTGTCGTTCATCAATGGATTATCTTTTAAGAACTCTGGAAAGGGGCGATTTACATGAACTGCCTAAACTTGAGTCGTTCAATGCTGTCCCCAAATTTCTTGCCAGTTTTAATCAACATTTTAATAATCCATATTTTAAATATCATGCAAACAGACGAATTCAAGTGAGATACCCATATAACATTCCAGTATTTATGAGTGCAGACCCTGTTATGATAGAACGTGCATTATCAAATCTTGTTGAAAATGCATTTAAGTTTGCTTATGAGCAGACATATATATATCTTGACTATGAAGTCATGGATGGGTTTCACAAATTTAGTATAACTAATTTTTGTGGAGGTATTGACGAAAAAATAGCAAATGCTATATTTGAAAAGGGAAAACGAGGCGATTCAAGGCGAACAGGGCAAGGAATTGGTCTTTGGCAAGCTAAACGTTATACCGAAAAACACACCGGAACACTCGAACTTAAAAGTGGTATTATCGGCAAAGAGGAAACTAAAGAAATTTCAAAATACAACCTTAGCTTTCTTCCTATTCTAAAAAAACGTTCGTTTTCTTATAGACAACAAGATGAAGAAAATATTTTAAATTTAATAAAACTTATGAGTGAGACAGAAGAAAAATTAAAAATTGAAAATGCCGCCTTGTATCCCTTTGTAGGATATGATGATGAGTTCTGTGAATTTAGAAAAGATGATGAAAAACAACCAACATTCACCAGTATAAAGCATATGTGTAAACAACCTTTATATGCAGTCACTTTTGAAATGTCTATCCCGTTTGAAACATTACCAAAAAAATAGGAGGAATTATTTAAATGTTGAAAATACTTTTATTAGAAGACGAAAAAGATGTGGCATCGGCTACTATAAACGCTTTTAGCGATTACAAATTTGTATATGTTGATAATCTAATTGATTTTCACGATTATATAATTCACGAAAAAGATTGTTTTTTTGCTTTTCTTTTGGATTTGCAATTAGACTTAGGTTCTTCATTACCAATTTCTTCATACATTGAAGAAATACCAGATATGAATTTTGAAAAACCGATAATGCTCGAAACAATACCATTATATGGCTGGAATTACTTTGAGTATATTATGCGTGACCCGCAATTTGAGAGTATCAGAGATAAAGTAATTTTAATAACAGGGCATTATGATTGGCTTAAAGACAACAAATATCTTGAAAAATATATAAATACAAAAATAGTTAAAAAAAGAGGAGCCGGAGCATTTGCGGAACTAAAAAACATTTTTAATCGCTTATCTATATAACAAAGGAGAGGTCATGAAAAAGAGCAAAGAGAAGTATTTATATACAATAGAGTGCCATTTAAGAAGTTATGAATCTCAAAAAGAATATCAATACATATACAATAGTTGGCAAGTCGAGAAAAGAAAATACCAGTTTGAATTGGAAACTATTGCAAATACTTATAAAGAATACAGTTTGCATGACGCACGACATTCTGAAAAAATAATAGAAAATATTGAGCGCCTTTTGGGGGAAAAACGAATTCGCCTTCTTTCGCCAAGCGATGCTTGGTTGATATTGCAATGTGCATATACACACGATTTGGGCATGTGCGTGACCGAGGATGAGAAATACGAACTTTTTACCGAAGCGGGAAAAAACAAAGAAGCTGCTAAAAAACTCTTGGAAAGCAAAGAGTTTAACGATTATATTCACCAACCGAGAGGTAATTACTCTAAATTTCCACATTCGCAAGTAGAAGATCCCGATTTTGTAGCATTAATGTTTTGGTCTCAGTTTTATGAGGATGCCAATCTTGATGAAAAATATATTGAGAATGTTTTTGGAGAAGAATTTTCCTTAGCAAATTATTATTTTGGTAGAATTATAGAGGTATGGTTTCGCGAAAAGCATGCCGAAAGAAGTCGTGATAAACTATTAGAGCGACTAAACGAAGAGGTAAAAAAAGATTCAATCCCGGCGCATATGCGTACCGCTGTCGCAGAGATTAATTATTGTCATGGCGGCGGTTGGGAGCGGTTAGATAAATTAAAAAGATGCCAAAATGGTTTTAACCGTGATTATATGCATCCTAAATTTATTGCCGCCCTTTTAAGAATGGGTGATTTATTGGATATGGATTCAACAAGGTTTAATCCGTATCAATTAGATTATTTATCAAAAATATCGGATGTAAATTCAGCATATTTACTAAAAGATTTATCAGTTTCTGAAATATTAGTAAGTGTGGAAAAAATTTGCATAACTGCTAATTTTCGTAGAAATATGATGAAGAACACTTTGGAAAAACATAAAATAGGAACCAATAAGAAAGAGTCGTTTAACGAAATCGTAGAAAGATTAACATCGCAAGCTGCGAAGCATATGCGAATGTGGATGTATTATATTAGAATTAATGCACAGGAGTTTCAACACCAATGGAGCAAAATTATCCCTAAAATGTTTCCCGGTAATATTGCTATTAGCGACAAATTGCGGATATTAATGGATGGAGTGGAACTTCACGAGAAAGACAATGACCTCCGTTACGAAATTAGCCCCAAGCGTTCTGCGGAAATTATAGAGGGTAGTGGATTATATGGCACGCCACTTGTGTTTTTGCGCGAATTGATACAAAACGCGATTGATGCGACAAAAATTCAAATTTACCGAGACTTAAAAAATATTGGTTTTTTCGATTCAAGCAATTCTTCTTTTATTGATTTTATAAATAAATATGCTGAAGTGAGAAATCAATATACTGTTCGGGTAAAATTTATTTTTTACAATGACGAAAATAATATATCAAATTTAAAAATTTTCATTGAGGACAGAGGTATCGGCATAACCAAAAGCAGGTTAATTAAAATGAAACATATTGGGGCAATTGTTGACCCCCAAAGGCAAGACGAAATTAATCGAATGCCTGAATGGTTAAAACCGACCGGTGATTTTGGGATTGGTATGCAGTCAGTATTTCTCGTAGCTGACAGGTTCGAAATAAGAATGTGTCCTCACGAAAAAAGCGATGATGCCCTTGGGCGTATAGTTTTTAACAGTACACGTCTTGGGGGGGATATTTCTTATTACAACAAAAATAAAAATGAGGAGAAAAACGAAAATTTTGTTACAAGCGTATCAGTAAAAATTAATTTATCTGAGTCAGTTTCTTTTCTTCAAAAGGTAATCCCAAATTCAAATGTGCTTAACGAACAGAATAACCCTTTCGCTATTAACGTATTTTCTCTATTAAAAAAAGAATGTCAAAAATATTTAAAAGAGATTCTTATTGAAGAACTTATACCTATTCAGATTAATTTCGAGGAATTTGAATCTATAGAAAATAAACCGGAGATAAGACTTGAGAGAATATTTCCATGCAAGTGGGGAAATTCAAATATTTTTACAGATACAGAGAATAAAGAAATATTCTATTGGCATGAATTAAATGAGTTTAATAAAAAAGAAATGTTTCCTACGGGATTTTTAATAAAATATAAAAATATCGGCGCGACCGAAAGAGTCCAAACAAAATTATATTACCGTGGTATTCGCTTTTATGAAAAGGAAGAGATTTCAACTTCTTCAGTAGCGAGTTGTTTTGAAGTAATTGGATATTCTTGTAGTGTAAATATTATAAGTCATACTGCGAGAAGTATTTTAGAGATTAATCGAGAACGTATCAATATATCTAATTTACCTGAACTGAGAAAGCAAGCAATTATTGCATTTCAAAGTTTTCTCGATAATATAATTTATGCTATTAATGAAGAGAATCAAGGAAATGAAGAAAAACAAAAATTATTAAAATGTATCTCCACTTCTTTTTATGAAATACTTGCTTTGCGAAGCTTAATTTCGGGCGTAAAAATCAAACATCAAATCAAAGATATTTGTATTAAATGTACGCAGTTTGATTTACGGTCTTATAGTGCCTATAACGTATTTATTCCATTTAATGAAATGGAACCTGAAAACAAACTATGGTATATTGATATTATCGAACATGAAAATATTGAAATATTAAATTTGGAAAAGAGCAGAGAAAGTCAAGAATTAGAAATAGACAGTATTAATGCAATTCATAACGTGTTCGGTTATTTGCATAACTATCGTTGTAGTAGGCTTATTGTGTTTAAAGAAAAGACTTCGGAAAAATTTATAGAAATATATCAATTAACTACTAATAATGTGTTACCTGAAGTTGATGAATATAGTTACTTTTTAATTTTAAACAACATCATTAACGAAAACAAGAAACGCTTAGAAAAATATGAAATACAAGATGATTATTTTCCCTCTTTTCCCGCTTGTTTATTAAAACCATTAAATAATATTTGCGAACATATATCCGTTAATGCTCCTCCAATTGGTGCTGATATTTCAGAAATTAGTTATAAAGTTGGACAATGGTTAATGTCTCCGTTGCCAATGAAGCATTTGAAAGAACTCCAAAATAAATCAATGAGAGAAAAAGAAAATTTATTTGAGATTGCATTTGAAGAAAAAATATTTAATTTTTCATATCAATCCTTAATAAGATTTATCCGAACGAATAACGCTTATAATAAAAATCATTCCGATGAAGAAATTAAAAGCTATCTTTCTGAATTAGCGATATTTTTAGTAAATATCTACGCAAAATTCGGTTAATACTAACGTAAACCTTGAAATGAAATATTCCCATCTTAAAGCCAATAGCGTTATTCTCGACTGTAGCGAAAGTGATTAAGTCAAATTGGTATTAGGGCTTGCCGACTGCTCCCTTGATGAGGGCGATGTGCTTGATTTCATTATCGAGTACAGCAAATATGCTTCCCCTAATAACCATACTCAGAAACTCCCTTTAACTTCTGATTCCGAAAAAATATAACCCCCTTTTGTGCTAAAGTATTTTATTACCTTTGTCGTTAACCATAATTACATCGAAAGACACCTTTAATAATTTGAAAATGGGGGAACTATGATTTACGAACATGTTTTGTTGGATAAGATTGATATTTATATGAAGAATCATATTCTTCCTTTCGTTGAACCTTTCGAGGGAGCTTTATTGAAAGATTAAATAAGACTGTAGTATCGTTTATAAGATGGATACTTATCCCGAATATTTTAACATACTCCCTCCCCATTAACCTTACGAATCCCCCCCCAACAAAGCGCCGTCGCTTCCGGTGATAACTCGCCGAGGCGGCGGCGTATATTTTATTCCAAACGCAGAAAGAGTATCTTGAGTAAAAATTTTTAAACATGACACACTGTTGTCATGTTTAATGGTGTATAATACAATTAGAAAGAGGTGTTAAAATGACACAAAAAAATATTATTGAATTTCTTATCAGAGCAAAAAAGGCAACTTATGCAAGTAGCAGTAACGAAACGTCTTCATCACGTCCCAATTCGCACGACTTACAATACACCGAGGGTTCGCTCAAATACATTGATTCTTATTTGGGCGGTGATAAATTCGCGGGCGAGGAGGCACTTTGGGAAAACGATGTTCCTTTTTGGGCGATGAACTATGTCGGAAGGGTAATCGGAGATGGCTTTTCGGGCGATTTTCTGAAAGAAGCCCTGTCACTTGTTCCGGAAGAAAAGCCGTATAGAGGTCTGACTGAATATTCAAACGGAGATTTTACTTATAAATGTAAAGTTGACGGAGATTTTGATTGGTTCATCGGGAACGAGGAAATATTTTTGAGCGGTAATAAAATTTATGAGTTGTACTTTCATGGTGGGCTTGTTGATTTGGTAGAGGTATAAAAAATGTTTAATACAAACAATTGTGAATGGTTACTTGAAACCGCCGATACTCCAATTAGATACAGAGTTTTTCGCGAGATTTTGAAAGACATGAAAAGTGTACGAAAAATCGAAAGCGAATTAATAAATCATCCGGTTGTCGAAATGTGGCTTAAACTTTTGAACCCTAATAACAGTGTG
The DNA here is from genome assembly GCA_009778065.1 of Oscillospiraceae bacterium. Taxonomy (GTDB): domain Bacteria; phylum Bacillota; class Clostridia; order Oscillospirales; family Ruminococcaceae; genus Ruminiclostridium_E. Next base: position 65,639 of record WRKM01000016.1, read on the forward strand.
CGTAAAGCTGAAAATTTAATACATGGTTCACCTAATGAATACATTGAAAATGCCATGTTGAAAATTGTACAATTAGGCTTGAACGCAGATACGCCTATTGTCGCTGATGCGATTGAATCTTATATTGATATAATAGAGAATTATAGCCTTGAAAAACCGCTCAGGAAGCAAAGTTATGACATAATAATTCTTGCAAATATTCTCACAATCGGTAGTGTTAAAAATGAAAAGCTACTTAATTTAATGTTCGACAATTTAGATGAAATGTACACTTTTGCGCTAAAAGGAGATTGCAATATTTATTTGAATGAGGAAGAACGCGCTATGTTAAAAGGCGTTCCGAAAATCTGGTCAGAATGTCTGCATTTTACTCGCCCCGACCTATTTGACAATTTCGGAATGTGTTGGCCGCTCTTGTATGATATTTTCGGTTTAACGAAATTATATGGAGCTTATGGTACAGAGACAGATAAGAAAATTGACACTATAATGAAATTTATAGCCAATGATGAATTTCACTATACCATTGCCGATTGGTACGGGATTCTTATTAACACGATGAGCCGTACAAGATATTATGGTCATGGATGGGACCCGAAATTCCCCGGTTGGTTCGATGTTACCGACTATATAAAAACGAAATCTGTTCCCAAACTGCTATTTTTTGCGATGTATATTTCTAAATTTCCTATTGCTTTAAAGACAAAATGGTTTTCCGATTTGTTACATTGCTTGGAAAAATACAAAACAGAAAAAGGCACATTCAAGTTTCCGAAAGAATGGCTGATTGAAGCACGTGGAAACGCAGTGATGGGAAGCCATATGTCGTTCGGAGAAAACAGGCGAAAGAGTAATTGGGATGAAATTGAATCAACATTTTATATGCAGTTAATTTATCAGAATATAAAATAAAGAAAATTTGGCAAAAAAGGAGAAAAAATGATAAAAAAAGTAAATCTTAAAGAAGCCGCAAATGCAGTAGAAAAATTGTATGTTTATGATAAAATCGGGCATTTGAACGGTCATGTATTGAGTGTCGTAAATGTTGAAAACCGCACATTAGAATTTCATATTCATGAACAATCCGATGAACTTTTTTATGTCATTGAGGGAGCTTTTCATCTTGAAACAGACGAGGGGCTAATAAAAATTGAAGAAGGAGAATTTATAATTGTCCCCAAAGGAATAAGGCACAGACCCGTTGTAAAAGAATTAGCAAAATTCTTGATGATTGAACTTGAAGGGACACTCAATAAGGAAAACAGCGGTGATTTGTATGAGGATTAAATATTAAAACTTGTATTGATAACAACGCTTATCTAAATAATCGCTGAACGTATACTAAATCCGGCGATTAATTTTTGAAAAAATCTTCAAAAACCTATTGACAAAAGGCTCTGATTGCGTATAATAGAATTAAACGCAATTGGTTGCTTATCATTTTATGGAGGGTTTCGGTGTGAAAACATTAATTTTTTACGCTACAAAACACGGAGCGACCCGTGAAGCCGCAGAGCGGATTGCCAAAAGAATATCAGGTGCGACGCTTCACGAATTGAAGCGGTCAGACATTCCCGCACTTACGGAATTTGACTGCGTGATTTTAGGCAGTTCAATTTATATAGGCTCTATCCGTAAGGAGGCGAAGACATTCTTGGCGCAGAATTCGGAAGTACTGAAAAATAAGAAATTTGGGCTGTTCCTGTGCGGGTTGCAAGCAGATGAAGAAAAGCAGCTTTTCGCTTCCAACTTCCCGTCGGATATATTGGCGGCGGCAAAAGCAACGAGTTTCTTGGGCGGGATTTTCGACCCGAAAAAAGCGGGATTTATGGAGCGGCTTATAATGAAAATCGTTGCGAAACAATCGGTTTACAACGATAAGATTGACAATGTTCAAATTGAGAGGTTCGTCGAGGAGATGAAGTCGTGAAGAGTGCGAGGAAAAATGAATAGAACCGTTTTGATGTATTGAATCACATCAATCGACTTTCGTAGGGTAGCGAACAAAATTTATATTATCAAGGAGAACTGAAAATGGACAGCAAAATCAAATCCGAAATAAAAGCGTTAAGAAAAAGGAGCAAATTTGCGTATGTTAGCTCGGTTAATACGGAGGGTTTCCCGCAAATAAAGTGTATGTTTAACATTAAAAGCGATGACGTAAACGTGCATTATTTCTCAACCAACACAAGCTCGAAAAGGGTGCGGCAATTTCTCGAAAACCCGAAAGCATCAGTTTATTACTGCAACAACATATCATTCAAGGGCGCACTCTTTACGGGTATAATGGAGGTTATGCAGGACGCCCCAACCAAGGAACGTTTTTGGAATAAGGGCGACGAAAAGTATTACCAGAAAGGCGTTACAGACCCTGATTACTGTGTCCTTAAATTTACAGCAGAAACGGTGAATTATTATCATGGGTTGAGTAATATTACGCTTGAGGTTGATGAAATTTAAAACGCATATTCCGAACGAAGTGACAAAATTATGTCGCTTGACGGATAAGAACACATCAACTGATTCCGCAGGGTAGCGAATAAAATTTATATACCGGAGGGTGTGCGAATGAATCCAAAATCAGTTCTTTTACAATGGGTAGAGGCTTTTAACAATTCTGATGCTGAAAAAATCTCGAACCTGTATGCCGATGATGCCGTCAATCATCAGGTTGCTAATGAGCCTGTTATTGGTAAAATGGATATAAAGAAAATGTTCGAGTTTGAGTTTGCGAGGGCTGATATGACTTGCATTGTTGAAAACATTTTTGAGGATGGCGAGTGGGCTATTATTGAATGGAAAGACCCTTTGGGTTTGAGAGGGTGCGGATTTTTTCACATAGTTGATGGTAAAATTGTTTTTCAAAGAGGGTATTGGGATAAGTTATCATTTTTGAAGCAAAGCGTTATCCCGAAGACATTGACAGTTATATGATTGCTAAAAGCCCTTGTGTCGTTGAAATAATTAATAGATGTGGATTGTAGGCATTAAACACATCAATAGAAATAAATAATTTGGTAAATATTCACAATAATTGCATTCGATATATGACGTTATTCACAAATTCTCTTCTGCAACTAAAGAAAAGTAAAGATTTTACGATATATAAGATATGTAGAAATGGTATAACTATATCGCCTGACAGATTAAACAAGGAAATTTAAGGGGGGCTAAACAATGCGTATAGGACAGGTAACACAAGACAACTACAAGGATTTTTTAAGGATTCTCGGTATCAAAAACCCTAAAAATCTTGAAAGGTTAAATGGCGAGGGTGAAAAAGAAAAAGTTAAAAATAATCCTAATAGAATAACTATTGATGATTTTAGATGTTATGACACATTAGAAAGAAAATTAGTTGCCTTGGGTATGGTTGAAGAAGGAATGTTACTCAGACCGGGACACAATCTCAGTCACCAAAAAATTATTGATGTTTCCGATGAGATACGGCAACAGGTCGTTAATAAAATGCGTGAAATGGTTCTTTCAATGTCAAAGGGGAAGTTTATTTCCGCAGAACAAGCCGATGAATTAAATGCAATTTATAAACAATACAGAGGCACAATTTCACCGGACGACAGACTGTCGGCAACATGGACTTTAAGCCAAATAGCAGGTGAAGAAGAAGTACGTTTAGTCAGTTACATCATGTCACGAATACCCGGCTGGCAACCCGGTATGGCGTTTGACCCGAAAATCCTTACAGAGTCAAATTGGGGCTTGGGCTTTGACGTGAAAGCGTAATTACAACATTTAGAATAATAAGGAAAGTAGAGGAAACATTCATGATTATTGATGGAAGAACACTTAATTTAAGTTTTAATCCTTTTGGAACTAAAACCGCATATTTGAAAAGGACAGGAAAAGAAGCCGCTACCATTACCAAACTTATAAATGATAATGGAAAAGATATAAAAATTATACATGATTATATACCAAAAAGTACATCACTGAATTTTGACGTTTTTCAAAATGATTTAAGTGCGGTAAACAATCTTAAATCAATCATGGGGAATGTCCCTTTAATGGTATTACAAATGCCTTTTGAGCAGGATTATACCGCCAATGATGCACTAAATAATAATTGGTTTGCATCGACACAAAATAAAATATTTAGCATTAATATTGATAGCGGTGTAAAAAATAATGGAGCGACAGTTAAGAACGAAGAAGTTATCGGAATGGATAAAGAACAATTCCTTTCCTATATCCGTGAAAACGGCTTAGACAAAGAAATAAATTGGGGCGTTGTATCTTTGAATTTCAGAGGCTCATCATACTCGTTTGAAAGTTTTTCTGCCTATACCGATTACACGGCGGCGTTATACGCAAGCCTTGAGAATCGAATAATGAATGACTTTACGGGTGATGAGCAAGCCGAACAACTTGAAACACTTAATCATATATTTGAAAATGCGATTAACGATATGTCTAAGTATTATATTAACCAAATTAACACTACATTCGAGGCGGTTGGCGTTAATATTGATAAAAACGAAATAGAGCAGGGCATACGCGAAGTTATGACCGCCAAAAAAGATGCTTACCTAAATTTCGTGAAAAGCAACACCGATTATGCCAATTTAGCGGATAGCGAAGATAAATGGCTTGAACGCGACATAGGTTTTATGGCAAATACGCTAAGAAACGCTTTTAGCCCCGAAGTCAAAACAGAGGGGAGTTTCAAGGAAAATGATATAATAGCTATTGGAGCTATCGCGGGAATGTTCTCAGGTAGCGGGTTTGAATCGGGCATGATTTATGGACTTGATTTCAACGATGAGGAAAGCGTAGGCTTAGCGATTGCTATGAATTATTTAATGTTAAATGCAACAATGGATAATTTTAATGTTAATGATAGTATAAGAGAATTAGGCACAGATATATTTAATAAATACTCGCAAAGTGTTATAAATGGAATAAATAAGGGGTTGCATGTCAGTAGAGATGGCGCAACAAAGGTAGGACAAAAACCGGAAATGTTCGCTCCTCTTAAAACCGATGATATTTTTGCTGTTGTAAACACCATGATTAAAACTTACGAAGAAACAAAAGATGTTCAAAAAGCCATATATGAAACAACATCTTTTGCATACACTCAATTCAAGGGCAAAGAAAAAACAGCTGAAAATGCTGTGTTATGGCGTTACAGCGCACCCTCCGGTCGGTACATGGCTAACGGTGCGGATTTTTGGGACAGCTTATACGACAATGGAAGCGGTTCATCGTACATGGGAAAGATTCTTGAAAAATGGAATACTTTTGCGGGTGCGATTGAAAAAAATGACTATAAAAATCTATCCAAATGGGCAAATATTAATCTTTTCCAAAACTATCGCTCTTGGGCCGTACTTGATAAGTCGATTGCAGGAGGTTAACAATAAAAAAGTTCCGAAAATGCCGCTTGACAAAAAGCGGCTTTTATGGTATACTCGTTAAAGAAAGGCGGGATTTACTATGATTAGAATGGAAATAGAGTTTGATGAAGAAAAGGTCAAACGCGAGAATAAATACGACATCGATAAAATGTGGGCTAAGGTTGATGAGTTTATGCTTGTAAAATATAAGCTCAAAAAGACCGCACCGGGGGTTTATTCGGATTACCCCGGATATGACGGGTATGGAAAGTTTTTTGTATTTACCGCACATTTTGAAAAGCGGGATTGGTTCATGAATAGCCTTAAAAGGTGGGATTGGGTTGAATACGATGAAGATGAGCCGAATGACGAATATCGCGAAGATTGGAAAACAGGAATTGAATCCCGTATTCATAAAAGAAGAGCGGGTGCATAATGGCAAGAGAGAAACTTACTCGCAAGTGCCTTGAATTTGATTTGAGCAAAGCAAAGCTTGCGGAATGCGGATTTAAGGTAAACTCTAAAAGCATAAAAGAAAAACTCGAACCATACACCCAAATACGCAGGATAATGGAAGCGCAAGGCTTTGAACATCGTCAAGGCTCTGTTTATTATTCGCGTGAAAAAATGAAACAAGGACAAGTTTATGATACACTTGGCGTTCTTGCGGAAAGTCTTCCGTGGCTTAGTCAGTGCATAAAGGAATTCGACACGACAAATGTTTCGGACACTCACAGCGTAAGGCAAGACTTCTTAGAAATCGCTGTCCAATTAGTACATACTACGCCCCATGAACGCGACCGCGGCAACATCGAGAATGAGGAACATGACGACATAGAATTAGACTAAACCCGCTCACAAGGCGGGTTTCTATGTTTTGTAAGAGTCTGAATAATCATCCGTGTAATTGCCAATAATCTCCATAAGGAAAAAACAAATTGGAGGTTATGAAAATGAAACAATCAAAAAAGATACTCACGGAAAAAGAAATGGAATTAGTACAACTTTTA
>WRKM01000017.1 GCA_009778065.1 Oscillospiraceae bacterium
CGATGTCGGCTCGTCACATCCTGGGGCTGTATTCGGTCCCAAGGGTTCGGCTGTTCGCCGATTAAAGTGGCACGCGAGCTGGGTTCAGAACGTCGTGAGACAGTTCGGTCCCTATCTGTCGTGGGCGAAGGATATTTGAAAGGCGCTGTCCCTAGTACGAGAGGACCGGGATGGACGCACCTCTGGTGCACCTGTTGTCGCGCCAGCGGCACAGCAGGGCAGCTAAGTGCGGTTCGGATAAACGCTGAAAGCATCTAAGCGTGAAGCCGTCCTTAAGATAAGATATCCCTCCGGAAACGGGTAAGACCCCTTGTAGACTACGAGGTTGATAGGCTCATTGTGTAAGCACAGCAATGTGTTTAGCTTGCGAGTACTAATCGGTCGAGGGCTTAACCTTACGTACAATTGACAATTGACAATGTTCAATTGTCAATTACCGTAGTTTTATGTCTTTGTTTCCCTTTGTTTTCCGAAGATTTTGTTTCGTTGTTCAATTTTGAGAGAGTTGTGAAATATATAAAATAAAAAATATCACCGCACCGGTTTAAAGGGTGCGGTGATTTTTTTGTCTTTTTTGTTTGAGCGGCTTAAAGGAGAAAACAGAGGTCATTTTCCTCGGCATCTTGCGATATAATTACCATTATAAGTTTCTTTCAGAGAGTAAATAGACAATTGAAAGGAAGGGTTTGATTAAAATGGTAATTGAAAAGACTGCGGCGGCATATATACGTGTTTCCACTGAAGAACAGACAGAGTTAAGCCCGGACAGCCAATTAAAGGAAATTCGCAAATACGCCGAGAGCAAAAGTATTAAACTGCTTGAGGAGCATATCTATGTTGACGCGGGTATAAGCGGACGCAGTACCGCAAAACGCCCCGAATTTAATAAAATGATTAGTATTGCTAAAATGAAGGCTAAGCCGTTTGATATAATTTTACTTTGGAAGTTTTCCCGATTCGCACGCAACAGAGAAGACAGTATAGTTTATAAATCCATACTTCGTAAGGAGTGCGGAATAGATGTTGTTTCAATCAGTGAAGCTTTAGGCGATGATAAGACCTCTGTTTTAATTGAAGCTCTTATCGAAGCCATGGACGAATACTACAGCCTTAATCTCGCAGGAGAAGTAAAGCGCGGTCTGCTTGAGAAAGTAGAGCGAGGTGAGCCGGTCACTACACCATCTTTCGGATATAATATTGTTGACAGCCGATATATTATTGATGAAGAAAGAGCAAAGCTTGTCCGCTCTTTATTCTATGACTATCTGAACGGTACTGGTTTACGCGCACTTGCCGTAGGTATGAATAACATGGGCGTTCTCACCAATCGAGGCGGAAAGTGGGACAGGTTTAATATCGAGTATATCCTGCGTAATCCCGTTTATATAGGTAAAATCAGATACAATACCGAACATCGGACGAGAAGAAAATACGAGGATAAAGGAATCATCATAAAGCAAGGGTTGCATGAACCTATAATTGACGAGGAAACCTTTAATAAAACACAAGAACGGCTTGCCTATATTAAATCCACCTTTAACAAAGGAGAACACCACGAACCCCGAAGCGGGAACGACTTTATTCTGCGCGGTTTGATTAAATGCAGTAATTGCGGCTCTCCCCTAATTCAAGCGCAGAAAGGCTCTCTTCTTCAATGCAATGGTTATATAAAAGGAAAGTGTACAACGTCGCACGCGATTAAGGTCAGGATAATAAATGAAGAGGTTTTAAAGTGCGTTGAAGAAGATATTGAACTCGACGGCTTTTATATATCTCCCTGCGTTACGAAAAAAATTGAAGAAGATGTTTCAGGCGAGCGGATTAAGAAATTGAATAAAAAACTTTTAAGGGTAATGGAAGCATACGAAAACGGGGTTTACAGCCTCGCCCGTTTTAAAGATAGAAAAGAAAGAATAGATGATGAAATAAAAAAGCTCGAAGCTCTTTTAATCATGAAAAAAGAAACGCCGGTTATCGGTGCTTCTGAAAGAAAAGATAATATTAAGGCGGGTTTAGCGGTTTTCACCGACCCCGATGTTTCTGAAACGGAAAAGAATCTTATGCTTAGACACATCATTTTAAAAATTATTTTCGAGCGTAAAAATAATGAAATTTCAATCTTCTACCGTTAAGGAAATAAGTAAAATAAGCCGTTTTTTTGATTATCCCAAATATGCGTCCGCTCAATGGGACGCAACAAATAATTATAACTTCGCTCGAAATGCGCAGAACTATGTTTTACCTATGCTGAGATGATGCAACTTTTAATTAACTCATAATCAACCACTGTCTGCGGCTCTCCGAGCTGATTTTTCCAACAGTCGTGTCTTACACCTTTTTCGATAAAGCCGATTTTCTCATAAACGCGGCGGGCACGCAAGTTGTTTATGTCTACATCGAGAATGATTCTTTCAAAGCCGTAAACCGAGAATAACTCATCAATAAGTAATAACATGAATTGTGTACCATAGCCCTTGCCGCGCAGGGAAGCGTCGCAGATTTTTATCCCCGTCTGCGCCGTTTTTCCGCAAGGGCTGTTTCCCATGTTGTGATAACTCATCTCGCCTACGGGTTTTCCGTCGATTTCAAGTATAAGAAGGCGGTATGTTTGGTCACAACAGGATAGAATCTGGCGTTCTACCTGCTCGTCCGTATCGTCTAAACCGAGCGGATAGCCCGAAAACGCCATAATTTCGCCGCTCCGCCACCAACTGCCGAGAAGAGGGGCGTCAGCGGCTATAGCATGGCGGATTGTCAGACCATTCTTATTAATAAGCATATTGTTCTGCATATCTCCCTTGACAATTTCTGAAAATTGTGTTATTATTATATTTAGTAAAAGCATTATCAAAGATGTTTTGTATTTTCATCTGAAGGAGTAATTACATGAAAAACATAATCACCGTAAACAAATCAACAGTAAAAACAAAATCGCTCGTTACGCTTGCCGCCGTGATTTGCGCGGTTGTTCTGCCGCAGATTTTTCACTACATCGGGGCGATTTCGGGTTTCGGGGCGTTACCCGGAGCAACCTTTTTGCCTATACAAATCCCTATATTTGTAGCCGGGTTCTTAGGTGGTCCTGTTGTCGGACTGCTCGCGGGTTTAATCAGTCCATTAATGAGCTATTGCTTTACAACAGCCCTTTTAGGCTCAGCCATGCCCGCCTCATTTATGCTGCCTTACATGACCTTAGAACTTGCCGGCTACGGATTTACAGCGGGATTGCTTTATAAAGCAAAAACCCCGGTCATACTTAACCTGTTAATAGCTCAATTTGCGGGGCGTTTTATAAGAGCTGTCGCGATTTTGGCGGCTGTTTATGTACTCGGGGCTAATAATCCGGCACCGACCTCCGTTGAGTCAATTTGGACTACCGTTACTGCGGGATTACCCGGAATCCTTTTACAATGGGCGTTTGTTCCCCTCATTGTTTATCGTGCTAAGGAGTTGAAAAAACGTCTTGACTGATTTAGAAAAAGCGAAAGCGTTGCTTGAAGACGGCGGGTTCGGAAACTGCATCCTGTACAGCAACGGAATAATTCATACAAGTAGGGGGAAAGGGATTTCCCCCATCTTGGAGTTCTTGGAAGCAGGGCTTGACTTAAAAGGCTTTTCCGCCGCGGATACTATTACGGGGAAGGCATTAGCTCTGCTTTTTGTGTTCTCCGGCATAAAAGACGTCTATGCTCATGTTATGAGCAGGTCTGCGGTAGAGGTTTTTGCGCGTCATGAAATCCGCTGTGTTTACGGAGAGCTTGTCGATGAAATCAAAAACCGCGCGGGGGACGGGGTTTGTCCCATGGAACGCGCGGTGAAAAACATTGACGACCCTTACCGAGCCTTAGAGATTCTAAAAAACGCATTAAACGCCATGAGGAAATAACACTTTATCTTGACTTAAAAAGCGTGTTATTTTATTCGTTTAGCTCAAATTTATACCCCACGCCCCATACAGTCTTTAAAAACCACTTGCGCGATGAACCATCGAGTTTACTGCGGAGCCGCTTTACATGTACGTCTATTGTACGCGAGTCACCGTAGTATTCAAACCCCCAGACATCATCGAGAAGCTGGTCACGAGTGAAAACCTTGTTTGGATTTGACGCGAGATAGAAAAGCAGTTCGAGTTCTTTGGGCGGTATTTCTAAAACAGTCCCGCCTATTTTAAGTTCAAATCGATTCATGTCGATAACTAAATTATCGTACATTATAATTTTTTTGTCTTGTTTGTCATTCTCCATCGCGTTAAAACTCTTAGTTCGGCGTAAAAGTGCTTTTATCCGCGCCGATATTTCCTTCATGTCAAACGGCTTAGTTATATAATCGTCCGCGCCGAGTTCTAAACCTAATACTTTTTCAAATGTATCATCTTTAGTGGTCAACATGATGATGGGAATGGTCGAGAACTTTCTGACCTCTTTACAAATGTCTAATCCGTTCATACCCGGAATCATTAAATCAAGAACCATGAGGTCGGGCGAAGACTCCTCCCTGCATATTCTTACAGCCTCTGTTCCGCTTTGAGAAATAAGTGTTTCATATCCGTCTCTCTGAAGATTAAACGAGAGCATTTCACAGGTGATTTTATCATCGTCTACTATTAATATGCGTTCCATTACAAGCTCCTTTCTCTCTTTAGATTTAATTATACCGCACTAAAACAAAAAAAGCAACACTTTATTCACATTTTGTAAACAGAATCGTAACAATTATTATTTTGAATAAATTCGGTGAACTTTTCGGGTTATTTTTGTATATATTTTACGAAAATAAAAAAAAGACGTAAAACCCCTTGATTTTTACTGCGTAAATGATTAAAATTATAGTTAGTGGTTTTTAGCACTCTTTTGAGCGGAGTGCTAAAACTAAAAAATAAAAAACATGAACAAGGAGGCAAATCAATGAACATCAAACCATTAGCTGACAGAGTGGTTATAAAAATGCTGGAAGCCGAAGAAACGACCAAGAGCGGAATCATATTGGCGGGTTCTGCCAAGGAAAAGCCCCAGCTTGCTGAAATCGTGGCTGTAGGACCCGGCGGGATTTACGACGGTAAGGAAGTGGGAGCGATGGTTGTAAAGGTAGGCGATAAGGTGCTTATGAGCAAATACGCCGGCACCGAGGTAAAAGTAGACGGCGTAGAATACACTATTTTGCGTCAATCCGACATCTTAGCAATAGTAGAATAATATTCAGAAAGGAAACAAACAAACATGGCAAAACAGATTATTTATGGTGAAGAGGCTCGTAAAGCTCTTCAATCAGGTATTGACCAACTCGCAAATACCGTTAAAATCACACTCGGTCCTAAGGGCAGAAACGTAGTACTCGACAAAAAGTTCGGCGCACCGTTAATTACGAACGACGGCGTCACCATTGCAAAAGAAATCGAGCTTGAAGACCCTTATGAAAACATGGGTGTACAGTTAGTGAAAGAGGTCGCCACTAAAACTAACGATGCGGCGGGCGATGGAACGACAACAGCTACACTTTTTGCTCAGTCTATCGTGAACGAGGGTATGAAGAATATCGCCGCCGGCGCGAATCCGATGATAGTTCAAAGGGGTATAAAAAAGGCTGTAGATTTAGCGGTTGAAGAAATAAAGAAAAGCTCGCATCCCGTTCAGGGCAGTGAAGACATTGCGCGTGTAGCGACTATATCTTCGGGCGAGGAATCCGTGGGCAGACTCATAGCGGACGCCATGGAAAAAGTAACCAGTGACGGCGTCATCACAATAGAGGAGAGCAAAACAGCTGAAACCTACAGCGAGGTCGTTGAAGGTATGCAGTTTGACCGCGGCTATGTCAGTCCCTATCTTTCGACAGACGGCGACAAGATGATAGCCGAACTTGACGACCCTTATATCTTGATTACCGATAAGAAAATTTCAGCCGTTCAGGAAATACTCCCCATTCTCGAACAGGTCGTACAGAGCGGCAGAAAGCTGCTCATCATTGCCGAGGACATTGAGGGTGAAGCATTGACTACGATTATCCTCAACAAGCTTCGCGGCACTTTCGTCTGCGTAGGCGTAAAAGCCCCCGGCTTCGGCGACAGGCGTAAAGAAATGCTTCGTGACATCGCTATTCTTACGGGTGGTGAAGTCATTACGGAAGAACTCGGCTTAGACCTTAAGGAAGCCACAATTGAACAGCTCGGTACTGCAAAACAGGTAAAGGTTTCAAAAGAGGATACGATTATAGTAGACGGCGCGGGTACAAAGAAGGCGATAGAAGAAAGAATCGCTCAGATTAAAACCGCTATAGAAGATACCACAAGCGATTTTGATAAAGAAAAGCTTCAAGAACGGCTCGCAAAACTCTCAGGCGGTGTAGCGGTAATAAAAGTCGGTGCGGCAACTGAAGTCGAGATGAAAGAGAAAAAGCTGCGCATAGAAGATGCTTTGGCGGCTACGAAGGCGGCTATAGAAGAAGGTATAATCCCCGGTGGCGGTGCTGTGCTTATAAATGTTATGAGTGCGGTTGAAAAGCTTGCCGAGAGCCTTGAGGGCGACCATAAGACCGGAGCGAAAATTATTGTACGCGCACTCGAAGAGCCGATTCGTCAGATTGCTGTTAATGCAGGACTTGAAGGTTCGGTAATTATAGATGCGATTAAGCGTTCGGGCAAAATCGGATATGGTTATGACGTACTCGGCGACAAGTATGTAGATATGGTTGAGGCAGGTATAGTTGACCCCGCAAAAGTCACCCGCTCCGCACTCCAAAATGCGGCGTCAGTGGCGGCTATGGTGTTGACTACCGAGAGTCTCGTAGCGGATAAGAAAGAAGAAAATCCCGCTCCGGCGATGCCACCCGGCGGAATGGGCGGAATGTATTAAACGATAAATAGCTTATGGGGCGGAATTTGTTTCCGTCCCTAATTTTTAATTAATTTTTGTTTAATATAATTTTAATGTCTCTGCCGTATTGACAAAATATAGAATATGCAATATAATTAGAATTAATGAGTGATTAAAACAATTTCCATGTAGGAGGAGACTTTCATGGACGAAAACAGCAACCGTAAATTAGTAATTATTGTTGACGATGATATAACGAATTTGGTGGTAGCGAAGAATAATCTTGCCGATGAATATGACATATTTACCGCACCGTCGGGCGAAAAGCTTTTCGCAATGCTTAAAAAGGTAACACCGGACCTAATCCTGCTCGACGTAAATATGCCGATAATGAATGGGTATGAGGTAATAAAATGCCTGAAAGAAGACGAAAGAACAGCCGAAATACCCGTTATTTTCCTAACCGCCAAAAGCGATGGAAAGAGCGAGTTTGAGGGGCTGTCGCTCGGCGCAATAGATTACATAACAAAACCTTTTTCTCCGCCGCTCCTTTCAAAAAGAATAGAAGTGCATCTATTAGTCGAGGAACAAAAAAGGGAGCTTCGGCGGCTCAACGATGATTTATCGGAGCGTGTTATCAATAAAACCCGCTCTGTGTTGGAGCTTCAAAACGCTCTCCTTCACACAATGGCAGAGCTTGTGGAATATCGCGATGACATCACGGGCGGACATATTGCCCGTACACAAGAATTTCTTACAATTATGCTTAATGCTATGCAGGAAAAAGAGATGTTCAACGATGAAATGGTTGACTGGGATAAAAACCTTGTACTTCAGTCGGCGCAGCTTCATGATGTAGGTAAAATCGCAATCAGAGATGTTATTCTTTTAAAACAAGGCAAATTAACGCCTGAGGAGTTTGAACAGGTAAAAAAACACACGATTTTCGGCGAGAAAATTATAGACAGAATAAAAGAAAGTACAACAGAATGGGAATTTTTAGAGTACGCAAAAATTTTTGTATCCGCGCATCATGAAAAATGGGACGGAAGCGGCTATCCGAAAGGGCTCAAAGGCGAAGAGATTCCCCTGCTCGGACGGGTCATGGCGATAGTCGATGTATATGACGCACTCGTCTCCGAACGCCCCTATAAAAAAGCTTTCTCGCATGAGGAGGCTAAGGAGACGATAATAAACAGCAGCGGCTCGCACTTTGACCCTACGCTTGTCGAAATATTCATTGAATACGCAGAGGAGTTTGAAAAGGTGGGTACTGAATGATTACCTATGTTCTCGCGGTCGTTCTTTTGACGTTGCTGATAATTACATATGTGTTGTTACTGAGAAACAGGCGGATTAATAGTATAAATAAAGAACAGCTCACGAAGCTTCGCTCTATTTACAGTTCTGTCCCGGATATGATAGTGAGCAAGGACTTGAATTTTACCTATACAAGCTGTAATCGTAATTATGAGTTGTTCACAGGATTTAGTGAAGAGGAAATTAAAGGAAAGACCTTTGGGGAAATAGGAGGGCTTTCCGACAGATTACCGAGTGATTTTGAAGCAACCGAAAAAAAAGTGGTTTACGAAAGGGTGGCTGTTAAGTCGAGCGGCTGGTTCACTTTTCCCGATGGTTCGAGAAAATTTATAGAGACTGTAAAAACACCCATTATCGTTGATGATGAGGTGACGGGTTTACTTGGGGTCATGAGAGATGTATCGGAATTCAAGCAGGTGTCGGAAGAACTCGAAAAGCAGAATCGACTGCTCGAGAGTATAAACCGCGTGTCTTCGATTCTGCTTGTTTCCGAATTAGATAATTTCGATGAAACGATGACAAAATCGTTAGGTATTGTCGGCGGCGCAGTGGAGGTTGACCGCATAAGCGTATGGAAATTCTACGTGAAAGACGAACAAAAACGCTGTAAAATGGTTTGTGAGTGGTCTGACGGTGTTGAGACGGGAGATGGCTTTAAACCCGATAATGTTTTTGACGATGGACAACCCGGTTGGGACGGCATTTTAGCGAGAGGGGAATGTATAAACGACCTCACATGTAACTTTCCCGATGCAAATCGCAGGCAGTTGCGTATTAGAAACATTCTCTCGATTTTTGTTGCCCCGGTTTTTATAGATAACGAATTTTGGGGGTTTGTCGGCTTTGACGACTGCACAAGGGAACGGATTTTCACGGATAATGAGGGTAAAATTATGCGTTCGGTGGGGTTCATGATTGCCGGTGCGTTTGTCCGCAACAACATGACCCGCGATATTATAAAGGCTACAGAGGAATTGGCATCGGCGGTGGACGAAGCTAACGAGGCGAATAAAATGAAGAACAACGCCCTCGATGCGCTTACAAATATTCTTGACAATATAGATGCGTTAATCTATGCCACCGTCCCCGAAACAGGCGAACTTTTGTTTATAAATCGCAGTATGAGAAAAGTGTTCAATATTGAAAACGAGGATATATTGGGCAAATACTGTTATGAGGTTTTTCGCGGCTTAAACGGGTTCTGCGACCATTGCCCGTGTTTTAAGCTCAATGAAAACCCCGGTCAAATTGTTGTGTGGGACGAGTATGTAGAGAATGTGGGGATTCATGTACGCCACTCGGATTGTTATATAAATTGGCCTGACGGCAAAATGGTTCACCTTCAATATGCGTTTAACGTAACTGAGCTTATAAAAGCGAGAGAACAGGCGGAACAGGGGAGCAGAGCTAAAAGTGCGTTTCTCGCACATATGAGTCATGAAATCCGTACACCTATGAACGCGATTATAGGTATGGCAGAACTCGCGCTTCTTGAAGACGACCCGAACGCACTGCGCGAGCATATTATCACAGTAAAGCAAGCGGGTTCAAATCTATTATCAATAATAAACGACATACTTGATGTATCGAGAATGGAATCAAGTAACCTGAAAATAGCTTCGACCGCTTATCAATTCTCTTCCTTATTAAACGATGTTATTAATATTATCAGGATGAGAATCATTGATTCCCCCGTGAGGTTTGTGGTTAATGTAGACAGTGGTATACCCAACGCTCTGCTCGGAGACGAGGTGAGGATTCGTCAGATTTTGATTAATCTTTTGGGTAACGCCGTAAAGTATACCGACAAAGGCTTCATATCGCTATCCGTGTTATACGAGCAGATTAATGAAGGCGTTGTTAATCTTATTTTTGAAGTCGAGGACAGCGGAAAGGGTATAAAACCCGAAAACCTTGAAAGTATCTTTTCCGAATATGTTCAGCTTGAATCGGGTGCACGTAAAGGGATAGAGGGCGTTGGGTTAGGACTCACCATAACGAGTAACCTTGTACGGGCTATGGAGGGCGATATTTCTGTCGAATCAGAACACGGAATAGGCAGCAAATTCACCGTGAGATTACCTCAGAGGGTCGGTAGTCCCGAAAGAATAGCCTCTGTGATAGACCCTGAGAATAAAAAAGTCCTTATTTTCGAGCGGCGAGACATATACTCAAACTCGATTCGCTATGCGATAGAGAACATGAACGGCTCCTGTACGGTCGTAACGAGCGAGGACGAACTCTCGGAGGCTCTGTCGGGCGATAGCTTCGCCTTTGTGTTCACTTCTTTTACCCTGTACGAAAGAAGCAAGCATTTAATATTAAAATCCCGAGACAACGCGAAGGTCGTTTTGCTCGCCGAGTTCGGTGAAAAAATAACCGAGCGGGGGTTGAGTGTACTTTCCATGCCTGTCTACTGTATGTCTATAGCCAACATTCTCAACAACGCATCAGGCAGTTATTTTTACAGCGAAATAGGCGAGACTATTGCTCGATTTATTGCACCCGAAGCCAAGGTTCTCGTTGTAGACGACATTAACACCAATCTGCGCGTGGCTAAAGGGTTGCTTATGCCCTATAAAATGAAAATAGACCTTTGTAACAACGGCATGGAAGCAATCGAAGCCGTAAAAACCAAGGACTATGATTTAGTTTTCATGGACCACAGGATGCCGGAAATGGATGGTGTAGAAGCGACCGCTCATATCAGAGCCTTAGGAAGCAAGGAAAAAGATGCGTACTTTAAAGATGTGCCTATAGTCGCGCTGACTGCCAACGCTGTCGCGGGAACAAGAGAGATGTTTCTCGAAAACGGCTTTAACGAGTATATTTCAAAGCCCATAGATACCGTTAAATTAAATACGGTTTTAGAGCGATTTATTCCCCGAAAGAAGCAGAAGGGTCTATCCAATGCGGACAGTATAGTAATAGAACCCGTCCCGAAAAAAAGCAAGCCGACTGTAGAAATAGATGGGCTTAATGTAAAAAAAGGATTATCAATATCGGCGGGTTCGCCCGAATACTATATCGAGACACTGTCTACCTTTGTAGAAGACGGAACAGAGCGGATTGAACAACTTAAAGAATTTTTGAAAAACAATGATATGCAATCATATACGACCTGTGTACATGCCCTCAAGAGTGCGGCGGCGAGCGTGGGTGCGGACGAGTTGTCGGGGTTTGCGTACACTATGGAACTTGCCGCAAAGCAGGAGGATTTGAGCTTTATAAAAGCGAGAAACGATGATTTCTTAACAGAGCTTGACGCACTACTCGGCAGAATAAAAAAAGCCATATCCGCACACGGTACAAAGCGCGGCAACAAAGGTTCTGCGGATGGCGAGTTACTGAAAGCAGAGCTTGAAAAGCTGACAGACGCGCTTGAAGAGATGAATGCGGGTGCAATTAACGCAGCGGTCGGTACCCTGCAAAAAATCACGCGGACAGACAGGTTTTCGGGAATGGTCAGAAATATATCGACAAAAATACTAATGAGCGAGTATGAAGAGGCTATCGAGCTGATTGAGGAGTTGTTGAATGAGGTTTAATGGTTTTGTTTACATGGTGTCATATAAACGAAATCAGCTATGGCGTGTTTAGCATTTTTCGGAAATAATTTTTAACATGAAAAAAGGGTATCGCTTAAATGTTGATACCCTTTTTTTCGGCAAGCTGACGCTTATAATTCAATTTTTCCCACAGAAGCGTTCTTTTCAAAATCCACCGTATCCTGTGAAATTTCGACGCTCTCTCTCTTGTACTCTCGTTCAAACGAGGTCGAAAATCCGCTCGACTGCTTATAAGAACGTGCGGGTGAAATAGGACGGTCTCTGTTACTGTCACGGCTGTCTCTTCCGTATCTGTTATTATCACGGAAATCACGGCTCCCCACGCCGCTCTTCGCCCTGGGAATATTAGCGGAGACAACTACCTTGCGGAAAGGCTCTTCGCCCACAGAGCTTGAGAAAACCCCGTTTATTTCCGCCACCTTGCTGTGTATGATGCGCCGTTCATAAGGGTTCATAGGTTCGAGTGTGACACGTCTACCCTGTTTTAAAACCTTGTTCGCCGTGCGGGTCGCTAAGGTTTCAAGGGTTTCGCGCCGTTTTTCACGATACCCGTTACAATCTACAGAAATCCTTTTGAACTGCCCGTTTGAGCGATTGTTCGACAGAATCGCAAGATATTGTAGGCTGTCTAAAGTTTCACCCCTACGCCCGATTACAATTCCGAGCTTATCGCCTACTATGTCGAGAACAACATTCTCTTCTTTTTCGATTATATCTATATGGAAATCCTCTGCGCCGAGCTTTTCTAAAATGTTTTCGATATACTTAATGACTCGTGAATAATCACCGCTCTCCAAGACCGCCGATTTTACGGGAGTTTCGCCTTTTTGTTCCGTTGAAACCGCGTCTTCTTTCACATCAGCCGACGCACTAATCATATACTCGCCCTTCGTACCGAACAGCTTTTTAACAGGCTGTTCAATAATGCTGACAGATATACCGTACTCGTCAACGCCGTAGTCGGCGAAGAACTTATAAGCTTGTGCGCGAGCTTCTTCAAGAGATTTGCCGCTGAATTTCTTTTCCATTTGGTTTTCTCCTCAATTATCGATATTTTCTTGTTTGTCAACAGGGGCGTCTTCCCCCTCGTTTTTGGGTTTTGGTTTGTCGTATTCTGATAAATCAATGTCGGGTGCTTCTCCGTACTTTTCGAGGTCTGCTTTACGCGCTTCTTCAAGCTTTTTACGAAAATACTCTTTCTGCTCCTTTGAGCTCATTTCGTAAACCTTTTCCTCTTTTATTACCTCGTTTCCTTCTTCGTCTACATCTACGACCTTTGCAACAGCATTAACTACGCCGCCCTTGGCTGTTACCTTGGCACGGGCTTCTTCCCTCATTCTTTCCGGGGGCCAGAGCTTGTATATAATAATGCTCTGGACTATCATAAACATATAGGAAACCGCCCAGTACAGCCCCGCACCTGCGGGTACGGTAAACACAATCATCAGCGAGAACATCGGTCCCATAAAAAACATGAACTTCATCGCCCCCATGTTAGGAGCATCGGGCATGGTTTTCTTTTGGATATACCGCATGACCACCGTTTGTATGACCGATAAAACAAAACAGAGCATAGCGATAAACCACAGACTGTTAAAGGTGGTAAAATTCGGCGTTTCTCCGAGGTTTATGACCCCGAGAAACAGTAAATTTTCATTTAAGTTTTCGAGCTTTTTAACATCTTCGGCGGAAAGGGAAGAAAAAGCGTCGGGTGAAATCGAGTACTGCGCTACAGCTCGAAGCTCTCTCTGAAGGCTCTTATATCGTCCTTCAACACCGCGAAGCTCGCCTTTTACGGTTTCTGAAAGACGCGAGCCGCTATCAATGAGGAAGCTGTTATTTCGGTTGTCGAATGAATCAAATATCAGCTCCCCTATTTGTTTTCTCTGCGCTTCAGTCACAGAAATCACGGAGTCCGATGTCAGCACATAACTGACCTGCTCTACATCTTCGCTTTTTGTAAAGAAATCGTTAAAATCTTCGCCGCTGTCTGAAAACTCTACGAAGAGACGAGCATCTTCCTCACTTTTCAGGACTATCGAGGTATATTCGACCTGCTTGCTTATTTCCTGCACTCTCGCAATCGTATCACCGTCAAGCCGCTCCATGTGGGTCATCGGCTTATAAACCACATCAAGTACGCCAAAGAGGATAATAACGGTAAGAAGCATAGGACCGCAACCGCCCATAGGGTTATAGCCCTCTTTTTGAAGCTTCGCCATTTCCTCCTGCATTTTCTGTTGGTTGCCGCGGTGTTTACGTTGTATTTCCTGAACACGCGGGGTAAAAAGCTGTGAAAACGCCTGATTTTTCTGTTGTTTCAGCTGTAAGGGGAAGCTGACCACTTTAACAAGCAGCGTAAACAAAACCACAGCCCAGCCAAAGTCGTTGACTAAGCGATAAATCAGCCACATAACATAGCCGAGCGGTGTACCGATTAACGAATACAGAAATTCTATGACGACTCACCTTCCTTTTTTCTCCGCCACGCAAAGGTAGCGGGGACTTTATCTTCGCCGCCGGGCGAAAACGGGTTACATCTGACAATACGCTTAAACGACAAATAGCCGCCTTTTACAGCACCGAAGCGTTCCAACGCTGAAATAGCGTAAACGGAACAGCTTGGTGTAAAGCGGCAGGAAGGGGGTATTATTTTAGACAGAGTTATTCTGTACAGCTTAATAAAAGCAATCAAAATGTATTTCATACTTATACGTTTATACTTTTTTTAAAGGCGGCGCAAATCTTAAAGCCGCGGCAGGAGCTGTTTTACCAAAAGTTCGAAAATCTGTTTTGAATCAAGTTCGGGTGTCTTGCCTCTCGCTACGAATACAAAATCGTAACGCTTGTCTGTTTTATCGGCGATAAGAGGTTGTACAAGGCGGAAGGCTTCCCTTATAATCCGCCTTGCGCGGTTACGCTTTACCGCATTTCCGATTTTCTTCGACGCTGTGATGCCCACACGGCTTGTCCGCCGTTTATTGGACTTGTAATAACAGACAAAGGCGTAGGTGACTAAGCTTTCCCCTTTTTTGAACAGATATTGAAATTCCCTGTTCTTTCTGACGCTTACGTATTTTTTAGAGTAGCTTGACATTTCTTTAATAAGATAAAGTTTTTCTGCCTCTGGCGCGTCTTCTCGCGAGTACTTTTCTGCCTGCGCGGGTCGCCATTCTTTTTCTGAAGCCGTGTTCCTTAAGCCTTTGACGCTTTTTAGGCTGATAAGTTCTTTTCATTTTATGACCTCCTCGCATTATTATTTCCACAGCCTTTTAATTATATAGTAAATTTTTGTAAATGTCAAGGGTTTTTTTGAAAATAAAATAAAATTTTTTGAAAATAAAATAAAATTAATGTTAAAGTGTCAATGATAGGTAACACATTCGCCGCAATCATGTGGTCGCTTATGTCCTACTATTGAAAAAACCGCCTGCTTTGAACGCAGACGGCTTTCTCTTGTTTTATTTATTTATTGTAGGGGCGGTAGCTCGGTCGCTTGTCTGATTATATCGTCTGACAAGCCTAACAACTTTAACCGTTCTATAATTTCGGTTCTGCCTTTTTCTATACCCTTTTCCATGCCTTTTTCTTCAGCCGCTCTTTCGCGTCCCCAATTATCCCATGCCATTTTATGACGGGATTCGTAAACTAAGCGGGTCTTTTCGTCAGAGGACAACTCCATAAGACGAACAACAGCATTTTTAACTTGTGGGTTTTGTTCTGCTAACATAGTAAATTCCTCCTTGCTCTTGGCGGATAAAAACTTCGTCCACCACCATAATTGCGTACCGTCACTATCGGTCGGGATTTTCGGAAGTTCGATTGTATGAATTTCTAACTTTTCGGAAAAACCCGTTTTTGTTTCGGGGTCGTAGAGAGTAAAGCGGTTGTGGTATTCTTTGCTTTCATCTATAAAATTATGGGCGGTTATAACTATGCTAATCACTCGTTTAATATCCGAATGGTCGTTACCCGATTTCATCTGCCCCGTAATCATTTTTGCAGTGTAATAAAGGATTCGCTCTCGTAGCACGGGCGACGGCTCAACTTGGATTTCGATGTTTATAATTTTTCCCGATTTGGTCTTGACTTTTATATCAAGTATTCCGAGTTTATCGTCTTTGTATTCACGGAGCAAGTGCGGGTCGGTAATCGAAATTTCACTATATTCATCGTGCGAAAGTTTCAGAACTGATTGCAACAGGCTCGTCAAGCGTTCTACGCCGTCCTCGTGTCCGAATATGAGCTTAAAAATGTAATCGTCCGTTGGCGAGAGAATATCCGGTATTAAAGGCAGTATTTGTTCTATGTCTTTATCTTGAGCGTCCAAAGTTTATGACCTCCGGTGTTTTTATAGTCTTCATAATCCTATTTTACCATACCCGCCCCTAAAAGTCAACCCCGTTTTCGTCCCGCAATCATGTAGGGTTTTTTTGAAAATAAAATAAAATTAAAATTTTATTCACGAATTTTATTCCGGTAACACAAAAGGCGGGGTTTTCCCGCCTTATATATTGTGAGCTTAAATTAAGACATACGTTTTAACTCTTCGAGTGAGGGTATTTTTTCTCTTTCAGTAATGCTTTCGATTTCTTTCGCGAGTTGGTCGAGTTCATCGCTGATTTTCGCTCTATCACTTGTATCGGCTGTATCGGCCATTCCCGTTACAACGAGTTCTCTCATACGCTCTAACATTTCTTTAATTTCATCCATTGCACCCGCTGAGGTCTCTATAAGCGAAATCCCGTCAGCTTCAAATCGGGAAGCAGCCTCAAGTCCGCGGATTTGATTTCGTATTTTTTCGGATTTTGAGAGACCGGCGGCGTCTTCGGTAGCACGGTTTATGCGATACCCGCTTGACAGTCTTTCGCTGGCTCCTCTTTCGGTTTCACTCACACTTTTTAAATGCCGTGTCGATGTTGCGGGTATTGGAGTGAAGATGACAGTTCCCTCGGCGGAGAAAGGAAAGCTTGCAATCATTATAGCCGAAACAGCAATTGCGAATACACGTTTGATTGCTTTTTTCATTATAACCCGCCTCCTTTGTGAAATTTAACCAAATTTGCCTCTTTATTAAATACTATTATACCATATAATTTCTATTTGTCAAGTGTTTTCAAAAAAATAATTGTCGTTTTTTGAAAAAATAAAAAATTGCACAAATATTCTCAAAATTCTCAAAACCCTAAAAACCTGCATTTCTCCATATCGACTTTTCCGTCTTGCGTAAAAACTACTCCCTCTTTCTCTAAAATCCCCCGCTGAACGTCTTTGCCGCCGAAAACATAGCCGTCGGCAAGCGAGCCGTCTTTAAACACAACGCGGTGACAGGGCGTAGTTTCGGGGTCGTCATTACGATGTAGGGTGTAACCGACAATCCTCGCACTGCGAGGTCTTCCCGCCGCAAAGGCAATATCGCCGTAGGTCGAAACAAAACCGCACGGGATTTTACGGACAAGCGCGAAAACCGTATCACAAAAGACAGACATAAGATGATTCCTTTTTATTATTAGAATTCGGTTGCCGCTTAATTACACGGCAACCGAAAACATCGCAGATTGCTTTAATTTTATTTGAAAAGATTCGCAAGAGCCATTGCTTTTCTGATGTCGCCCTGATAGCGTACAACGCCGTTCATAATCGCATCGCGATAATTATACTTGCCTTTTGAGATTTTCATAATCTCTTCATAAGAGGTTTCAAAAGTACCATCGCGGTCATCGTAAACAGATTGAATAATGTGCGGCTGTTTACCGTTGCCGTCGTCCTTTATTGCTACGAAGAAAGTTCCCACATCAATAACCACTACCTGCACTGCAACAGGCACTTCGACATTCTTCAGGTTCGCCTTTGAAATTACCTTCCAGAGAGCCGAGGTCGCATTATCGAGCGTAGGAGCCGCTTTTCTTCTGCCGCCTCTTGCGGGAGCGGCTACAGCTTTAGCCTTAGGTGCGGCTTTTGCCTTAGGAGTAGCGGCGACTTTAGCCTTAGGTGCGGCTTTTGCCTTAGGTGCAACAGCGGCTTTTGCTTTAGGAGCAACAGCGGCTTTAGCTTTAGGTGCGGCTTTTGCTTTAGGAGCAACAGCGGCTTTAGCTTTGGGTGCGGCTTTTGCTTTAGGAGCAGCGGCGGCTTTAGCCTTGGGTGCTGCTTTTGCTTTAGGAGCAGCAACGGCTTTCGCCTTGGGTGCTGCTTTTGCTTTAGGAGCAGCAACGGCTTTCGCCTTGGGTGCGGCTTTCGCCTTAGGAGTCGCCTTTTCCTTTGCGGATGCCGGGGTCGCTTTAACTGTTGTTGTTTTTACTTCGCTGACGGGAACGGTCGAAGCTTTCACCGTTGCCGCAGGTACTACCGTTGCGGTAATTTTTACATCGTCTGCCATGCCAATAAAATTCCTTTCAAAAGTAAATTTACGGCACGCCGTAAAAACCGAAAAAGAAGGTACAGAGTGCCAAATGATTACACAACAATGATAACACACTTAATAATATAATTCAAGGTATTTTATCGGGAGCGTCAAATAAAATGAAAAAATCAGCGATTTTACCAAAGAACGGCTAAGAAATTGGTCGATTTTTGTACGAGCAGAACTATACTTTACGCTATGAAACATATAATTTTATACAAATCACGCAAAGAAAAAAATCAAACAGTTGACAAACCCCGATGTTCGTGTTATACTTTATACTGTTCTTCTAATAAAAAACTCAATATAAGCCGATGTGTCGGAATGGCAGACGAGGCAGACTCAAAATCTGTTGTGGACAACCACGTGTGGGTTCGAGTCCCACCATCGGCAGTCGCGAGCCGCGACACGCAATATTGCATCTACCCTCACGGTAGTGCGAATATTGCAGTTTCCGGTTCAAGTTTTGCGTCATCAGGCGCAGTCGGGTATTCCCAAACCCCTGCAACCCTCAAGGATTGCAGGGGTTTTCTTGCTCTATTTCTTTCCATAATTCGCTCGGCTTTACCTCAAGCGCCAAAGAAATTCTATAAAAAGTTTCGAGGGTAGGTTTTCGCTCCCCTCTTTCTATCGCACTCAAATGTGTGCGTCCTATATCTGCAAACCCGCTCACAACCTCCTGCGAAAGACCTTTTATCTCGCGGTGACGTTGTATAACTTTCCCCACTATTTTCGCATCGAGCATGACCGCTCCCCCTTTTTGCTATAATATAAATTATAAGCAAAAAATAACAAAAATATGAACACATATGTTGACATTTGTAAGCATATGTGTTACACTATATAAAACAGCGAATGAAGGTGATTATAATGCTTTATAGTTGTCCCGTGTGTAATGCGGACGTTTCAGGCGAGGCTATAGTCTGTATCGGATGCGGTCAGTATCTGCAAAAGCCCGACTATTCAGCGGTATTTAAAATGCCGCAGACAAGCGGCACAGGGAAAAAATTAAAAATAGAATTAACCGATGCGAATACAGGCGAAATATTGGCGACGACCGCCTTAAACGAAGAGGTAAAAATTGAAATCTCGAAGCCGACAACCCTGCGTTTTAGGATGAAAGGCGGATGGGACAGTACGTTCCGTATTAAACCGCAAAACAGCGCGGTATACAGCCTCTCCTTACGTAAAGCGGTACTTGGAGGCGGCGACTTGGTTTTACAGCAGATAAACCCTGTCTCCGACAAGCAACAAGACGCACCGAGTTAGCCTGCTGTCTTCTTATCGGTTTTTAAAATATTACAGTCCTTTAAAATCAAAACATAGGCATTTTGATTTTTAAAGGACTATATTCATTGACAGCGATATAAAAATATGATAGAATAAAAAACACGGAAAGGCGGAAATCTGTCCCGCGTTTAAAAAATCGGGGACAGTATAAACATACCTATGATGACAGATAACCAACATACCCAAAACGAAGTGCTAAATCAATCAAACCTGCAAAACCCGCCTACCCCCGAAAACGAGGCGGCTTTTTCGGCGTTTATTTCCGAGAAAAAAGAGGAAGAAAAGGATTTCAAGAAGCTCTTATACCTGCTCTCGTTTACCGTAATCGCGGTATTATTGTTACAACGTCTGCTTATATACGCACTCGTAAAGTTCTTTGAAATGACTGCATCAGCAGGAGCGGCGGATACCGCACATACAGCAGAGCCTGTCATTAGCGAATTTTTAGAAAATTTTATTTTCTTTCTTTTATGGTTCGTGAACCACTTAGTTATATTTGTTCCGTCGTTTTTGGTTTTCGGGTTAGCGTTTAGAAAAAGGGTTTCTTTTCAAAGGGCGTGTCCTTCGTATGAGTTTAAAAAAAGCTGGATTCTCCCTGCGTTTCTCGCGAGTTATTTTCTTTCTGCGGCGGCGATTTTCATTTCCAACTTTATAGAGTATATTTTACGCCCCGTATTCGGAAGCGATGGTCTGCGTGATGTTTTTGAAAACATCATGCCGCAGACTCTGCCGCAGGTGATTACGATGCTGATTTTAGTGGGGGTTGTAGGACCTATATGCGAGGAACTGATTTATCGTCACTTTCTGCTGAGAGCCTTACGCCGCTACGGAGATTTAACGGCGGTGATAATCACCTCTCTGCTCTTCGGCTTTTTCCACGGAAATCTTACGCAGTTTCTTTATACTGCATCGGCGGGCGTTATTTGCGCTATAGTCGCTATCAGGGCGAACTCGGTTATTCCCGCTATAATCCTGCATGTAATTAATAATTTATATTTTGTGCTTCTCGATGTGTTTTATGATGTAGCTCAAAGCTCGGAGAGTCTTGTATTGGAGACAGTCTCGCTTGTCCTTCCGTGGGCTTTGGTCATTATCGGTTTGTTTTGTTTTATTTACTTCTGCGTTAAAGGACGCTTTAAGGTAGAGAACGCCAACCCCTATATCATGGCGGCGGAAAGAGTGCGAACCATCTTTGAAAATCCGCTCGTGCTTGTTATGATTGTTTTCTTAATCGCCGATACGATTAGGGGTTCATAAATAAATTAAAGAAAAGGAGATTTTTAAAGTGAGTATAAGACTGTCCCCTCTTTTTTCCGACGGTATGATTCTTCAGCGAGATACCGAACTCAAAATCCGCGGGTTTTGTAATCCGAACGAATTTGTTTCCGTCAGCTTCGCGGGTAAAACCGCCGCCGTAAAAGCCGATGAAAACGGTTTTTGGCAAAACACACTCGGCAAATTTGACGCCGACTGCGAGCCGCAGTCGTTAATAATCAGCTCGGCGGGAGAGACTGTTACAATCCGTGATGTTTTAATCGGCGATGTCTGGCTCTGTTCGGGGCAATCCAATATGGAGCTTTGGCTAAGCCGCGTCTGCCATAACTACCCCGATGAAATGAGTGTTGTAAATCCGCTGATAAGACAACTAAAGGTTCCGCAGGTGTATAATTTTAAAGCTCCGATTGATGAATTCGGTTTATCCGAATGTGAGTGGAAGAGCTTTTCGCCGGAGAATGCGCCTGATTTCACTGCGGCGGGATATTTCTTCGCTAAGAAATTGTATGAACGCTATAAGGTTCCGATTGGACTTCTTGCCTGTGCTGTAGGCGGTACGCCCGTGAGTGCCTGGATGAGCCGCGATATGCTCAAGAACGGGGGATACTCCGACGAACTTTCCGAGGCGGACAGATGTAAGGACGATGATTTTATAAAAAACACAATCCTCGCTGAGGAAGCCGATACCAACGACTACCACAAGCGGCTGAATGACAGCGACGAGGGTTTAAATCAAGGTTGGATGAACGCAGACTTTGACGACACCGAGGGTTGGGAAAACGTCTCACTCTTCGCGCCTTTAAATAAAAGGGGCGTTTACTGGTACCGAAAAACCTTAGATATACCGGAGGAGCTTTGGGGTAAAAAAGCCACGATTTTCATCGGGACTGCCATTGATATGGACGAAATGTTCATAAGCGGAACAGGTATGGAACGTCCGGAAAAAATCGGCGAGACCTATTATCGCTATCCGCCGCGCGAATACAGCTTTTCTTTACCCGCAGGAAAATTAACTATTGCGGTCAGACTGCTCGTATTCGGAAACAGCGGCGGCTTCACAAAAGGTAAGAACTGTTTTATCGCCACAGACAGCCGCACTATAGACATAGGAAATATAGGCGGCACATGGAAACGCCGTTTGGGAACAGAATTTGAAAGCCCTGAGCCGCAAACCTTCTTCAGCTATAAACCCACCGGACTGTACAACGGTATGATTTCTCCGCTTTTTACTACCGCGCTAAAAGGCATAATCTGGTATCAGGGCGAATCCGATACGGGAAACCCCGAACCCTATGCCGAAAAGCTGACGGCTATGATAAATGGCTGGCGTAAATCATGGGGAATGTCTCTGCCCTTTTTACTAACCCAACTCGCGTATTATGACGATACGGGTAATATGGATACTGAACATTTGAGCTTTTGGGACAGGCTTCGCGAACGTCAAAAGCAGTGTCTGTCTCTGCCCGATACGGGTCTCGCCGCCGCGTATGACCTCGGCGAACATAACGACCTGCACCCGCAAAACAAGCGCGATATAGGCGAACGCCTCGCCCGATTGGCTATGCGCGTCGCCTACGGCGAAAACCTCCCCCCAAATATGTTCGAGATGTATAATATAAAAAATAAATGAAATGAAAAATCCCCCGAAGAGGGGGATTTTTCATCTGCCATTTGACAGAAAGTGGGATGGAAATACTATCCGAGTAATTGAAGTATTGCTTGAGGAGCCTGATTGGCTTGAGCGAGCATTGCCTGTGCAGCCTGTTGAAGAATGCTGAACTTGGTGTACTCAATCATTTCTTTAGCCATGTCAGTATCGCGAATCTGAGATTCAGCGGCTGTCAGGTTCTCGTGAGTTGTAGTCAAGTTTCTTACCGTGGATTCGAGACGGTTCTGCAATGCACCGAGAGCGGCTCTTTGCATAGAAACCTTACCGATAGCGTCGTCTGCCTGTTGGATAGCGACTCTTGCTAACTCGCGGGTCGAAACATCTAAGTTCGCTACCCCGAGGGCGCTCGCACCCATGTCATCGATAGAGAGACCTACTCTTTGGTCAGCTACGCCGTTAGCACCGATTTGGAATACAAGACCTTCGCCTACGCCGCCTGCATTGTCTTTACCTACGCCCGCGCCGCTTGCCATTGTACCTACTGTTACAGCCGCGCCTGCCGATACGGCGGTAGAAGCCATGAACTTAGTGATACCATCATCGGGAGCACCAGAAGATGTCAACTTAATTTCGTAGTCGAGTCCCGCTTTTCTCAGGATGTTAGCGAGGTCTGCTTCTGTGTACTCAACGCCTGTAGACAGGAAGATGGTGAATGTACCGTCTTTGTTCTGAGGGCTGCTGTCCGGTGTTTTGCTTTGTACCCATTCTTGACCGGGCGAAACAGATGTAGAAATCTCGAATGTACGGGTGTCTTCGCCGTAGTTGTTGGATATGAACTGAATCGTATCCGCATAATTCTCGGTTCTGCCGGTAATCAGGAAAGCATCAGTCAATGAGAATGTTGCAGATTCTGCTCTTGTTCCTGCTACGGTCGGACCTATGGACGACTCTTGAGAAGCTGTTACCATGCCGGTTCCGAGTTTTAAGCTGACTTCGGGAATCGCACCTGACTGACCTTCTGCCTGTACGGCTTTTTTAATGAGGTCGTCGATTTGCGCCTGGGTGTAGGTTTCGCCGTTAGCGAGGTTAATGGTAAGCTCTGTGCCGTTTTCGTTCCATTTAGCGTTTTCGCCGCCCTTACCGGATGCTCCGGTGGTCAGTGAAATGCTTACGCCGGCAACACTGGAAGCGAGAACTGTTCCGGGCGAAAGGTCGCCGGCGGACGCGTCGGTTATAAGTACGCCGTACTTAGGACCGAATACGCCTGCTGTTGCGCCGCCGCCACTGAGCGAACCGTCGAGTAACTTAATTTTGTTATACTCGGTGGAGGTTGAGATTCTGTCGATTTCGCTCTTAAGAGCGTCAACTTCGAGTTGGATAGCTTTACGGTCGTCTTCGTTCCTGTAGGTTCCGTTTGCCGACTGGTTAGCAAGCTCTCTCATTCTCTGAAGAATCTCGTGAGTTTCGTTCAAACCGCCTTCAGCGGTCTGGATGAGGCTGATGCCGTCGTTGGCGTTTCTGATTGCCTGGGCTAAGCCTCTGATTTGGCTTCTCATTTTTTCGGAGATAGCCAGACCTGCCGCGTCGTCGCCGGCACGGTTAATACGCAGACCCGAGGATAATTTCTCGGTTGCTTTCTTAACGCCGATGACATTTGTGCTAAGCTTGTTGTTAGCATTAATCGCGTTTAGGTTGTGTTGTACTACTAATGCCATTTTGATTTCCTCCTTGAAATCCGCTCGCGAAATCCTTTTCGCGAGATTTTTTACTCGGGAAGTATTTCCCTGTTGCTGCCGCATCCGCAAAAGCGGTCTAACGGCGTTTGCACATATAATATCGGCATTTCTAAGCAAAAGTTTAGCCGAATAATATGATATTTTTGAAAAATATATGAATATATGGTGAAAATTGAGTGAAATCATTGAGCGGCTCTTTTACAGCCGCCCAATTTATTTTAAAAGCTCGGCATATTTAAACTATGCTTTGCTGTTTTTGTAGGCGCGGAAGATTCCGTTCGCAACGCTCTTCAGTTTCACGGACAGAACGTTCCGCTTTGTTATGACTTTAATTATATATGAGGATTATGTAGGTTATATGAAAAGAGTATTATACTTTTGTTATATTTTAAAAACGCATTTGTGAAATAAAAAGTAAAACGAAACGCAAGATAAAGAGAGATAAGGCGTTTTAACGAGAGATTAAAAGAGATTTAAAGCTATATATTAATTTTATCGCCAAAAACTGTTGACAGCGCGGTATCTTTTATGTATAATAGGTTTTATCATGTTTTTAATAAACACAAATATAAGTGGAGGAAATCTTTAAAATGTCAACTACTATGCCCAAAGCCGAGACCATGACGCGCAAATGGTATATATTAGACGCTAAAGGTATTCCGCTCGGACGGGTAGCCACCGAGGCGGCGACCCTGTTACGCGGAAAACATAAACCTATTTTCGCACCGCACTGCGACTGCGGAGACCATGTAATCGTTATTAACTGCGCCGATGCGGTGCTGACCGGCGATAAGCTGAAGAAAAAATTTCACAGGTGGCACACCGGTTGGATAGGCAACCTGAAAGAAATCAGCTATGAAAAGCTCATGGAGCAGAAGCCCGAAAAAGCCATGACACTCGCAGTAAAGGGTATGTTACCCGACACCACAATCGGACGCAAATCCCTAACGCGACTTCGCGTTTATCGCGATGCCGAGCATAAAAATCAGGCTCAAATGCCCGAAGAATACAGTGTAAAAGGAGGGCGTAATTAATGTACGAATCAAAACCATATTATTACGGCACAGGCAGAAGAAAGCACTCCGTAGCCAGGGTAAGGGTATATATAGGCAGCGGCGCAATCACGGTTAATAACCGCGATATAGATGATTATTTCGGTCTCGACACCTTAAAATTAATAACCCGTCAACCCTTAGCTCTCACGGGTACGACCGAAAAGTTCGATATTATATGTACTGTAAGCGGCGGCGGCGTTACCGGACAGGCAGGAGCAATCCGCCACGGACTGTCCAGAGCGTTGTTGCAGTACAGCGAGGAACTCCGTCCCGTACTGAAAAAAGCGGGCTTTTTGACCCGCGACCCCAGAATGAAGGAACGCAAAAAGTACGGACTCAAAGCGGCAAGGAGAGCACCGCAGTTTAGTAAGCGTTGAGATTTTTTCATTTCTTGTCTTTTCGGTGAACGCCGGAGCAGTGTTAAAAACTGTTCCGGTGTTTGCTTTACAGAAAAAACACGGCGCAACAGCTTTTTAAAAGCATCGCGCCGTGTTTTTTCTACGGGTTTATAAAGCTCAAGGGGTCAATCCATGCTTCATTTTTCTTTATCCCGAAGTGGAGGTGGGGTCCCTCGGCAATCTCAATCTCCGCTGTATCTCCGACAGCGCCGATAACATCACCGGAACTGACTTCTCGCCCGACCGTAACTGTTACGTTCTTGTCTAAGCCGAAGTAGTATCCCACTATGCCGTCATTATGGTTAATAATTACGCAAATCCCCCAGAGCGGGTCGGAATAAACATCGGATACCATGCCGTTTGACATAGCTTTTACCTCTGTTCCGAGCGGTGCGATTATATCCACGCCGTCATGGGTTTTCCATACGTTGAGGGTTCTCGATTTAACTAACTCGCCGTTCGAGAACGGTTCTCCAATCTCACCGTCTACGGGCATGATAACGGGAGCGCGGGAGCGAATGGGGTTGTTTGCCTCCTCCGCTATATCGGGACTAATACTGCTCTCGCTTGTATCTTCGTTAAATTCGACATCGGGGGGTGCCTCTTCAATGGGGATGCCCGTCTGCGCCCTGTTTACGGGAGCCTCAAAAACAATTTCGGTATTAAAATCGGGTAGCCCTCCTATTTTACTGACAGCCCTGTTATAAGCTACATATGTCGAAACGCCGACCGCCATAACGGACAACCCAAGCGCGACGACGAAGCCTTTCCCTCTGAGCGCGCGTCTCACGTCGCCAAATTTAACCTTTTTCATAAAGTTTTTCCTTTCTTTACGCTTTAATGTAACCTCGACAGTTTTAGATAGAAATAGTTTTAACAAGTTTTGGTCGATTATACAATTTAACTCGTAAAATTTTTAATCGGCATAAAAAAATAACCCCCGCAAAAAATAATAAGGGAAATCCGTCGTTTTCCTTATTATTTTAAAAGCGAGGAAAATTTTTATGTTAATGCAGGATGCAGACAGAGGGCTTCCGCTCGGTCTCGGTATGGCGTTAGCCCAAAACAGCGACGCATTAAGCCGATTCGCAGGACTTTCTCAAGCTGAAAAGCAACAGATTATCGAAAGAACTCACAGCATAGGTTCAAAAAAAGAGATGAAAAGCTTTGTGGATAATTTATCAAAACAATGGCGAGCATAAACTTTTAATTTATATTTTTCCAGTAATAAACGGCAAGCTGTGTTCTGTCGCGTAGGTTCAGTTTTTCTAATATGGCGGAAACGCCGTTACGAACCGTACCACTCGACAAAAACAGCTTTGCCGCTATTTCATTATTAGACAGCCCTGTCGCCACGAGTGAGAGGATTTCGTTCTCGCGTGCCGTCAGTTCCGAAAAATCGGCGGGTTTTTCATGCTTAGTATTACCCAAAACCGCCATACCATTCGCGCTTAATTGTGTATCGGGATTACGCCCAAGCGCAAGCGGGTCGAACACCATAGCACCTTTTTCAACAGCGCGAATCCGCTCGATAATACCGTCCGCGGGCGTACTTTTGAGCAGATAACCTTCCGCACCCGCATTTAAGGCGGATGAGATATACCCGTCATCGGTAAAGGTCGTCAGCATGATGATTTTTACCTTCGGGAATGCCGCCTTTATTTTTCTCGTAGCTTCAACTCCGTCACACACAGGCATACGTATATCCATAAGTATTATATCAGGCAACTCTTCTTCGCATAATTTAAAGGCAATATCCCCGTTCTCCGCTGTCCGTACCGACCAAGGGGAACATTCTCCGCTACCCCCTTTGGCTTCAAAGAGTATTTTAAGACTGTCTCGAATTAAACCATCGTCGTCAACTATTAAAAGTTTCATAAATCCTCCTTCTGTTTTTTCGGTAATAGGCAGACTACTTTAAAACCGTCGTCTGCGGCAAGCGTCAGCGTTCCGCCTGCGGCATGAACCCGCTCTTTCATACCCGATAAGCCCATTCCCGTTTTCGCACCGCTTTTCTTGCGTTCGTTTTTTTCTTGTTTTGTCCCGTTATCGTGTATGCAAAGCCGTATATAATCGGCATTTTCGTCAAGCCGCACCTTCACGCAATCCGCATTTGAATGACGGGAAACATTTGTGAGCGCTTCCTTTAAATTTGCGGCTAACAGCTCGCTGTGAAAGAAGTTGCTAAAATCTCCCTGTTCGCTGTACTCCACCCTGCAAAACTCAAACGAGGCGCATAATTCTTTTAAAGAGGGCGGCTTTGTTTCTTTAACGGGCTTTAAATTATGCACTGTCTCGCGCAGACTTTCAGACGCCGATTCGAGCCGTTTTACTGCCTGCGGGATAAGCTCATCCGCTTTTTGAGGAACGCCGCTTTCACGGAGCTTTTCCGCTGTCTGTAAAGCAATCAACGCACCAGTAATTTCGTGTCCTACGTGGTCGTGTATATCCTGCGCTATGCGTGAACGCTCGTTGACTACGGCGAGCTGTGCCGCATATTTTTGTTCAAGCTCAGCGTCACGGCGTTTTTTTTCAAGCCGCAGACGTTCGGCTCTGTCCTCAAAATCTTTAAGTAAAAGCTCTTGTTCACTCTCCCGCCACTTATCCTCAAGAAAACCGATAAGGGGAAACCAAAGCCCAAGCAAAGCAGGAACCCAAAGGAAAGAAAACCCGATACAGACCATAATCTCCGCCGCACCCGATACCATAAAACGCCTGAAGCCTTTAAACCTGTACCGTGCCGCTGAAAGTGCGGTCAGCACGAGTATAAACACAACGCCCGAAAGGGGGCTGTCGGTCAGCCCCCATACGATTATTAACATGACGCCCGCAAAAAGACGTGCTATTACCCAGTAGGTTTTCATAGACTTCTTTTACTCTTCCATCTTCTGAATCTTTTTAAGTCCTCCGATTAACAGCGTGATAATCGAAAAGCCTAAAAGGAACAACATCGGAATTATATAGCCCTCAAAGGTTATATCGTGTATGTTTTTAAGCCCTTCGGCGAACCAGTACCCGGGAGAAAACCATGCAACTTTTCTCATAAACGGGGGTACTAATTCTATAGGCCAGAACAAGCCGCCGAGCATAGCGAATAAGGTTGCCGACATGACCATTATAACCGAAATCGCGCCGAGGTCTTTTGCGAATGACGTAATGGCGAGAATAAAGCTGACCGAAAAAAGATTGTACAGGCTCATCAGCAAAAATAATAAAACCGCATTCGGAACACCGCCGTAGAGAAAACCCAAGACCCCAAGCGAAAGAGCGACTGTAAACTCCGTGACGGCAAATACGGCGAGCGTTCCCTGAACCAAGTAACTACGCGACGAAACAGGCAGAACCCCCACGCGGTCGGGCATACCTTGCTTTTTGTCTTCGAGTAAGGTTTTTATTACGAAATAAGCCGTGAAAAATGATATATACCCGAACATGGCAAGCCATTGTGCAATCGAAGACCAGTTGTCGTTTATATCGGGGAAGCGCAGCTCAATCATTGAATCCGAAGCCCACTGTGAAAGAACCTCTTCATCGTCCGTTCCGAGAAGCATTAAAGAGCGGGTGATGCTTTCGGTCGCAGAACCTGCAAAAGACGATACGTCGGTAATCGTGAGTGAATAACCCTCAAGCGTTGTAATAAGGCTTGATGTTAAAACCTCGTCTTCATAGCCCTTGCGAATGAGTAAAATCCACGGTATTTCCTGCTCTGTCAGTTTTGCGGAAATATCGGCTTCTTCTACCTCTATTATATTATAACGTAAACCGAGTCCTTTTGCAAGGGTTTTTGAAATTACTGTATTATCATTATCGACTATGCCGAAAGATGTGTTAATCTCTTTTGTTATATCTGTCTGCGTCCCCGCGCTCATTGATATTGAAATAAGAATAAAAGCTAAAACCGGAAACAACGCTAAAAAAATCCAGTTAAGCGGCTGTTTTAAAATACGCCTTATCGTTGTAATAAACACAAAACCTTTCATGCGAGCCTCCTTTTCCCGAGCAAAAATGTAATAACGAACATAACCGCCGTATAAGCGAATAAAAGACATAAGTCAAATGTCATTTTAGATTCGTTGCCGCCGAAGATTGCGCCGAAAATTACCGTATGCGCCAAAGAGTTGGGCGAGTAGTCGAAAACCTGCTGTACCGCACCGAAATCAATTTTAACGTAACCGCCGGCGACAAATGTCGATGTCCAAAATATACCCTGCGCCGCTCCCATTGCCGCATTATGATTCTTAATCAGCAATAATAAAAATATACAGACCGCCTGTGAAAACAAAGTTACACCGAAAAGAGTCAGCAAAACTAAGGGGATTCTCTCGCCCCAGTAAACCCCGTAAACAAAGTAGCTGAACAAGAACGTAATTAAGCCCTGTAAATAACTCGTGAGCGTCGTCGCCGATAACAGTCCGCTTATCAGCACAGGCTTTGATACCGGCGCGGTAAGCATCCTTTCACCCGTCTCTGAAAACATACTTTTATTGAACAACTCGATTCCGTTCATACCCGTATATAAAAGTATCATAACAAGCATCGTGACCGCATAATAATCAATCGCACTCGGCACACGTTTTCCGAGAGGGGTTTCTGTTACAGATATATCGGCGTTTAAAATTTGCATTAGCTCTGTTATTTCATGAAAGTCAGAACTGTTTATAATCGCATATTCCATAGCCTTGCTTGTCTGCATATACGAGTCAGCCACGGATGTTGCTATTTGTGCGTTCATTCCCGCAGTGCGGGGTCTTGTCACGATTAATTTGCCGTCTTCGCCCTCTTCTATTATAATGGTTACATCATCATTTTCAAGTAGTTCGAGTGCGGTTTTTGCATCTGTGAATGTTAAGTCTAAAAATTTCAAGACTTCCTCATTTTGCAAAAATATTTGAAGTCCGCTTTCCTCTGCTACGGCAACGGCTACGGGTATAGGCTCAAAATCATAGTCGGGAGACATATACGAGCTTAAGGCGTTTCCGAGAACAAAAATAATCAGAATAGGAAACGCAGTCAAAACCGCCACGGCTACGGGATTACGCCAGCAATACTTAAAGCTCGCGATGAAAACTGCCGAAAACTGCCGAAGGTTCGTCATGACGCTTCACCTCCGTCCATGCCGTCTCTTAGTCTTTTTCCTGTCAACGCAAGGAACACGTCTTCTAAGGTCGCGCTTTGTGCCGAAACCCCGAGGATTGTATAGGGAGTCGCTACCTCTAATATACGCGGCAGATTACCGGAGCCTACTGCACTCGTTATCGTAAATTTTTTACCCTCAAGCGTACAGTTTATCACACCTTGAACCTTTTTTATGCTTTCCGTAAGCGAGGGGGATGGTTCCTTGATTTTAAGTGTAATCATCTCTTCAAAAATGGTCGATTTCGCTATTTGCCCTACCGTCCCGTCCGCAATTACCCTGCCTGCGTCCATTATACAGACCCTTGAACACAGCCGTTCTACCTCTTCCATATAATGAGAGGTATACAGTACGGTCGTCCCCTGTCTGTTTATTTCATCGACAAAATCAAGGATATGGTTGCGCGACTGAGGGTCTATGCCTACTGTGGGTTCATCGAGGATTAATAATTCCGGCTTATGAATTATGGCGCATCCTATATTTAGTCTGCGTTTCATACCGCCTGAGAATTTTTTCGGAACTTTTTTCCCCACATCAGAAAGACCTAAAACCTCTAATGTTTCGTCTACGCGCTTTTTAAGCTCTGCTCCGTAAATGCCGTACAGCTTCCCGAAGTATTCGAGATTTTCACGCGCCGAGAGGGTTTCATAAAGGGCTAAGTCCTGCGGTACAAGCCCTATACGTCTCTTAACAGATGCAGGAAACGCCCCGCCGCCTTTATTTCCTACGTTTTTTCCGAAAAGGCGCAGTTCGCCTGCATCGGCTTTTGTCAGACCTGTTAATATACGAATCGCCGTTGTTTTTCCCGCGCCGTTAGGTCCGAGAAGCCCTAAGGTCTCGCCCGGCTGAATCCTCAATGATAAGTGGTCAAGCGCGGTCAACGCACGATAGCGTTTAACGGTATCATTCATTTCAAGTAACATGGGAAATTTCTCCTTTAGTTTAATTTAGTATAGTTTAGTATAATTTAAACATTCCTTTTTCATTTATATATTAATTATATCGTCAATATAAAAGCGATGCAAGTGTCCGCAGGCACGACTTTACATGACAAATGTAACATTGTTTCAGAGACGATTTGACAAACGGGTTCGGTTTGTATATAATTAAAAGTATAGGTAGCGGGGGAGGAAAGGTGTTTAATGAACGATGATTTTAAATACAGCGTTTTAATGTCCGTTTATATCAGGGATAACCCCGAATGGTTAAAGACCGCGATAGATAGTATGCTCGGACAGACTTTCCCGCCGAACGAATTTATAATAGTTAAGGACGGCGAAATCACCGAAGAGCTAAACAAAGTTTTAACCGATTATGAACATTTATATCCCGGATTATTTAAAATTATCGGCTTTGAAGAAAATCGCGGCGTGGGACAAGCTCTCGGCTTCGGCGCGAAAAACTGCACCTTTGAATATATAGCTAAAATGGATGCAGACGACTACTGTGTCCCCGAACGTATTGAAAAGCAGGTTAGCGTCTTTCGGAGTAATCCGAGGCTCGGCGCGGCGGGCTGTTTAGTATATGAGTTTATCGGAGATATTGAAAATATAACTTCTTGTGTCATGCTCCCCGAAAATCATGCAGATATAGTGAAATTCGCAAAAAAGAGATGCCCTATACGCCATTCGGCTTTGCTGATTAAAAAAGAGGCTCTTTTAGATTCGGGCAGTTATGGCGATATACGAGTAGGCGAGGATTATGACATAATCGTGAAAATGCTCATGCACGGATATGAGATATTTAATATTCAGGAATTTCTTGTCTATATGCGGATAAACCCTGAATTTTTCAAAAGGCGCGGCGGTATACGGTATCTGAAAAATATCTTTAAACTTAAAAATAGTTTTAAGAAAATCGGATTTTTTTCGACCTTTGATTTTTTGAGGAGCTTTATACCCCATGCGGTTGTTTGTCTGTTACCGAATTTCGCAAGGGATTTTATTTATAGGAAGTTGTTGAGAAAGAGGTGTGAAAAATAAATAAAGATGATTTACGCAAGTTACAACTAACAGAGCTTGGAATATTAAAAGAGTTTATCAGAATTTGCAACAAGTATAATCTTAAATACTATGCCATAGGCGGAACGGCTTTGGGGGCGGCGAGGCATGGGGGCTTTATACCATGGGACGATGACATTGACGTTTCAATGCCTCGAGAAGAGCATGAAAAATTTATAAACATTTCATATCATGAACTCAAATTCCCATATGAAATAAAAAATATTCATAATGACGAAAACTATCTTCACCCTTTTTTACGAATCGTTGATGTGCGTGTTCAAACAACTGTTACTACAGCAAATAAAGAGTCATATGCCTTAGTTTATATTGATATATTTACAACCGACGGATTGCCCGATTATAGAATCTCAAGATATTTTCACGTTTATTTCTTTTTATTTAAGAAAATGCTTTTTCACCTTTCCGTCTTCAATGAGCGCGTAAATCAAGAAAAGAAAAGACCGTTATACGAAAGACTTATTATAAAATTTTGTAACAGGTTCGATATATCAAGGCTGTTTAATAAGAAAAAAAGGATTCTTGCGGCGGATAAGCTCCTTCGCAAATATAGCTTTTATAAAAAGAAACACTGTTCCCCTCAGTTGTGGGGGCAGTATAAAACAAAAGCCCTTTTCCCGACCGAGTGGTTTAGCGATGGAGTTTTACTGCCGTTTGAAGACATACAAATAGTAGTGCCGACCGAATATAAAAACTATTTAAGCAAGTTATACGGTGCCGATTATATGGAACTGCCGCCCGAAGAAAAGCGGACAACACACGCTACGGAATTAATATTCATTAATGGGGAATTAAATGAAAAAATATAAAATCGGATACACTGCGGGGGCTTTTGACTTGTTCCACATAGGTCACTTGAATTTATTAATGCGTGCAAAAGAAGCCTGCGAGTATTTAATTGTCGCCGTCAGCACAGATGAATTAATTTGCGAATATAAAAACAAAAAACCTTTCATTCCTTTTTCAGAAAGAAAAGCGATTGTTGAATCCATAAAGTACGTTGATAAGGTTGTCGTGCAGGAAAACAGAAATAAAACAGCGGCTTTTGAAAAATATAAATTTGATGCGATGTTTGTCGGTGACGACTGGAAAGGCGACGATTTATTTAAAGAAACAGAAAATTTCCTTTTAGCGCGAAATTCCTGTATTGTTTATTTGCCATATACGAAAAACATTTCTTCGTCTAAGCTGAAACAAATAATAGACGAATTACTATAATGATAAGGAATAAATATATGGTCGAGAATAAAACTATTTTAAAAAATAAATTCATTATTTTTTTAATGATTGTCGCTTTTATACAACCCGATTATTTAAGAAGCATAAATCTAATAACCATGCTATATATCGGGTTGTTATTCCTTGTGTGTTTCTTGTTTTTTGTATATATGGTACAAAATAAAATGAAAATAAAAACAGATAGGTTAATCGTTTTATTATTCATTTATAGTTTCTATACGGTTGCAGTGACAGTTATAACGGGAGGAAGAGTGTTTAACGCCTTTAGGTTTTTTCTTTTTTCCTTATTATTATGTCTGATTTACAACGAACTACTCCGCAATGAAAAAGAGAGCTTTATTAAAATAGGCAGCATTATTTTTGAAATATTTCTATACGCAAACCTCGTTATAACGCTGATGTTCCCCGATGGAATATATGAAACATACAGATTGGTTTTTGATTCAAGCGGAAATTTTTTCCTTAGGTTAAACAGAAATGCTCATTTTCTTTTAGGTCACAGAAACAATGTTGTTTATTTCATTCTCACCGCACTTGCATTTTCATTCACGGACTCATATTTGTCCCGCAATAAAGTCGGTATAAGAACTATATTATTATTTCTGATTTCATGGATTACTGTAATAGCAACATGGTCTGCTAACTCAATCGTAGCAATGCTTATGATTTCTATTTGTCTGATAATCGCGAATACTAAATTATCCCGATTAATAAACCCCTATACCGGATTCATCTTCTCCATCGCTTTTTTCTTCGGTATAATTATTTTAAGACTACAACGTGTGTTTTCATGGTTCATAGAGGGTTTGCTAAACAAGAGCCTTACCCTAACCGGTAGAGAAGCCTTGTGGGATAACACTATTAACAGTATAAAAAACAATCCGATTTTCGGACACGGTGATAATGATAACTTTCAAAGACTCATCGACATCGGACATATGAATTCAGCGCATAATATATACCTTGACCTTCTTTACAAGGGCGGAATAGTTCAGCTTGTTTTATTCCTAATCATTATGTTTCATGTTATGAAAAAGATAAAAATCCATTCGGACATTTATATTTACAAGGTCTTCTCTTCTTTGTTTCTCGGATATTTCGTTGTATTATCCGCAACGCCTTTGTCAGATTTTCATTTTTCGTTATTCTTAGTGTTTTTGATTATCTGTAACAACATTGAAATTTTAAGGAAAAAATCCTAATGCCCACCATAAAGAAAAACTTCTTCTACCAAAGCCTTTACCAACTACTGATAACTCTGCTCCCCTTAGCCATCGCTCCTTATGTTTCGAGGGTACTTGGTGCAGAGAATATCGGTATTTATTCGTTTACGTTTTCGATAGTGACTTATTTTATATATTTTGCTCGGTTAGGGATAACGGAACACGGCTCAAGAAGCATAGCCGCCGTCCGCGATGATAAAGAAAAGCTTAATAAAACTTTCAGTAATTTATTTTTTCTGCATCTTATCGGCGCGTTCATCGTTTTTTCGCTATATGTGGTTTTTTTAGTTTTTATTGCAAAAGAATACCGACTATATTTCGTAATTCAATCAATTACGGTATTGTCGGCTCTGTTCGATATAAACTGGCTCTTTCTCGGACTTGAGCAGGTAAAATTCACCGTTATGCGAAGTATGTCGGTACGGCTTTTCGCCTTCACAAGTGTTTTTGTCTTTGTGAAAACGCCCGATGATTTATGGAAATACGCATTTATTATGTCGCTCGGTACTTTCATGGGTCAGACGGTCGTTTGGGTTTTCGTCAGGCGTTTCGTTACGTTTGTGAAGCCTTCTTTAGGCGGAATGAAGCCGCATATAAAACCCCTGCTGATTCTGTTTCTTCCCGTGATTGCCGTGAGCGTTTATAATATACTCGATAAAATCATACTCGGCGCGGCGACGGATAAAATACAACTCGGTTTTTATGAAAATTCACAGAAAATAATAATCGTCCCTATAGGATTTATCACTGCGTTTAATACTATAATGCTGCCGCGAATCTCAAATATAAACGCCAAGGGTAACACCGCCGAAAAAGAGCGGCTCACCCTGATTTCCGTAAAATATGTCATGCTCTTAGCGTTCGCAGTGACGTTCGGAATCGCGGCAGTCGCCGACAGATTCGCACCCTGGTTTTTCGGCGGCGAATTTCGCGAATGTGCCGTTTTAATAAAAACCTTATGCCTTATGATACCCTTTCTCGCTTTTCAAAACGTCATTACGTCGCAGTATTTAATACCCGCGGGAAAGGATAAAACATATACCGCCTCGACTATAGCCGGAGCGGTCATAAACATAGCGGCAAACTTAGTTTTAATCCCGCGCTTCGGCGCACTCGGCGCGGTTATCAGTACTGTACTTGCCGAAAGTCTGCGGTGTTTTATTGTAGTATTTGCGGCTAAGAAAAAGCTCCCGTTAGGCGTTTATATTAAAAACTCGCTGTTTTTTATTTTCGCGGGGGCGGCTATGTACGGGCTTGTTATTTATGTGGGAATAGCCGCGAGCAACCTGCCTATGACAATATTGATTCAAGTCATGACCGGCGTCGGTTTTTATCTCTTGGCGAGCGGAATTTATTTATATCTGACCAAAGATGCGTTTTTCATGAATAATATTGTAAAACGGCTTTTCCGCTCTACCTGAAATAAATTTTTGTCAGCCGATTTAATTTCTGCGCCGTTTTTCGGGTGTTTTTTCCTTTTTTCATGCGCCAAATCCAGTTCCCGCCGAGTGTTGACGGTCGGTTCATACGCGCCTTATCAGACAGTCCTAAAATATCTTGCATAGGTAGTACAACAAGCCTCGCCCTGCTTTGATACAACGCCCTGAACGCCGCATAATTCAGCCCCTCGAACAGTGCGGGACGCAGATAGTTTAAAAACATCCTACAGGTACTCGAATTCTCGCTTTTGTACCAACCCTTTATTGTGGAGTTGTCGTGCGTACCTGTATAGACGACGCTGTTGTATGGATAGTGGTGCGGCAGATGGTCGTTATCCTTGTTTTCGGGATTAAACCCGAATTGCAGAATCTTCATTCCGGGAAACCCGCTGTCTTTCAACAGTTCCGTCACGCTCTCGAATACCTCGCCTAAGTCCTCCGCGATGATGTTAACCTTTCCGAGTTCTTTGTCAATCGCTTTAAAGAAATCCATGCGCGGTCCTTTTTCCCATTTTCCGTTAACAGCGGTTTTCTCGTTATAATCTATAGCGTAGTATGTATCGAACGCCCTGAAGTGGTCGATTCTTATTACATCGTACAGCTCCGCGCATTTTTTTACCCGTTTAATCCACCAGAGATAATTTTCCTTTTTCATGCGTTCCCAGTTATAAAGGGGATTCCCCCAGAGTTGTCCCGTTTTACTGAAAAAATCAGGCGGTACACCCGCTACCTTTGTCGGTACGCAATCAACATCAAGCAGGAATAAATCGGTGTTGCTCCAGACGTCCGCACTGTCAAGCGCGACATAAATGGGCAGGTCTCCGATTATTTTTATGCCGTTTTTGTTGGCGTAACGCTTGAGTTTAAGCCACTGCCTCATGAACGTGTATTGAATGAATTTCCAAAAATTTATACGTGCGGCAAGCTCCTCGCGCATTTTTTTAACAGTCTCGATTCTGCGGAAGCGTATATCCTTTTCCCAGGTCTGCCACGAGGCGAGGTTGTATTGTTCTTTAATCGCCATAAATAAGGCATAATCGTCAAGCCACTCTGCCTCCTCCTGTATAAAAGAAAGATAGCCCACATCCTCGGAAAAGCTCGCGTATGCCTCGTTTAAAAGCCTCATCTTTGAGCGGTAAACCTTATCAAAATCTACGAATTTCGGGTCTGCGCCGTACTCGGCTTCATCGCAGGCGGTTTTTTTGAGCAGACCTCCGCTTACCAAATCATCAAGGTCTATCAACAGTGGATTCCCTGCAAACGTCGAAAAGGATTGGTAGGGTGATTCACCATATCCCGTAGGTGACAGCGGCAGAATCTGCCAATACTTTTGCCCCGCATTGACGAGCCAGTCTACAAAAGCCTCGGCTTCCGCACCGAATGTTCCTATGCCGTAAGGTGACGGCAGTGAAGTGATGTGCATTAAAACTCCGCTTGAACGCATAAGAATTCCTCCCGTTAGTTTTAGTATAATTTATTTTATTATATCTACCATAATAATTCTTCTGACAAATCGTTTCACCCGCTTTTGTTCCGTAACTATTTGCCTGTAAAGCTCTGTCGCCGTTTCCGACAGCTTTTTGTATTCTGCCCCGCTTAAATCCTCTCTGCTGAACTCTAACTTTTCAATCACCGCAATAACGCTCGAAAGACCCGCAGTCTGTATCGCCTCATCTACCCTCGCGGCAAACCGAACAGGCGTTTCGCCCGCCTCGCCTCTCAGCCCCTCCGTTTTGAGCAGTTTTAATATAAACCTGTATGCCTCTCTCGCGGCGGCGCGTTCATGTAAATTGGTGTACTTTGCTATTCGCCTTCTTTCCACTCGGTTTAACCCGCGCAGAAACATAAAGACAGACAGCAGTATAAGTATCGCGGGTAACAGGATTAATGCTATGATTAATATTTCGAGCGGTAACGTATTATTATCGTCCTCGCCTTCGTCAGGCGGCAGTATGTCGGATTCTGTTTCTGATGTTTCGGCGGAAGTGTCTGTCGTGTCCGTTATAGGCTGCGGTGTTGTTACCTCCGGATT
The DNA here is from genome assembly GCA_009778065.1 of Oscillospiraceae bacterium. Lineage (GTDB taxonomy): Bacteria > Bacillota > Clostridia > Oscillospirales > Ruminococcaceae > Ruminiclostridium_E. The sequence continues at coordinate 38,547 of WRKM01000017.1, forward strand.
TTCGGTTAACTCAGGCGGTGTGGTTCTCTCCTCCGGTAGCGTATATCTCGGCGTCGTAGCAGACGTCGTACCTGAGCCAAACTCCCTCTCGGCATCTAAAAAGACATATTCGTGGATAGGCGGCGTGGGGTCAAAGGGAAGCCAGCCTACGCCTTTAAAATAAACCTCAACCCACGCATGAAGGTCTCGCTCAAGAACAGTGTGAGTAAAGCCTGCCCCGGAGACTCTCCCTCTGCCGCCGCCCGTAACATACCCCGTAACATACCGAGCGGGGATTCCCATTTCGCGAAGCATAAGCGTCATAGCCGTGGCGTATAACGCACAGTGTCCCGATTTAGTTTCAAACAAAAAGTTTCCGAGCATGGAGCTTTCACCCGCATTGTTATCAACCGTAAGCGAATAGGTAAAATTATGTTTAAAATGGTCTTCTATGGTTTTGGCTTTCATATATGCGGTTGGGTTGAAGCTGACTGTATGATTAAGGAGTGTAAGCTCGGGGATAGTATTTAACATCGTCCGCATATTTTCGGTTTCAGCCTCGGCTGTTTGGGTGTAAAGTTCATAGACCATATCTTCATAATCGGTGAGCAGAGCGAGATACTCAGCGGCTCCGAGTCCATATTCGCCTACATAAATTCTGAGTGCGCCGCCTTCGGTATCCTGCGTACTCGCAAATTCGAGTATGATATAATCCTCAAATCTGCCTAATGTAGGATAGATTGACTCCTCGTCCGCGTTCATTGCCCTCTCGCTTGTTATTAAATATTCTACCGAGCCTACAGCACTGCCGAATAATTCGCTGTCTTTAGGATAAAGTACATCCCATGAATAACTCTCAACTCTCGGCGAACCTCTTCTTTCTAAAATAGTATCGCCCCTCCAGACAAATCGCTCGTCTTCTTTATAACGGGGCATAAAGGGAGAGGTCGGGAGCATAATGTGCCGCGTTCTCACGAGATATTGTACATTAACGCTCTGCCGCCCGATAAATGAATCTGCATCAAAGTCGAAAAGCCCTACTTTTTGACGGAAGATTAAATACTCATGCTCGGGATAGAAATTGTCCGGGAAATCTCTCATGCTGTCGGCTCTGTTCTGTACGTTCCATTCGCCTCTTTCGGGGTTAAATGTGGTTCCTATGCCGTTTCGCAGATACAAGGTGTTTTCGTTGTCTTCATATGAAACGGACAGCACTTCCCGTCTGCTCGTATTAGGTGCGTTTATAACCAATGTACCGGATGCGTCTATTCCGCCGCCCGGCATATAACCGCTCGAATCAAGCATAGGCACTGCCACAGCTCCTAAACCCCCGCCGAATACATCTCCTATGTCAACGAGCCGGTCCAAAACCGCGTCTTTCTGCCGTATCCAAAAATCTATAGTATCCCGCGTTTTTTCGACAGGCAGCAAAGCCTGCGCGATAAAACAGGCGGCTAACGCAATACACGCCATAACCGCACCATTTACCGAGTGACGATGAATCATCGGGATTAACGGCCATCTCTTTTTCCCTCGGTCTTTTACGGCTTTTAAAAAACTCTGTTCCTGGCTCGCCCATATACTGTAGAGTCCGAACATACCTGCCGTTAAAATTGTTATAGCGGGTACAAAGGTCGCCTTTTGAGCCGCTATTGAAGGAATGACCAAGATAATGGCGGTTATCAAGATAGAGCCTATGAACTTACCGCGTGCCGCTATAGCGAAAATAAGTGCGAATGCTACCGCGATAAAAACTACGCCATCCTGTAACGACTGCCGAAACTCCCATGTCATGCGGTATATCATGATTTCGGGTCTGCTTGAATAAGCCGCAGTGTTGAGCATACCGCCATTTAAGGTAATGAGCAGATAATCAGCGATACAGCCGAGATTATATAAGACCTTTTCAACGCGCATGATAGGAAAAAGGAAATAAAACAAAATAACGATTGAAGGAAGTGCGTATCTGAACTTTAAAAATATAAAAAGCGTGTTAAAAAAAAGCGAGGCAATCACTGTCAGGAAAATCACCGCAACAGGCTCTACGGGAAGCTTGTAAAGCTGAATAAGTAAAAGCACAATCCCTGCCGTTGTAAGACACAGCAAGGCGAGCCGCACCGCCACGTTCATAAATAAAGCAATCTCGGCGTTATGCGCATTAGTTTGACTCCCTGCCCAAACGGGAAGCGCGGGGCTTTTTTTCTTTTTTTGTTTTTGCGGATTCTCCCGAACCGTTTCTTTTTCTTTCAACTTTTGCTCCTAAACAATATCAAAATACTGCGATTTATCATTTATCTCAATAAGTTTTATTTTCGTTTTTTCATTAATATACTCTTCGGCTTCTGCGCTTGCTTTAATCGCCGAAAATGTAATAAGAGTTACCCCGCCCCGTGCGGCAAGCCCCGTTTTCTCAAAAGCCCGAATAATCTCACGGTTCACGCTCGGTGTTACTATGTATATAGTATGATGCTCTTTTATTTCCGGAGAAAACAGCTCTATCAGTTCTTCAAAGCTCTTAGGCGACGGCTTCTGCGGTAAGACCGTAAACACGCCATAGAGGTAGCTGTAATGTGCAATTTCTGAAAGCTCGTACCTCTCGCTCCTCATAGCACCCTGCCAATAATTTATGACGCTGTTTCGCTCTGACAGAATCCGCTTTGTTATTGCGAGCGATGTTTCGAGCGTCGCATCTAACATACGCCGCGTGAGATAATCGTCGCCTGTATCTGTCGAAAAATCGTTAAAAATCACCGCGCTGTTATTAACTGACAGCTCCATCTGCTTTACCACTAACTCATCCTGTTTCGCCGTCAGCTTCCAGTGTATGTGGCGTATACTGTCACCCTCGCGGTATTCGCGCAGAGAATTAAAAGTATTGCTTTTATTGGCAGTAACGACGGTTGCGGGACTTTCGAGGTCGGTTTCCGTTTCCTTACCCGAATCGTTCGGGAATTTTTCATACGGCAGAATTATTAATTTCGCTCTGAGTTCAAGTTTTCTGCGAAGTCTGAACAGTTTAAGTAAATCAAAAACGTAAACATCATAAATCCTGACTATATACTCCCCTCGAAACGGCATCTTAAACGGCAGTACAACTATAGAGCGAGACAGCGGAGGAACATCTGTGAGAAGTACTTTTCGGGAAAAATCATGTTCGTTTTCGCTCTGAAAATCCCCGACAATCCTAACGGGCGAGACGGGAAATATGAAGCGGTTTTGCAAAAAAAGCCGCACACTACATTCCTGTCTCTTTTCGGCAACGATTTCAAGAGGTGCGACTGTAAGCCTTATCGCAAGGAAATTAATCACCAATACGATAAAGCTGAAAACCGGGCAAATCAAAAGTATGAGAAGAAGCAGCGGCATTATACGGCTTTGATATACAAAACACATTATGAATACAAAAAGTATCAGCATACCGTAAAAAACTCGAAATTCTTTCATCTTTCTTATTCCCTGTGAAATGGCGGTACTATGGATTTTGCGATTTCCCGCAATACGCTTATTTCATTTATTTTATGTACCTTCGCGTCCTGCGTCAGTTGTATACGGTGTTCAAGAACATGCGGCGTCATACGTAATACGTCTTCGGGCGTGACATAACCGCGTCCCGATAAAAATGCACACGCCTGGCTTGCCCTCATTAAGAGCAGGCTGGCGCGAGGACTCGCTCCGAGCATGACCGCCTTGTGGTCACGGGTCGCTGACACTAACTGTACTATATAACGATAAAGAGCCCGCTCTATGTTAATATGCTGTACAGCCTCTATTCCTTTGAGAAGCTCATTTTTGCCGCAGACAGCTTTAACACTTGTGATAGGGTCTACGGTCTGACGAGAAGCGATAATATCCATCTCCTGTTCCAATGTCGGATAGCCTACAGAAATTTTCATCAAAAATCGGTCAAGCTGTGCCTCAGGTAACGGATATGTACCCACAAAGCCAAGCTCGTTCTGTGTAGCTATAACCATGAACGGTTGAGGCAGTTGATAAGTAACGCTGTCTACCGTGACATTCTGCTCCTCCATTGCTTCGAGGAGTGCAGACTGGGTTTTAGGAGATGTGCGGTTTATTTCATCAGCGAGCAGAATGTTTGTCATGACCATGCCGGGGCGATACTCAAAATCCCCGGTGTCTTTATTATAAATAGTAAACCCTGTTATATCGGACGCCATTACGTCCGGCGTAAACTGTGCGCGGCGATAGCCGAGTCCCGTAGCCTTTGACAGCGCGGTCGCGAGCGTTGTTTTTCCTACGCCCGGCACGTCTTCAATAAGCACATGCCCCCCCGAAAGCAGGGCAATTACCAACATCTTTACTGTATCCCGCTTACCTACAATAACCTTTTCGACCTCATCTATAATCTGCTTGATTTTCCTTTTTAAGTCTTCCTCTGACCTGCCGCTTATGTTTTCCCTCATGTCTGTGTCCTTTTTTACCTTTCGACTCTCTATATTTTCATGTATTAAATTATATCACCATGTAAAGATAAAATCAAGAGAAAAATTTAAAATTACAGGCTGTTTTTTATTAATTTAATTTTGCTTTAGCGAACACAAGCATCAGCGGCTTGTAAACTATAATGAGTAACACCGCATTTATCCCGCCTTTGATTAAATTAAAAGGCAGGAAGACAGGGATTAACATATTATTCTTGACGTGTTCTCTTGTTTGCTCTATTGTCATGTCGGGTATTTGCATATAGAGCGGTACGATTAAAAAATTCCAAAGAAGCATAACACAGGTAGAAGCCACACAGCCTATAGTTAATCCTATAGCCGCGCTTAAGACATTTTTTCTCGTCCTGTAAATTAAAACCGCCGTACACGCAAAAGTGCAGGTGGAAAGCATATTTGCCGCCATTCCGATAAATCCGTCTTTGCTTATGATTAACATTTCGATAAAAGAAACAGTCGCCGACATTAAAATAACAGCCAAAGGTCCGAAAAGAAAACCGCCGAGGACAATAAAAACGTCCTTAGGGTCATAAGTCAAAAATGGCGCGGCGGGGATAAGCGACAGATTGAAAACAAACGTAACCGCAGCGGCAATCGCACTGAGTAACGCCAACACGACTAAATTTTTTGTGGTAAATCTCATAAATCCTCCAAAAATAAAGCCCCACGGCAAAGCGTGAGGCACTAATCCTTTTTTAATAAAGGACTTGTTTCTTTCATCCGGACTGTAACCGTCGGTTTCGGAATCTCACCGAATCAGGCTGTTTTTAATAAAAACCAGCGTCGCGGACTTAGCGCAACGCGCCTTACCGCCGGTGGGGACTCTCACCCCGCCCACGAAACAATTAAATAATTAATAACAAATTTCTGCTACGCCTGTATTGCGTCAACGGGACAAGTAGACGCACATGCACCGCAGTCGACACATTTATCGGCGTCTATGGCGTATTTGCCGTCTCCCTCGGAAATTGCATCGGTGGGGCAGTCTCCCGCACATGCGCCGCACGAAATGCAGTCGTCGTTAATTGTATAAGCCATGATTATCCTCCTGTTTTTAAATGTATTTTTATCAGTATAACATGAGATTTTTAAAATGTCAACAGTAAAATAATATCTGCTTCTATTATAAAAATCATAAAATTAACATAGCGTCCCCGAAGGAAAAAAATCTGTACTTTTCAGCTATCGCCTCTCTGTAAGCCTCAAGCGTTTTTTCATGACTCAAAAACGCACTGACAAGCATTATCAGCGAACTTTCCGGTAGATGAAAGTTTGTTATAAGTCCGTCAATCACTTTAAACTCATATCCCGGCGTTATAAAAATATCGGTGTCGCCCGATATTGATTCTGACGGCATATCAAAGCTAACGCCCTCTACGCTTTCCAAAACGCGGCAGGATGTAGTACCGACAGCAATAACCCGATTACCGCGTGCCTTACAATCGCGGATTTTACAGGCGGTCTCCTTAGTAAATATATATCGTTCGGTGTGCATTTTATGCTCGCTTATGTTCTCGGCTTTAACAGGTCGAAATGTTCCGAGTCCCACATGCAGCGTTACGTAAGCCGTCTGTATTCCTTTTTTCTCAAGCGAGGAAAATACCCTCTCAGTGAAATGCAGTCCTGCCGTGGGAGCCGCCGCCGAGCCTTTTTCTTTGGCGTATATAGTATTATATCTTGATGAATCGGACAACTTTTCGGTTATATAAGGCGGCAGGGGTGTAAGCCCAATCTCGTCAAGTAATGCAAAAAAATCATGCTCACCGCCGTAATGAAACTGAACAATACGATTGCCGTCCGGGGCATCGGCAATTATCTCAGCCGACAGGCTCTTTTCTGCCCCGCCAAAGTCAACTACCGCACCTTTTTTAAGCCTACGTCCGGGACATACCATTGTTTCCCAGGTGTCCGTACTTTTTTGTTCCAAAAGCAAAAACTCTGTCGCTACCCCGCTTCCGCGCTTTTTTCCGAGAAGCCGAGCAGGGAAGACCTTTGAGTCATTCATGATAAGTAAATCACCTGCGTTTAAAGATTCCGCAAGGTTATAAAAAAAATCGTGCGAAAATCCGCCGTCTTCGCGTTTGACCTTAAGCAAACGCGAACAATCGCGGGGTTCTGTAGGGGTCTGTGCAATTAGTTCCTCAGGGAGTTCGTAAAAAAAATCTGATTTTCTCATGGTTTATTAATTCTTTCATGACTGTAGCTGTAACATATTTCACAACGTCGAACTACCATAATAACCTTTGCGGTGTACGTCAGGCAGAACACCAATATCTTCATCATTGAGCAAATCGGGGTTATATACGCTTCGGATATAACGCGCCGCATAAGATGTGAGCCTTTTATTAATCTCTGCTTTTTGCCCGCCTTCCCCCGCCGCATTTGCCGCCGCCTCAAGGAGCAGAAGCCCGAATGACAGATTTGTAAAGCTCGCAAAGAAAAACTCGTCATCTTTGTAGCCTGCCGCGAGAAGCGGAAAATCGGCGCGGTTTTGTGCTATATCTTGCAAAACCTCTTTTATACGCTCATAATTCATGCCTTTTATAATCTCGCTCAAGTCCTCGCCGCTTTTAAGCGCGGATAGTACCTTTTCGGCTTCCCGTGTGACGTCCATTCTCCCTATGCAAAGAGCGAGCTTTTTTTCAAGTGCGGTTTTCTTATCCCTTGACAAATAGCGTGAAACTATAGCAGAGAGTATCGACTTGTCGAGATTTCCGTTTTCGTATTCATTATAATAACTAAGATATTTATTTATACTTACTGCGGCTTCGACATATTTCTTCTGTTCAAATAATAAATCGCCCTTCATACCGTATGCTTCTGCAAGAATGACATCTGTCTTGTCTGCTCTCTTTATCAGTTTTTCTATTATTTCGAGAGCTTTTTTTACGTCTCCATCCCCCGCATACAAATTAAAGGCGTTAATATATGCGGGCTGAGCGTATAGACTGTTTGAATTTTCGGCGAGCTTTAAAGCCCTTTTTATCGTTGCCCGTACCCTTTCTGTTTTAAACATTGAATTTTGGATATAGTGTTGCATGATTCTTAAATCATCGGGCTTTTCCTCAAGCTCCGCTTCAAGCAGAACCATGTTTCTCACACCTTTATTTATATACTCCTCTTCCGTTTCATAAGCATATCCGTAATGATGAGCAAAGGCTGAGAACTGCATAACAGGCTTGTCCGCATTTACGAGCGACTCATGGATTTTCCCCTCAAAGCGTAAAGCTTCGGTTCTTCGCGCTATACGAAGGTTGTATAAAATATTAAAGTTCTGTGTATCGCTCAAAGAGGCATAATTACGGGTAATATAGTGAGCGGAGTTATACTTTATATTGTACGCTCTGTTGTTGAAAAAATTAATCATCTCGCTTAGATTATTATCAAATATATCGTCAGCATCAAGGAACATAAACCACTCGCCCGTACATTTTTCCAGCCCGAAGTTCCGAGCCGCCGAAAAATCATTAATCCAGTCAAAGTGATAAACCTTGTCCGTAAATCGTTCCGCTATCTTTACCGTATCATCGGTCGAGCCGGTATCTACTATTATAAGCTCGCTCTTTACCCCGTCAAGAAGCGGCTTTAACGCTGAAAGACACCGCTCTAAATACTTCTCCTCGTTCTTTACAATCATACCTACAGAAAGAATTATATTATCGGACGCACCCGCAGGTTCGGTCTCTGTACTAACGGGTTCAGCAGCCGTATTCGCGGGTTCGGTCTCTGCACTGACGGGTTCTTCCGCTGTATTTGCGGGTGCGGCTTTTGAGACCACCTGTATCCGCATACCATCCATTGTATTGTTAAAGGATATTTTTTTACGCCCCGCTTGAAAGAGGAGACGTTCATACATTCTCTCCGCGGCGGCGAATTTCTCCGGTTCGCGATAAGTAATGGGGATTAAACCCAACCCCGTAGGGTCAAGCCTGTTTTGAATATAAGCTTCATAAAGCCGAAAATAACTCTCAACCGCCTTTATTGCCTCGTCATATCTCTCTAACTTTTGCAGAGTACTCGCTCTTGCCATATAAATGTCAAGATAGAGCATGTTTTTCGGTTTACCTCTGTAGAGCTTAATAAACTCGTCTATACAGCCGAGGGTTTTTTCATGCTCCTCCCTGTCGAAATAGAATAATATATTGAGCGTGAAAATAGCCGCCGCCCACATGTCTGCGGGTTTTTTTCTCGCTATTTTAAGCGTTTCGTTGAAAAACTCGTCTTTCTGCTCATTTTCTATATCGTTTAATATATGCAGCCGCAGTCTCAAATTATTGGGTGCTTTATTAAGCTCCTCATACAAGGGTACAAGGTTTCTCTTTCTCTTTTGTTCCCTGCTTTGCGCGTCCTCAAAGGCGTAGCCCCAGTGGTGGACAAAAGTTCTCAAATGTCTTTGCGGCTCAAGAATTGCAGAAAAAATCTCATGTATGGGGTTTACAAAACGAAGCCCCGGCGTCCTTTTCGTTATACGTGATACCGCAAAATTCGACCAGTCGTCTCCCTCAGGCGTCGTATAGTTCCTCTGAATATAATGCGCGCTGTTATATTTACTTAACATCTTTCTGTCAGTAAAAAAGTCGAGCATTTCCGAAATATCTTCATCAAGTATCTCGTCCGCATCGAGGTACATAAACCACTCGCCCGTGCATTTTTCCAGCCCGAAGTTTCGAGCCGCAGAAAAGTCATTAACCCAGTCAAAGTGGTAAATCTTGTCTGTATAGCGTTTGGATATTTCAACAGTTGCGTCAGTCGAACCTGTGTCAACGATTACAAGCTCGCCTGAAACAGCGTCAAGAAGCGGCTTTAACGCCGAAAGACACTTTTCAAGGTGTTTTTCTTCATTTTTAACTATCATACCGACGGACAGTACCACGCCATCGGCACTATAGCTTTTATTTTCGGTAATACGAGCCTTCAACAGTCTTCTCCCCTTTCTCTACAGGTTCGCAGTGAACTCATCTAACAAAAACCTTATGACATTATTTGCATAATTACAAGAAACGAGTGCGTTTTTAAGCTCCTTGACATAGCCTAATTTATTATCACTTTCGAGAGCCTTATTCGCCATGCTCATATAATATCCGAATCGGTGGGTTTCGGGAAGCGCGCCTATGTCGTCTTCATTAAGCAGACCGGGATTATAAATATTACTTACATATACTATCGAGTAGTTCACATATTTTCTGTAAACCTCTGCCCTAACAATATCCTGTAGGTTGTGTGCCGTTAAACAAGCCGCCTCGAAAAGGAGCGTCCCGAAAAGCAAATTCTTTATACCCGAAAGGTAAAAACTATCGTCTTTGTAATTCAACGCCAACACAGCCAAATTTGATTCATTACGCGCAAGAACGCTTATATGCTCTGTAATAAGCTCAAAATTCAACTTGCTTATGGTCGTGTTCAAGCATACACCCGAAGACATAGCCAAATCAATAGCCACGGAATATCCCTCCGGTAAAAACTCAAAGCTGTTTATAAATGCTTCTATCCCCGCACCTTCCTTTGTATAAATCCGCATAAGTTCAGCAAATTTACCGTGTACGCCAACAAAATATTCTGCAAAATCTTTGTCGGCAAAAAACAGCTTTTCGAGGAGCTTTATGAAATAAGAGATTTTTTCATCATTTATTGTTTTTAAAACCCTCTCATAAAATCCTACAATTTTTTGGCGTGCCGAACTTGCCCCTAAGCCGATTTTAAAAACCGTGTCAGCGATACCCATAAACACCTTAGGACTCGCCGCAGACAGGGATATATTGTCATAAACCGATAGAGCCTCCTCCGCCCGATTCTGCTCATAAATGCAAAGAGCAAATTTATTAATCATCGCATCGCGTATATCGGGTATAACGTAACTCGCGGCTAAATAACCTAACGCGCTTTTTTCGAGGTTTCCGCTTTCGTACCTGTCATAAAATTCAAAATATTTTTTAAAACATTCCTCCGCCTCGGCGTATTTTCCTATACCGGAAAGAAAATCACCCTTACTGCCGTATGCCTCAACTAAAACTGCGTTGTCTGTGTTCGTCTTTTTAATAGCACCGTCAATAGCACTGAGAGCTTTTTGGCTCTCACCCTCATCTTTGTAAAGCGCGAAAGCGTTGAAATAGGCAGTGTAGGCGACAGGCTTATCACTTTCGTCTGCGAGGATAAGAGCCCTTTCAATCAGTTCGCGTCTCTCATCGTCCATGTCGACCATGCTCGGAATAACATGGCTGATTGTTCGCAGGTCATCGGGGTCTTTTAAAAGCTCCTTTTCGAGTAAAACATAGTTTCTCTTCGATTTTTCCTTTAGCTTTTCCTCTGACTCGAACGCATAGCCGTAATGCCAGGCGTAGGAGTCGAAATAATATGCGGGGTTATAGAAATTAACAAAATACTCATGGATAGCACCCGCAAAATGCAGGTCTTCGGTTCTTCGCGCTATTCTGTGAGCGCGGAAGCTGAAATATGTGTCGTATTTTACACTATTATAATTACGTGTTATATAATAGGCGGTGTTATAATTCTTGTGTATACTGTGATTATTAAAAAACTCGACCATATCTGCGACCTCGGCAAAATGGTCATCTGCATCAAGAAACATAAACCACTGCCCCGTACATTTTTTCAACCCGAAATTACGTGCGGCGGAAAAGTCGTTAATCCAGTCGAAATGAAAAACCTTGTCCGTAAATCTTTTAGCAATCTCAATCGTACCATCGTCAGAACCCGTATCGACGATAACAAGCTCGCTCGGTACTGCATCAAGTAACGGCTTTAAGCCTTTGAGACAGCCCTCAAGCATTCTTGCCTCGTTTTTTACTATCATGCCCACAGACAGGACAATGTTCTCGTCATAATTGTAGGATATTATTTTTGTTTGCGGCTCTTTACCGCCCTTTTTCATATGAATGTGGCTGTTATTTCGGTCGATACTCATAAACCTTTTTCCTCCTGTTTTTCCTGTCTTTTTATTATCATAACACATTTTAAATATAAACGCAACAAATTTTCTATTGAATTGTTGACAAGTGCGTTCTTTTTTGTTACAATATAAAGAATAGTAATGAAAAAAATTGTCAATATATAGTAAAATAAGGCAATAGAGAAGTAAAAACAGATAAATAATAAAAAGTAAAATCAAGCAGAGAATGGTGCGTGATAGGTGAGATATGGGTAAAAATATAAGTTGTTGCGGACGCGACTGCTATGCGTGCATACACTTCCCGCATGAGTGCGTAGGCTGTAACGAGGAAGGCGGACGTGTTTTTTGGCTTCAATACGTGGACGAGGTTATCTGTCCGATTTATAATTGTTGCCGAAACGACCGTCACAGTATAGATTGCGGTCTTTGCGGCGACCACCCCTGTTGGCGTTATGATGACGAAAAGGTGGTTCCGGACGATTCATCCGCTATTCCGATGATAGAGCCTAAGTGGATAGACGTGAAAGTTGGTTAAAAATTAATAAAAATAACAACAAAAGGAGGACAAAGCATGAATCTTATTTACAAAGGTAAAACCAAGGACGTATACGATTTGGGGGATGGCAACTACCTACTCAAGTTTAAAGACGACGCCTGCGGTGAAAACGGCGTGTTCGACCCCGGCGCAAATCAAATAATCGGCTCAATCGAGGGTAAAGGCAAGGCGGGGCTAAAGCTGACCGACTTCTTTTTCAAGAGAATCAACGCCGCCGGCTATCCCACTCATTTCGTAAGCTGTGACACGGAAAAAGCGGAAATGACCGTTAAGCCCGCCACGATATTCGGCAGGGGTGTAGAGGTAATCTGCCGCTATAAAGCCGTCGGAAGTTTCGTCAGACGTTACGGACAGTATGTCAGCGGGGGAGAGCCGCTTGACTCCTTAGTAGAAATTACTCTAAAAGACGATGAACGCGGCGACCCGCTTATTACCCGCGATGCGTTAGCCATGTTAAATATTCTCACAGGTGATGAACATGACACATTGGTTGACTTAGTTAAAAAGATTTCAGGTGTGATTAAATCCGCACTCGCCGAGAAAGATTTAGAGCTTATTGACCTAAAGCTTGAATTCGGGCGTGATAAAGACGGTAAAATCATGCTCGTAGACGAGGTTTCGGGCGATATTATGAGGGTGTTTGACAAAAACGGTAATAGTGTGCCGCCGATTGAACTTGAGCGGATTGTGACGGAATGATAGCTCTGTAAAATAATGTCTATTGAAAAAAGGGTATCAACATTTAAGCGATACCCTTTTTTCATGTTAAAAATTATGCTCTACCCCGCATCTGCATAAGCATATATCTTGTTGCTATAAATCCATCTGTTCAAGAACATCTTTTATTGTTTTAAATCTCTTTAAAACTAAATATGATTTACCTATCTCTAATTCATCGTAAATATAGCCCCAACAATATGCAATTCGTCCTTTTAGCGGTTTGCCATCTTGATTTTGATAAACTATTATATATCGTTTAAGATAAATTATATCCTCTGACCAAATATAAAGTTTATCAGAAGATTGTTTTGAGGAGCTATCAATATTCGCTATCCATTTATCGATTATTGTAATCGTTTTTTTTCTCCCCTTATAAAAAATTAATAATAAAAAATAAACTACCAACAAAAATAATATAATAAGAAATATACTACGTGCGATAACAAAACTGGTTGAATATATCGTATTTCCTGAAGTAAATTCTATTACATTATTCATAGTGTACTCCTTTATTTTAATGGATAATTAATAGATGAGTTTGGCGCAGATGTCATCAACCACGCAGAGGAGGGAATGCTATGTGAAAGAAAAAATTCATATGTCGTCAAGAAGTATTGATACTACTTATCATCATGGAGTTTTTTAGCTATTATCCATATCTTCCATAACACAAGAACTCCCAATTGAATGCTTGAGACAATCCACCATATAACAATAGTTCTAAGACCTAAATCAAGCCCGAACCCCCCTTTTGTATCGTATGGTCCGAAAGGGTTATATAGTTCAATTAAAACGGGATAAATTGGTGTGGATAATATAAAATATCCCAATCCAATATTTTGAAAACGTATACATATAATTATAATTATAAAACTTGAGATTGCTACGTAAGGTACATCTAAATCAAATAGTGGAAAAAAAATAAAATGTATAAAATATGTTATTATTTGAAGTAGAATTGCAATCCCAATTTTCTTAAAAAACTTCATCTTAATTAATTAATGGCTGAAAGCGCTTTTATTTTCGATTTCAGCCATTACCCTTTCTTTTAATATGATTAATCAAATATTTTATTATTCTCACAATTACACACACTGTACTTTGAGCTAAAAACACAGCTATACTTAACATGAACACTTGCGACGAAGCATCAAAAATACTTATATAGCCACCACCTAAAGATGGTAAATATAATATGGCTTGCCTGTTAGAGTATAGCATCGCAAATCCATAAAGCACAGGAATCCCCACCACCCAATACCTAATTCTATCAGCAAATATTATGCATAATATACCGATAATGCAAATTATAGGAATCGTAATATACAATTGTATTGCCGGGTCTGAATTTGGAAATAATGTGCGTAAGTTCCTTAGTGGAAGCACAAATATAAAAAAATAAAATATAAATTGAAATAGTAAAACCCAAAACAATTTAGGTCTTTGTGTGAAAGAATTTAGTTTCATGTGTGTCATTTTCCTTTAATTACTTAGCTCTTTGCGAAACTCGCAAAAGCCTTTATTAACGCACCTTTTCAAGTGCGAAAATATAGACATTTCCTCCACTTTGTGGTATAATTAAGATATAACCACATACCAAAACCAACCACGCAGAGGAGGGAATGCTATGTGAAAGAAAAAATTCATATGTCGTCAAGAAGTATTGATACTACTTATCATCATGGAGTTTTTTAGCTATTATCCATATCTTCCATAATATAAATATAACAACTTGAATAACCAGTACAATACACCAAGGAACAACCCATTCAAGACCCCACCCAAGTCCGAAACTGTCATCAGGTGCATAAGGATTATTTAGAATAATTAAAACGGGATAAATGGGTAATGATAATAAAAAATATCCAATTCCTATATTCCATAAACGCATCCACAAAAGTGAAAGAATAAAGCTTGATATAACAAGAAATAGCACATCTAAAACAGGACTCACACCTATTAATGGAAATAAGATGTAATGTATAAGATATGTTACTATTTGAAACAGGAACGAGATTCCGATTTTCTTAAAAATATTCATATTCTCAATAAATAGCGGGAAGAGCTGTAGTATGCGCTTCCCGCTCTACCCCTCATCTGCATAAGCATATATCTTCCCCTGCAACGCCGCCCATGCTTCATCTGTCAAAATCCCTAAAGCTTCATATTTCGGGAGCATTTCTATGAGTTCTTCGGGGGTTATGCCGGCTTCAAGATAGGCGGCGGGTTTGTCGCTATACTTAACATTATAGCAAAACAAATGGTAAAGCTCAAGACTTTTTTGAGATTTCTTTTCATTACGTTTCCTTTCTACCCCTAAGGGGTTTACAAAAATGTTTTAAATTCTATAAGATGTATTTAGTTCTACAGCTTATTTCTTAATAATAACAGAAAATTATTGAAAAAAATATTGTTTTTTGTCCTTATTTTTTCTTGATTTTTGTTGATTTTTCTTGATTTTCCTTGATTTGTGTTGTTACATTTGCAACAAATCGTTTCATATTCATGATTTTTCTTGATTTAAGGTTATTTTTCTTGATTTGTGTTGTTACATTTTCAATTATTCGTTGCATATTCTTATTATTTTCATGATATTTATAGATTATTATTGATTAATGTAGGTGTAAGATAAATTTCAGAAAAAACCGCTTTAAAAGCGGTTTTTTTGACAAGATAACCTGCCATACGGCGGGTCAAGTTTTTGAGTCACTTCTTTGAACAAGTATACCCTTCCAAAAATCTCTTCGCCGTTCTGAGCGAGTTTTCACCTTTTATAAGCTTTACTCTAATCTTTGCATCGCCTGTAAAGTCAAGCATAACCCTATCTCCCATGAGTCCGACGGCGCGGCTGACCCCTTCCATATCGGGCTTTTCGGTATTAATTATTATCATATTACCGTCCTGTAAAATCTCCCTTATTCCCGCCGCACCCGCCATATTCCTGACCTCGGCAGCCTCAATCAGCCCGATAACAGGCTTCGGCGGCTCGCCGTAACGGTCAATTAATTCATCAGTAACGTCAAGAGCGTCTTCCTCACTGCGAATCTCAGCGATTCTTTTATAACATGAAATTCTCTGTGCCGCACTTGAAATGTAGTTTTCGGGTATATATGCGTCTGTTTTAACGTCGATAAGCGCGGAAGCTTCTTCTGTATGAATCTCGTTTTTTTCGCGTTTTCTGCCGGTGCGGGTTTTACGCTCAGAGACAGCTTGATTTAAAAGCCTCAGATACATATCATAACCCACCGCACTCAAATGACCCGACTGTCTTGCCCCCAGAATCGAGCCTGCGCCGCGTATTTCGAGGTCACGCATGGCTATATTAAAGCCTGAACCGAACTGTGTAAATTCTCGAATGGCGTTTAAGCGTTTTGTCGAAATCTCTGATAAAACTTTCCCTCTTCTGAACGTGAAATAAGCAAACGCCCGCTTATTTGTACGACCCACGCGTCCCCGTAATTGGTGTAACTGTGCGAGTCCCATGCGGTCGGCGTTTTCTATAATTAACGTGTTTACGTTCGGTACATCTACCCCTGTTTCAATGAGCGTTGTACAGACCAAAATATCAATCTCGCCATCAAGTAATCTGCGCCAGACCTCAAGCAACTCGTCCTCGCCTATTCTACCGTGAGCGATTCCGATTCTTGCATCGGGAACAAGCTGTTGTAACTGCGCGGCACAATCCGTAATCGTTTCTATACGGTTATGAATATAATAAACCTGCCCGTTTCGCCGCATTTCTTTATTCACCGCCTGGGCGACGATACCCCAATCATGCTCAATTACGTAAGTCGTCACGGGTTGCCTGTCCTGCGGCGGCGTATTTATAACGCTCATATCTCTCACGCCGCTCATTGCCATATTGAGCGTCCTCGGAATCGGCGTGGCAGAAAGCGTCAACACATCTACACCGCTGAAATTTTCTTTAAATTTTTCTTTATGAGCGACTCCAAACCGCTGTTCCTCATCAATAATCACTAAACCGAGATTCTTAAAAGCCACATCGCTCTGCACTAATCTGTGCGTACCTATGATTAAATCTACTATTCCTTTTTTCAATTTCTCTAACACTTGTTTTATTTCGCGTGTCGAACGAAACCGTGAAAGTAATTCTATATTTAGCGGAAAGCCGTCCATTCGTTTTATTGCGGTTTGATAATGCTGCCACGCCAACACGGTGGTGGGGCAGAGAAGCGCGCATTGTTTCCCGTCCATGACACACTTAAACGCGCCGCGAAGCGCGACTTCGGTTTTTCCGAAGCCTACATCACCGCACAAAAGTCTGTCCATCGGCTTCGCCGTTTGCATATCGGCTTTTATTTCCTCGATACAGCGTAGTTGGTCGTCGGTTTCTATATAGCTGAAATGCTCCTCAAACTCTACCTGCTCGGAATTATCGGGCGGGAATCTATGACCCTCGCTTTTAAGCCTTTTTGAATATAATTCAATCAATTCTTCCGCCAACTCCGAAGCCGCCGCTTTTGCTTTCGCTTTTGTTTTTTGCCAGGCGTCCGAATGAAGCTTGTTGAGTTTTAGCGATGCAGAATCGGTGTTCCCGATATAACGTGAAATAAAATCAAGCTGTGTGACAGGTACATAAAGAACGTCCGTTCCTGCGTATTTTATTTTAATATAATCCTTGCTTACGTCGTCGTTCGTAAGCTTGGTCACACCTTCAAAGACGCCTATACCGTAGTTCTGATGTACGACATAATCACCCGCGCTAATATCAGTCAGACTGCGGATTTCTTCACCCTTACGTTTCTTACGGCGGCGTGTTTCGCCCCCCTTTGTAAGTTCCGCTCTGTAGGTGTCTGCGGTCGTCCCTGCCGAGGCTTTTGCAAGACTCAGCATCACACATTTAGCATCGGGATAATCATAGCCCGCCCCGACTGCACCCGCTAAAATATATGCCCTCTTTGCGTATATTTTGTTTGGCTCGCTTGAAAAATCGACAGGAAAATTATCATCTCTCAAGTCCTGCGCTAATGTTCGCGCCGCCTTTTCCGTACCTGCGAAAACTACAACGGCATAACCTTTATTAAAATAATCTGTAAGCTCCGAGCAAAGAATCTTATACTCACCGCTCCAACTTGATAACTGCATAGCCCTGACGCTGACGACAGATGAGGAGCGAACCGTTCCTGCACTCCTTATAAAAGTGTCCACATATGCGCGGGTTTTACTCTCGGAAATTCCTTTGTATTCACCCCTTGTCAGCATGAATTTACCACGCTTGCCGATTGTTTTATTCTCCACCGCAAGACGTAAGTCCTCCTCATGCCGCAAGCAGGCAGCACGATAACTCTCCGCACAGTTAGTACTCTCTAAAACTATGCAGTCGCCGACATAGTCGAACAGACTTGTCGCTTTATCGCGTGTCCCCGTACCACCCGCCCGTAAATCTTCTGAAGACGGGGCTATTACAGCCGCTTTGACTCTCTCTGTACGCCTTTGTGTTTCTTTGTCGAAAAAACTGACGGAGTCAACCGTATCTCCCCAAAGCTCCATTCTTACGGGCTGTTCGTTATTTACCGAAAAGATGTCGATGATTGCACCCCTGACCGAAAACTGACTATATCCCTCAATCATGTCGCATCTCGAAAACCCCATATTAACAAGCTTTTCATACAGCTCTTCCGGTACAATTTCATCTCCCCCGTTAATTGTAACAGTATTTTCACGCAAAGCTTCAGGAGAAATTGTCAGCTGTCCCGCCGCTTCGGTTGTTGAAACAATCAACTTGGTTTTACCCGACAAAGCGTTACTTAAAACGCAGAGCCGCCTATGTTCGTACTCGCGTGAATTTACTTCAAAGTCGCCGAAATTAATATCCTTTGCGGGATATACCGCGGCAAAGGCGGGTTCTGCTCCGAGAAAAGTATTTATATCCTCACACAGCCGCATAGCTTCACGTTCAGTTTCTACCAACACCAACAGGGGCGAGGCGGTACGTTCACCCGACCCATCAGCGGTCAACGCCGCTAAAAAATGCGCCTTATGAACATGCGAAAGCCCCGTTACAAAAGTAGGTAACGGGTTCTCGCTTTTTAAATTGCGGAGCAGTTCCTTAAATTCGGGAATCCGCTCTGCTATGTTTCGGAAAAAGTTCAATTAACTGACCTCTTTAAAATCGTCTTTACCGGTACACTTACCGCAGGGCAGACAACAGCACTCAAAACAGCCTCCGGTATGCCGTTTGTGAGAATTAGCCCACCGACGACAGCCGCTACTGCCGTTCCGGCTAAATCGGTGACTTGTTGCCCGAAAAATAACCATGTTAGACCTAAAACCCCGATAGTGTTAGTCATACTGCCTAAAATCGCGGCTATAGGGAAGGCGATAAGTATTTTTTTCTGCGGTAACACTCCTGCCAAAGCCTTCACAGTAAGCCCCGTAACAGTCCCCACTAAAATCCTCGGAACAAAACAAATCACTAAACTCCAAAAGTTACCCTGAACCTCGCCAAAGGAATAAAAAGGCGTAAACTGAAACGCAAACATTGGGTTGGGCGGCATAAAAGTCCAGACTAAAAAGCTGAACAGACCGAAGAAAAACCCCATTAGTGACCCTGCTTTAACCCCCATAGTCATTGCTGTGATAATTACGGGGAGCATGGATAGTGTTGCAACAAGTCCGCCAGGCATGGGTATTGAACCCAAAATCGTGAAGCAGAAAATCGCCTCAATTGCCAAAAGAATCGAAAACTGTGCGAGCATGAGCGTTCTGCCGCTTTCGGCTCGAATCGCTCTGCCTTTTTGGTTTGTGTTTGCCATAAATGAATAATTCCTTCCTTGCTGTCGCCCTTTTTAAAAAGGTGCAACGCTATTTATAATTACAGAAAATTTCTGAAATTATCTCATAGGATTCTTATTATAAATAATCCGAAGCCCCTGCGAAACAAGATGAGGATTAACCTCTAATTCTCGTTCACAGTACGGCTTAATCTGCATGGCGTTTCCGCCCGTAACCACAACAGAACAGTCATTACCTTCAACTCCGAGTTCTTTCTCAAACCGCCCGATTAACCCGTCTAACATACAACCCACGCCGTTCAGAACACCTGAACGTATGCTGTCAGGAGAGTTTGTGCCGATGACTCTTTCTGTTCTTTCCACGCCCACTAAAGGTAACGCCGCCGTTTCTCTGTCCATAGCCTCAAAGCTTATTCCGATACCGGGCGACAGCGTACACCCCAAAAACGCACCGCTCTTTTCGAGAGCCATAACTTTTATAATTGTCCCCATGTCTATAATTATGCAGGGGGTTTTATAAAATTCCTTAGCCGCCACCGAGCCGCACACCAAGTCGCCGCCGAGACACGAGGGGTCGTCGATTTTAATGTTCAGCCCTGTTTTAAGCCCCGGTCCGACTGTAAGTACAGAGATTCCGAAAAGGTCTTCCGCCGCCGTTTTAATCTGCGCCGTGACAGGCGGTACTACCGATGAGATTATTGCCCCTTTTATTTCGTCATTTTTTATTCCTCGCAATTTTAATATATCCATAAGCGTTATGGCATACTGGTCTGCCATTCGCGCCGTATCGGTGTTAATGCGCGACTCAAAAACGGGCGAACCCGTAAATGCCCCGCCGTCCTCGAAAACCGCGAATACAGTATTTGTGTTACCTACATCTATTGTCAACAGCATAAAACAGTTCCTTCTTTTTTTATAATGTACCGCCATACCCGAAAGGCATCTGCGGTGGTGCGGGTTCATGCTTAGGCGGTTCGTCTGCGGACGGCTCGCCTTCTTCTTCTTTGTCTTCCTCGAAGAACTCGTTGAAGGGTAAGACATAATTATTATCTTTCTTTAATAACTCGTCAAAGTCTTCTTCAAAAGTGAGAGCGGGTTTCGGCAAAGGTTCGTCCGTAGGCTCGGCGGTAGCTTCGGACTCGGCGGCAACTTCGGGTTCATCTGCGGGTTGCTCATTTATTTCCTTAAAATCGTTAATTATATCGCTGAAATTCTCTTCACTGCCTAATATAATTTCGCCTTGTTCCTGTTGCGTGTCTTCGGGTTTGTCATCGATTATTTCATCAGCATCATATTTTTCGATTGTTAATTGTCCATCGTCAATTGTTAACTCGCCATCGATTGTCAATTGCCCGTCATCAATTGTTAAATCCCCGCCGCCTATTGTTAATTCTGTGTCGTACAATTCTTCGGGATAAGGTTCACAGGCGAGCAAACCGCTTTCTTTTTTAAACCTCGCATAAAGCACACAGAGCAGTATAAAGATTAAAACTCCGCCGCCTGTCAGATACAACGCACTCGGATAACCCGCAGGCGTGTATTTGAACTCGATTACGTGTGCACCCGGAGGAATAATAACACCGATAAGCGTACCGTCTAATACGTTAGTATGTTCGCTCTTATTTCCGTCAATAGTGACAGACCAGCCCGGCTCGAACGGTATGGTGGTAAACAAAAGTCTTTCGGTATTAGTAAAGGTTTCGACCCTTATGACGGTAGGTGACACCCTTTCCGCCGTTGTGTCAACATTCATTTCGCGAAGCCGTGCAAGCGCAGTGTCATAAAGCTCGGTATTAATATAAGCGAAATAGGCGTTTTTAAAATACACATCGTTTTTAGTAAGCGTCAGCGTTACAGAAAACATCTCGTCCTGTGTAAACTCTCCGAGGTTTACAACACAATAATCGTCATATTCAAATACATTCCCTACCCATTCGTTTTTCAGTACCTCTCCATACTCGTTCTTACGGTTTACCCAGACATTAAGTCGGCTCTCGTATTTCGTGGGCAGCCACATGAAAATCTCGCCGTCTGCCTCTGCCGTCATGTTAAATATAATTTTTGAGTTTCCTGCGGCTACAGAGGCTTCACTGTGAGCGTAAAAAGCCATATGTCCGTCCGTTGTGCTTCCTACGTTTACGCCCTCCTCGGTTCTGATTATATCCGCGCTGTCTATATGCGTAAAGTAGCTGTTCACATGCCTTTCGCCGAGCATAGCCGACAACAGGCGATTCTGCCTTACAAATACATCATCGGCATCGCCCGGAAAGTCCTCAAGTTGAAGCTGTGTAACAATCGTGTCGGTCAGGTAAGCAAGCGGCATGGCGTTCTCGTTATGTTTTACACCGATTATACCCTCGGAGATAGGGCTTCCGTATCTGTATGAATCATGAGAAAGAACGTACCGTACCCCGAACAGGTCGTTTATCAGCGGCGTAGCTCCGCTGTAACGGGTATAATGCCCCTTTGAGGTCATTCCGAGACTGCCGAGCAGTGCAATCGGCCTTTTGTTCAGAGTACTTGAGCTGTGCGAGAATCCGTACATACCGAGAGCCATCGGGTCGTTTACAGTACGGTGGAAGGTTTTTTCCATTCGATAAAAGCCTTCATCCTCGCGTTTTATTTCATTTACTTTTTCTCTGAGCGGAAGAATATACTCTGTGTACGAGTCGCGCGTAGAATAAGTTATATCAATGTGTTGTTTCTCAATACTGAAGTAGGCGTTAAAAAGTAACTCCCCCGCGACGATAATACCGATAGTAATCGAAAGAGCCGTTTTAGAAAACCGTTTATTTTTATTGCAAATAAGTATGGCGGTAATAACGGTTAGAATCAAAATCGTCGGTAAAATAACTGTCGCACTGTCAAATAACTCTCTGCCGTCTTTTCCGAGTTCGGCTGAAAACGTGTCCGTACTTTCAAGATAAACCGCAAGCGCGAGAAATACCGCCGCCGCCGCACCTATCGCCCTTCGCGGAAATTCCCTAATCTTATCGAAGACCTCCGCACTCCATGTCACAAGTAAAAACGATAGTATAAAGCTGTAGCGATATGGAAGCCAGTTCGGAATCTGCCCCCCGTGCATTATTGTATCGGAAGGAGCACAGTGCATACATAACACGAGTACAAGCATGAGAATCGCACCCGCCGCCCGCTTTTTAACGGATATGATTTTATCCTTTCCCGCAAAGAAAAACAAGGGTATCAGCAGAACCGCCAAAATGCCGCAGTAAATGGCGGGCAATCCCTCTACCCGAACCGTGTCATAGCTGTTCGGAAAAAACTTTCTGCCGAGTTCAATCAGCGTAAAATTCGTCTGCTCTATAAAATTCGGATTATGCGGATTGTTAAACGGGTCAGAAAAGGTCGTTTTTCCGAGTCCGAGCGAACTGTAAACCGGAATCAACATAAAACTCGATGATAGCACAGCTGTCGTCGCCGAAATGGTGAAAAGCCCTATTCTCGCTGTTATACCGCTTATACCTGCCTTTTCGGCAGAACTACAGGATACTAAATAATATATAAAATACAGAGCCGTAAAAATCCCCGTCATATATCCGATATAAAAACAAGTGACGAAGCTGTAGACGAGCGATAATATCAGAAGACGAAAACGCCCGTACCTGACGAGCGACTCAACGCCGTAGATTATGAGCGGTAAAGCCAAAACGCCGTCTAACCACATGGGGTTCATGGTCTGGGTTATGACAAAGGAGCAGAGTGCGTACATCATGGAAAATACAAGCGAAGTTCCGACAGAGAGACCGCGTCCCCTGCGAAGATAAATAGCCATACAAACGCCAATCGCCCCGACTTTAACCAAGAGCATGGTCAAAAGCCCCTCTGTTATAAGCGTTCTCGGAAAAAGCCAGACAATCAGATTAAACGGACTCGCCAAATAATATCCGAAAATTCCGAGAAATTCACCCGAAAGGTTTCTGCTCCAAGAGTAAAAAATACTCTCCGTACCTCTGAAAACATCGTGCATATACTCATAATAGTAGACATACTGCCCGTTAAGGTCGAGAGAAAGTACGGAATACTCACCCGCAGGATAAACCCCGAATAATAAATAAGCAACAAACAGTAACGCCGCAGGCAGTAAAAACGCCGCGACATAAAGCGGATTTTCCATGAACAGCCAAACAAAAGGGTTCTTTAGTCCTTTTGTTTTCGATTTTTCCGTTATTTTTACACCGGCGTCTTCCATAACAAGGAAATTTCCTTTCTCATTAAAGAGCCACGTCTGCCGTGTCCCTTTTTTAAATATGTCAATTTTCATTTTTATCGAACCCTGTTTCTTGTGTCACGATAAATCGCGGTCTGAATTTTATTTCCTCGTAAATCTTGCTTATATAATATCCGATAATTCCAAGCCCAAGCATAATAAACGCACCTGTTATTAAAACAAGAAGAATAACAGTTGTAAAGCCTGTCGCAGAGCTACCCGAAAAATATTGTACAAGCGTATTTATACCTATTCCGAGTGCGAAGATAAAGAAAATCACGCCTGCCAGGGTCATAAACTGCATCGGGACATAAGTAAAACTCGTGAGGTTCGAGACTGCGAATTTAAAAAGCTTTTTAAAATTCCATTTACTGCCGCCCTTTTCACGTGGGCGTACATCGAACTCTGCCTGTGTTCGGTTAAAGCCTACCCAACTCGACAACGCCCTGAAAAACGTAAGCCTTTCAGGCATTTCGATGAGTGCGTCTATAACCTTTCTGTCGAGCAGTTTAAAATCGCTCGCACGGTCTAAATCCATGCCGGGTGCGGCTCTCATGGCTCGGTAAAAAAGTTTCGCAAAGCCTTTGTAGATGAGACCTTCTTTCCCGCGGGTTCTTTTAACCCCTTCTACGACTTCATAACCTTCTTTCCAGAGTTCGTACATTTGCGGTATAAGCTCAGGCGGATGTTGCAGGTCGCAGTCGATTACAACGGCGGCTTCTCCCCCCGCTCGTTTCAGCCCCGCGAAAATCGCACCTTCTTTCCCGAAATTGCGGGAAAAGCGGATGCCTTTTATATCTTTCCTTTCAGCCGCGAGTAGGGATATTTCCCGCCAGGTTAAGTCCGAAGAACCGTCGTCCGCGAAAATTAATTCATGTTCGATTCCCTCCGCGGCAAGAAGTGAGCCGAGTGCGTCCGCCGTTCCTCTGATATTCTCCTGTTCGTTATAAGCAGGAATGATTACAGACAACATATTTCCCCCATGCCTACCTTTTTTTAACCCACCGTTTCGTCTCTTTTATGAAAATCAAGGTTTCCCGACACCGTGCGGACTGTAAACCTAATTGAATTTACTCCTGTTGACAGATATAAATCCCCTGCGTGTAAGTAATATTCTTTACGGAAAAAGTCGGATGTGAATAACCCCGAAGCTGTCAAAAAGTCTAATTTAACATCAAACCTTGTTGGCATAATAACGCTCACTGCACCTGTCTCTACATCTATAGCGCAAGAATCGGTAAAATTTATAAATTCTGCATTTACATCTCCGTATCGCGTATTGACGGCGATAAGCCCCTCGACCCCGTACAGACTTACATCGCCTGAACGTGACGTAACGGCGGTAAGCTCCGCTCGTATTTTTTCGGCATAAATATCGCCGGACGCTGTGGTTAATTTTATTTCCTTATAGGAGTATTCGGGAAGCCAAACCTTCATTTCGTAGTTCAGCTTGTCCATACTGAACAGTGAGAGTGCAAAATCCTCTTCACGCCCGATTCGCAGTTCAAGGTCAGTCTCCTCGATAATCAAGGCGGTTTCTCCCTTGTACTCGACTATGATTTTATCCCCGTTATGGGTGTAAACCGAAAGAGGTATATCGGCTGAACTTATGCTTATTTGCTCCGAAAGTTCTATCTCGCGCCGCTCCCTGTGAACTGTTGACGACCAACCGAACAGTTCATGGGCGAGGAGATGCGTTATCAGAGCCGCACACCCCGAAAACAGCGCGAGTGCGGTAAAAAGCCAAAAAAGTTTTACCGCTCTGCTCCCTTTTGACAGCCCTTTTATTCTCATACGTCAAACCTAATTAAAAATATTATCGAGTGCATCGCCGAACCGCCTGACCGCCTTGGGGCAGATTATATACATGCCCACAGCCAAAGACAGAGCGGAAAAGACAGCGAAAAGACCCGTTAACAGCATCGTGTGCGGCGACAGGTCGGACGCTACGTTTTTCAAAATCCCGGTCACACAGCCGAATCCGACAAAAACCGCAAGCAATCCCGCCGACACAAGCACGACCGCCGTGAACGCCGCCGCCGCCGTCAAGAATAGGCACAAAACCGTTATCAGAGCCAACCGCACAGTCAAAGCAAGCTTTAACAGCATAACCAAACACCCGGGTTTTTCTTTTTTTTCAATTATACTATATATTAACAGGGTTTGTCAAGTGGTGCGAATACGCCTTGCTATATGTCTGTGCCGTGCGGTTATTTTTTTCTTTTTTTTACATACGCAGTGCCTCTATCGGTTCCATATTAGCCGCCTTCAGAGCGGGATAGACCCCGAAAAGTGTACCCAAGGCGAGCGAAAATAAAACAGGCGATAAAAATCTCCATAGGCTGAAATTAAAACCAATCCCCAATATCCCGCACCCTACGAGCGAGACCGCTAAAGCGAGGGTACAGCCCGCCGTACTGCCGAAAAACGATAATAACGTACTCTCGCTCAAAAATTCTTTCATAATATCAAAATTTCCCGCGCCTACAGATTTTTTAATACCTATCTCGCGTGTACGCTCGTTTACGCTCACGAGCATTGTCGTCATAACGGTTAATCCCGCGACAAAAAGCGAAATCCCCGCTATTATCGAAAGAGCAAATGTAACGGTCTCCGTCAAATTTCTGAGTTGGTTTTTCTGTTGTAACAGATTCGAGGCTGTCAGCTCTCTGCCGCCAAGTTTTGATTCAATGCGTTCTGTTACGCTTCCGTCGGCATCCTCGCCGAGCAAAACCGCGATTTTATCATAAACATCACGTCCTGTAAGCTCCTGCATTGTTGAGAAAGGTACATATGCAAAATCCGGAATAATCCCCGACAACGCCGACCGAAGCACCGAAAGCCCTGAACTTGCCACCCCGATTATTTCAAACTCACGGTACTCGCCGCCTATCAGCAGATTTACCTTTTTTCCCACTATATTACTGCGTCCGTAGGTCTTTCGTGCAATTTCTTCATCAATAACGCAAACGAGTGAATTATCGGAAATATCTCTTGTATCAATAAGCCGCCCGTGTAAAGGGTTCAGCGAAATAATCTCCCGCGCCTCGCCGTTTATTCCCCATACGAGACAGGGCAGACTCTTTTGCGGAAGCTCGGCTCTCGCGTTCGCCGACATGAGCGGCATGGCTTTATTGACGCCGCCGAGCGTTGTGAGCGTCATAATATCGCCGTCGTCTAAGTGTGCCGCTACGCTTGCCTGACGCGACTGAACCAATACGGTATTTATCCCCATGTTTTCGAGTATGTCCGTAACCTGAGCCGCACCTGTCGCGCTGATTTGTGAAATAAGCGCGACGGCAAACGAACCGACCGCGATTCCCGTCATCGTAAGAAGCGAGCGGGTCTTACTCCGCAGGATATTTACAGCTGATTTTTTAAAGAGCATGGCATCTCCTGTTAATCTTTTTTAGTTTACACTAAGATTTGCTTTTTACGAGCATATTTTCGGCGAACTGTTCAGGGTTTATAATAAGCTCGTCACCCTCTCTGACACCTGCTAAAAGTTCTGCCCCCTCCGCAAGCTCAAGCCCTGTTATCAGCTCTCTGCGTAATGCGGTATTCCCCGCAAGCACCAGAGTATATTCTCCCCGCTCGTCCTGATTAATCACTTCATAAGGAATCAGCAGTAAATCCCGCGGCTCTCCTACCTCAATAATTACTTCTGCGGTATAACCCGAACGTATAAACTCCTTATGGTTTACAACCTCTAAAACCACATCCACAACGGTCTCTGTCACACCATAAACCTCAGTCTGTCGTGCGAAGTCAGCGATTTCCAAAACGACGGCTTTATATTCACCGTCGCCGATTGCCGCACCGTAAAGCTCTGCGGGTTGACCGATTTTAACTGCATTTATGTCCTTTTCGCGAACTGCGGCTGTCAGAAAACAACGCTCTTCGATGTTATAAATGAGTCCTGCACCCCTCACGAGTTCGCGATATTTGTACTGCTTTAAAGATGTGGTCTCCACTTCGGGTAACATGCTGAGAGTTGCTTGCGGGGCAATGATTGACGCCCACGCACCCGCCGAAACAAAAAGAACAAGAAACGCCCATTTAAGCCATTTTTTCATATTTTTACCATGTCCTCCCTCACAAAAGTGCATTTGAAAGTTTCACCATGTCCTTCCTACACAAAAGTGCATTTGAAAGTTTCACCATGTCCTTCCCTCACAAAAGATAACTAAGCTGTAATTATTTTACCTTAATTTCCCCGAAATATTATAGGGATAATAAAAATTTCTCTGTTTATAATAATATCGATATTCATTTCGGTATAGATATTTTATTTTTTTGAAAGGATGTATTTTATGAATTTAATTATATGTAACGAAGGCTGTCGTCACCAACGGGACGGCTACTGCTGTCTTGAGGGAAGCTCGCAGATAACGAACGCTCTCGCATCACCCTGTTGTTATTATGAAGAAGAAAACGGTTCACCCACGACCGCTAAATCTACGAAAAAAACCTCGGAAGGGAGGGCGTTTGATTGATAAAGGTTCACGAGATTCATAAAGAATATCGAATGGGCGAAAACACCGTCATCGCCCTGCACGGTATAAGCTTAGACATTAAAAGCGGTGAATTTGCGTCAGTCACGGGTGCATCGGGTTCGGGAAAGACCACGCTTATGAACATATTGGGTTGTCTCGACTCTCCGTCACGCGGGAGTTACTTTTTGGACGGTGAGGATGTTTCGAGGATGTCGAGACGGAGGCTCGCACGAGTTCGCAATCTTAAAATCGGCTTTATTTTCCAAAGCTTTAACCTTATCCCGTCCCTGACCGCCCGCGAAAATGTGCTTCTCCCTCTGCTTTACAGAAAAGGCGGCGACTGCGAGAAACTGACGGCACGTATGCGCGAACGGTTAGCAGACGAGGCTTTAGAGACGGTCGGATTAAGCGAAAGGGCTTTCCACCGTCCATCGGAACTTTCAGGGGGGCAACAACAGCGAGTGGCAATCGCCAGAGCAATAGCGGCAAAGCCGCCCCTAATCCTTGCCGATGAGCCTTGCGGCAGTCTCGACAGCAGGACGAGCCGTGATATAATGCGTATACTCTGCGCTTTAGCGGAGAGCGGACGCACTGTGATATTGATTACACATGACGAGAATGCGGCATTAAAAGCCAACCGAATTATAAGAATTTCTGACGGAATGGTAAAAACCTAAAACCGCCTCTACAATAAAACAACAGAAAGCCGTCTGCGTTCAAAGCAGGCGGTTTTTTCAATCGTAGGGGACGCCGCCCACGGCGTCCCCTACGAAATGGGGATTGACTTTTGGGGGTATACCGCGTTCGCAATTGAAAAAATAAATTTTAGTATTTACTTATTATAAGTATTATGTTACAATAGTTTTAAATTCCTCGAATTAGAGGGATTTAAAGAGCAAGATAAACGGAGGTTCAAATGGCGAAGAAAGAAAACATAATCGTGCAAGGCACTGAAATAGCGGTGCTTGCTCACAACAAAGACGATTATATATCTTTGACCGATATGGCGAAATACAAGAATCCCGATGCAACGGGGCTTGTAATAGGTCATTGGTTGCGAACAGGCTACACTCTGAACTTTTTAGGTGCATGGGAGCAGTTAAATAATCCGAATTTTAATGTAGCCGATTTCGGTTACATTAAAATGGAGAGCGTTGACAATAGCTTCACCATGTCAACAAAGCAATGGACGGAGCGGACAAACGCCATAGGTATTATTGCAAAGCCCGGTCGTTACGGCGGTACATACGCTCATCGCGACATAGCCTTTGAATTTGCGACATGGCTCTCGCCGGAGTTTAAACTTTATTTAATCACGGAATTTCAACGCCTAAAAGCTGACGAAAATAACCGCGCTTCCCTCGAATGGAACCTACAACGCACTCTGTCAAATATAAATTACCGCATACATACAGATGCCATAAAAGACGAAATTATCCCTAAGAAAATCACGAAAATGCAGGCGGCGGCAGTCTATGCGTCGGAAGCCGATTTATTGAATGTTGCGCTTTTCGGAATGACGGCGGGTGAATGGAAAACCGCAAATCCCGATAAGGACGGAAATATGCGCGACCATGCAACCCTTGAACAGCTTGTAGTACTGTCGAACATGGAAAGCATAAATGCACTTTTAATTCGGCAGGGACTGGCGCAAAGCGAACGGCTTGTACAGCGTAACAAACCAGCTCTCACGCAGATCAAATCACCCACAGCGCGAACCTTTACCACTCCACC
>WRKM01000018.1 GCA_009778065.1 Oscillospiraceae bacterium
AATTTCCGTGGTAGTTTGGCTTCGAGGTCACAATCAGCTTTTCAGCCGAGCGGCTCAAGCAAAAAGGCGTTAACGGTAACAATGTGAAGCTGTTCCACGTTGACCATGAAGGAAGAATTACCGATTTGGGTAAGCTTAGGCTGAACGCCGACGGTTCTATTGAAATTACGATAAGTCACGCTTCGTACTATATTATCGCCGAAAACCCGCCGGAAGGTACGGCACCTGTTGCGAACACGGCAGACGACAGAACCGCAGATACCGAAGGAAATCCGTACACATCGACAGTTGCGGTGAGCGGATTTATTCCTGCGATATTGGCGGGGGCGGGAAGCACAGCGGCGATTAGCAGAAAGAAGAGCAGGGGTAGGTAAAAAAGCATAGTTTAATTATAGCCGAACGATAAAAAACAGGGCATCCGCTTTAAAAAGCGGGTGCCTTGTTTTGAAAACCCTATTAAGAAAATATTTTATCCAAGTAATGAAAGCAGACCCCGTGACGCATTGTTCGCCTGCGCTAAAATTGCCTGAGACGCTTGCTGTCTGATATTGTTTGTTGTGAACTTAATCATTTCCAAAGCCATATCAGTATCGCGGATTCTTGATTCTGCCGCCGTAAGGTTTTCCCCGCTCGTGGTCAAACTGTTTACCGTGGCTTCCAATCGGTTTTGAAACGCGCCAAGGTTGGCTCTTTGTGAAGAAACCGCGCCAATCGCGTCATCAAACGAATTAATTGACAGATTTGCCAAATCGCGGCTCATGATGCTCGCGTCTGTTATGCCGAGAGCCTGTGACCTCATGTCGTTTATGTTGAG
This sequence comes from Oscillospiraceae bacterium, assembly GCA_009778065.1. GTDB lineage: Bacteria > Bacillota > Clostridia > Oscillospirales > Ruminococcaceae > Ruminiclostridium_E. The sequence continues at coordinate 815 of WRKM01000018.1, forward strand.
AGAAACCTGTTGGTCTTCGGTACCGTTTGCACCGATTTGAAAACTCATTCCGCCATCTGCGCCGCCGAGAGAACCGTCTAACAGCTTTTTCCCGTTAAACTCTGTTGAAGACGCTATCCTGTCAACCTCGCTCTTTAGCTGGTTCATTTCGAGTTGGATTGCGGCGCGTTCGGTTTCGCCTAAGGTGCCGCTCGATGCCTGTACAGACAACTCCCTCATTCTCTGAAGCGCGGAATGAGTAGCGTCTAATCCGCCTTCAGCGGTCTGAATAAGGCTAATCCCATCGTTAGCGTTTCTTACAGCCTGAGCGAATCCGCGGATTTGACCTCTCATTTTTTCGGAGATAGCTAAAAGTGCCGCGGCGTCTGCGGCGCGGTTTATACTCTGACCGGACGCTAACTTCTCAGATGATTTTTGGACGGACTTTGTGTTTGAAGCAAGCTTATTGTTCGCGCTTGCCGCGCTTAAATTTTGATTTACTACTGCCGACATTATAAATCCCTCCTTTTCTGCTAAAATGTTCGTTTAAAAAATAATAGAATTTGTGTATTTTGCCTATTACTTTACGTACATCGTTTTTATGTTCTACATATATAATAGCATGGTTTTTATGGGTTGTCAAGTATTCTACTTAAATCATGCTCCTGATAATTTCTTCGCACTGCTCATCACTCCAACTGCTTGAGCGGTTTTTGAACTGGAAGAACATATAAGTCAGATTGTCGGTTGACCATGTGTAACGGTTTAAATCATCGTTTGATATTTTATAAACAATCGTCCCGTTAAATTCGGTTTCTTCGATAATTGATTCCGGAACAAACCATTCTTCACCATCAAATGCGGTTCCGAGACCGTTTATTTCGACGAACATATACATTCCGTGTCCCGAAATATATACTGCTCTTCTGTTGGGATTTATGTCATTTTTAAATCCGAAAGCTCCGTCATCTTCGATATATACGGTAGGCAGTCTGAACTCATAACCTAAAAACTTTACAGCTTCTTCATATGTCTCAGGAAATTCGTACCATTTAGATACATCTTCTTTTGAGAAAATCGCTATGTCGAATGGCTTTCCGCTTCCGATATATTTATAGTCAATACGCCCTATGGATGTCCCTTTTTCATCGAATAAATCAAAACCTCTGTCATCGGCGACAAAGCCTTCCGAAGTCTGCACGAGTAAATCGAACGCCATGCCGTCTGCGGTGAAAACCTTGTTTTCCAAAAACAGGGTTATTATTTCCGCCATTTCTTCATCTAAAGCAAGACTTTCGACCTCGCCCGGATAAACAGACTCGGCTAAATAGAACATCTGCTCTGAGATTATATCGTTTTTCTCTAAATAAGAGTTATAATCATCAGTGCTGATAGGGGTCATCTCCCAGCCTGCGCCTGTGTCGGCGGTTTCGGCAGGACTCCATTCCATGTTTGCTAACGCATAGGCTGTTATCGTAAGAGCGATACAAACAGCCGCTACGATACAAACCCGTACAGTCCTTATAGGACGTCTTTGCGTTTTCTCTTTATGTGCTTTAAAGGCAGATTCGCGAATCCTGTCCATGGTCTTGCTTTGTAACGCCTCATCGGCGGTATGGCAATCCATATAATCCTTATAATTTCTTAAATTTTTCATAAAATTTAGTCCTCCTCTAAATAGTTTTTAAGCATACGGCGCGCCCGCGCCAATTGATTTCCTACGGTTGATTCTTTTTGATTTGTTAATTCCGCTATTTCTTTAATAGAGTAACCCTCATAATAAAACAGATGAATCGCCGTTTTATATTTAGGGGGCAAAACGGAAATAATCTCAATTAAGTTAGACTGCTCTTCATTTTGTGCGGGTATGGTCTCGGAAAGAGGGACCTTGTTCACTCGCCAAAACAGGCGCAGACGGCTTTTAGACATATTGGCTGTTACCTTAATCAGCCACGCCGCCTCATGCTCAGGCGAATCAAAGACCGGCTGTTTTTCAAACAATTTCAAAAACACATCCTGAAAAATATCCTCAGCATCAGCCGTATTACCCATAATCGCGACAGCCGTCCGAAACACCTTGTCCTTGTGCCGAAGTATAATGCCTTCCACTACGTCCATTTTCGCATCAATCTGATTGTGCATTTTGGGGTTAATGCTCCTTTCCTCGAAAATAATTTAAAATATTTTAAATAGTCTCTACTCTATATACGCATGAGAAAGGCTGAATTTCGCATAGGAGAAAAATTTATTTTAAAATCTTCTAACTTTAGGGTAATGATTCCCGTCTTGCTAAATAAAAAAGATGTAAGCGTCGATTAATCAGCACTTACATCTTTTTATAGTATTACATACCAAATCCCGTTATTGCCTGTCTGCCGCTTATAATAAAACCGCGTTTTCAAGAATAAAACTGAATACCTTTCGATTGAGAGTAACTTGTTTTATAAACGGTAATCCGTATTCTTCCTCGTAAGATGAATAATCGCTTGTCCCTGTATTCTCGATAAATAAAGCCTCCAAGTCCTCGGTGCTGACGTAAATACCTGCATCCTCCGCTATCGCCTGCATCACAAGTGAGAATAAAGCTTTTTCCGTGTTGACTTCCTTATAGACCTCCAACAACTCATCGACACTTGAAATCCCCTCATATTCGAGCAGTTCTGTTATGCTGAAATTATTGTATTCGGCGTAGCTGTAATAATCAATCAACATAAGAGTTTCCTGATGTTTAATAATTTGTTCGGGAATGGAGCTGTAGAAAACCTTGGTTAAAATATATTCTTGAATATATTGCTGCAATGATAATTCCTGAAACTCTGAGCGGATTTCGTTTTTCATTTTGTCTACCGGCTCTTTCCCGCAATTGTAATTAACAGTAGTAACAAATACCGCTTCCTTATCCTCAAGGTCGGTGTTCTGCGGATAATAGTCGGGGAAGGTTACTTCTACATTCACCGTTTCTCCGGGAATCACTCCTATTAATTGTTCAAGAAAGTCATCAATATACTCTGTGACCCCGATTATTACATTCGTACCATTCCCCTCTGTTGAACCGCCGGCAAACTCTACGCCGTCTACGCTTCCGATATAATCAATATTTAACAAATCGCCGTTTTCGACAGCTCTGTCCGTAACTCTTTCCGACGAAGTGAAGCTATACAGTCTGCTGTTCATTTCATATTGAATAAAATCGTCCGGAACATTGTGTACCTCATTAGGAATCGGCATAGCGCGGTAATCAAAGAGTTCAACATAATCAAGTGCCGTCACGCCCTCCCAAAAGCCGTTTTCATCCATATCAGTACTCAGATAAAAGTCCGGAAATTCGTTGTCATCCGTTTGCTCGGATTGACTCCCCTGTTGGTTTTCGCCGATATCTTCGTTCGGTTCTGTTTCGCCTGTAGGTTTATCGCTCTCGGAGTTACACCCTGTTAATAATGCAAAAAGCATGGCTATCGTAACAAGGCAACCGATTAATAATTTAAAATTCTTCATTTTCTTTAATCACTTTCTGTTTTTTTAGCGAATCACTTGCCGCTTAGGGGTCATTATATCATATTATCGGCAAAAAGTCAATCATAAATTGTTCTTTTCACTATCTTTTATTGCTATTTTCACTATTTTATCGTTGACGTAGCAAAAAATTCGTGCTATAATGTATGAATGAATATTTTTTACACTCTCCTTGATAAGCTATATGTAAATATTACTAATGTCTGCTCCTGCTCCTGCGTCTTTTGTCTGCGCGAGAGCGGAGACGGTGTGGGCGATGCGGACACGCTCCGATTATCGCATGAGCCTACGTTGGACGAAATTAAGTCAGCTTTTGATTCGTGCCTTGATAACGACCGCCTTGACAATAAAATCGAAATCGTCTTTTGCGGTTACGGCGAGCCTATGGAGCGAGCCGAAACGGTAATAGCGGCTTGCGGGTATATCAGGTCTAAAAGCACTCTCCCTTTGCGTTTGAACACTAATGGTCTCGTAAAGCTTATTAACCCTCATTTCGATTTAAAGAAATTAAGCGTGTTTGACAGCGTTTCGATAAGCCTTAACGCCGCTGATAAGGAAGAGTATTTTCGGCTCGTGCGTCCGCGCTTTGGTATTGAGGCGTATGACAGTATGCTTGAATTCGCGCGGGAGGCGGCAGGCTATACTAAAGTTGTTCTCACGGTTGTAGACATTATCGGGGAAGAGCATATTGAAAAATGCCGTGAAATTGCCCTTGATATAGGGGTTCCGCTGAGAGTACGGCGGCATATTTCGGACAACATCAGTTACTCATAACGGAGATTTAAAATAAAAAATAACGGGGGTTTTTATGGGATACGATTATTTACCGGTGAATATAAGTAATATTCCGGTCGGTTTATCTCTCGATTGCAAGGTTTATGTCGAAAAGGGAGGTGAGTACTCCTTTTTATGCGAAAATGTGATTGTCACGGACTCGCTTTTGGAAAGATTCAGAGTCGCAACCCACCCTTATGACTCAGTTTTTATTACGTCTAACTATTTAAAAAAGTTTTTAGAGAACGGTGTTGACTTGGGATGGACGGTTGATGAGCTTGAATCCCCGAAATCCGTAAGTACCCCGCCTCCCTCGCCTAAAACACCTTTACCCTCTCCAGAATTTGAGAAGGTAAAAAAACAATACGAAGAGGCAAAGAGCGAATCTGAAAGAATAATAAAAAATATCGCCGAGACCAAAAAGGTCAACGTCCCCGAATCCAACGATTTTGTTCATCAAATAGGGCAAAAGCTCGAAACAAACGATATTACCATGATTATACAAAGTATAAACGGTATACGCCGTGTCGACGAGTATTTGCACACCCACAGTCTTAACGTAGCTTTTTTAAACGGATTAATGGCTAAATGGCTGAATTATGACAGACAAAAGCAAGATGAACTGATTAAAGCGGGGCTTCTGCACGACATAGGTAAGCTTCTAATCCCTCATCATATTTTAAACAAACCGGGACGGCTGACAAACGATGAGTTTGAAACGGTCAAAAAACATTCCGTTTATTCGTTTGAAATGTTAGTTAATTCGGGTATAAGGGATAAATTCTTGCTTCTCGGTGTTGCACAGCACCATGAAAAACTTAACGGTTCAGGTTATCCCCACGGTCTCAAAGAAAAAGACATCTCTGAGTTTGCGCGGGTTACTGCTATTTCCGATATTTATGACGCTATGGTAGCCAAGCGGGTCTATAAAAATGCACAATCGCCTTTTATTATTCTTGCGAATTTTGCCAAAGAAGGCTACTCAATGCTCGATATAAAATTAGTAAAACTGTTTATTGACCACATGATTTATGAGCTAAAAGGCAAGTATACCCTATTATCAAACGGCTCTATAGCAAAAGTAATAATGATAAACGAGCGAAACCTTATCTATCCTTTAGTTGAGGTTGAGGGTGAAATAATTGCCACATCTCCTGAGCTTCACTGTGTTTCTATGTATAACGCCGATGTTTCTGCGGCTGAAATAGAAAAAATATATAAGTAAATAAAGGGGGTTGTCAAAGAAATGAAAAGACGATTTTCATTATTAATCACGACTGTTTTCGCATTGTCCTTATTATCGGGTTGCGGAAACGGCGGTGATTTTGAAAACACATCAACCAATACACGCGAAAATGCTTCCGAAAGTATCTCGGAAAATATTTCAGAAGTTGTTTCCGAAACTGTTTCCGAAAGTGTTCCGGAAAGTGTTTCCGAAAGCGTTCCGGAAAGTGTTTCCGAAACTGTTTCCGAACGCACGGCAGAAACCTCAACCGTAAATACAACCGAGAACGCGCCAAGCGTACCCGCGGCAACCACAAGCACGTCCGCAACGACTGCAAACCCGCCGCAAGGAACAACATCTAATATAAATAACACGCCGACCTCAACAACGACAGCAGGCGCAGACTCATCACCGCAAAACACAGCAATCACAGCCGAATTTAAGGCAATAAACACGTGGCCCGACGGCGGCAAAACCGTCGTTCAGTTTGACGGGGTTGTAAAAAATACGGGGAACACAGCGGTTTCAAGTTGGAGCGTTACGGTCAGCGTTCCGTCAGACGCTGTTATGGTGGGCAGTTGGAACGGATTCTATTCAATAAACGGCACTACGTTAACCATAAAAAACGAGAATTATAACGGTGAAATTCCCGCAGGGAAGAGCGTTGACATCGGTTTTCAAATAAAAAGCGCAAAGGCTGTATCACTTGGCGACGGTTCAGGCACAGGCAATGCCGCGGTGGGGAACGCAAATCCCGGCAATCAGGGCAATACCGGGCAAAACGGCACAGTAGGCAATAACAACCCTGCAATCGTTGCGGCAAAAGACGTCCCTGCGCCGACCTCAACCGATTGGCTTTCCGTCAGCGGCAATAAAATCGTCAACAAGGACGGGAAAGCTGTCTGGATAACCGGCATCAACTGGTTCGGGTACAACACGGGGACGAACACTTTCGACGGGCTTTGGGCGGCAGACTTTAATACATCTATTGCAGAAATAGCTAACAGGGGTTTTAACATGCTCCGTATACCTATTTCTACAGAGCTTCTCAAACAATGGTCTAACGGAATCTATCCGGAAGCGAATTACAACAGAGCGTACAACTCTTATCTCAATGACATGAACAGCCTTGAAATTTTCGATTACGTGATAGGTCAATGCCGCGCAAACGGCATAAAAATCATGATTGACATACACAGCGCGAAGACCGACCCTATGGGTCATATGCAGAATATGTGGTATCACGCGGACATAACCGAAAAAGATTTTATTGATACTTTAGCGTGGATTGCGCGGCGTTATGCCCACGATGATACTATTTTAGCCTATGACCTCAAAAACGAACCCCACGGCAAGCCTAACGAATCTCCCCGTGCAAAATGGGATAATTCAACCGACCCCGACAACTGGAAGTATGTTGCCGAAAAGGCGGCTTTAGCGGTTTTAAATGCCAATCCAAACGCGCTTGTTTTAGTAGAGGGGATTGAGATTTACCCTAAAAACATGGCGACCAATCCCAACTTCACCTCCACAAACTCCGGCGATTATTACTTTAACTGGTGGGGAGGAAATCTGCGCGGTGTACGCGATAATCCCGTTAACTTAGGCAGATTTCAAAACAAGCTCGTCTATTCACCCCACGACTACGGTCCGACAGTTCATCAGCAACCATGGTTCCAAGGCGGTTATACTTTCGAGAGCTTAATGAAAGATTGCTGGCGCGATAACTGGTTTTTTATCCATGAAGAAAATATTGCACCTTTATTAATAGGCGAATGGGGCGGTTTTATGCGCGAGCCTAATTTACAATGGATGACGTATTTAAGACAATTAATAAAGGAAAACAAGCTTCATCACACGTTTTGGTGTTGGAACGCCAATTCGGGCGACACGGGCGGTTTGGTTCTGCACGATTTCACGACATGGGACGAGGAAAAATACGCCTTTGTTAAAGAGGTTTTGTGGCAACAGGACGGAAAATTCGTCGGATTGGACAGGGTAATCCCCCTCGGCAATAACGGGATTCCCCTAAGCCAAGCTCGGTAGGGGCGGCATATTGCCGCCCGCATTAAAAAAGTGCCATATTGCCGCCCGCACATAAAAAAAGGCGGCATATATGCCGCCCGTACAAAAATTTTAAATATTATATATTTCCGCATATTTATCTTTGAGGTAATTAACATAGTATTCCGAAGAAAAGCCCTCGTCGGTAATGTTTGACAGTATTTCATCGGGGGTGAGCAATGCGCCGTGCCTGTGTACTTTATCGGCAAGCCAGTCGGTAATAAGGCTGATGTTTTGCTCACGTACTGCCGCGCTTGTGTCGAAATCCTCATCCATATAGTGTTTCATCTGTGCCGCATAGGCGTTACCCAAAGCGTAAGTAGGGAAATAACCGAATTCGCCGTAAGACCAGTGAATGTCTTGTAAAATACCCTCGGAGTCGGTTTCGGGCGTAATTCCGAGGTATTCAAGCATTTTTTCGTTCCATATTGCAGGTAAATCTTCGGCGGTAAGTTCGGGGTTGTTAAAAATCATTTTCTCTATTTCGTATCTAACCATAATATGAAGCGAGTATGTCAGCTCATCGGCTGAAATTCTTATAAAGGACGGGCTTATGAGGTTCACAGCTTCATATAATTCCATAACCGAAACATCATCGAAATACCCTTCGGTAACGGCTATAAAATCATCATATATACCCTCCCAAAATTCGAGGCTTCGTCCGACCATGTTTTCCAAGAACCTTGATTGAGATTCGTGAATCGCCAAAGACGCGCCATTGTCCAATATAGTACCCTCGAGCGATTTATCTGCGTTTTGCATGTAGATTCCGTGTCCCGATTCATGCATTATAGCAAAGAAAGCGTTGAAGAATTTGTCTTCGGTGTACTTTGCGGTGATTCTGACATCGCTTTGCCCTATGCTTGTGGTAAACGGATGCTCGCTTTCGGCTCTTACCCCTCTGTTCATGTCAAAACCTACGGTATTTATCAGCAAGTCGGCAACATTCTTTTGAACAGAGACGGGAACCTCGCGGCTTAAAAAGTCGGTGCGAATCTCTTTTTCGGCTTCTGTAACCGCTTTCAAGAGAGGGACTATTTCGCTTCTTAAATCATCGAAGAACGCATCCAACTCTTTTACAGTCATACCCGGCTCGAAGTCATCAAGCATTGCATCATAAGGGTTGTCATAAACTATTCCCGCCGCGGCTCTGTAGTCTACGATTTTTCTTTGGTAATCCATTATTGCCTGAAGAGATGGTGCGAACATACTGAAGTCGTTTTGCCCTTTCGCCTCTGCCCATATGTTGGGAGTGTTTGCTGTAAGCTCGGCAAAAGCCGCATACTCGTCTGCGGGTATGCACATCAGCTTGTCATAATCACTTTTGGTTAAACTGTACATTGCGCGTAGAACATCATCGGCTTCTCCGCTTTCTATAGCCTGTTCGGCATACGCGAAGAAACCCCGCATTTCGTCGGAAATGCCCATGTCAAACAGCTCGGTGGATAAAATACCGATGGTTTTGCTCCGCGCTTCAAACGCACCGGGGGGCGTACCGCCCGTTTCTATGTCCCAGTAAACCACGCTCAAAGCTTGTATAAGGGCGACATATTTTTCAAAAAACGCATCGAAGTCCTCTTTCGTATACGTGAGAGTGGGTTCAACGGCGAGTGCGGGTGTGAGGGCGGGATTTTGCGTTTCTTCGCCTGCCGCACCGTCTGTTAGGGCGGGGTTTTGATTTTGCGGCACTTCATCACCCGTGTTGCCACAGGAAGCGAGCAGAGAAAGCGCAAGGAGCATCGCAAGAGTTGCGGAGCATAATTTTTTAAGTTTTAACATTTTGTTCTCCTTATTTTTTAGTTTTCTTTTAAATTATATCATCTTTTTTTTATATGTCAAGGGGGTATAACAATAATCAAATCTTCCATATACAACATCACATTCCCCGCTTTAGAAAACTATTTCTCCGAAAAAGGCGAAAACAAGGCTAAAGCAAAAATCGTATACAATGCGCTTTACAGAGAGCGTATAAGCGATTTCGGAGAATTTCGCAAGCTTGGTGTTTTAAGCGAGAGGGTGATTAATCTACTCGAAGCCGATTTTTCGTTCGGCGTTTTTAATACTTTTGAAAAAGTAAGCTGTCCGAATGCTGAAAAATTTCTTTTTGCACTTTATGACGGAAACGCCATAGAATCGGTTCTTATGCGGCACGACTACGGGAACGCACTTTGCATTTCGACGCAAGTCGGCTGTAATATGGGTTGCGCTTTTTGTAATAGCGGACGGCGAAATTCTTTGCCCGATTCCGCAGAAGCATCACCCGCAAAAATCCGCGACTTACTCCCGTATGAGATGGTTTTGCAGATTTTACGCGCGGAAGAAGCGTTCCGTGTTAAACCGAAAATAAGCCGTGTAACGCTCATGGGAATAGGTGAGCCTCTCGATAATTTTGAAAACGTCAAAGATTTTATTGATATAATTCATCACAGGCACGGACTTGACATCGCGCCGCGTCATATCACGGTTTCGACCTGTGGTACTGTGAGGCTTGACGAATTACACAGGTCTTCATACAATATCGCCATAAGTCTGCACGCGCCGAATAACGAACTCAGAGGGCAAATAATGCCCTGCAACGCCGCTTTCGGTTTAGATAAAATAATTGAATTTGCGCGTAGATATTCCGAGCGGCAAAAGAAAAAAATCACGTTTGAATATGTTATGCTTGAAAACATGAACGACAGTGATAATCATGCGCGTGAACTTGCAGAATTAATAAAAGGCTTATACTGCTATGTAAATCTTATACCATATAATGAAACAAAGCTCGGATTTAAACGCCCGAACCCCGAACGAATAAGCTCTTTTTACTCTATATTGATTCAAAGCGGGGTAAGGGCGGTTGTACGTAAGGAATTCGGCGGAGAAATAAAGGCGGCGTGCGGCCAACTGTGCGCAGAAAGGAATATTAAAAACCATGACCGGATTGAAAATTGTTAAAAGAGTAATCGGAGAGGTTCAAACCAACTGTTATTTTGTCGTTAATGAGGAGAATAACAAGGCTTTGATTATAGACCCCGCGGGCGACATTCCTGCCGACAGCGCGGATTATATAATAAAAAAGTGCGAAGAATTAAAAATTACCCCTGTTGCTGTCCTTTTGACCCACGGGCATTTCGACCATACAGGTGCGGTAGGCGGTCTTAAAGAAAAACTGAACATCGCTATTTATGCGGGAGAAGACGAAAAGCCCGTCCTGTCCGACCCTTCCGTGAACGGATTGTATTTATTTGCGAGTGAAGCCGTGCGGCGTGGTGCGAGACCTGTTGAAGCCGATTTTTGGCTTCGGGACGGTGAGACTATCTCGCCCTGCGGATTTCCCGTAAAAATAATAGCCACCCCCGGACATACGGTAGGCGGAATCTGTTATTATATAGAGAGCGAAAATGTGCTGTTCAGCGGAGATGTGCTTTTTGAAAACAGCTTCGGCAGAACGGATTTACCGACGGGAGACCAAAACGCCCTCTCAAACTCGATAATAAATAAATTATTTGTTCTTCCGGAGCAGACAAAGGTTTACCCCGGGCATGGCGGAAGCACGAGTATTAAATACGAAAAGAAAAATAACCCGATTTATAATTATTGACATTTTTGTCATTTTATGCTATCATAGATTTGTTATATAAAAATGAGGAGGAATTTGTTTAATGGCAAATACAGGCTACAACCCCTTTGAAAATGCACAAATGCAGTTTGACGGGGTAGCGGAGGCTATCGGACTCGACTCCGGCATGAGAGAATTTCTAAGACAACCGATGAAAGAATATCATGTTTCAATCCCCGTAAAAATGGATGATGGCACGACCAAAACCTTTAAAGGCTTCAGAATCCGTCACAATGACGCAAGAGGACCCGGAAAAGGCGGTATCCGTTTTCATCCCGATGAGACCGTTGATACGGTTCGCGCACTATCCATGTGGATGACGTGGAAATGCGCTGTCGCCGACATTCCGCTTGGCGGCGGAAAGGGCGGTATAATATGCGACCCGCGCATTATGTCGGCGGGTGAGCAGGAGCGGCTATGCAGAGGGTATATTCGAGCCCTTTACAATAATGTGGGACCGTTTTCGGATGTCCCTGCGCCGGACGTTATGACGAATAATCAACATATGCTCTGGATGCTCGATGAATATGAAGCCATTATGGGGGCGCGTTTTCCGGGAATGATTACGGGGAAACCCGTAGGAATGGGCGGTTCGCTCGGACGCACAGAAGCTACGGGCTACGGTGTTATATATACATTGAAAGACCTGCTTCGCTTAATGAATATTCCCGTCTCTGATACGACTGCAAGTATTCAAGGTTTTGGTAATGTCGCTGAGTATGCGGCACTGATGTACACGAGTCTCGGCGGAAAAGTCACTGCTGTCTCATGTTGGGATAACGGGGATAAGGTAGCGTACACCTTTAAAAAGACTGATGGTTTGAACATTCCCGAATTAACTCGCATTAAAGACAGATTCGGCAGCATCGACAAAGAAAAGGCAAAGCTCCTTGGTTGCGAGATACTTGCGGGCGACGAGTGGCTAAAGCAGGATGTGGATATTTTAATCCCCTGCGCCTTAGAAAATCAAATCACACCGGCTGTTTTCGGAAGTATTTCCAGAAATGTTAAGGTGATTTGTGAGGGTGCAAACGGTCCCACAACCCCCGACTGCGACCCCTTGATTAAAGACCGCGGTATAATCATGCTCCCTGACTTTCTTTGCAATGCGGGCGGCGTAACCTGTAGTTATTTTGAACAGGTTCAATGTAACATGAACTACTTTTGGGATAAAACAGAGGTTCTTGAAAAACTTGAACACAAGATGACAGAGGCATTCCGTGCTGTTTATAATTTAGCCAAAGAAAAGAATATATATATGCGCGACGCCGCATATATGATAGCGATTAATCGCGTAGCTGAAGCGGTCAAGCTTCGCGGGTGGGTGACAACAGCGAACAATTAAAAGAATTTTCATAAAAGATTTTAGGGACGTTTTGATTAACGTCCCTAAACCTTGTAAAAAGCTTTTTCCCTAACTCCAATCAGAAGCAAACATATAAGAAAATTCTGTCATTATTTTTTATTATTGGGCTTTTCACTTTCCCGCCTTATTACTTTTATTTTGGTGATAAAATTATCCTTTGCCTCTATTATAACAAAGCGTATATCACGATATTCTACACAAACGGGTAAATCCGCTTCCTCCGGAATATATCCGAGCAGGTCTGCTACAAAGCCCGCGATTGTATCATATTCATGATTTTCCGGTAACTCATAACCGAAGAGTTCCAATACGTCTTCAGGGTCGGTTTCACCCTCGACTTCGTATTTCTCCCTACCGATTTCGGTTATTTCTTCGTCCTCCTCATCGTATTCGTCTAATATATTTCCCATAACAGATTCAATCAAGTCTTCGAGGGTTAAAATCCCCGCAGTACCGCCATACTCGTCAATTACGACAGCCATCCCCGTCTGTTTGGAAGTAAGCTCCTTGAATGCGTCACGGCAGGAGCAGGACTCCGGTATGAAAATAACCTTACGCAGAAAATCATTTATGTTAAAGTCATTATGCTTGTCGCCGCCTATGAGACAAAGCAAGTCTTTAACGATAATTATGCCTATGATTTTATCTATGCTGCCCTTATATACCGGCACACGCGAAAACCCTTCATCAAGCGCAATATAAATAATATCATCAAGCGCGACACCCACCTCAACCCCGACAATGTTTACTCGGTGGGTCATAATATCGCTAACATTCATGTCATCGAACTCTATTACATTGCTTATCATCTCGGCGGAATCTTCCTCAATTACGCCGCTTTCTTCTCCTGCGTCTACCATTGATAAAATGTCATCCTCGGTAACACCGCCATAGCTTTCGCCGAGTGCGGTTTTAAGAAACGCAGTTAAGAGAAAATTGAGTCCGATAAACGGGGCTAACAGGATTTTTCTGAGTTTAGGCTTTCGCTCGTCAGAATCCATAATCATGTCCTTTCCTGATAATTAAAAATCTATACCGAAAAACTTTCGTGCGTTATTATTACATATTTCCACAATCTTATCTGTTGTCTGCTTTTTTATCTGTGCGATTTTCTGCGCCGTATACCATGCCATACCGCTGTCGCAACGCTTTCCGCGAAATGGAGGCGGTGCTAAATAGGGGCAATCTGTTTCGAGTAAAAGGAGTTCGAGCGGTACATTTTTACAGGCGTCAACAACACGTTCGTTCTTCTTTTCAAAAGCAATAACGCCCGTAAAACTGACAAAAACACCGATTTCCGCTAATTTTCTTGCCGCCGCAGCATCCTCAGAAAAGCAATGACAAACCGCCTTTATCCCCTTTGTAGTATACTCAAGCAGAATCTCATAAGTATCGGAAAACGCCTCACGCGAGTGAATAATAACAGGCAATTTCAATGTCTGCGCCATTTCGAGCTGTTCAATAAAGGCTTTTTTCTGCCTCACCCTGTCGTACTCGCGGTAGTATTCCAGACCGATTTCACCCACAGCCTTTACTTTTCGGCTTTTCGCGAGATGCTCGAGAGTCTGTAAATAATCCCGGGGCAGATTATAAACGTCCTGCGGGTGTATACCTATTGAGGCGTAGACAGAAGGATATTTTTCTGCAAACTTTACCGCATTTTCACTTCTATCAAGTGTACATCCCGCCGCTATAAATCCCGCAACGCTCTCACTAAGCAAACGCGGTATCAGTTCTTCCCGGTCTTCGTCGTAAGCATAGTCGTCATAATGGGTATGAGTATCAAACAATTTCATCATGTTATATAGTATATCATGAAATTTTCTTTTAGTCAACTAAAAAAGGTTATTTTGTTTTTGGGTCATGAATTTATTACAGGCGTGAGTTAAAATTATATATTCTTTTTTCGGCAAGTAAGAGAGACCGGGTAAACCGGACTCTCTTGTATTCTATGTAGCTCGTAAAGAGCAGTGTTTTAAATCTGCTTGCAAATTAGTGCCCTTGTTTTAGTTTTCCAGACTATCAAAGCCGTATGGTCCGCCTCGGCTTTTGTTAGTCCTCGTTTTTGTAAATATGCAGTTATATTTTGCTTATCACGCATCGAGGATACAATTAAGTTTTGGTTTTGAATTGCGATATTTTTAATCTGCGAAGCCGACAATCCTTCTACTGAAGCACTTAGAGTTTTTATAGCGGCAGACGATTTAATACTTCCGCTTGCTAATGCGGTTTGCAATTTAGCCGTTGCCGATAAAGCGTTCCCATACTGCAATAAGTCTTTAGGAAGATTCAGAATTGATTTATATGGTGGTTGTGACATCATTTATAATAATAGTTGTGATATTATTAGATTTCTGAAAACGCTTTTGAATTATATTCTTCTAAGAATATTCTTAATTCTTTGAGTTTTTCTGTGTTTGTTTCTCCGCTACGGGGGTCATTAACTGTGCCAATATTATCTTGTAAGGCATCATTGAGATGTGCTTCGAAGAAATTGTTACGAATTAACTCATCACCATATCTCCATGACCTCCCCCAAGATAACTTAATGCGATAATCTGGGGTAATTATATCAATGGGAATTTGTTGTTCATTCCATTCGTTCTCGGTAATATGTTGTTTGACATCGGACAAGATTATTTCTAAATGTTTCATATTATGAAAAGTTTTTTGCACTCGGACATAAATCCAATCATTCGGGCTTATTTCTATCTCATAATCACTACTTCGTATTCTCCTCGACTCATTTATTAAAACGACTATACCCGTAATAACTACGGCGATAATTAGCAAAACGACTACTGCAATAGATACAGTTTTTTTATTTGCCTTAAGATTAGATAATCCCATAAATTAACTCCTCGCATAATATATTTTGATGTAAGTATATATTATTCAATATCTACTATTTCTTTAGCAAAAAATAAAGCTTTGTTTTTTTGGTCACGCTGTTGCTGTGTTAAAGCAGAGTCCATTCTCTTATCGCGATAATACGGAAATAATTTTATAAATAAGTCTGCTGGAGAATGATTATACCAAAGGCGACTTGTACCGATACCATATCCTATACGTGATTTAAGCATTAAGTTTGATTTTAATTTTATATTTGATTTTTCACTTGACATATTCTCCATACCTTACCTCATTTCAATCCCGAAGCAAATATCATAAACTTCAATAGTTTTCCGTTTTGCCTCTATATAAACGCCGTGTCCCTTTACCGAAAGAACAAAATTATTATCAATAGATAGGTTTATAACAACATCATCAGGTTCACGAAGCGAGGGAACATGATTTACAGGAATATTTAAAACAGCAAGATTTCTATCTTTAGAAGTTTTTGTTATCCCCTCTACGACTATAAGTTTTGCTTCAGAATCTCTTGTGTCTACACAAGTAAATACTTCCTGCCGCTCAGATGATTGTCCTCTTACAAGGGGCATCCCTTTTTCAAATGCAGTCCAATATGAACTATCAGAAAGCTCAATCATAATATTTTTCGATAAATATGGAACCCAACCCATTTCCGATATCACAGCCGCCCCTTGAGCAATAACCATATCAGGATTGCTGGCAGTCTGGACACGCGAACCAAACTTATCTTCAATGGCGGCACGGACAAGAGGAATATTGGAAGTTCCACCCGTCATTAACACAAAAGAGATTTCTTCTGGTGATATCCCGGCATTTTTTATCGCTACATCAATACGGTTTATAGCAGAGTCTAAGTGGCGCTGAATGCATTTCTCAAAGTCGGATCGAATAATTTTTTCTTCAATGTCATAAGTTGTTTTAGTTTTGGGATTATGTAGAACATATTCTACCCAAATCTCTGATTCTGTTGTTGTTGATAGAGCTATTTTGCACTGTTCGGCCATAGAAATAAGTTTATCTTGCTTTTCGTCAAGCATTTTATCAATATACTCAGCATCAAAATGAGCCAAATGCTTTTCAACAAATTTGTTTCGAACAAAATTCGCAAGTTCCAAATCGAATTTATCTCCAGCAATACCACTAAGTTCGCTTGTACCCATCTCATACATTTGTTGGTTTTCTGCCTTTATGACGGTTATGTCAAGCGTACCGCCTCCCCAGTCAAAAACAAGCATGTAAGAATTGTTCGGAACACGCAATGCGCCTTTATTTTTGTTGGAATATAAATGACCAATCAAAGCTGCGAAAGGTTCATGCACAAATGTTTCAACAGCTATCCCCGATAGCTCTGCCGCTTTACGTAAATCTACTCTTTGTTTTCCCGAAAAATTCACGGGAATTGTAAACACCGCACTATCAAGTGAAACACCTGATTTTGTTGCTTCGGCATTTATTACAATATTTTTTAAGTGCTTAATAATCTTTGCGGCGACAGAATATGGTTCTACTAATTCGCCAAAAATAGCCATCCTTTTACCCAAACCAAGTTTTGACTTTATAGACATTTCCATATGGTGTCCAGAAACATCACAAAACTTATTGTAATTATCTTTCGCTGTTTTACCAACATCTATGCGATCATCGTGATACCAAACAACAGAAGGGGTTGGTTTCGTTGCTTCGAGTTCACTTCCGAAGTAATGAAACGTGTCTTGGTTTTTATCATAAGCAACCAACGAAGAGTTAGTTGTGCCGAAGTCAATACCTATTTTTGACATTAGAAAGCTCCTTCACCAGTTAAAATTTTCTCAATGTTTTCTATTCGTCGTTGTAGTCTTTTCTTTTCTGCTTCGGCAACATAACCTATCGTAACCTTCATACCATCTATCTCCAACATAAGTCTACGTTTCAATTTATCAGCATAAACGATTTTAGAGTTTTTGAGGTCTCTGGCAAACTTGAGTGTTTCATATTCCATCAAGTCTTCAGACGCCTTGAGCTTTGATTTCAATGAATCAACCTCGTCTACAAGTTGCTCTATTAATGCCGTTTGGTCGTTCAATGATGTCTTTAAAGAAACTATTTCTGTATATTTAGTTTTACTGTCTGCAAAATAACACTTGCATCTGTCCTCTAATTCAGCAACTTTTGTTGTCAATTTTTCAACTTCTTTGACTTCCTCTTGATGAAAATATGCCATTTTTTCAATTTGTGTAAAAGGCTTTGAAGACAGCAATATCTCAGTAAAAAGTTTCCCAGCATTTCTGTCAAACATAAGTTTTGAATCTTTTTCCATTACGAAAAGCAAAAGTTTTTCAAACTCAACAATCTGTCTTTTCTCGATTTTCAATGAAATGTAAATATAACATAGCTTGGCTCGTTCAATGAGTTCATCGCGAGTTTTTGAAGATGAAAGCCACTCAATGACTTTTGCTTTATTATCCTCATTGTTTACGAGCAAATCAAGAGCAGGCGTGATGTCTGCGTTGGCAACACCAAGCACTCCTCTTACATCTTCTTTAACAGGAGAATAAAGACGGTTTATAAGAATCCTTTTATCTTTTTGCAACTGGCTTTGAGTAAATTTTGATAAAAGCCTTAAATAAAAGTCGAAACGCAACTCAACAAGCTTTTGGGTACAAGATATTACCTTGTTCAACAGTTCATCGGTTACGATTTCATTCAAAACAGGAGAAATTATTTTATCAAACTGCAATGCTGTCTCGGCATTGAACAAAGAATCAACAACTTCATTCACAGTTACAGTTTGTTTATTGATTGATTTCAACATTAGACAAAACCTCCTTTTTAATAGATGGCGAAACTATGCTATTGTAATAATAATTTGCAATATCAGCGTTGCCGTCATATTCCGATAAACGTGCTTTCAACAAATAGACTTTATCTTTGAGGTTCGAATCAACCTTTTTATCAAGAGTTAAATCCAATGCCTTACCCAGATAACGCTTAACAGATTTCACATCGCCTCTCATAAAATTAATAATAGCTTGCATATTTTCGTGTTCATCATCTTCAACGAAAATTTTAAAAATTTTGCCATAGTTATTGACGGTTGTATTAAAATTACAGTGAACTCCTTTGAAAAAACCACACACGATTTTGAATTCATTTACATCGCTATGTTCACACAGCTCAATGAGCCTATCTATCCAAAGAAAACGAAAGCAAATTATTTTAATTACCAACAATGCTCGTGCGTTAGATTCGATATAGGGGTACAATTTATCATAGGCAGCGTAGTAGAGATTGTCTTTATTGTCTCTGTTATTTGCCAAACAAGCAAGACTGTATTCATAAAATCCATTAATATATTGTGTATCACATATATCAAAATTGTTGATGCTTATTTGTTTGCGAACCATCTCCGAATCTGGTCTTATACGACTCGCTATTGATTGATTGAAAGATGAGACAAAACTATCAACTAATGGACTTATGGTGCGGAGCTTATTTTTATAAATAGTCCACTTTCTTTTATCGACCTCAATAATCAAGGTTTCAAAATCATTTTCAGAAAAAGCTTTCAAATTTATATTTCCATTAATAACAGTGATATTTTGGATTTCTCCATTGATGTAAAGCGTTCCAATGTTCTCAACCGAAAACAAATAAAGCGAATTTATGAAAGTCTCTATATAATGCTCCCCGGGTGGAATTATTCTCTCGTTAAGCAACAAAAACGCTAATAGTTGGTTATGTTCTAATCGCATATGAGAAAATAAATTGTCATTTGAGCGAAACAACTCTTTACAAATCGGGCATTTATAGATAAGGTCTATAGTTTTAGTGAAATTTGACAACACAAAATGTCCATTTGCAGATTTTTTCTCAATAATATCTTCACGAGTACTAACCCAACCCATAAACAACCTCCCAAACCACTATATACCCTAAATACCTTAAAATCTCTCACATTTTATTTTTGCGACATTCACTCAGAGGTTAAGTCTCCATTGAACCCCTATCCAAACAAGCTGAATAGGGGATTATCTGCAAATTTGAGCGTGTCACAGCTTTGTCCCTCTGTGCAGGTTCATACTAACCCATTAATAATGGCATACCTCTGGGTATTAGCAAGGGTGAACGCTCCGTCACCAAAGAGCAATTAAGCTATATGCCATATAATACTGTCCTATTTAATAATACGAGTATCTTCCGTATATTTCACCTACCACAACACAAACCCTGCCGTCCTTACCAACATACTCGACCTCAAAGTTCTGCCCGTGGTCTACCCCCTTTGTAAATACAGGTTTGAGAGCTTCGGAAGCAAGAAAACGAGGGATTTTCGCCCACCCTCAATTATATGGCTTAAACCGCTTCTCGACCTGTCATAACCTTAATACCCACATTATACCATAAAAGGCAACCCTTGTCAAGAGTTTTTGTAAATATTTCCGCCCGGTTATGCCGAGGTTAGAACCCTTATAAACAAAGGGTTTGAGGCTATTTTCGCTAAGAAAATCAGGTAATTTCTACCGACCTATAAGAAGAATCTCCCCTCTTAAAATAATAAAGCGAGAGTACCCGATATTAACGAGTACTCTCACAAGGATTGAAGGATGGGCGGTGTATCCATCATCTCAGGTTCCTCTTTCGAGGAGTGTCGGGAACCATTTCCGACCTCAACAATCCTGTATTATTAAGTTTATACCTATCCTACCATAATTATACCATGACTAAAATCATTTGTCAATAGGTTTTTCAGAAAAATTTTCGTTTTCTTCTGAAATATTTTCAATTTTCTTAAATCTGCCACTGTGTAACCTTCTTTGTAGCTTAGATTCTTGTATGTCATGAACCGTTGCCACATATAAATAATCTGATTTTCCATCTATTTTTACGGCAACAAGCACGTTTCGTTTAAGCACCTTGATATATTCAACGCTAAACGCATCATCGCTTTCTATGTGTAAGCCGATGTAATCAGGGTTTAAAATTATTTCCGGAATATCATCTATATGCTTTAAACAATTAAAATGTCTTTGTTTAACCATGTGGGCAGGTAAACCTTTTGAACGGTATATGGTTTGCTCGTCAATTTTTACACCTAAAATGTCATTAATAGCTGTGTTATAACTTCCGACGATGATTAGATTTTCATCAGACATTTATCGCTCCTAAAAATTCATTAATATACAATAATTGTAACACATCTTATCGTAATTGTCAAGACTTTTCAAAAATATTTCCCAACCTCATTTCACAATTTTCACCGAGAACTGTCGACAACAAACCAACCCACCATCCTCACAAAGCCAAAAAATAACCGAGAGCCACCCGTAGATGGCTCCCATTGTAATGGATGTGGGTTTAACGTCTCCACCCGACGGATTTAGGTCACAGTTTACTCTGGAATGGGACAGGTTTTAGGTCTCCGCCCCGACCAATGGGAGTGGGTTTAATGTCTCCATCCCGACATTTATAAGAGCATAGACGTCTCTATGCCCTGTACCCAACCTTAGTTCGGGCGACCTTGCCGGTCATAATTTTAAATTCGGTCTTGCCGACCATAAATCAAAATGCTTTGAAAGGCTCATAACCTTTACAACCACATTATACCATGGTTAGAGAAATAAATCAATAGTCATATTGCACAAAAATAGTTGTTGGGCATGTCTGTGTATTATGGATAAACACGAAGAAACTCGCTTTCATCAGCTAAAGATTGTTGAGATTGAGTATTCGGTTGTAGTGAGTTTGGGGTTGAGAACTATTTAATAAACGGGGGCTTGATAAATAATTTGTCCCGTTTTATAGACGTGATTTACAAAACCGCTTCTATCTTCTGAAATATCCAGCAAATGAGGTTCTATGTCAAGACTAATATCTCGTCTTAAACGCCACAAACGAGTAGCAACTTCATGCCAGTTATCCGTAAAATTATCAAATACAACAGCAACGTCAATATCGCTATTTTCAGTTGGTGTACCATTCAGATAAGAACCAAACATAATAACGGCAACAGGAGTAAATTCTTTCATAACAATGTCAGAGTATTTCTTAACAGTGTTTATAGCTGTTTCTTTATCCAACATAACAACACCTCCACTTCTGAGATAAATCTTCTTCGGCTAAATCAAACCAGTATTGAATTTTATCGCTGTTGGTCAATGTCTATCACCGTCCTTTGTTAGTTTTGAAAAAAGCTACCCCAATTATACCACAATCCCCCACATTTGTCAACAAATAATTTCCTCTGTTCTGACATCTATCCAGACCTTTGTCTGAGAAAGTTTTGTTGCATTCTGAACAGTTGATTAAAGCTATACCTCCGCTGTACTCAAAGTTTCTTTTTCTAAAACAAGATTTTCTGGTTCTTTATCGGGGTTTTCCATCTCGAAGGATTTGGATTGATTTTGTAAAATAAGTGTTTTCGATTCCGCTATGTATTCTTGCATTTTTTGTTCAAGCAATAAAAAGTTACAACATCTATCTTTAATACGAATGTCATGTTCGGAAAGTTTTGCACACCCAATAAACAAGGTGTATATGGCAGATGATTTTCTGAATAAAATATCTTTCATAGTAACCAAAACATTATATTGATTTCTGAGGAGATTCTTATAAAACTCATCTTTTTCTTTTTCAATATCAAGCTTAATTAACACGGACTCATGAACAGGAATCATTTTATTGAAATTAATTGCGCCATACTTTCCACCGGCAATCTTATGAAAATCTTTTGAATTATTCATATGCGCGAATTTGGCTTTTGGCGAAGCAAGCGGGACATAGTAATTAGTCTTCCCTAAAGCAAAAACAACGCCCACATAGGGACGTTTTTCATCTTTATTAAACAAAACTTTAGGTTCAAATTTTCTTAAATAGTCAATGTACTTGTCTTTAATATTATAGAATTGCATTTTATACCTTTTTTTAATATTGGTGAAGGAGTCTATACTTGACTCCTTCACCAATATTTTAGCTCCTCGCTTAAATTGGTGGAGGTTCACCGCTATTTTAGCTCCTCGCTTAAATTGGTGGAGGTTCACCGCTATTTTAGCTCCTCGCTTAAATTGGTGGAGGTTCACCGCTATTTTAAAATTATTTTGAAAGGTTCATAACCTTTACAACCACATTATACCACAATTAAAACAATAAGTCAATAGTCATATTGCACAAAAAAGATGCTGGCTGTGTTCATATATTATGAATAAACACGAAGAAGCTCGCTTTCATCAGCTAAAGATTGTTGAGATTGAGTATTCGGTTGTAGTGAGTTTGGGGTTGAGGACTATTTAATAAACAGGGGCTTGATAAACAACTTGACCTGTTTTGTAAACGTGATTAGCGAAACCACTTTTATCATCTTTAATATCAAGCAAATGCGGTTCTATTTCAAAACTGATGTCATATGCTAAATCCCATATTTTTTTTGATACGCTTCTCCGGTCACCGGAAAAACCGTTAAAAATTACACCTATATCAATATCGCTGTCCTCTGTTGGTGTCCCGTCTATATATGAACCAAATATAACCACAGCAGAGGGCGAGAGTTCCTTAGTTACAGCCGTTGTATAGCGTTCAACTAAATCTATAACTTCGCTTTTAGCCAACATAACAATTCCTCCGTTTTGACATAAATTTCTTTGCAGATTGCATCAGAAAGCCCTTCCTCAATCTGCTTTTTGTACTCCGGATACCTTGACTCAACATTCATAGGAGTTAGCTCTTTAATAAATTCTTGTTGCTCAACTGACATAAGCGCATACAATTTTGCACGTTCAGCTAATTTAGGCAAATGATGTATCTTAGGCGGGATTTCATCATTTAAGCAATATTGTGAAATAATGCCTTTTAACGCTTTTTCAATAGTCTGATGACACATAAAAACCGAATGAATCAATTTATTTGCATCAAGTACAACTTTAGCTATAGATAAATCTTCTTCGGCTAAATCAAACCAGTATTGAATTTTATCGCTGTTGGTCAATGTCTATCACCGTCCTTTGTTGATTTAAAACCCACTATCCCAATTATACCACAATCTCCTGCATTTGTCAACGATTAATTGTCTTTTTCATTTTAAATACTCGCACCCGTACAAAAAGTTATTTCTTTGCTTTTTGAAGCCGTGAAAAATAACCCGTAAAAGCGTTCCTGTCGAACACAAATGTTCCCATCGCATATACTCCTGCGCCGGTTATAACCGACAACGCAAGTTGAAATACTCTGCCGCTTCCCATAAAAACATAATTATAAAAAATGAGTGCGGTAAAAATACAAAGAATAGAATTGAAAAATGCTTTTACAAAAAATACGGGAATTCCTATTTTCACCCTCGCAAGCCGCTTGAGGCAAATCATACCGAAAACGCAGATAATCGCATAACATCCAATTGTGGCGATTGCGGCTCCGCTTATATTTAGTTCGGGAATCCTAATAAGTAAAAGGTTTAGGCATAGCTTTATTATTGCGCCTGTGAGCATAAGTTTTACAGGCAAATCTGCTCTCCCGATAGCGAGAAAGATGCTGAACAGCGTTCCCGTCAGCGAAAGCGCGATTCCGCCCAAGCTCAGAATAAAAAGAGGTTGAACGCATACATAGGCTTCTGCGGGTTTCGCGCTGTATAACAGATTTAACACGGGTTTTGCAAAAGCCGCCATACCGAGACAGAGCGGTAACCCGAGTACAAATGTACCTTTAAACAGAATCCGCAGGTTCCTGTTAATACCGGTCGTGTCGCGCCTTTCCCATGCCGCGGCGACGGCAGGAAGCGCGCTTTTACCAAGCATACCCGTCATTGCGGGTATAAGTGTGAATATGGACGCCACAATACCCGTATAACAGCCATAAATAAAATTTCCCAATTCTTTGCTCTCTACCCCGCTCGCGAGTTCGTATGTAAATCGGGCGAGAAAAAAAGCTCGATTATTATTTACCGCATAGTTAATGCTTCCTGTAATGGTCAGCAGGTCTATCAGAGAATTTAAGTTAATCGCAAGTGCGCCGAGGGTTATCGGGAACGCCTCTGATAAAAATTTTTTCAAAAGCGATACCGCGCTGTCGGACGGCGGGCTTAAATCAAGCTCTTCCTTTGTTATACCATCGCTTGAAAAACTACGGAAAAACAAAAAAAGCATACCCGCAATTTCGCTGATGGTTATACCGAGAACTGCCGCCGCCGCCGCATAAGATAATGAATCTGTTTTATTTAAAACGATATAGGCGAAGGTAACGCCGAGTACAGATTTTACGACCGCCTCAACAACCTGTGAAATCGCGGTAGGAAGTGCGTTTAACAACCCCTCGTAATACCCTCTGTAAACCGCCGCAATACAGCAAAAAAAGACCGACGGCGCGATTAAAAGCATCGATGGAATACTTTTCGGCGCGTCGGTAACAATGCGGGCAAACGGCACTGTAATAACAAGAATCAATATCGTTCCGCAAAAACCAAGCATCGCCGCGTAGCTGAGTACGATTCTTCTGATTTTACGTACATTTTTGAATTTACCGATGGCGACTTCTCCTGCTATTATTCTTGAAAGTACCGTCGGCACAGCCGCCGCTGTTAATGCAAAAACAGGACCGAACACGCTGTAGGCTGATGAAAAATAACTCATTCCCAAACCGCCGAGTATATTACCGAGCGGAATTTTAAGCATTGCGCCGACTGCTTTTGTTATTGCCATAGCAATAAAAAGAACCGCGGCATTTTCTATGATGCTCTTGCTCCTTGAATTTCTTGACATAAGTTGTCCCCTTTTTATATATATACTATTGAAATTCTTCCGATTGTATGCTATAATAAGTATCAAATACTGAAAGGAATCCATTATAATTTATGGAATTAAACGAGATTATCGCCCGTATGCACAGCCAAAAATTATATTTTTGCAACGACGAGAAATTAGTCTCTGAACAGTTGGAACGGCTCGAACTGTTGTATGATTTTAATCAAACCCGACCGTCTGAGCAGGAAAAACGCCGTGCAATGCTCCGCGAGATGTTCGCCGAATTAGGTGAGGGGTGTTACATAGAGCCGCCGTTCCACGCAAACTGGGCGGGAAAGTATGTACATTTCGGGGATAAAGTATACGCGAATTTCAATTTAACATTAGTTGACGACACGCATATTTATGTGGGTAATAACGTACTGTTCGCTCCGAATGTCGTTGTGACGACCGCCACCCACCCCGTTCACCCATCGCTCAGGAGCAGAAAGGGGCAATATAACGCAGAGGTGCGTATTGGCGACAATGCGTGGATTGGTGCGGGGGCAATCATTCTACCCGGAGTCACAATCGGCGAAAACAGTGTTATCGGAGCAGGCAGCGTCGTCACCAAGGATATACCGTCAAACGTAGTCGCCGTGGGAAGCCCGTGCAGAGTCATGCGCGAAATTAACGAAAAAGATATGAAATACTACTATAAAGAATTAGAAATAGATTTAACATAAGGAGATTAACTTACCATGCCTATAAACATACCATGTAATCTGCCCGCTTTTGAAACACTTTCAAACGAAAACGTCTTCGTCATGTCCGATAAGGATGCGTTAAGGCAGGATATTCGTCCGCTTGAGGTCGCCATAGTTAACCTCATGCCCACTAAAATTCAAACCGAAACCCAGCTTCTGCGGCTACTCTCGAATACTCCTCTCCAGGTTAACGTAACCTTCATCAGAACAGCCACCCACATTTCCAAAAACGCTTCGACAGAACACCTCGTGATGTTCTATACCACATTTGAGGACATTAAAGAAAAATATTATGACGCTTTGTTTATTACGGGTGCGCCGGTAGAGCTTCTGCCATTTGAACAGGTAACATACTGGGAAGAGCTATGTAAAATCATGCACTGGTCGAAATCTCACGCCTTCAGCACGATTCACATATGTTGGGGCGCGCAGGCAGGGCTTTATTACCACTACGGAATCGATAAGAAAGAACTTCCCCGAAAGCTTTTCGGTGTATTCCCTCAAAAGGTGCATGTGAAAAATCATCCGCTCTTTAAAGGCTTCGACGATGTGTTTAACGTGCCGCATTCCCGATATACCGAAAACTGCATCGAAGACATAAAAAAACACCCCGCCCTGACGCTTTTAGTGTCGTCGGAGCTTTCGGGGGCTCATATTATCGCGGATAAAACAGGCAGACAGGTATTTGTGACAGGTCATGTAGAGTACGACCGCGAAACCTTAAAAGGAGAGTATCTGCGCGATGTTGAAAAGAAGCTTGATACACCCCTGCCATATAATTACTTTCCGGACGACGACCCGACAAAAGAGCCGATAAACTCATGGTTCGGGCATGGAAGCCTTATGTACTCAAACTGGCTGAACTTTTGCGTATATCAAAAGACCCCGTTTAAAATCGAGGAAATAAAGCCCCTCACTATATAAAAAAGCCGTTTAAACGGCTTTGTCTTCGTATTAGCCGCAGTGTTAAAAATTTTTATTGACAAACGGATAAAAATAGTGTAAAATTATCGTAGACGGGGAGGCGTCTTAACTATGGCTTTTATAAATTTAATGGAAAAAATGGTCGAAATCCGCATGGAAGAACGCTTGAAATCTGATGATTACTGTAAATGCGAACAGTGTTCAGAGGATATTAAGTGTATTGCTCTCAATAATCTTCCTCCAAAATATGTCAGCACGTCGAAGGGCGAGCTTTTCTCAAAAATCGACCAACAGATGGTTCGGCAGAATGTGCTTGATATTGATGTAGCGGTTATTAATGCAATTGAGTTCGTACATAAAAGACCGCGCCATTGATAAAAAGACAGCAAAAATCTACGCCGCCTTAAAAAGCGGCGTTTATTTGATAATTCTATTCGTTTTGCTCGTTTTTCATTCCGAGCCTTGACCAAATTGTTTCAAGTGCGGTTTCCGATATAAAAAAGTTCCCGCTATCATCGGTACTGCCGATAGGTACGTAATAATCCGCTATATCAAAGCTGTTTTGGGTTGTGTACAAATACGCCTGCTGATTTTTGGTAAAGTCCGAGAACTCAAGATTTGTGTCGGTAGTGTTTAAAATTCGGCTGAATAATGTCTGTAACTGCGTTATAGAAAGATTACTGCTGTTTTTGTTAATAAAATTCGAGACCACTAACCCATGAATCATATGACGATAATACTCTCCTTGGTTATAATCGGGATAAGTTATATAGTTATATAAGTCTTCACCCATCATCTCATACGAACCCGCAAGAAACTCAATCTCGCCGCCGCGCAAATCATACGGGATATTAACGGGGGTATAGCCTGCGGCGTCAAAAAAACCGATAAATGAATCCTTGTCGAGCTTTATGTAATGCTCCGCACTTATACCGAGTGAATTTTGAATGGCGATAATAACGCCGTCCGAGCCGTTTTGTAAATAATGCTCCGACAATTTTCCCCTAACATTACCTACTTCTGCGTAAAGGTTTTTTTCGATGGGTACCAACACGACGACCTCATCTCGCGGACGGTAGTTAAGGAGCATATAATACTCCGGTACAGTACCTTTATTTTCCGACAGCATCAGCAAAATCGTAGTGTTAAAAGAAGCGTCGGGACGATAATCACCCGAAGTACTCGCCATAGCGGGGAGATTTTGCGCAGGGAAAAGAAAGTCCCAGATGTTGTAAATAACAAAACTGCACACTAAGAACATTATC
Organism: Oscillospiraceae bacterium; assembly: GCA_009778065.1. Taxonomy (GTDB): domain Bacteria; phylum Bacillota; class Clostridia; order Oscillospirales; family Ruminococcaceae; genus Ruminiclostridium_E. The sequence goes on from WRKM01000018.1 coordinate 28,850, forward strand.
ATAAACGTCAAAAGGTAGATATACCAGTTACTTCTTTTTCTTACCGATTTTCTTATTGACATCCTTATCCTCCCGATAATTAAATTTCATTACATTTAAAAATAAAAACTTTATAAGTAAAACGCGCTATATTACTATAATATCACATATTATATAAAAATACAATACAAAAAAGAGGTAGATTATGGTTGTATGCGAGGGAACACGAGCGGAACTCAGCTTTGAAGCCCTGAAAAATAATGTTTCGGAGATAAACCGCCTCTCTCTGAATAAAGAAATCATCGCTGTCGTTAAAGCTAACGCTTATGGGCATGGTGCGGAGATTATCTGTCCCGCACTCGAAATCCTCGGCGTTAATCATTTTGCGGTTTCATGTGTGGACGAGGCTCTTTGTGTAAAAAAATACGTACCGTCCGCCGAAATTCTGATTTTCGGCTTCACCGCCCCAAATCGTTTTAGTGAGGTCGTTGAAAATAATTTCATTTTAGGTATAGGCGATATTGAATATGCAAAGTCTGCGAGCAGTTATGCGGCTTCTGCCAAGACAAAAATACGCACACATATAAAACTTAATACAGGCATGAACCGTGTCGGATTAAACAGTAAAAACGAGTTGGATGCGGTTTTATCCTTTTCGGGTTTAAGCCCCGAAGCTTTGTACACTCATTTTTCTGCCGCTGACAGCTTCGATAAAGACGATATTAATTTCACCCGCACTCAACAAGAAAAACTGCTCGCCCTCTCCCGTGAATCGGGTTTGAAAATTCATTCTCAAAACAGCGGCGGAGTGCTGTATCACAGTGATTTTAAAGCCGATTATGTACGAGTGGGGATTATGCTCTACGGGCTTTCACCTGCCCCCTATGAGACGAGCTTTTCTTCACCCGCAAAACTTTCGCCCGTAATGACGTTTAAAACGAATATAAGACAAATCCGAACACTCGAAACAGGTGATTTCGTCAGCTACGGCAGAACATACAGGTCTGATGCAAAACGGCTTGCCGCCTTTATTCCCGTGGGGTATGCCGATGGATATTCGCGTCTTAACTCAAACAGCGGTATGGTTGCCGTAAAAAATACTATCTGTCCGGTTATCGGGCGGGTATGTATGGACTCAACAATGATAGACATAAGCGAAGCCGAAGGCGTAAACGTCGGAGATGAGGTTCTGCTCTACTCGGATAGATTTAAAGAAACGAGTATTGAGTACATAGCCGACAGGCTCGGTACAATCCCCTATGAGGTCGTCTGCGCGTTAAGCGGTAGGGTCAAGAGGACAGCATTTCCCGCAGTTTTTCCTCGGTGATAATTTTTATTCCGAGTTCTTGCGCTTTTGTCAGTTTGCTTCCTGCCTCTTCTCCGACAAGTACGTAATCGGTTTTCTTTGAAACCGAGCCTGAGCATTTGCCCCCGTTTGCGATGATAAGCTCTTTGGCTTCATCGCGTGAAAGCGAGGGTAGTGTGCCTGTTATAACAAATGTCAACCCCGAGAGCTTTTTGCTTTCGGCTTTTTTCGTGTATATTGTTTTTAAGCCGCTTTTTTCAAGCTCGCTTAGTAAATCAAGCATGTGCAAGTCTCTCATCGCGTTATATACGCTGTCAGCAAGAATTGCACCAAAATTCTCAGTAGCTTCTATTTCCTCACGTGAGGCATTTTTTAAACCCTCAACACTACCGAATTTCTCCATAAGCAATGCCGCATTACGTTCGCCTATACCCTTTATTCCGAGGGCATATACAAGTTTGTCAGGCTCGTTCTGCTTTGAGTTTTCTATAGCGGTGATTAAATTCGATGCGGATTTTTCCTTAAAGCCCGGTAGAGTCAAAAGCTGTTCATGGGTAAGCTTATACAAATCGGCGACATTTTTAATCAGTTTATGCTCAAGTAAAAGCTCCACTATCGCCTCGCCGAGTCCGTCAATGCTCATCGCGCCTCGCGAACAAAAATGCTCAATACTTCTCTGAATCTGTGCGGGGCAGTTTATATTCGGGCAACGAGTGACCGCCATGTCATCGTCTCGAACGGATAAGCTACCGCAAGCAGGGCAGTTTTCGGGGATTTTAAAGGGTTCGCGGTTTTCGGCACGCCGGGTAACAGAAACCACCTCAGGAATTATATCACCCGCCTTGCGAACGATAATCCTGTCTCCTATATTTAAGTCGAGTGCGTTTATACGGTCTTGATTATGCAAAGTTGCGCGGCTGACGGTAGTACCGGCTAAATTCACGGGTTCAAATACAGCCAAAGGCGTAAGCGCGCCTGTTCTGCCGACATTTACCTCGATTTCAAGGAGCGTTGTTTCTTTTTCTTCGGGCGGGTATTTATACGCCGCCGCCCATTTCGGAAATTTTGACGTTTCGCCGAGCATTTCTCTTTGTGCGAAGTCGTCAACCTTTATAACCGCACCGTCTATGTCATGGGGCAGGGTTCCCCTCATTTCTCCTATTTCTCGGATTCTCAGTATTACATCCTCTATGTCCCGAAATGTCTTCCACCCGGGAATAACCTTAAAACCCGCCTCGGTTAGAAATTCAAGCGATTTTTTATGGGTTGTGAGTTTAACTCCCTCAATCTTCTGAACATTAAAAACGTAAATATCAAGCTCTCTTTCCGCAGTAATTCTGCTGTTTTTCTGCCGTAGTGAACCCGAAGCGGCGTTGCGTGGGTTTTTAGCAATCTGCTCACCTTTTTCCTCCTGACGCGCAATTAATTTCTTGAAACTGTCGTGCGGCATAAAAACCTCGCCGCGCACGCTCAAGAAATTTAAGTTTTCGGGGGCGTTTATCAGTTTAGGCGGCAGGCTTTTTATCGTCCTGAGATTTTCCGTGACATTTTCTCCGATTAAGCCATCGCCGCGCGTTGAACCGCGTATGAAAAAACCGTTCTCGTATTCAAGGCATACCGATAAACCATCTATTTTAGGCTCGACAATATAAACAGGCTCGCTCACAGCCGCTCTGACTTTTCGGTCAAAATCACGCAGCTCGTTCTCAGAAAATACGTCCTGTAAGCTCCCCATTTGAACAGCGTGCTTTACTTTCTCGAATGTAGTGTCAGCTTGTCCGCCTACGCGCTTAGTGGGAGATTCAGGTACTTCAAGTTCGGGAAAATCACGTTCAATTTGTTTAATTTCACGCATTAAAGCGTCATAATCAAAGTCGCTGACAGGACTTTCGTTAAGTACATAATAGGCATAATTATACTCATTTATTTTATCGCATAACCATGAGTATCTTCCTTTTATTTTTTCAAAATCTGTCGTCACTACGCTATCGCCTCCGAAATTCTATTGAAAATTTGCCCGTCTCCGGAAATCACCTGCATATACATATGGGGAACTTCGCCGACTATTACGGTCTCCGCTACTATGTAGTCGGACTTTATCGTCATGGTTTTGTTAAAGCCGGGTATAATCGCAGTTATATCAACTTCCACCTCCATTATGATACGATGAAGGGTCTGGTTGATTCCCGCTGACACAAATTCACTGATTAAAACCGAATTCGCATAACCCTTAGGTATTACACGCACGGGAATAACAGGACCTCTCCCGTACAGTACACCCACCCCCGTCACAGTTCCGAGCGATATTCCCATTTCCATTGTGTCGAGCATAGATACAGCATCGTTAATAATAAACGCCGAGCGGCTTTTTAATCGGTTTATTGTGTTCATATCACTTGTGATTGATTTAACCTCTCCGTTTGAATCAAAGGATAGAGCGACTATACTTTCATAATTGTAAACTTCATTTCCGAGTTCTCTTAAAACAGCGTCATTAATAGCCCTGACGGCAACAACCCTGCATTGATACTCTCCGACCCTCTCAATAAGAGGACGTACCCTGAAATCCACATAAAAAGCAACCGCAAGCAGTAAAAGCCCCGACACAATCAGCCTTTTTCCGAGCCGCTTTTTCTTTCCGCTTTCGGTACTCGTCATAAATTCTCCCTTGTCCTTTCTTAATAAACATATAACCTTATACTATAAATACCATTATATGTTTATGAAAAGGCAAGTGTTATTAGGACAAGAACGCCCCGAACGCCCTGTATGCCGAATAGACGTCGTTTTTCGCAGTAATTTCAAGCGGTGCGTGCATCGACAGCACAGGTACACCCATATCTATAGTGTCGATATTAAGGTTTGCTAAAAACATCGCAACCGTTCCGCCGCCGCCCATATCCACTTTCCCGAGTTCTCCCGTCTGCCACGCTATTTTATTGTCGTCTAACAGCTTGCGTATTTCGGCAGTAAATTCCGCGCTTGCGTCGCTTGTACCTGATTTGCCCCTTGAACCCGTGTATTTCGTAAGCGCAACTCCGCAGTTCATATATGCTACGTTGAGTTTATCCGAAACATCGGGGAACGTTGGGTCAAACCCGACATTTACATCAGCGGAAAGACATTTTGAATTAGTGAGCAATGTCCGTAGCTTAATGCCCTGCATTTCTGCTAAATCACTGAGGAAGAATTTTAAATAAGCCGATTTTAGCCCGGTGTTTCCGTCACTTCCGACTTCTTCCTTGTCGGTAAGCACAACAACGCCCGTTTTCTTCGGTATTTTCTTAACGTCTGCAAGAGCTTTAAGAGTCGTATAGGCGCATACCCTGTCGTCCTGTCCGTATGCACCGACAAATGAGCGGTCAAAGCCTATATCACGCGCTTTAAACGCAGGAACGGCTTCAAGCTCCGCACTTAGAAAATCCGATTCTGTTATGCCGTATTTCTCGTTTAAAAGTTTTAGTATATTAAGTTTTACAAGTTCGCTTCCCTCATCGTCTTTAAAGCTCCGTGAGCCGATTAATATATTTAACTCTTCGCCTTTTATGAGAGCATTCGCAGGGCGTTTATACTGCTCCTGCGATAAATGCGGTAATAAATCCGTCACAGCGAAAACAGGTTCTGACTCATCTTCGCCAATATTAATTTCGACTGTCGACAGGTCGGATTTTATTATTACACCGTGTAAGGCTAACGGAACGGCTGTCCACTGATATTTCTTTATACCACCGTAATAATGCGTTTTAAAATATGCAAGCTCCGCTTCTTCATAAAGCGGACGTTGCTTTAAATCAAGGCGCGGTGAATCTATATGCGCGGCAAGCAGATTTATACCGTTTTCAAGGCTCTCTTTCCCTATGACGGCGGCGATTATGCTTTTTCCGCGATTTATCCTGTAAATCCTGTCACCGGGTTTATACTTTTCTCCCGCCTTAAATTCGAGAAAACCCGCACCGGTAAGCTCGTCCTTTGCCGCCGCTACAGCTTCGCGTTCTGTTTTTGAAAGGTCGAGAAATCTCTTGTACTCCTCACAGAACTTGTCAGCCTTTTTTTGCTCGGCTTCGGTGAATATTTTCGAGGTGTTGTTTTTCTTTGAAAACAGTTTTTCTTTTAACTCCTTTGCCGGCTCTTTTGAAGTTTCTTTGGATTTTGGTTTTTTGTTTTCCATTTTAATTTGTCTCCTTTTGATTTATGAATATAAATATAAATAGTTTTCATATGCTGTTTTTACCTTGCGGATATAATGCCTTGTATCAGGGTCCGGAATGTCAATCAAGGTTCTTCCGTCAAATGAAAAATCGGGATTTTCGAGCCACCTTATCACTGTTCTGTCTCCTGCGAAATACGCCGCCAACGCGCAGTCTAAATCTCCGAAACGCTCTAAATGATAGGCAAGGAGATAACAGCCGTAACGGATATTATCGTCCGCTTTAAACATATCGTCAAAGCTCATTTCACTCTCACGAAGCCTAAGTCCGCTTATCCAATCGAAAGTTTCTTCCATAATCTGCATCAGCCCTCTTGCACCTAAATTTGAAACGGCATTAGGGTCAAAACTACTCTCGGTTTTAATCACGGCGTAAACTAAAAACCTGTCAAGTCCGTATTCGTCCGCATATTCTTCCACCTGTGCGGAAAACTCAAGCGGATGAGTCTGTAAAAGCCATCGCTTTTGCAAATCATCGTAAAAGGTCTTCGCAAAAATTAAAATTGTCGTACCTGATAATAATAATATTATTACCGCATATATCGGGAATTTTCTTCTTTTTGTTTTCATTTTTTACCAATCTTGTCAATTGTCTCGGCGATTTTTATTAAATAGCTCTCTGTATCACCGTTATTTTCTATAAAATAATCGGCTCTTTCTTTGAAAAATTCTGCACTCGGTTGTGCGTTGAGCCGCATAAGTGCATCCGCTTCGCTTATAACATCTCGTTCTGTGATTCTCTTTGCACATGTCGCTTTTGAGGCAACGACTGCGACAATTTTTCCGCATAAGTCATTCGCTCCGCTCTGATACAGCGTAGGAGCGTCAAGCAGAAAGTTAAAATTACCCTCGTCAGCCTTCTGCTGAATATTATTAATGAGACCGTAAGTTATAAAAGGAAATACAATACCCTCATACTCTTTAAGTCTGTCTCTGCTTGAGAATACAAGCCGAGCCGTCTTTAGCCTGTCTAATACTCCGTTTTCATCAAAAACTTCGGGAAACGCCCTTTTAACCGCCGCACTGCAACGCGCCGATGAAATGAGCCGCCGCGCCTCTTTGTCGCAATTAATTACATAAAAGCCGCGTTCTTTGAATAACTCAGCCGCCATGCTTTTACCTGCACCCGTTATTCCCGTCAGTCCTATTATATTTAATTCTTTAAAGTCCTTCATTATTCCGCCTTAACTGAATTAAATTCTGCCGCCCTAATCAGCCTGTTGTATACCGCTAACCCTAACCCCTCAGGTTCGGGTAGCCTTGCAAAAATCCGCTTCGCACCCATTTCGTCCAAATCGCGCAGCATTGAAAATAATAATCTCGCGTTCTCGTTTATATCTTCAGTAAACGAGAGTATAAAATCGCCCTTTTTTTTGTTTGCGTTTATGTAGTTTATGAACTTCTCTTGATTTTCGGCGACGACGGCAATCACCTGTGCTTTTGGCGAATAATGTTTATGTGCCGTTCCCGGAGACGACGGATTTTCACCATTATATTCGGCGCAGACCGCATCGTCTATAACTGTTTCCGCAAATTCGCCGAGTTGTTCGGCTGTCACCCCTCCGGGACGCAGGATTCGGATTCTTTGAGAAATTTCAGAAGATTCAATAGTTTCAAACATGACGACCGTACTTTCAATTCCGCCCTCACATTCGCCGCCATCAAGAATAAGCGGGATTTTATCTTTTAAGTCATCATAAACGTGTTCGGATTTGGTGGGACTGGGGCTTCCGGAGATATTTGCGGACGGCGCGGCGAGCGGAAACCTGCAAAGCTTTATTATTTCAAGCGCGGCAGGGTGGCTCGGTACACGCACGGCAACCGTATCAAGTCCGCAACTGACTTCGGGAGGAATTGTATCTTTATTTTTTTTAAAAATCATCGTGAGCGGTCCGGGCCAAAATCGCTCCGATAATATTTCCGCAATCGGCGGTATTTCAAGTCCTAATTTACCTGCCATTTCTAAACCCGAAACATGAACAATCAGCGGATTGTTACTTGGTCTGCCTTTGACTTTGAAGACTTTCTCTATTGCTTCGGGGTTAAGCGCGTTACAGGCTAAGCCGTAGACGGTTTCGGTCGGGATTGCAACGATTTCACCGCTTCGGAGTAATTTGGCGGTTGTTCTTATACCGCCGGAGTCGGCTACCAGAAATAAAGTTTGCATTTTTTATTGTCCTGTCGTTATTTTAATTAATCGGGATTAATTCACCGGTTTCTTGGTCATAAAGATACGCTTCGCCTGTTATTTTGTCTATGCAATAAAAAGCGAGGTAATGCCGTTCGTCTTCTCTATATTCATAAATACTGAAATTATAATATTTAAGGTTTTCTTCAAGAGAACCGATTATAGTTCCAAAGGTGAGCATTTCGTTTTCTTGCGGAATATCTTCGATTGCTTTCCGCGCTTCATTTAAAGTTATAACAAATTTATCATCAATCATTATAATATCGCCATACCACGGCATTTCTTTAATTTTGTCGAACTCTTCTTCGGTAAATGAAATATCATTTATATTTACAGGTTGTTTAGATATAATATTAAACCGCCCGTCTTCGTTTTTTCTCACCGTGTTTAAATAATATCCTTCAACATAAGAAGTATACTCCGCTGTTATTATATCTACTGTGATTGTATAATACAGGCTCTCATCAAATTCGGTTTTAAGCGTATGGCACGACACACCATTCCCTCCTGTAACGGTGTCGTTATATATATACACAATCGCTCCCGTTTCCTCTTCCCATCTAACATTGCAAAAAGCGTCCAACCAATAATTAACATCGCTGAAATCATAGTCTTGAATATTGAAATCGGTGTTGTATTGCTTTTGGATATACTCCTCAATTCTGTAGGGTTTTACACCTTTCGCACCAATAATGGACAAATAACTCCAATATTCCGGAATATCGGGATATAAGTTTTTATTTTCAAGTTGCTCCTGCGTGTATTCAAAATCAAAAATTGTATTAGAATCGGAATAAAAACCAAAATAATAATAAAAATGAACAATGTCTTTCGCAGATATTTCGTTTATATTATCGAAAGGCGGCATCAGAAAAACGTAGTTTTGCCCTAAAGTAAAACTCTCTACAAAAACTGCAAGCTCTTCCTTTTCCGTCAGAGGTAACAGAATTAATCTGCGACCATATAAAGTGTATACCTCCCCCGTCAATTTATTTACATAAAAGTAGTTAATAATATTCCCTGTTTCTTTGTCAGTTGCACTGATAGAGTAATAATCCTTTTCGTTGACAGGGTACGGATAAAAAGCAAAAATGTCATAAACCGCATTATCCTCATTATTAATCTGTTTTACTAAATCTAATGCTTCTTCCGCGGAAATAAAAGCAGAGTCTGTTTCTTGTTCGGGTAGAACCGTCACAGGCGGCGTAGTTGTAGTTGCAGGCGGCGGCATAGTTATATCGGATTCAAGCGATGTGTCGAGCGGGTGAACTTCTGAATCAATTTCACCGTCAATTGCAGTTCGCTTGCCGCAAGCGGAAAGAAGTAATAATAAAACAAGCGCAGAGACAAGCAAAATATTTTTCAAAATTTATTCCCCCGTGTTCGCAAGCTTCGCCGCCTGGTCGGCGATTCTCAGCGCATCGAAAACCTCATCGCAATCTCCGTTTAGGATATTCGGCAGTTTATAGAGCGTCAGACCGATTCTGTGGTCTGTCACCCGTCCCTGCGGATAATTGTAGGTTCTGATTCGCTCGGAACGGTCGCCCGTTCCGACTTGAATTTTACGTTGCTCGGCAATTTTTCCCGTCTGCTCGCTGATTGCCGCTTCGTATAGCTTACTGTAAAGCATTTTCATCGCTTTTTCTTTGTTTTTATGCTGACTGCGTTCCTCCTGACACTCAACCACAATCCCCGAAGGCGCGTGAATCAACCGAATTGCAGACTCGGTTTTATTCACGTGTTGTCCGCCTGCTCCGCCCGAACGGAATGTCTGGGTGGTGATGTCGGCAGGGTTTACTTCAACATCAACCTCTTCAACTTCCGGCAATACAGCCACAGTTATTGTCGAGGTGTGAACCCTGCCCTGAGACTCGGTCTCGGGTACGCGCTGAACACGGTGAACCCCGCTTTCGTACTTCATCTTAGCATAGACGCCTTCACCCTCTACCGAAAAGCTGATTTCTTTAAATCCGCCGAGTTCTGTCGGGTTCGAGTTAATTATTTCGGCACGCCAGTTTTTGAGTGCGGCGTACATCGTGTACATTCTGTATAGCGAATTGGCGAACAGAGCGGCTTCATCGCCGCCCGCGCCGCCGCGAATCTCTATGATTACGCTTCTGTCGTCATCGGGGTCACGCGGGAGGAGCAGTATTTTCAACTCGTCCTCTGCGGCGGTTATTCTCTCCTTACTCTCCTCATACTGAATCCGCGCCATTTCTTTGAGTTCGGCGTCGAGTCCGCCTTCGTCAAGCATTTGCCGCGCTTCTTCAAATTCAGATTTCGCACTCTTGTATTCGCCGTATTTATCCACGACAGGGGTTAAAGCCTTGTGTTCGCGCATCAATGCGCGGTATTGTTCCTGATTGTTTATGACCTCGGCATCGGTGAGCTTTTGGTTTATCTCCTCGTATCTTTTTTGGGTCATTTCGAGTTTATCGGTCATGGTACGCTTCCTTACTTACAATATTTTTTTAACTTTTTTCTCGCATTTTGAACGCGGACTCATAAACTCATGTCCGCAAAATGTGCATTTTAACTTAAAATCCGCCCCCACTCTAAGTACTGCCATTTTGTTTCCGCCGCAGGGGTGCGGTTTTTTCATTTCTAAAATATCGCCTACATTTATATTCATAGTTTTTTGCCTATATTTTTATATACTAAAGTCATGACTTCATAACCCTCCTTATAATCGCGCCGAACGGTTTGTAAATGCCGCCCTCCATCTTCTTTTTAACCTCTTTTAACATATCTCTTATTTTTATGCCCTGCGGACAGCGCGGTTCGCAGGTCCCGCAATTAGCACACAGCGAGGCTCTGTGGGCTCCGCCCCTCGACATATAATCAATGACCGCCTTATTTTTTCCGCTTAGAGGTATGTCGTTATAGTGTGCAAAGCAAAGAGGAATATCTACCCCCGCCTTGCATGGCATACAATAATTACAGCCTGTACAAGGGATTTTCGTCTTTTGCAAAATCAATTCTTTTGCCTTCGCAAAAACCTCGCTCTGCTCGGCGGTAAGCTCATAAGAACCCCCACCGGAAGCAGTTTTTATATTCTGCTCTAAAACCTCAAGACTCTCCATACCCGAAAGCACGGTCAGTACTTCGTTATGGCTGTAGACCCACCTGAACGCCCAGTCGGCGGCAGATTGCTCCGGCTTAAGCTTGGCGAATAAGTCAGACGCGGCTTTAGGCAGTTTGCGGAAAAGTCTTCCGCCCCTGAGCGGCTCCATCACCATGACGGGAATATTTTTCTCCGCCGCATAAAGCAGTCCGCTTTTACCTGCCTGATTATGTTCATCATAATAGTTGAACATCATTAAGATAAATTCCCAGTCGTATAGGTCAATTAAGTCTTTAAAGTCAGCCGCGCCGCCGTGGTACGAAAAACCTATATTTTTTATGACGCCGCTTTTTTTCTTTTCGGCAAGCCACTCTTTAACGCCGAGTGCGACAAGTCTTTCCCAACTCTTAGGACCTGTCAGCATGTGCATAAGGTAATAGTCGATATACCCCGTTCTCAGACGTTCGAGTTGAATATTCAAGTATTTATCGAAGTCCGAGCTTTTACTAACCAAGAATGTGGGTAGCTTTGTGGCTACATTTACTTTCTCACGAAGATTGTTTTTATCGAGGATTCTGCCGAGAGTCACCTCGCTCCCCGGATAGATATAAGAGGTATCAAAATAATTGACTCCTTTTTCAGCCGCCGTAACGACTAACCGCTCGCAGGCAGCAAAATCTTTAGGGAATCTCATGCATCCGAATGAAAGAAGTGAGATTTTATCGCCGTTTACCGGATTAATTCTGTAGTCCATAATAAGCCCTCATTTATGTGTGTTATAAAACAGTATATCATATTTTTTACGCATAGTCAATTATTAACAGTTTTTTAATCTATTTTTTATTGAAATGCCGATAACTTTGTGATATAATGTGTATTAGCAAAAAAAATAATTGTTTGAGGTGTTATTATGAATGATTTAAAAAAGCCCATTATTCTTGCTGTGGACGATGACCCGATTATACTTAATACGGTTATGGCTACCCTAAAGGAAGGTTATAAGGTTATACCTTTTACCTCCGCTGTAGCGGCTCTGAAATATCTTCAAGCCAACAGCGCGGATTTAATTCTTCTCGACTGTTCCATGCCGGATATGACAGGCTTTGAGATGTTTCGTCAGATTTTAGCGGACATAAAACTAAAAGAGATACCCGTTATTTTTTTAACAGGCGAAACGGACGGAGGCGGCGAAGCCGCCGCCTTACAGACGGGAGCGGTAGATTACATAACGAAGCCCATACGCTCTCAAGCTCTGCTTACGCGCATCAGTGTTCAGCTTGAACTCTATAACTACAGAAAAAACCTTGAAAAGTTAGTTGAAGAAAAGACCTCCATGCTTAATGAAGCTCTTAATCTTTTAAAAACGAGAGAGGATGTGACGCTGAACCTGCTCGCGCAGATTACCGAGCTTCGTGATTGTGACACGGGGGCTCATATTGAACGTACTACCGAATTTGTAAAAATTATTGTTGAGGACCTGTTGAAAAACCCGAGCGAAGGTTACGCGCTGACCCCGCAGGAAGCCGAGGATATTATTAAGTCCGCTAAACTGCATGACCTCGGGAAAATAGCGATTCCCGATAATATTCTGCTTAAAGCGGGAAAACTGACCGATGATGAATTCGAGACAATAAAAACGCACCCTGAAGCGGGTAGAAAACTGCTCTCACGCACAATAGACGGAATGAAGAGCGTTAATATTCACAGAATATCCGATGAAGACAGCGAGCGTTTAATAAGTTCCGATAGTTTCTTAAAAACCGCACTTGACATAACCTATGGTCATCATGAAAAATGGAGCGGCGAAGGTTATCCGCTCGGTCTCAGCGGAAACGATATTCCCCTCTCGGCGCGTATAGTCGCTCTTGCCGATGTTTATGATGCACTGACCTCAGAGCGACCCTATAAAAAGGCCTTCTCGCATGAAGAGTCCGCTTCGATAATAAAAAAAGACAGCGGACGGCACTTTGACCCGCATCTTGTTAATATTTTCATAAAACACAACCGTGATTTTGAAAATGTTTCAGATACAAACGATACTAAGACTGTTTAATTATTTAAACTCACAGGGGGAATTTTATGAGTGAGCTTATTTCTTTTGGGGATGATTTACGAATCCTTGTCGTTGACGACAGCGAAATCAATCTGCTTATTGCGAGCGGCGTCATTTCGACATTCTTCGGCATGAAATGCGACGTCGCACTTTCGGGTGCGGAGGCTGTTGCTCTGGTTGAAAAAAACTCTTATAACCTTATATTCATGGACCACATGATGCCCGGAACGGATGGTGTGAAGACTACCGCTATTATACGCGGTATGAGTGAAGCTCTCGCGCATATTCCGATAATCGCACTGACTGCCGATGACTCCGACGAAATAAAAAAACTCCTGCTCGAATCGGGAATGAATGATTTTCTCTCAAAGCCCATTGTCGTTGAAAAGGTGGGAGCAATCCTTAAAAAATGGCTGTCCGCCGATAGCTTTGCACAGAACGCGGAGGTTCAGGCGTCAGACATACCGAGTTCTTCGGATATTAATGACATAGAAAGTATTGAAGGTTTAGATACTAAGGCGGGGCTTTCATGCGTTGCCTTCAATAAAGAAGTTTATATAGATTCGCTCAAGCTTCTTGCAAAGAAAATACCCGACATAGTTACTATCTGCGATAAATGCCTCAGTGAAAATAATCCCGCGGATTTTGCTACCCATGCTCACGGGATAAAAGGTTCGCTCAGTGCAGTCGGGGCAATACCTCTCTCTCTTCTCGCAAAAGAGCTTGAAACCGCAGGTAAGGCGGGAGATATAGATTTTTGCAAAGCGAATTATCCAAATTTCACCGCTTCTCTGAATGACCTTCAGGAAAAACTCGCCGCTGTCTTTGCCCGACAATCCGATTCTCAGAGTAACTCCGTCGGTACGCAGACAGTTTTTGACGATTGCTTAAAAGAACTCGCCTTTGCTGTTGACAATTACGACTACGAGCTTATAACATCTATACTTGCCCGTTTAGCAGAGCTTAATTTTAATGACGAGATTAACAGCCGAGTAGCCCTTATGAAGCAGGCGGCGCAAAACTTCGATTATGAAGGAATAAAGCAGATAATAAGCGAAAAAAGATGAAAACACGTATTATATTAAATATCGGAGCATAAAATGTCACTTGAGCTTTTCCATGAAAATACAAAAAACTGGTTTAAAACCACACTTGGCGAACCCACACCCGTTCAAAACGAATCCTGGAACACCATCTCTGAGGGTAATAGTGTACTCATCAGCGCACCTACCGGCACGGGTAAAACCCTGTCGGCTTTTCTTGTATTTATCGACCGTTATATGGAACTGTCGCGCAAGGGGCAACTTAAAGACGAGCTTTATTTAATATACATATCGCCGCTTAAAGCACTTGCGGGTGATATCCGCGAAAATTTATACCGTCCGCTTGACGGGATTTCCGATGGTCTTTCAAAAATAGGCGTTTTTGTGAGAACGGGAGACACGACTTCCGCTGAGCGGCAAAAGATGCTCAAAAAACCACCGCACATTCTTATAACAACTCCCGAATCCTTATTTTTACTGCTTACTTCAAAATCGGGTCGCACAGTGCTGAAAACCGCTAAAACCGTGATTGCAGATGAACTGCACGCAATAATGGATTCAAAGCGGGGAGCTCATTTTATGCTGTCGCTTGCGCGGCTTGACAAACTTTGCGGAAAACCGCTTCAAAGAATCGGGCTGTCCGCGACGGTAAGTCCGCTTGAACTTGCTGCCGATTATCTTTCGGGTAACGCCCCGAATAAGGGCGGCGCGGTAAAAATCGTTTCACCTAAAATGAAAAAAGACTTTGATATAGTCGTGACGGGTCCTAAAGAGGATTTCGCACTCCTGCCCCATGGAACAATCTGGACAGAAATAGCACGCATGGTCTATAGGCAATGCGAAAACGCGAGAAGCGTGATTGCATTCACAGACGGGCGTATGTTTGCGGAAAAATTGGCTTTTTACGTTAACAAAACGGCTAAAGAAGCATTAGGCTCGGCTTCACAGGAAGAAGAAAACGATGCCGCACCATTTGCGCTGACACATCACGGCTGTGTTTCAAAAGAACAGCGCAGACAAGCAGAAAACCGTTTGCGGAGCGGGGATTTAAGACTTCTCTGCGCGACCTCTTCAATGGAACTCGGCATCGATGTAGGCGAGATAGATAAGGTTTTACAAATAGGCGCACCCAAAAGTATTTCAAGCGTTTTACAACGTCTCGGACGCGCCGGACATAATCCCGGCAGGACAAGCGTAATGCACATGTTCCCGAAAACTGCCGATGACGGACTTATCTGCGGTCTGACTGCCTATGCGGCAAAAAAATTCGGTATAGAGCCGCTTCGCCCGCCGCGGTTGTGCTTTGACGTATTGGCACAGCATCTTGTTTCTATGGCGGCTGTATCGGGAGACGGTTATTCGGTTGACGATATAATGGAGCTTCTTCCGTGTGCTTTTCCGTTTCGCGAGGTAAGCAGGGACGATGTAAAATCAATTCTTGAAATGCTTGCGGGTGATTATGAACATAAAAAAGTTATACCCGTCCGTCCTCGGATTTTATACGACAGGATTAATGAGCGTGTCGAGGGTGACGCATACAGCCGTATGCTGGCAGTATCAACGGGCGGAACGATTCCCGACACGGGTATGTTCAGCGTCAAAAACGAAACAGGGGTTAAGCTCGGTGAGTTAGATGAAGAATTTGTTTTTGAATCACGGGTAGGGGATAAATTTCTGCTTGGTTCCTTCGCGTGGAAAATTACCCAAATGGATAAAGATACCGTCACGGTAAAGCAAGCCGGAGCCGATGGCGCGAGACCGCCTTTTTACAAGAATCTTTGGCTCAGCCGCAATTATCACACAGCGCGGCATTTCGGCAGGCAAATGAAAAAATTATCTGAAGCGGACGGCTATGACAGTGTTGTGAAAATTCTGAACAGTTACGGCATGGATGAAAACGCGGCGGCTGATGCGGGACACTATATTATTCGGCAGAAAACCGCCACGGGTGTTTTACCCGATGACAGAACAATAATAATCGAGCATTTTGGCGGTGATACGGAAGGCGGCGCAGATACACCAAATAATCAACTGATGATTCATTCCATATTCGGAAAGCAGATTAATTCGCCTCTCGCTCTTTTGTTACAACATAAGGTACGCGGGTTAACAGGTGCGGATGTCAGCCTGTTTGACGATGATGATGGGGTTTTACTTTTTATGCGCGGCAGGTATGAGTTCCCCGAAAAATTATTACACACAATAGACCGTGACGAGGTACAAATACTTCTTGAAGCCCTTTTACCATCCTCGCCGCTTTTTAATATAGCGTTCAGACATAACGCCGCCCGTGCGCTTATTATGGGTGTACGGAAGGGTAAACGACAGCCGCTTTGGGTTCAGCGGTTACGGGGTGCTGAAACGCTTGAAATGATTATCGAACATAAAGAGCATCCTCTGATACGGGAAACGATGCGAGAGTGTCTTGAGGATTATTGGAATATAAGCGGGCTTTACGATGTACTTGATAAAATAAAAAGCGGCGAAATCGAAATCCGCGAGATTGTGAATGAACAGCCCTCACCCATGTCACTACCGCTCCGACGGCAAGCGGAAGGGTTTTTATTGTATGAATATTTCCCCTCTACAAAAGGGGTCAACCAATCGACAGCGGAAGCTTTAAAAGAAGCAGAAAAAATAAAGCCGCTCTCGGAATACTTATCAAACAAAGAGCGTACAAAGCTACCCGAAAACGAAAACGGACTTCACTCGCTTCTCATGATTGAAGGAGATTTAAACGGCGATGAAATAGATTTACCGATAGAATGGTTTGAAAATTTAACCGAAAGCGGCAGAATCTGTTATATTGAACCGGGTTTGTGGGTCGCCGCCGAGCATATTGAGGAATATCGAGACGCGCTTGAAAAAGGCGATAAAGAGTCGCTCTCGGCTATACTACGGCGTTGTCTGCGCTATCGGGGCGGAGCGGACGCCTCTATGCTTTCAGAGCGATATTTTATTTCTCTTGAAATAATCGAAAATATTTTATCAGAGCTATGTGAAAGCAAAATGATTATCATGGCGGATGGTATGTATTATCATGCGGAGTTATACGAAAAGGCGAGGCGTGAAACTATCATGTTTCGCCGCCGCGAAATAAAAACCGTACCGCCGCAGAATTATGCGGCTTTAACCGCGGGCAGGCTTCGCATTAATGCACCTCCGCCCGAACAACTTGAACACGCGCTTTCTACGCTTGCCGGTCGTGCTTTTCCGATTTATATGTGGGAAAACGTATTGTTTCCTGCACGGATTAAAGGCTATGACGGCGGTATTTTGGACAAGCTGTTGTCCGAGGGAAAATATTTCTGGAACATAGGCGGAAATGAGCTTAGCTTTCATTCGTATGAAGACATAGATTGGGATTCTGAGGCTATTTCTGAGGAATTAAACGGTGATGAAAAAATCATTTTTGAACAGCTTGAAAAACGCGGCGCGTCCTTCTTATCAAGTCTTTCAAGCGCGGTAAATCAGCGTCCGCTTTTGGAGACTGCATTAAACTTGATTGAAAAAGGTTTAATCAGAGCAGACAGCTTTATACCGATACGACAGCTTGAGGCTAAGGAAAAACTTGCGACAATGCCCGTAAAACAACGTGCTAAAGCTACAGTTAAAACATTAAATGCGGGACGCTTTGACTTAGTGCGTTCGACTATGGAAAAGACCGCTGAAGAGCAGATAAATCGCGCCTTTGATAAAGTAATAATCCTCTGCCGCGAGACTGCCGCCTCCGTGAATTTATCATGGGCTATCGCACTCGAAAAGCTTCGCGTATGGGAATACACAGGGAGAGTAAGGCGCGGATATTTTGTCCGCGGATTATCGGGTGCACAGTTCATTCGGGAAGAAGATTTTTCAAGTACAATTCACGCACTCGAATATCCGCATGAGGACATAATCTGTCTTAACGCCGCCGACCCCGCCCTATCATGGGGAAAATCACTTACACATTTACCGGAGCGAAGCTTTATATGCGTTTCAGGTACTGTAGTAGCTTTAAAAGCGGGGCTTCCCGTTGCTGTGCTTGAAAAACAGGGGCGGGTCTTACGCATTTTGGATGAAAAATACACAGAAGAGGCAACTGCGGCGTTTTCCGAAGATTTTAAAAAAGGCTTCATTTTCCCGAATTTAAAGAAATTGACTGTAAAAGAATACCCTAAAGAAGCCGAATCCGCGCTTAAAAAAGCGGGATTCGGAGGGCATATGCTTGATTTTGTGTTATATAGGTAGCTTTCATAGCAAAAGCTATCTGTGCAGAAAAATGAGCAGTAATTTTAATGAAAGGGCGGCGGAGATTGTGCCGAAATAAGGGTAAGGTGGAGAGAAAAGTTTAATTTATCCTCCCGCTTCTAATAGTTTCAATAATACTACCTTTATTCAAACTAACCGCCGCGAATCGCATTATTGCAAAAGTGACTGCTAACACACCGAACGCGCAGACGGCAGAAGCTCTCCACGGCATAATAAACGGAAGATTGAAAAACTGTCCGAAAACCCCGATAATGCCCTGATAAACTAACCATGCCATAAAAATGCCTAAAGGTAAACCGAATATTAAAGCCCGTATAGAACCAAGCAAACTTTCAAGGGCGAGCATACGCCGCATACCGCCTTTTGTCATACCCACGCTGGATAATACGGCAAACTCTTTTGCCCGAAGCTGTATATTCGTTGTAATCGTGCTGATTACATTGGTTAAGCCGAGCAGTGCCAACATAATTGAAAATATTGATATAAATGTTGAAAAGAAATTGATTACAGCGGTTGTTATGATTAATTCCTCAGCTATATCCATAAAATGCAAAGTCTCGTTTTCCCTCAGAGTGAGATGTTCGTCAAAAACACTCTGCGCATATGTCTCAAATCCGGTTATGTCATCGACAAAAATAATCCAAGAGTAGCCGTCAAAATTGAGTTCGGGTACTATAATGGCTTTTGTGTTAGTAAACATGGCATACGCTGTCTTGATAAACGAGTCGTCGGGTAACTCTGTGATTTGAGCAGTTATTTCAACTTCCGACACCTTTCCGAGAGCGGGACTTACGTTACCGCCCTCATCAATTATCGTTTCAACCGGGTACAAAGACAATGTTTGCCCCACCATGCCGTTGTAAGGGTTGTATTGCGACATATTACCTTCGCTGTCAATCTCATGGGCGACGTTGATAAGAATATTAGAGCCGTATGCCGCCCCGATTTCATTAATCAAGCGGTTATACATTTCCTGTTCTAAAACAACTAAGGAAACTAAATCCTCACGGCTCATAACCGAAAGTTCAGGCGCCAAACTATACAGCATACTCCCGTGAGCGTCTACTTCTGCTCCCGGAAATTCTTTTAATTTATGTGTAATATTTTCAGCAATTTCTACGGTAAGAGCTGCTGCATCAGGATTCGCTGTGCTGAAAAAAATACTGTAACGCATATCGCCGAGTTGTTCAAGCCTTCCGTCTAAAAAAGCAAACATATGGCTGTTTATGCTTACCGATGCCAAAACTAATACAATGCACACGCTTATTGAAATGACGGTAGCACGGAAATTACGGCGGCTTCGTTTTAATTGTTTTGCCGCAAGCTGTCCTTCAAAACCGAATATTTTCCCTATGAAGCGTGATTTTTTTGGTTTTTCTTTTCTCAATTTCACTTCGCCTATACCGCGAATCGCACTTATTGCGGGGATTTTTGCGGCTTTAGCGGCGGGAAGCCACGCAGAAAGCAAGACCATACAAAAGGACAATACCATCATAGAAATTATAAGAATAGGCGATACGGAAAATCCCATTGTATAATTAATACCGCCCATAATAATGTTTGTAATCATTATAGCGAGCCATTGAAAGAGCAGTCCGGTAACAAAGCCTAACGGCAGACCGATAATACTGAGAAATATTCCTTCATACATAACCGTACTGCGAATCTGTTTCTTTGTCGCGCCTACGCTTTTCATAACTCCAAACTGGTGTGTCCGTTCGCTCGCTGATACGCGGAAAGCGTTAGAAATAACAATTATAGCCGTAATGACAACGATACCGCCAATAAGTGCTGAGAAAACATGAGAAGCATGTTCATAATTTGCGCCTGTACCTTCGCCGTATAGATTGGTCAGCATATCGTTCAGAATAGCCGCGCCGCCCATACCGTATCCGCCGACCGCTGTGAGCATGGCAACACTCAATATAATGCCGAATAAAGACCATATCGTACTTCTGCGGTTATTTTTAAGCTGTTGTAAAGCTAATTTTGCTGTCAAACTCATGCCTTCATCACCTCATCTTTCACAATCTGTCCGTCACTGATAGTTACGATGCGGTCTGCTTGAAGCGCGATTTTTTCATCATGCGTAATTATAACTAAAGTTTGATTGTATCTTTTATTGGCAAGCTTCAAGAGTTCAATAATCTCGCGGCTTGATTTACTATCAAGATTTCCGGTTGGTTCGTCCGCTAAAATAATCGCGGGGTCGTTTATTAACGCCCTGCCAACTGAAACTCTCTGTTGTTGACCGCCTGATAATTGGCTTGGCAGATGCTTTGCGCGGGCGGAAAGTCCTATGGTTTCAAGAATTGATTTGAGCTTGTCATTATCGGGTTTGCGGTTGTCAAGTAAGCGCGGAAGCATGATGTTTTCTTCTGCCGTGAGAGTGGGAATAAGGTTATAAAACTGGTAAATAATCCCGATATTTCGGCGCCGAAAAATAGCAAGTTCGCTTTCGCTTTGCTTAAAAATTTCATTCCCGTCAACGATTACGCTACCCGAATTAGGACGGTCAACACCGCCGATTAGGTGCATGAGTGTAGACTTTCCCGAACCTGACGAGCCGATAATAGCGACAAATTCTCCTTTGTTTACGCTGAGATTAACCCCGTCAAGAGCCGTGACAGTTGTGTCGCCTTTCCCGTAGGTTTTTTTTAATTCTTTGACTTGTAAAATTGACATTTTCAGTCCTCTCTTTCATTTGATAATGTTATTATAGCAAGCCAAAGTGACTTTACGGTGACTTTTTTAAAGTTTAAAGTGACAGTTTAGTCACTTTAAGTTATTTATAAAACTTCAGCGTGAACGTAGCCCCGCGACTACCGCCCCCTGCATCTACTTCAATATCGCCGTTCTGTCCCCGCATGATTGCGAGTGCAAGGGGAAGACCGATTCCATAACCTTTTTCGCTTCTTGAACCCTCAAATCTTTTAAACAGATTTGCTATTTCATTTTTAGCGATTCCCGTACCGCTGTCGGTGACGGAAATCCACCTGAAAATAGGATTAATACCGAATTTTATACTGATTATACCGCCTTCGGGCGAGTATTCGGAGGCATTTTTTATGACATTGCTCAAAGCTTCGGAAGTCCACTTTTTATCACAAAATAATTCCGAAACGTCTGTTTCGGATAAAATTTCAACGCTCTGATTTTTCACATCAAGTAATATTTGAAGCGGTTCAAGTGCGAGATTTAAAAGCTCGTTTGTTTGTATATTTTTCATGGAAAATTCAATCGCACCCGCATCGAGTTTCGCCATTTTAAGAAGCGCGGACACAAGCCATTCCATACGGGTAAGTCCTGTTTTTATGTTTGAAATAAACTCGATTTGCTTGTCCTGTTTTTCAGACAATGAATTGTCAAGTAAATCAGCCATGAGCATCATGGAAGTAAGCGGTGTTTTAAGCTGATGTGAAATATTCGCGAGCGTGTCAGACATAACATCACGCTCGCGTCCCAATGAATCAACCTGTTCATTTTTTATGCTTGCAAGAGTGTGAATATCATTTTTCAAAATTTTCCAAACACCCTCGCTGTTATCGCGTAAATCAACCGACTGCCCGTCAATAATCTTGCGAATATCGGCAGACAGTTTTATAATTTCACTTTTTTTAATTAACACGATAACCAATCCCCCTCACGGTTTCAATCTTAATCGCATCGCCGAGTTTTTCACGTAAACGCTTAATATATACGGTGAGCGTGTTATCTTCAACAAAATTTCCTGCCGAATCCCATATACATTCTAATATTTGCGAACGTGTCAGCATTTTACCCTTGTTAGAAGCAAAAGTTAAAAGCAAGCGGTATTCAAGCGCGGTTAATTCTAAAAGCGTGTCGCCTTTATAGGCTTTTCCTTTCTCAATATCAATTGAAACATCTCCTATTTTTAACACATCGCTTGTTCCGCTATGTGCATTGAGAGTCCTTTTGACCCGTGCAAGTAACTCACGCAGACGAAACGGCTTTGTTATATAATCGTCCGCGCCGCCCTCAAACGCACGGACAATGTTACCCTCATCATCAACAACAGTAAGAAAAATCACGCCCGTTTCTGAATTTTTGAGTTTTTCCCGAACATCAAACCCCGTACCGTCCGGCAACTGCATATCTAATATAGCGAGCTCAAATTCTCCGTTTAATATCACGTCTGCGGCTTCGGCGACGCTTTTACTGTGAGTTACGGCGTAACCCTCTTGCTCAAGCGCGTAGACAAGCCCGGAAGCAATTATCGCATCGTCTTCAACGAGTAGGATTTTGTTCATTGTTTTTTCCATGCCCTTTCTGCCGATAAGAAATTGATTTATCGGGAGTATTATTCACTAAAAGATGAGGTTAAGGAAATTGAAAAAGTTAGGTGGAAGGTTGAGGGGATTTTAAGAGAGGAGCAGGGTCGGAATGAGCCGATGAGGAAGAAGGGAGAGGAGTATGGGTTGGAGTGATATTCATATCTAATGTCAACTATCAATGATTTTACGGGCAACTAAAATCTCATAATTTATAGCATCTTCAATATCGTTTTTTAACATTCTCATATTCTTATAATAACCTTTTGAAATATAACTATGAAAGTCTTTTAAAATGTGATTGTCTTTAATATGATTTTTATCATCATCGTCCAATTGCGAATATATTTCATTATAATTATTTTCAGCAATAATCTTCTTGTTTTCAATACTGATAGGGTTGAAAACAATGATTTTTGAAAATCTTGAATATATTGGAGAACCTAATTTGTTTTCAGCTTCTTGTTCGCTTTTATAATTCGTTGTGCAAATAATTATAGACTTTTCAATATTTACGGAATAATTTGTGTCAACGAAAACACCTTCATCAAACATCTGATAAAAAGCATTAAACAGCGACTGATGTACTTTATCAAATTCATCAAACAGAATAACATTAGATTTTCGTCTTATCAAATCCCTTGCAAGACAATTTTCCCCATGCTTCGCGCCAAATATATAATTATATGCTTCGTTTGTCTGTTGCATTGAAAACTGTATTCTAACCATTTCACCTTTTAAAAAACTATTTATGTATTTAGCTGTTTCGGTTTTACCAACACCAGAATCACCTAAAAAAAGAATGGCAACAGGCTTCTTTCTATTCGCATTTTTTAGCGAATAAATTGATTGCAGTATTTTGACTATTACGTTTTTTTGCCCGATAATTTGCGACTCATATCCGTCAGCAATTGCTTTTAATTTTTCTATATTTAAAATTTCGTAATCGGGCTTCCCCTCTTTTATAATATCATCAGAAAAAGTTCGCTTTATATCGTTATAAATGCTTAGTGGCGGATTATTTAGCCATACATTTTTAACATTGAGCTTATTGCTTCTTAAAATATTATTTGTGAAACCTAATAAAGCCCATTCGTTAATTGAGCCGTAGTCATCGGTAAACATAACTAAATTGTTTACTTCAAGAGGTTGCTCTTGAGAATCATCTAATTTATTATCATTTATAGAAATTAAAGGAGCTTTTTTATCAATATGACTAGTAATTTCTAATATTGTTTTAAAATCGTTATTCAGTTTTTTTATTTGACAATCAAAGTCAGAATCAGAACCCCAAGAAATATTTACACTTTCCATAATTATTCCACTACTCCCGCAAGCAAAACGTCATATACCTTTATTCTTTTTTGCGTGTCCTCTACTCCCGATGAAAGATTAGCATAATCGGCTCGGCTATAATTATTAGTTCCAAATTGAAATTCGACTTCAATTTGCAATTTATCAATATTTGTTTCACCGACTTTAATGGCATAGAAGTTTAAATTCATTTTTGGTAAATCAGACATCGTGTAATTATTTCTAAAAGCACCGATATTAAATCTTAAAATTATTTCTTCCTCTTTATGAACAGCAATGAATTCATAATAGCCCCGTCCCTTTTGAATTGCTTCTTCTATTTTAGAGATATCAAGATTAAATTGTTCACCATCTGCTCCTTGAATTGGAATGTCTCCTTTTAACATAGTGAGATATGGGGCAGCTAACATAAAAAACGAAAACGAGTTTAAAGCGGGGTAAACAATCGTGTTTTCAAACAATGTGACCCCCTTGCAAAGTTTGTTTTTATCTGATTTCTTTTCATCGTTTTTAATCAAATCAACAAAATCAGCAAGCAAAGTGTTCTCTAATATATTTTTCACCATGCGACTTCTTGCGGTATCACCGTAAACTTCTGATTTCATTGAAGCACCAAGTTTCAACCCGAGAAAATCAAATAATTTTGGAAGCCCTTTTGAATCTGTACTGCCTGTACCCGCTTCGGCTTTAACATCTATTTGAGCATTTGTATTGACTTCAGTAATAAATTCAGTTGTTCTCTTTAAAGTTCCGCCGGCAACGATTTGTATAAAATCGGCAACAGAGCTTTCATCAAAATAAATTACTTTTGTAAATTTCAAAATAATACAGTTCCTTTCGTTTATTGTGCCTTTTTTGAAGTTTATCTGTCAGCATTTTCATATCAACCTGCTATAGATATTTATAATTTCAACGTGGTCCTAAAAACTTATCACCATTCAAATGTATCATATGTTCAGGCATATTAGCAATCCATACTTCTGTTTCCCAAGCTAAAGACTCCGAGAATGATTTGAATGTCTTGAAATCCAAGAAAGCCGTTACATATATTTTTCCTGCGATAACTTCTTTGGTCATATCGTCTATTTCTACAATTCGCTTTGATTCCATAGCCCCAACGCTTGTTACTGCTTCAATAAAATAAATCCAGTTTTTGTCTTGACGATATAAAATAACATCAGGCATTTTATCGTGAAGTGTTATCATAAAGCCGAGCTGTTTTAATTTTTCAATATTTTTGAATAAATCTTTTTCGGCGGTATCACCTACATAAAGACATTCTGAAAAAGGCGCGAACCGTGGAGCGAATTCTTCCAAAATCAGTTTTTGCAGTTGATTATGTTTCCCTGAAGAAAATGAAAATTCATTTCCGTTTATACGCACTGGCATTCTCGTCATTTTCTTTTTGGACGCATAAATCTCAATGAGTGAACTATGGTTTTTAATAAAATCAGAAATCATTGCGTGCCAATAATCATTTCCGTAATTTTTCAAAATCAAAAGAAATTCGTCAGTTATCTTGTAACGGTAGTTTGGAGAGTTGGTCGCTTTTCCGTTGTCCTCAATTATAGCCGCATTGCGAAAATGATGAATGGCTTGCTTGCGAAATGTTTCTCGACTATTCTCTGCATAGCGTACACCATATATTGTATAAATAAACTGCATAATGTCGTGTATTCTTATCCAGTCATTTCTTGCATTCGCCCATTTTGATTGTTCGGACATGGAACTCATTGCGAGCAAAGTATAGCAACAGAGGTCACTTTGCTGTGCAACAGGCATATTAAGCGAGGATATAATTGACTTTGCCTCTTCTCTTTTAAGCATAAATTGATTCCTCCAAAATTTTATCGCAATAATCCGTTGAATAATCTCCAAATTCCAATAGCCTTTTACCTAAAAGTTCTAAATCTCTTCGCGCAGGAAGTGGAATTGCGTTCATTTCAGTTGCGTTGACCTGCGTGGAGCCGTTTAATATGCGGTAGTACATATCGTAGAGCGTAGAATTTAGAACGGCATAAAGACCGCTGACAAGTTCTTCGCTCATCTCAGAATTATCTATTGTGTCAATAAAATTAATTTTATTCTGTGTGCTGATTTTCTTATATTTAGGATAATGGTTAGCAAAATATATCGCACATTGCAGTCGTCTTTTTTCTTCTTTAGCTGTAAATCTCTTTACGAAAAGATAATTACGATTTAATTGAACAACTCCTGGTAATTCGTCAGAAATATACTCATTATCTTTGCCAATTGGAAAAACAACACGTCCGTCTTTTATATGATGCGAATAAAATAATGGTACAATATGCTCACCAAAATTATTCCGAAGCAATTCCTTGTTTCGGAAATCCACAGTTAAACCAGTTTTCATTTTTAATCCTATAGAGGGCATAGGCGTTTTAAATGAATTGACTTTTTGCAAAACATCAGTTTCGCTCTGTGACGTAACCAAGTAGACATAGTTCTCTGAACCTGAAACCACAGTATTATAGGGGACAAGTAGCTTTGTGGAATTATTAAAACATTTTGAATCTGTAGAAGATGAAATCTTTATTTCAAATGGTTTGATTTTTGTTTTCTTTATTTTTACAATCATTGTTTCCTGTAAAATGTTTTCGCTATCAAATACTTTTTTTCGGCTTGTAAAAATATGTATGTCTGTTATTTTCCCGTAACTTAAAAGATAACTGCGAAAACGCGAGAAGTACGCTCCTGAAGTCCAAGAACGAGGAATAATATAAACCATTTCACCATTTTCAATTAAATTAAAGAGACTCATAGCAACAAACAAAAAATAAATATTCGGTGTACCATAACATATATCTGACATCGATACAGCTTCGGGTGCTTTTTTTGGTAACTTAAAGTATGGAGGATTACTAATAACCAAATCGTATTTTTCCGGTTCTGAAAAAGAAATCAACGATTCTGAAAAATCGTCTGCCTGCGATAAAATGTAATTGTCTGATTTAATGATTACTGATAATCTAATTCTTGACGATGATTTTATAAACCTAAGATTAGACTCTAAGAGAGGTAAAATATCGCTATTTGTTTCATAACAAGTAAGCTCAATCTCATTGACAACAGAAAAATGCATATCAATCATTTCTATTATTGCTGCCGACAAGATACCAGAACCCGCTCCGGGGTCAAGAATTTTCAAAGAATTCTTATGTGGTATTTCAAATAATTCAGCCATAAAACGTGCAGTTAATAAAGAAGTAAAAAATTGTCCGTAAGACTTTCTCTCTTCCTTTGATTTTGACTCTATAAACTTATTAGTTTGTTTAATTATATATTCTAACATACTTATTCTCCAAGCAATAGTAATCCCCATTGTGGCGGTCGGCAAAGCAACTCTCTATATATTGTACCATAAGAAAAAGGATTTGTCAAGCCTTCTTCGTCAAATTTCACAAAAAGTCACACAAGTCACAAACAGAGCTAAAATTATAAAAAACAGAGAAAACCATACTGTCTGAAAATAACTATTGATTTTTCCGCCTTCCCGTGTTACAATAAATCGTAACAAACTCGGAAAGGCGGAGAATAATATAGGAATGAAAAATAAAAAAATACTCATAGTCGAAGACGATGTAAACATTAGCAATTTGCTCTGTGACTTGCTTAAACAAAACGGGTGTCTGCCCGTACAGGTATTCTCCGGTACGGAAGCTTTAATGCGGCTCGAAAACGCCGCAGACAGCGATTTCGATTTAATTCTGCTTGATTTAATGCTTCCGGGTAAAACGGGCTTGGAAGTACTCACCGATATAAGAGGACGTATAGAAACCCCTGTCATAGCCTTGACGGCGGTCGCGGACAAAGAAAGCGTAGTAAACCTGCTCAAAGCGGGTGCGAACGACTATGTTACAAAACCTTTCGATAACGCCGAATTGTTGGCTCGAATAGAGGTACAGTTGCGAAGTGCAAAAGTGCGAACACAGGTTCTGCACTTTCGTGAAATTACTCTTGACACCGAACGCTTTGACGGATTTATCGGCGATGCGGCACTCGGACTGTCTAAGCGTGAGTATGAGATTTTGAAACTGCTCATGGAGAATCCTACTAAGGTCTTTACTAAGAATAATCTCTACGAGAGCGTATGGCGTGATGAATTTCTCGGCGATGATAATACAATAAATGTACATATAAGCAAAATTCGCGGTAAGATAGCTAAATTCACGGACAAAGAGTATATCCGAACAGTGTGGGGAATCGGGTTTAAAATGGAAAAATAATATTTAAGACTTTTTTAAGACTTTATTTATAGTTTTTTTAGACTTGATAGTTATAATGTAGTTAATTAAACGAAAGGAATTTAATTACATGGACATTTTAAGAACCCGTAATATCACGAAGACTTACGGTAAAACCACCGCTGTAGAGAATGTCAGCCTATCTATTCATAAAGGCGACATCTACGGGTTAATCGGTCGTAACGGGGCAGGGAAGACCACCCTCATGCGTATGATTACCTCGCTCACTTTCGCCGACAGCGGTGAACTCGAAATCTTCGGGCAGACGTCCGAATCAGGTCTCAATAGCGCGAGAAAACGCATGGGAAGCGTGGTAGAAATGCCCGCGCTTTACCCTAATCTTACGGCAGTACAAAACTTAGAATACTACCGTATTCTGCGCGGAATCCCCGACAAGAACGCAGTAAAAAACGCACTCAAAACCGTTAACCTAACCGACACGGGTAAGAAGAAGTTCAAAAATTTCTCACTCGGCATGAAACAGCGGTTAGGTTTGGCATTAGCCTTGCTTAACAGCCCTGACTTTATTATTCTCGATGAACCGATTAACGGGCTTGACCCCATGGGGATTGTCGAAATGCGAGAGACTATTAAGCGGCTGAACGCCGAACGCTCAATTACTTTCATGGTTTCCAGTCATATTTTAAGTGAGCTGTCGCTTATTGCTACACGGTACGGCATAATTGAGGGCGGCAGACTCATAAAAGAGCTTACAGCCGCCGAGTTACAGGAGCAGTGTCAGCAGTGCTTGTCGGTGAAAGTTGACGACACGGCAAAGGCAAGCGCGATTATTGAGACTGTGCTTGGCATTACGAAATACAAAGTTGTCGGAGGCGACGAGATTCGCATTTATGACAAGTATGACGACTCATCGGAAATAACATATCAGCTAAACGCAAACGGTGTGCGTGTTTCGGGTGTGGCGGTTGTCGGCGATAACCTTGAGGAATATTTTGTTTCATTAGTAGAAGGAGGGCGTAAAGCATGAAAATAAATCTGCAAAATCGGGGAAAACGAAGCTTTTCATTTAGCTTTTGTGTAGAAAGGACGTGGGGAAATGGCTAATATAATAAGAGCGGATTTATATAGGATTTCTAAAGGTAAGGGCTTATATATTGCGATTGCGGCGTTTTTGGCGACTTTAATACTTCTCGTTACCTCAAATGGCATGGGTTCGATAGGAGTAGACGTAGCATATATTCAAGACCCCGAATACGTACCTTACGGTGAGAGCGTGGTTGTGGACGATGACGGTGTTGAAACAATCACTCCGAATCGCGAAGAAATAATAATGACAGGCGTACTTGCGCCAAAAACACTTGCAGACAGCACGAGCGACCTCATATATTTTATTCTGCCTTTTATTGTTATTATCGCCGCTGCGGATTTTTCTACAGGTGCGGCTAAAAACCTTATTTCAAGCGGTCTGTCCCGAAAGCAGTATTTCTTCTCAAAGTTTATCTCAGTCGGAATAATCAGCTTTATGATGTGTTTTATTTTTGTCGTGTTATCGGTTTTAATTGCTACAATAATGAACGGATTCGGCGGCAGTTTTAATATGACTTTCATAAAAGAGACAGCCGAAATATACCTGCCGCAAGCGTATTTAATCTTTGCGTATGCGTGCTTAGGACTGTTTGTTACATTTACGCTTAAAAGTAAATCCGCGCTGATTTCAATCTATGTTGCTTTTTCACTTGTCCCTATTTTGCTTGTAATAATATTAGGGGATATTAATGAAAAGTTTTATAATCTTCTTGACTATGA
Source organism: Oscillospiraceae bacterium (assembly GCA_009778065.1). GTDB lineage: Bacteria > Bacillota > Clostridia > Oscillospirales > Ruminococcaceae > Ruminiclostridium_E. The sequence goes on from WRKM01000018.1 coordinate 58,579, forward strand.
AATGGTTTTTAATATTAAATCGTTCGCTTACAGTGCCGGAATTATTCCGCCGGATTTAACGAGGGCTTTATTGCTCGGCGGCGCGTATATTTTCCTCTCTGCCATCGGCGGCTTTCTACTGTTCAGAAAGGCAGAAATAAAATAAGGTTGAAAATAAATCTACAGAATCGGAGAAAATGAAACTTTTCATTTTTCTTTTGTGTAGAAAGGACATAGGGGAAATGTTTATAAAAAAAGACATTCGCAATTTAAACAAACAGCTCGCGTTAATAAAAACCACCGATACGAATACAAGGCTCACCACGGAGACTTTCGATAAGGATATAACCGAGTTATGTAACAGCATGAACGCCGTTTTAGACGAACGGCGTGAAGCTGTTATTGAAGCAGAAAAAACAAACGCAGAATTTAAAAGGGCGGTAACAAATATTTCGCACGACCTGAGAACGCCGCTAACCTCGGCAATCGGGTATCTGCAAATGGTAAGGCAGGAAAACGATTCTGCGAATTTAGCAATTATCGAAGAACGCTTAAAGTCACTGACGACACTGATGAACTCATTGTTTGAGTACACGAAATTAATTGAGGGACGGGTGATGTATAATCCGGGGAAGGTGAATTTGTGTGATATTTTACGTGATACGCTCGCACAGTTTTACGGCGATTTCACCGCGAAAGGGTTTGAAGTTGTACTCGATATTCCCGATAAGCCTGTTTATGCAGTTTGCGACAAATCAGCTGTCGAGCGAGTAGTGCAGAATTTAGTCAAAAACGCACTCCAACATGGATATAAGCGGTTTGAACTATGCGTAGATGAAACAAAGATTGTGTTCAGTAATTGCGTTTGCGATATTGAAAATCTTGACGTAGAGAAAATGTTTGAACGGTTTTATACCGCCGATTTATCACGAATGAGCGGAAATACGGGACTGGGTCTCGCGATAGCGAAAGAGTTGGCGGAGGTTATGGGCTGGAAGATTAAAGCAGAGACAAGATTTTCTGAAACTGCTTCAATTTCAATCGCCTTAATTTTTAATAAAAAAGAAGTACATTTTTGACAGCCGCAAATTCACATGTTATCGTGACAAAAACACCTTATATAAAAAGTACGATAAACACACGTTCCCCTGCAAGAACGTGAAAGGCACTTCTTTTGAAGTGCCTTTCTGTGCTAATTTTGCATTAACTCTTTGCTTAGTTGAAGAATTTGAGGCGCTATTTTTTCTCGCTGCTTCTTTGTAATTGACAAATAAAGCGGATACGCCGGAGCCATTACAGCCATACCGATTATTCCCACGATAATGCCGAGCGCAAAGAAATTTGTCCACTCCGTTACGCAAGCCATACCCGTTCCGAGAAGCAACGAACCGAAAACCCCCAGCGTGATAGCTGCAATAGTGCCTTTCTTTTTTGCCCCGCTATCAAGTTTCCGCAATAATTCAATCTTGCTTTCTTCGTGCGCCTCGTACCTTTGCCTAATGCTTTTTACTTCCTCCTGCTGTTTTGCAGAGTAGGTGTAGTTGAATGATTTTTCCATAACTCATTCCTCCTTTAATTATTATGTTATCATTATAAGGTAGAATTGTTTTAGAAATGTTTTAGCTTTGTTTCAATTTAATTAAATCGTTTCCGCATTTTTATTTTTTTCCTCGATTTCGTCAATCTTCTTTAAATTCCTATTCGCCCGAATAACCATAAAGATCGACATACCGAAAATGAAAAGCGAAAAAATGATGCCGAATACTATATTCATTATATTTTCAAGCAATAAATCTTCTTCACCGCCGAAAGAACTAAACATAGCATTTTGTAATGCGAACATAGCCACTAATGCTTTCGCAAAATTAATTGCTCTTGTTGCGGACAAAACGGGGCTTTTGTATTTGCGAAAAGCAATTATGCTTATAGCAGAAGAAATGAAACAGCAAAACGCAAATAGAGCCGCCGCAAAAATTAAAAAACCGGGGTATTCGTATCCTTGCCCTTGCCTAATCATCTGATATAATACGCCTGTAAGTGCGACGTTCATAACAAAGAGCAGAACCCCACAAATCCTGTATTGCCGAAACTCCTTTTGCAAATCTGTATCCTCTTTTTTGACGAAACGTAGCAACAAAAAACGGATAATACATAGGATTATGTAAAAGAACGCTTCTGCACCGAACCAATACGACGAGTACAGAACGCTCGCTACAAGTCTGAATACCGCATAAAGCAAGTTGAAAGAAAACGATACATATAATGATAATTTAACCCTAAACGAAATATCGGTTATAAAGCGATTACCGATTTTATTTTTACTGATAACTGCTTTAACATTTCTGATGATTTTGGGAAAATTAAACCCGAGCATGACATAAGAATAAGTTGTAAAAGTATAGATGATGTAAGCCGGAATGGTTTCTAATAAATCAAAAACAAATACAAATACCAAAGCGGCGGTACATAATACGAAAAGCACAACAGATGTCAAGGCGTTAATGCCAACCAACCGCCGTGTAATAGTTTTCAACTGTTCCATTATTCAGACCTCCGCAATTTTACAATGAATGTACTACCGTGCCCTACTCCGCTCTCAACGGAAATTTCACCACCTATAATCGTTACGACCCGCTTAACCAAAGAAAGTCCAAGCCCGTTTCCCTCGGTTGCGTGTGAATTATCACCTTGATAGAATTTTTCAAATATTCGGTTTCCAATTTCTGGCGGTATGCCGATGCCTGAGTCGGTTACTTTTATCACGGAAAAGTCGCCGACCTCTTTCAAACTGACTGACACAATGCCGCCGCCCCCTGTGAATTTGAACGCATTTGAAAACAGATTATTCCATACAAGCGACAGCAGTTCCTCATCAGCGCAAACGGTCACATCGTCAATATCGGTTTTAATATCTATGCTGTTGGTTTCCCACGTGCTTTCAAATGTCAAAAGACACTCTCGTAACTGTTCGCTCAAATCATATTCTTTTGTATTTGGAAAAATTTGTTGATTTTCAAGTTTATTCAGCTTTAATATGTTTGTAATCAATTCCGATAATTTACGCGAGGCGTTTGCAATAGTTTTTGCGTGTTCAAGGCGTTTTTCTTCGGTTAATTCGGGGGCTTGCAAAATCGTTGCGTAGTTTTGAATAACCGAAAGCGGAGTTTTGAGTTCATGTGAAATGTTGGCAATAAAATCCGTTCGTAAGGTTTCGATTCCGGAAAATTCTTCCGCCATTTTATTAAAGTTTGAGATAATCATATCAAACTCATTTCTGCTTTCCGCTTTGAGATGTTCAATCCGCACCGAAAAGTCCCCATCGGTAAGCTTACGAGTTGCGTCCAAAATACGTTTAACGGGTCGCTCTACCGTATACTTGCGCCGCAATCCGTCAATGACAGCACATATCAAACTTAGTGCCATGACATTGATAAAAGTAAGTATTGCGCTTCTTCTGATTTCTTCTCCAAGCTCTATTTCCAACGTAAGAATGAATACAAGAAATGAACAGGTTACAAGAAACGAAATCGTCAGAAAGAAAATTAAATAACCCCATACCGAAAACAAACTATGCCTTATTTTTTTGCGTTCTTTCATTTCAGCACCGCCTTATAGCCTAAACCTCGGACTGTTACTATTTCAAAATCTTCACAATCCGTTAGTTTTTCGCGCAGTTTTGTCATATAAACATCTACTGCTCTCGAACCCGCCGATGAATCTATATCCCAAAATTCGTCCATGAGTTGAGTGCGGGTAAAGGCTTTCTTCGGATAAGACAGGAGTTTATAAAGCAGATTAAATTCTCGTGCAGTCAGAGAAACTTCCTCACCTTTCAGATAAGCAGTATTTTCCTCCGCGTTCATTGTAAAATCACCGACCTCAAGTTTTTTACTGCTTGCAATTTTGGCGCGACGCAACAATGCGCCGATACGAAGAACGAGTTCATCAAGGTCAATGGGCTTTACCATGTAGTCGTCAATTCCTGCGCGATAACCTCGTTGTTTGGATGCCAAATCGTCACGAGCAGTCATAAAGAGTATGGGAATTTCTTGATTGATTCCACGAACCGTTTGGGCAAATTCAAAGCCGTCTATGCCCGACATCATAATATCCGAAATGATTAAATCAAAAAATTTACCGTACATAGCATCATAGGCTTCGTTCACGCCCAAAACGCCAACAGCCTCATAATTGTTCTGCAATAAATAGGAACAGACAGCCCTGTTTAATTCGCGGTCGTCCTCCACCACAAGTATTTTCATCATGGAGAAATTCCCCCTTTTCAGTTTAATAATACAATTATAACACAAACTCACAAAAATTTCAAGTGTTCTTTTTTTATATTCTAACGCCCGAATGTTTAATTTTCATTTGAGTTTTGTTTCGGAATTGTTAAAATCTGAAAAACTAATTTTGAAATACAGGAACAATTCACCCCCTCTTATGGCATTATATATTAGAACCACAAAAACAACCAAGAAAGGAATCCACCCATGAAACAAAAATCTCTACCCCAACTCGAAGCCGAACTGCTTCAGCACGAGCAAGCTGTTCAAGCCTACGAGAAGAAAGTATCACAGCTTGAAAACCAACTCAGCAAATCCGTGACCCGCTACAAAAATCAGGAACGCCGTATCAGAACTCACCGCCTAATCGAGCGAGGAGCAATCTTTGAAAGCCTAATCCCGAACGCCGACTCCCTCACTAACGAGCAAGTCAAGGCTCTGCTTTCGGTTGCACTCGACACAGCCGAGGCGAGGGCATTTCTCGAAAAAGTTGCTTTGGTTAAGTCCACAAAGTAGCCTTAAATCACGAAGTGCGCACTTATATACCACAAAACGAGTTGTGGTATTGTGCGCCCTCTGCGGAGGGAGGGAAACCGCCACGGGCGGGCTTTGCGCGTGCTTTCAAGCACACGGCATTTGCTACGCTTCATGCAAATCGCCTTTCAGCGAATCTGGTTTTCTGCCTGGTGTTCGCGCCTAAACTTGAACTCCCCCCAAGGCAGAAAAACCCATTGTGAAATCTCACAAGACGGAGCAGAGATAAATAATTCTGCTCCGTCATTTTTCACAAAAATAAAAATTATTTTTCAAAAACGTGTCACTTTTTGCCCTTTGTGACGGCAGTATAAGTAGAGGGGGTTTTTCAAAAACCAAAAATAAAATCACGAGGAGGAATGTATATCGCAATATTTCATTTATCAATAAAAATCATAAGCCGCGCCAATGCAAAGTCAGCTGTTGCGGCGGCGGCGTATCGAGCCGCTGAAAAATTCACGAATGACTTTGACGGGCAGACCCACGACTTCAAGAAGAAAAGCGGAGTGGTTCACACAGAAATCATGTTACCGGAACACGCGCCAAAAGATTTTTTCGACCGTTCAACTTTATGGAACGCAGTAGAAAAAGTAGAGAAAAATAAAAAGGCACAGCTTGCAAGAGAAATAGAAATCGCTCTGCCGAAAGAATTAACACAGCGAGAAAATATTCAACTTGCGAAAGATTATGTTCAGCGAAACTTTGTTGACAAAGGTATGTGTGCTGATGTTTGTTTTCACGACACAGGCGGCGGAAATCCGCACGTTCACATCATGCTCACCATGAGAGCCTTGAAAGAAAACGGCGAATGGGATTCTAAACAGCGAAAAGAATATCAACTTGACAAAAACGGCGAGAAGATTTACGACAAGAAAAATCGGACTTACAAATGCAAAAGCGTTCCGACGACCGACTGGAACGAGCAATCCAAAGCCGAGGAATGGCGGCAAGCGTGGGCTGATGAAGTCAACGCTTTTTTTGAACGCAAGCAAATTGAAATTAAAATTGATAATCGAAGTTACGAACGTCAAGGGGTTGAAACTATTCCGACAATTCACATGGGGACGGCGGCATGGCAAATGGAACAAAACGGAATCCGCACAGAAAAAGGCGATATTAACCGACAAATTAAAGAAGAAAATCTTGCAATCCGAATCTTAAAACACGGTATCAGTTTATTCAAAAATAAAATCGCCGAAACATTTTCGCGCAAAGCCGAGATTGAAAAAGCAATCGCAAATTCACCGACAAGTGAAAATCTAATAACTAAGCTAATGCGTTTCCACGAGAATGGCGGTAAGTTTAACGAAGCTTGCGCGCCGTATTTGCGTAACTTGAAAGAAATTAACTCGTTCAAGAATGTTGCAACTGCAATTGCATTTTTGCAGTCGGCGAAAATAAACACAGCAGAAGAATTGACAGCAAAGTTATCTCTGTTCAGAAGCGAATATTCACGCATTGATGACATTATTGCGGACAAAACAAACCGCATTTCGGAGCTTGATAAACTTTTGGAAACTTATCAAGTTTATAAGTTGCAATCGCCCATCTTGAAAGAATATCAAGCAATTACCAAAGAAAAGAAACGTCAAAACTTTTACAGCCGCAACAGTGACATTATCAAGAATTGCGAGAAAGTGAGAAAAAGGCTACCCGAAAAGTTGACACCCAAAGCGTGGACAAAACAGTGCAACGACTTGCAAAACGAGCTTGCTTCCGAGAGGGGCAAGTTCTTTTTATTGCAGGACAATATTGCACTTGCGGAAACGATTGTCAGAAATATGGATAGTCTTGACCGCTACGAAAAATTCCAAGAAAGAGAATTTTCAAGAAATCCAAGAACTTCAAAAAACAAATCACGAGAGGAGGAATCGCTATAATAAACACCGCAACAACCGATAAAATCATATTGTCCGGCGAAAGTTTAAGCAAATTCAAGCAGGCTGTTAAACTCGGTTTTTATAAAGATTTTTGCAAAAACAAAATCATAACCCAATAGCAGTTTGAACGGCTCATGCAAATGCAAATAAACAAATCGGTTTAAAAATATTTTGAAAAAATGCAGTTCCCCTGTTGACATTATTAGAAAAGTGTAGTATAATAAAGTTGCAGGGGAACGCTCTTGAAAAAGAGTTCCCACTAAGGGAAAAGGAGGAAAATGTATAGTAAAATTCTAAATGTAGCGGCGTATTGCCGTGTATCAACCGACCACGCAGACCAGCTTCATTCACTCACCGCACAAATAAAATACTTCACCGATTATATCGGCGCGAATCCAAATTGGCGGCTTAAAGAAGTGTATTTTGATGAGGGAATAAGTGCGGTTTCGGTGAAAAAGCGTGACGGATTTAACCGCATGATTAAGGATGCAGAAGACGGAAAAATCGATTTAATTCTCACAAAAGAAGTCAGTCGTTTCGCCCGAAATACCGTTGATACTCTCACTTTCACGCGCAAGTTGACAGCTATAAATGTAGGTGTAATTTTCACAAATGATAACATCGACACTCGTGAAAAAGACGGCGAATTGCGGCTTACCATTATGGCGAGTATCGCACAAGAGGAAAGTCGTAAAACGTCCGAGCGTGTCAAGTGGGGCATACGCCGTAAAATGGAAAGCGGATTGGTTTTCGGAAATGGAAAAATGTTAGGTTTCAGAGTGGTGAATGGCGTACTCGAAATTGTACCGGAAGAAGCAGAAATTGTAAAACGAATATTCAATATGTACCTTTATGAAAAGAAGAGCCTTTATGCGATTGCACGGGCATTGAACGAGGACGGAACGTCCACGCTTAACGGCGGGTTGTGGCAAACAGAGAACATCAGCCGCCTTCTTCACAACGACAAATATGTCGGAGATTTAACCCAACACAAGCGCACAACCGCCGATTATTTGACAGGGCAATTGATAAGCAACAAGGATAATTTAATTCATGTTTCCGACCACCACCAAGGAATAATTTCGCGCGATGTTTGGGACAGTGTTCAAGCGCAATTGCAAGAACGCAGTGCGTTGAGCAAAGAGGGGCGCAAGTATTCCAAAAGAAACTGGTACAGCACAAAAACATTTTGCGGGAAGTGCGGGAAAACTTATGTTACAGGGACAGGCGGGAACTCGGGCAAGCGTTCTGTTAAATGCAATAATCGTATCAAAAATGGTAACGTGGTTAAAGTGAATCCGAACGGCGAAAAGTTAGGCTGTGACAACAAATGTATCAACGAAAAAGCTTTATCGGTTTTTATGAATTTCATTCTTTTGCACGTTCAAAATTCCCGCACCGAAATTGTAAATGATATGCTTAGTGACATCAAACAAATGCAGAAACTTGACAAACCGATTGACACAAAACCGCTTGAAACCGCAATCGAGAGCAATATGCGAAAGAAGCGAAAAGCCTATGATTTAATGCTTGATGAGCAAATGTCAAAAGATGATTTGTTGGAGCAAACTGCATTTTACGACAGCGAAATTGCACGGCTGACCGAGGAAATTAACGACAGCCAAAGCCTTTCCAACATTCATCAAATGCAAATTGACGAGGTGAGGTCGCGCATTGCCGAAGTCAATAAAACCGCTGAAATCAATGCAGATAATATCGAGATTTACAGCGAATTATTAGACAAATTTGTGGTAAACGCGCATGAAAACAATGTTATTGTATACTTGAAATGTATGCCGATTGGATTCAAGCTGTTTTACCACACTTACAAAAATCCTAAATTGAGTATTTTCGACGTTATTATTGATAAATACGAGGTTGTGGATTGATATATGAGGTAGTTTTGTCACTAATACTCAAAGTAATAATAATATCTTATATAATCCCTTGACAAAATCCTTTTAAAATGTTATAATATCTTTAGACATTTCAAGATTCGCTCAGTTGGCGGCAACTTGTTACCGCTAATGGCGTGCGGTTCTTATACTATACTACCGCGCAAGCACAAATCGAACCGGAGGAGGGTTGAATTATGGAAAGATTATGGTATGGCGAGGCGAAAATGAAATTCCCGAAGCAATGGATTGTTTTGGTGAACATGGAAGACGAGCCGAAAACAAACAAGGCGTATGGAGATGTATATTTAGTTACAACGGACGAGGACGAAGCATATGCTACAGCTATTGCATTAGGCGAAAGCATGGGAAGAAATATGGTCATAGAAGGATTTGATGACACTCCGCAAATAGGGGGTCTTGAAATATGCTACCAATAATCATACCGTTTACACCGAGCAATTTGGGTCGTGTTAATATTACGGCGCAAGTAATGACAGGTGATAGAAAATCATTAAAAGATGTGGATTTTAAATATGATTCCGGCTCTGACTTTACAACAGTAAGTTGTAAGGCTTTAAATTACCTTGGTTACACGCAGGAGTTTTTGAAATCCTGTCCTCATCACGAAGGCGGGGCATCTTTGGCAATGGGCAATAAAAATGTCCCGTTGCAGTACATAACAAATGTTTCAATCAAATTCGGTGACCGCGAGTTACAGCATTGCCGTGTGTTTTTTGCACTCGGGACAACCCTTCGTAGCTTATTCGGTAGTGATATTTTGAAGTATTTCAACAGGGAAATATGTTACAACTTAGGGGAGTTTCGCTTATATGAACTTGCGGACAAGCCGCAGTTATCTGTAGGGGAAGTCCCGATTCAGATTTACTCGGTTGAACATGCTTAATAATGAAGCGGGAATCGTCATGGTGGCGACTCCCGCTTCCTCTAATCCCATTCTACCACCCACACCAATTTTGTAGGGGACGCCGCCCACGGCGTCCTGTACAGCGCAGAGCTATCGTCGTTTTCACTATTCAAGCAACTCGGAATGAGAACCTGTTCTAATAAGCAGGAGTTGCTTTTCGCCTTTTTCAAGGTTTTCATAATCATAAATTAAGAGCCAATCAGGTCTGATATGACATTCTCTGCATCCGTCAAAATT
>WRKM01000019.1 GCA_009778065.1 Oscillospiraceae bacterium
GCCGCCGATTCTCTGAACTTCCCGAACCGTGTGTCCTGCCACTCCCTGCGTAAGACTTTCGGCTACCATGCCTGGAAAAACGGCGCGTCGCCTGCGGTCATCATGGAGATTTATAACCATTCGTCCCTTGACGTCACCCGTAGGTATTTGGGCGTGACACAAGACGATAAGGACTTCGTATATTTAGGGCTTCGACTCATTTCTTAAATTATAACATAAAATTTTCAGAAAAACTCTTGCTTTTTCTCCCTATTTTTTGTTGATTTTTGTTGTTTATTGTTGATTTTTGTTGCTCCGTGATATTTTTTTATTGTTTTTTGTTGTTCCATGATATTTTTCTTGCTGTTTTTTGCCGTTTTTTGCCATTTTTTGCTGATTTTTTGCTGATTTTTTGTTAATTTTCATTGTAATTTAAAAGAAAAAAATGTGAACCCCGACACTTAAACTCTCGACAGACCCATAGCCATATGAGAGTATTACGTGTCGGGGTTCCCGACCGGACAGGGAGAGATTCGAACTCTCGGACGGGTATTAGCCGTCACACGATTTCCAATCGTGCGCCTTAGACCAACTCAGCCACCTGTCCCCGGTATTAAAGGGTTCTTAAAAACGCCCAACTGTCACATCAGTAATTATAGCACAGATTTTTCGTCTTGTCAACGAGTTTTATTCGGCTTTCCGTTTTTTCCGATTTTTCATTACAATACAGCACAGCGGCTCTGTCACTCATGCTCGAAAATTTTGACAGACCCTTATTCTTACGGGTACAATGAGTCCGCTCACCGCACGGTATTCCGTGCGGCGTTTGTCGGGCTAAAGAATGAAAGAGATTGAAAGCGGATACTTATTTAGTGCCGAAAATTCTGTCGCCTCCGTCGCCTATTCCGGGGGTGATGTAAAGGTCATCGGTCAGCCCCGAATCAAGCGCGCCGCAATAAATTTCCACATCCGGATGGGCTTCGCCGAAAGCCTTTACCCCTTCAGGACATGCAATGACGCAGATGTACTTAATCGAGTCACAGCCCACTTCTTTCAATTTGCTGACAGCGCGTGAAGCACAGGAGCCTGTTGCAAGTAACAAGTCCATAACTATTACGTCGCGTTTCGCTATATCTACGGGAAGTTTGCAATAATACTCGGTAACATCGCTTCCTTCTTTTGAATTACTGCGGCAGATTCCGATATGCCCGACCGGAGCGGCGGGAATCAACACAGACGCACCGCCCGCCATGCCGAGTCCTGCGCGAAGAATCGGCACAAGTGCGATTTTTCGACCCGAAATGACCTTGGTTTTTGCAATCGCCACAGGCGTTTGAATCTGTACCTCTGTCAGCTTCAAGTCACGGGTCGCTTCATAAGTCATGAGCATCGAAATCTCGCTGACAAGCTCACGAAACTCTTTCATAATCGTGTTTTTGTCACGTAGCAGTGAAATTTTGTGCTGTAAAAGCGGGTGGTCTAAAATTTTCAGATTGTTCATGTTTAGTTCCTCCTGTTGTTATATTATTTAAGCTTATGATTAATAAATCGCCTGCTTAATGTGCCGTCTTCCGGCTCATTGTTCTATTGCTCTATTTTGCATACGCGGGGAATGTGCTTACCCCCGTCAAAATCGGTGTTTAAAAAAACTTCTAAAAGCTCGGCGGCAAGTCCTGCTCCCGTGACGTGTTTTCCGAAACATATTATATTTGCGTCATTATGCTTGCGGGTATATTTTGCCGAGTAATAATCGCCGCAAAGAGCTGCACGTATGCCTTTGATTCTGTTGGCGGTGATTGAAATACCGATACCCGTGCCGCAGACGAGAACGCCTCTGTTATCGGGCGACTCCAGCACTTTTTTACAAACTTTTTTTGCAATATCGGGATAATCAACCGTCTCGCCGTCACAGCCGAGGTCGATAAATTCGATATTGCTCTCGCTTAAATAGTCAATCAATGAGGTTTTAAGCGAATAACCCGCATGGTCTGAACCGATGTAAATCATGAAAATTCCTCCTTATTTTTTGTATTGTATATATTACTTTATGACATAAACACCCTAAGTTTTGGATAACCTCCGCCTTCGGGCATATACCAAATATTAATAAAGTCCCATCCTTCAAAAGTCTCTTGTTTTTGCATTTCATTGCTTTTTTTGCCGACAACATCACCGACAAAGTCATCCTCATCGAAAATTCCTATGCCTTCCTCTAAACCGGAAGTTTCAATATTAAAATAACTTCGCTCTATAGTGCCATTCGCATAACCGATAAATCCCCCGTTTAACGACAATTCGCACAAACCGTAAAGACAACAGTTTTCTGCTTTCAATTCTTCATACTCTTCTATGAAACCAAAAGATAAGTACTTTTCGCACATTTTATTATTCTTATCACTTGAAAAAACATTTCCAATGGAGTAGCACTCCTGTATGAAAATGTCGAGGTCTTGGACTTGGGCTCCTATTAACCCCCCTGCTATTATAAATCCGCTCGCAGTGTCCGAACTCATGGTAACGTAAACATTTCCCTCGGCGTAACAATGCGTAATACTACTTGCGCTATTCATTAATCCGACTAATCCCCCTGCTTGTATTTCGGCATAGTCGGCTACAACAAAAACATTTCCTGTTGCATAAGAATTAGTAATAATCCCCCCCAACTGTGTCCCGCCTAATCCTCCCGCCATCAGCGAATCAGAATCAGCATTAATTTTAGTTATTGAAACGTCACCCGTCGCATAACAATTTATAATGCTTGAGTCTTTGTCTTGAGACCCGATTGCCCCGATTAAACCACCTGCTTTTGAGGTTCCGTTGACTGAGCATGACGAATAACTGTTAATTATAGTTCCTTCAATTCCGCCTGCAACCCCTCCGGCAAAAGCATCTTCTCCCATTGCGGCAATGCTTCCCTCAGAATAACAACCATCAATCAAGCCATCGTCAAAAATGTACCCTACTAAACCGCCCACCAAAATAGTATCATCGCCTTTTGCAACAATATTTACTGTGGCATGGCTGTTTTTTATTGTGCTTTTCACGCTTGCCATTCCGATAAGTCCACCGACATTAGTAATTCTGTCTGTATAAAACTCGATGTCTAAAAAGGCATAACATTTTTCAACATAACTATTTCTTAAATCACCGATGAGTCCGCCTAAGCCACTTGGGTAATTATTATCTTTCGTTTGCATCTCTCCGACTGTAGCTGAATTGTTCAAAATTACGCAATTACGCACACCTCCCGCAAGCGCTCCGGCATAAATTCTCCCGTTAAGACTTGTCGCCTCTACATTAAGGTTGAAAACCGCACCGCCTCTTATTTGACCGAACAGCCCCACTGTGGCTTCGTTTGGGCGATTAACCCAAAGCCCGCTTATGGTATGACCATTCCCGTCAAATATACCATTGAAAGGTGTGCCTGTGTATGTACCTATCATCAGCCAACCTTCACCATTGTTAAAACCGGGATTGCCCTCGGAAAGGTATTCGCTCATGTCAATATCGCTCATAAGACGGAAACACATACCGTCAAAACTCGAACCGTTTCTTACCGCAACGGCAAGCTCTTCTAAATCATTGATGGTGTTGATAATGAAAGGCTCATCGATTGAACCGTCACCAATGAGATTTATATCCTCGTACAGATTATCATAATTTTCATAATTTTCATAATTTTCGTAATCATGAAAGTACGTGTTTTCCCCCGATATGTTATCCTCTTGAGCTAAAATTTCCACCTCTTCGCCGTTTTCATTAAAGGCAGGCAAATCGGGTACGACAATAATATAAACATAAAATAACACACCTATCCCCGCCATCAATATAATTAAAAGTGCCACAAGCGTGGGCGTCATCAATTTTCGCGGCGTAATTTCTTGCATATCATTTCTCCCTTTCTGTCAGAGCTTTTTACAGGTTCTTAAAATGTAACTGTCACTATCAACTATCAACTTTTAGCCTTTCCCTCTCAGCTTGCGCGAGCCGCAGATAAAACGGCATTAACGTCTTTGCTGAGACGGGATTTTCTTCCTGCCCTGCGAGGCAGACCGAAACGGCGTTTTGGTGAATATGCTGTTGCGGAGCGGTGGTTAAAAAATCTTTGATTCCGGTATTATTGTAAAACAATTCTGCGCCGTCACCGACAAGAATAGTTTTTCGCGTTTTATATTTTTCCAACATGGATTCGATTTCAAACCGACTTAAAGCCGCGTCTTCGGTCAATCGCGTGACGTTTCCGTCAGATATGTCAAACAACGCACTGTAAAACTGTTCACGCCGCGCATCCATTAAACAGCAGGCTATGCAGTCATATCCGGCGAGATTAAATGCAAGACTTCGCAGGGTTGAAACCGCATAAATCGGCTTATCGAGTGTGAAAGCCATGCCCTTTACCGCGCTTACTGCGATTCGTACTCCCGTAAATGAGCCGGGACCGTTACTTACCGCGAAAGCGTCTATGTCGTTAAGCGTTAGATTCGCCGCTTTTAAAATACTTTGAACGAGGGGCAGGAGAGTTTCCGAGTGAGTAATTTGAACATTAACGCCGCCATAGGCGATTATTTTTTTTTCGTCCGTACCATAAACAGCGCATGAAGCGGCTTTAGCAGAGCTGTCAAGACCGAGAATAAGCATTTTTCACCTTTATTTTTCTTTATTTTCTTGACATTTTCCATGCCATATACTATAATATACGTATGAGTATAAAAACCAATATAAACGAGGTGAACGATATGGAACTCAGACAGCAACTTCACAGGGATATAGAACTGTTGCCGGAAAGCGTTTTACAGGCTTTCTGTTTGATTGCAAGGGAACACATCAGATTAAACATGCAAAATAACAACCTAAAACATATGGAGTTAATCGCCGCCCTCGAAAAAATGCCGGCGAAGGAGTACAACCTTGATTCCGATACGGACGGAAATATTCTCATCGACAAAGACCTGCATCCCGAATTATACGACTGGGCGGTAAACGGCTGATGAAAGCATTTGACATATTTATTATATACATTTCTTGGGGGAGTGGCGGTAAAAAACGCCCTGTGTTGGTATATGCTCTGAATAATGAAATTGTAAGAGCATATCCTATAACTACCCAATACGAGAGTAAAAGCGATGAAATTAAGGCGAAATTTTTCAAGATTAACAATTGGGAACAAGCCGGACTCGACAAGCAATCATATGTTGACACGGGAACACGTTTCACGCGACCTTTATCGTTTTTTGAAAATATAGAGCCTATAGGAAACCTAACAGATGCAGATATAGACAGGTTTATTGAATTCACATCATGAAATTTCTATATTAGGACTTATTATTATTTCCCTTTTTGAGACGGATTGTTCGTCTCTTATTTTTGTTTCACAAAGCTTTTTAATTTCCACTTTATAACAATTTTCAAACTCGTCTTCGAGTTCCGGGACATTTTCACTCCACTCTATGACAATATTTCCGCGTCCTATATAATCGTAGAAGCCTATAGAGTACAAATCGTCTGAACTTTGAACCCTGAACAAGTCAAAATGGAAAAGTTTGCCCTCATATTCGTTTACAAGCGCGAAGGTGGGACTGGTGATATTCGCGCAGATACCCAAACCTCGTGCAATACCTTTTACAAAATGTGTCTTCCCTGCCCCCATTTCGCCGTACAGCAAGACGGCGGTATCGGGGGATATTTTGCGTCCTAACTCGTCACCGAGTTTGATAGTTTCTTCGCAGGAAGATGAGAAATACTTCATTTGGCGACCTCTAAAACATCGGAAAATACCGTCTGCGGCGACACGCCGCCTCTAAAACATCGGAAAAATTTTGGCTGCGGCGACACGCCGCCTGTTTATTCGTCATATGGATAAACCTCGCCTGTCACCATATCCACGTAATACTTGCCGATAGTTTGTGTTTTTCCATCTGCATCATCATACCTGATATAGGCAAGATAACAGTTTATATATGGCTCACCGTAAACTTCTTTTCTGAACCAATATTCGTTAAAATCCATATCATAATAAAGCTCTTCATCGGAAACTATATTACTCATGAAGTTTTCTATGATTTTTTTTGTTTCAACGCCCGGCATAAAAAACTTATTATCAAACATAAATTCATCTTTCCACCTAAAATCGGCAATTTCCTCATCTGTGAAAGATATAGTATTAATATCTATAGGTGTTTTTGATATAATAATAAATTCATCGTTTTCATTTTTCTTAACAGTACTTAGATAATAACCTTTAATCTCAAAATATTGAATTGTCGACCAGTAATCAAACGTGATAGCGTAATATAGAGCATTTTCTGTGTAGGTTTTGAGCGTTATACACCCTGCCCCGTGTCCTCCGCCCGCGCTGTATATAGGAATAAAAGCAAATGCTTTATTCTCTTCGTCCCAAACAACTTTATATTGGTAACTTAGATATAATCCTCCATACTCATCTGCATAAAACACAGAGCCGCTATTATCCATAATAGAATTAAAATCATAATGTTCTATTTTAAATTCGGGGTTATATCTCTTTTTTATAACTTCTTCTATCGTTTTGGGATAGACGCCATAGGCTTTATTATGCACAATAACGCCATCCGGGAATTTTTCTATTTGCTCCTCATATTCAAAGTCGTGACCTACTATATAATCATATCCGATATCGTAATTGTTTTCGTATAATTTTAATATATGCGAGAGAGGAATCTCGTTTATATCATTGAAAGCGGGAATTGATGTAAACTGCGGCATTGAATTGAAAACCTCGATAAAAATCAAAAATCTTGACATTTCATCAATAGGTAAAGCCATTAATTTACCGTTCACTCTTAAAAAAACTTCGCCTGTCACCTTACTGACATAGTAAGTTTTAGCATACGCCGAACCGCGTATATAACCGTAAAAATAATCAACTCCGTCAATTTCATCAGACCGTTGCATATCAAAATCTAATTCAATGTCAAGTTCGTCATTCGGGTCTATCGCTTTTTTAACTAATGAAGCGGCTATTTTTTCAGACATTATAATGGGGAGCGGTTCGGGTGGTTCGGTTTTCGCTGTGGTTGAAGTCGTCGTTGCGGGTGGCGTTGTACGTATCGGAGGCGTGGTCTCAGCAATTTCGGAAGAGACAATAACGGGTTCTTCCGAGTTTTCGGACTCGGATTCCGATAAAACAGATGTATTCTTGTCGCAGGCGGTAAAAAATATAAGTATAATAATTACCGCAGATAAAAGTGTTTTCATGCTTTTCATACCCTACCCTAATGTCAAGGTTTCAAAACAACCCCGAAATATTCCCGTCGTTATCAACGTCAATGTTGCTTGCCGCAGGTGTTTTAGGTAACCCCGGCATGGTCATAATATCGCCTGTAAGCGCGACCACAAACCCTGCACCCGCCGATAATTTTACATCACGAACAGTAATTGTGAAATTTTCGGGTTTTCCGAGTTTTGTCGGCTCGTCAGAGAGTGAATACTGTGTTTTTGCAACACAGACAGGCAGTTCCCCAAAACCGAGCGCTTCTGTCTCTAAAATCGCTTTTTCGGCGGCGGCTGTGAAATTTACGCCGTCTGCGCGGTATATTTCGCGAGCTATTATATTTAGTTTCTCTTTGAGCGAAAGTTTTAAATCGTATAAAGGCTTAAAGCAGGATTTTTCTGTTTCTATTGTTTTACAAACAATGCGTGCAAGCTCCGTGCCGCCGTCCCCGCCTTTGGTGAAGACTTCCGAAACAGCAACAGGCGTGTCGCAAAAATTCTTTATAAATTCTATTTCTTCATCACTGTCTGCGGGAAACCGATTAATTGCCGCAACCACGGGTACACCGAATTTTTTCATGTTTTCAATGTGAACTTGCAGATTGACCGTACCTTTTTTTAGTGCATCAAGATTCGGTGCGGCAAGCTCGCTTTTAAGTACACCACCGTTATATTTTAAAGCACGGACTGTCGCTACAATAACAACACAATCGGGAGCAAGCCCCGCCGCACGGCATTTTATATCGAAGAATTTTTCCGCACCTAAATCAGAGCCGAACCCCGCTTCGGTAATGACATAATCACCGAGCTTCATCGCGAGTCTTGTCGCACGTATTGAGTTGCACCCATGCGCGATATTGGCAAACGGTCCGCCGTGAATAATCGCCGGCGTGTTTTCAAGCGTCTGCACTAAGTTAGGTTTAATCGCGTCTTTGAGAAGAGAAGCCATTGCTCCCACAGCGTTTAAATCACGCGCAAACACGGGCTTATTTTCATAAGTGTATGCTGCTAAAATATTGCCGAGCCGTTTTTTCAAATCTTCCAAATCACGCGAAAGGCACAGAATAGCCATAACCTCACTCGCCACGGTAATAATGAATCCGTCCTGCCGCGGCGTTCCGTCAACCTTGCCGCCGAGTCCGATTACGCAGTTTCTGAGTGCGCGGTCATTCATGTCGAGACAGCGTTTAAGCTGTACACGGCGCGGGTCTATACCAAGAGGATTACCCTGTTGCAAAGAGTTGTCAAGTAGTGCCGCAAGTAGATTATTTGCACTTGTTATTGCGTGCATGTCCCCCGTAAAGTGTAAATTTATATCTTCCATGGGGACAACCTGTGCATAACCGCCTCCCGCCGCGCCGCCTTTCACACCGAAAACAGGACCTAAAGAGGGTTCACGCAGTGCAAGCACCGCTTTTTTTCCTATTTTAGCCATACCTTGTGCAAGCCCGACAGATGTGGTGGTCTTGCCTTCGCCGGCGGGTGTGGGATTAATTGCGGTGACAAGTATTAATTTACCGTCGGGGTTGCCCGAAACACGCGAATAAAGGCTTTCGGATAGCTTCGCCTTATAGTAGCCGAAAGGCTCAAATTCGTCTTCGGTTATACCAAGCATCTCCGCAATTTCACGGATTTTTTTCATTTTAGCAAGCCGGGCTATTTCAATATCTGTCAGCATGATATCCCTCCATGTTTGGCTTAATTATACCATAGTTTAATCTCAACTGTCAATTGTCAACTGTAAACTATCAACGGTCTTCACCGCTTTTCCAGCGGCGGGCAGGGTTTTCGCCGTTATTTCCGCTATATCCGCCGATTTTTTCACCATGCCAACTGCATATATTTCCGCTTTTTTCAAATATGCTTTTGTCAGGCGCATAACCTGAACGCCCTGCGTATCACGTGCGGCTTTAGGCAGAATCAACGCGGTATTGAATATAAGCGATTTACCCGCAGATGAGGACAGGATAAAATCAATATCCTCCGAAACTTTAAATATACCGACAAGCGGTGATGATGTATTAAAGGCGTTTTGCAATTTTTTTCGCTTCGTCTTAGTTTCAAACGAGGAAAGAGGCACTTTAGCACATTTACCGTTTTCAAAAAACAAAATTAACGTCTCGGAATAATCGAGGGTTGTGATTAAGGTGAGGGGTTTTTCACCGTCCTCAAAATCTAATTTCGAGGGAATAAAATCACCCATAACACTTGTCTTCGTGTCCTCAAAGTCAGAAGCGCGGCTCTTATATGTCTGCCCTGCATCAGTGAAGAAGAGAAGCTCGGCGCGGTTCACACTTTCTTCATGGAGCGTTATATAGTCCTGCTCTTTGAGCTTTTGCTCGCCGCTCATGCGAAGTGACAGCGGTGTAATTTTTTTAAAATAACCCTCTTTCGTAAAGAAAATATTAACGGGATAATCAGGTATATCGGGTTCTTCTTCAGCCTCTTCCTCGGCGGAAAAAACGAAAAGGGTTTTACGCGGTACGGCGTATTTTTTTGCCGCTTCTTTTAATTCGGATATTATGATAGCCTTGACCTTGCTTTTGCTTTCGAGGGTTTCCTGTAGGGCGGTTATGTCTTTTTCGAGGTTTTCGATTTCCTCGGTACGCTTTAAAATGTACTCGCGGTTAATGTGACGGAGTTTAATTTCTGCGACATATTCAGCCTGCAACTCGTCAATCCCGAAACCTATCATAAGGTTAGGAACGACCTCGGATTCCTCGCGTGTTTCTCGAATCAGTTTAATCGCTTTATCAATATCAAGCAGAATTTTTTGCAACCCTCTGAGTAAATGCAGACGTTCCTTTTTCTTATTCAACTCAAAGAAAATACGCCGCTTTACACATTCGGTTCTGAACGCCGCCCACTCACGTAAAATCTCTCCCACTCCGAGAACCTGCGGCGTACCCGCAATAAGCACATTAAAATTACAAGAAAACGAATCCTGAAGCGGCGTCAGTCTAAACAGCTTTTTCATCAGTGCGTCATAGTCTGTACCGCGTTTTAAATCTATGGCTATTTTAAGCCCCGATAGGTCTGTCTCATCGCGAACATCGTTTATTTCTTTTATTTTTCCGGCTTTTATCTGTTCGACAATTTTATCTATAACCGCCTCAATCGTTGTTGTGGGCGGTATTTCAGTGACTTCGATGACATTGTTTGCACTGTCATAATTGTACTTAGCACGAACCTTAAAAGAACCGCGTCCCGTTCTGTAAATCTCACGCAAAGCACCCTCATCGTAAACTATATATCCTCCGCCCGAAAAGTCGGGTGCTTTCAGCGTACTGATAATATCATGCTCGGGGTCTTTGAGCAAAGAGATTGCTGTTTCGCAGACCTCGGCAAGATTAAACGAGCAGATATTACTTGCCATAGATACGGCGATTCCGATATTAGAATTAACCAAAACAGACGGGAATTTTACAGGGAGTAAAACAGGCTCGTTTGTCGAGTTATCATAATTAGGTACAAAGTCAACCGTGTCGCGGTCTATTTCGTCAAAAAGCTCTTTACAAAGCGGCTCAAGCTTTGCCTCGGTATAACGCGATGCGGCATACGCCATGTCGCGGGAGTAGGTCTTTCCGAAGTTCCCTTTGCTGTCTATATAAGGGTGCAAAAGGGCTTCATTCCCACGCGCAAGCCTTACCATCGTTTCGTAAATAGCCAAATCTCCGTGCGGATTAAGCCGCATCGTCTGTCCTACTATATTAGCGGATTTAGTCCGTGAACCAGACAGCAAACCCATTTTATACATTGTGTATAAAAGCTTTCTGTGAGATGGTTTAAACCCGTCGATTTCCGGCAGGGCGCGAGAAACAATAACGCTCATGGCGTAGGGCATATAATTTTCTTCGATTGTTTCCGTGACAGGTTTTTCAATCACGATTCCCGCACTTTCGATGTAGGCTTTCGGGGTGTTTTTAAGTTGTTTTTGTTTTTTCAATTTTTTGACCATTCCTCAGAATTTTATTGACATTATGATAAAAATTAGCTAAGAAATATCCGCCAGTTCTAAATAATTACTCCCGAACTCACTGATAAAATCTTTTCGCCCTTGCAGATTGTCTCCGAGCATTAAATCAAACATATCACGGGTATCCTCCGCGTCTGTCGGTAAAACCTTTATAAGCCTGCGCGTGTCGGGGTTCATGGTCGTCAGCGACATCATATCAGGCTCATTTTCGCCGAGTCCCTTTGAGCGTTGCAATGTATATTTTTTACCGTCTAATTTCTTTATTATACGGTTTTTTTCGGTCTCGGTGTAAGCAAAAAAGGTTTCGTCTTTCGTGTTTATTTCATAAAGGGGCGATTCCGCTATATAAACAAAGCCCTCGTTAATAAGCGTCGGCGTTAAGCGATACAGCATAGTTAAGATTAAAGTACGGATTTGAAAACCGTCTACATCTGCGTCAGTACAGATTATAACTTTGTTCCAACGCAAGTTTTCAATGTTAAAATGCGATATATCCTTACTTTTCGCCTTGTTTTCGATTTCCGCACCGCAACCGAGAACTTTTATTATATCGGTGATAATTTCGTTTTTAAATATTTTATCGTATGAAGATTTAAGGCAATTTAAGATTTTTCCACG
Source organism: Oscillospiraceae bacterium (assembly GCA_009778065.1). Classification (GTDB taxonomy): domain Bacteria; phylum Bacillota; class Clostridia; order Oscillospirales; family Ruminococcaceae; genus Ruminiclostridium_E. Next base: position 11,822 of record WRKM01000019.1, read on the forward strand.
CACGGGTATAACGGCTTGAAAATCCGCATCACGCGCAAGCTTAACAGCTCCGAGTGCGGAATCGCCCTCTACTATATAGAGTTCGCGTCTCGCCAAATCCTTACTGCGGCAGTCAACAAATTTTTGAATCCTGTTTGAAATATCGAGGTTTCCTGCTAGCTTTTTCTTTAAGTTCAGACGGGTTTTTTCTGCGTTTTCCCGCGAGCGTTTATTGACTAATACCTGCTCGCAAATCCGTGCGGCTTCGTCTTTGTTTTCAAGAAAATATACTTCAAGCTGACTTTTAAGCCATTCGGTCATAGCCTCGTAAACGAACTTATTATTAATCGCTTTTTTTGTCTGGTTTTCAAAGCTTACCTGCGATGACAGGTTGTTTGAAACAAAAATAAGACAATCCTCAACATCGGTGAAATTGATTTTACTTTCGCCTTTATTATATTTATTATTATTTTTTAAATATGCGTCTGTTTGAGACACAAAGGCTTGCCGTAAAGCCTTGTCCGGACTTCCGCCGTATTCAAGCCATGATGAGTTGTGATAGTGTTCAATCAGCTTTGTTTTATTGGAAAACACAAAAGCACAGCGCAACCGAAGCTTGTACTCGTCTTTATCCTCGCGGTCTTTACCCGTGCGGGATGTGTTCCAACTCTGCATCTCGGAAATAGTATCAGTTCCGGAAATTCCTTTAATATAATCGTCAATCCCGTTTTGGTAGCTGTATTCTTTTTCTCTGAATGTACCGTCTGCATTTTCCCTGCGGAATTTGAACAGCAACCCATCGTTGACGACTGCCTGTTTAATCAGTACTTGGTCAAAATAGTCATCGGGAATATCTATATCGGTGAAAACGTCAAGGTCGGGCTTCCACTTTATTCGCGTACCGGATTTGCCATTTGACTTACTTTTTATGAACCCGCGTTCGTCTTTATTCAGCGTGACATTGAATCCTTTTTCAAAGCTCAGGCTGTGCTTCCATGTTCCGTTATCGCTTTCGACTTCCATATACTCGGAAGAAAACTGCGTAGCACACAACCCTAATCCGTTAAGCCCCAATGCGTAGGTGTAGTTTTCACCCGTGTTGTTGTCATACTTCCCGCCTGCATAAAGGGTGATAAAAGCAAGCTCCCAGTTGTATTTTTCCTCACTTTTATTATAATCAATAGGTACACCGCGTCCGCGGTCAATAATCTCTATCGAACCGTCGTTAAAGCGGGTTATAACTATTTCCTTACCGTAACCCTCCCGCGCCTCGTCGATGGAGTTAGATAAAATCTCAAAAACCGAGTGCTGACAACCCTCTATTCCGTCCGAGCCGAATATAACACCGGGGCGTTTTCTTACCTGGTCGGGACCTTTGAGCGACTTTAAACTGTGGTCGCCGTAATTCTTAGTTTTACTCATCTGTAACCTTCCTTTTTCGATGTCGGTATATTAATTTTCTTTCTACTCTTCAAGATTATGCCAAACATTCTGAACATCGTCGTTATCTTCAAGCACATCGAGTAATAGGTTCATTTTCTTAATATGCTCATCGTCGGTCAGCTTTACATACGTCGAGGGGATTTGCACAGCCTCTGCCGAAATCACAGAGTAACCCGCCTCACTCAACGCCGAACCTACATTCGCCGCCGTTTCCGGAGAGCTGTAAATGACCGCAGTCCCATCGTCTTCAAGCGTGAAGTCGTCTCCGCCCGCTTCAAGCGTATGTTCAAAAAGCAGGTCAGGGTTAATTTTGCCGTCTTCGTTATCAAGCAGGGTGACGCCCTTCTGTTCAAACATAAATGCAACACAACCCGTTGCACCCATATTACCGCCGTACTTATCGAAATAACAGCGTATTTCTCCCGCTGTACGATTACGATTATCGGTTAAACACTCGACCATGACAGCGACACCGTTCGGACCGTAGCCCTCGTATACACAGTTTTCATAATCGGCTTTCTCGCCGCCGCCCGCCGCTTTTTTAAGTAACCGCTCAATATTATCGTTTGGTATGTTGTTGGATTTCGCTTTGGTGATTAGGTCGCGAAGTCTGCCGTTTGCGGCGGGGTCGGCGTTTCCCGTCTCCTTTATGCAGACTAATATCTCACGCGAGATTTTAGTGAAAACCTTAGCACGCGCGCCGTCTTTTTCGCCTTTTTTGCGCTTAATCGTACTCCATTTTGAGTGACCTGACATGACTTGCTCCTTTTAAAATTAATTAAATTCTTTATGAGTTATATCTGTAAGCAGAGGACCGTTTACCGTGAATGTACCGCACATCATATTACTGTTATGAAAATCGGGATTCACTCTTCCTTCAACCAAAAACTCCATTTCCGTCATATTCGGAAAACTTGCAAAGGTTCGCTTCAACAAATTTGAAGTCACTATTGCCGCCATGCTTCCACGAGAAGCCCTAAAATCTTGAATCAGGCTTAAATCAATATAAATCTTGTCCCCCTCATACCAGATACTTTTAATGCTGAAACCTTGATGAAGATATATTGCCTTTACGGCATCTTCAAGGAAATTTTCTTCCGATATGTTCATGGTAACGAAACTAAAATTTTCCTCATCGCTATAATCAGTATTTTTTATTTCGGCATAATCCCAAAGCTTAATTGAGATAGTGTTTAAATCGTCAGTAACATATTCATCAACACGACCTTGAACCTCGATTTTCTCAACCTTGTCAGGGGTGAGAAGATAGGAATGAATATCTCCATCTTCACTGTTATCGGTAAAAGTGACTGCGTAATAATAAATGTCTTCGGAATAACTCAAGGGGAAGAAAATATTGCAATACCGCCAAGACCACCAACCAAGCCCTTGAATAAGGTCATCGTAATAGAAATTTATTCCGTCATAGGAACGAACGCGGATAAACCTAAGGTCATACAAGTTATAATCAAAATTTAATATCGCATATTTTACGGGCGCTTCCATTTCTTTCGGGGTATTTAAAATAAGAGTTTCTTTCCTTTTCAGCGGTTCTTCCGCAGGCACGGAAACGTAACCAATATACAAAGGCGTGTCGTTTATAATATCTATGCTTTCATAAGAACCATGAAAAAAGTCAGAAGTATATTCGTTATTATTTATTGAAGTTTCATCGTCTTCAAAGCCATCTTCGGTTTTATCATCTTCAAAGCCATCTTCGGTTTCATCATCTTCAAAAATTTCTTCGGGTTCTTCCGGTTCAGATTCGGTTTCTGTGTCTTCGGCATTATCTTCAAAAATCTCTTCGGAATACGGCTCTGGTGTTTCCCCAAAGGTGCAAGATGATAGTAATAGCAAAGCCGATATTAGTATTAATAAAAGTGTTTTCATTTTTATATACCTCTTTGGAGATAATACCCCAATTCATCTTTTTTTATTTTAAACTTCTTCGCGCCTATGAAGTTCTTTAAAAATTCATCTAATTGCTTTTCATCAACAGGTTTCGGCTGAAAGAATGTGTTCATATTATGTGCGTAAATCGGGTACAACCGCAATGTTACGGCTTTTTTGTCAAAGTATAATTGTGAGATAATACCGTAAGGTAATTTTCCCGAAGCGTCAAGGTCGATGCCCGTGGTATTAAAAACAAAATTTCCGAGCGAGTATATCACTATTTTCTTCGATAAATGCTCGGCGCCTATAGGTATGTGGGGTCCGTGTCCCACGATTAAATCCACCCCTGCTTTAATTGCCCTTTGAGCGATAGCCCGTAAGTGCAAATGCCTTCCGTCAAAATCCTTACCCCAGTGCGGGGAGAGTATAATAAACGCTTCGGGATATTCCTTACGGTATTGCTCTATACGTTTAATGAATGAGCAGTTTTCGATAATATCCGTGATAAATGCCGCTCCGGTATTCTCTCCTAAGCAATAATGGCGGAAAAGCTTGTGCCTTTTTTCAAGATAATAGCCGTAAGCATTGAAAATTATGACCCTGTGTCCGTTTATTTTCAAACAAACGGGCGTTTCAGCATCCCGTATATTTGTGCCTGTTCCCACGGTCAATATTCCTGCTTGTTCAAAATATCTTTTCGTTTGCCTGCAACCCACCGAATCGAAATCCATCATGTGGTTGTTCGCGAGCATTACCGCATTTATATTCATCCGCTTATAACAATTTACGGTTTTTTCCGGATTCGCGCCGAGAACGAACCCCAAATACTTACCCGTTTGTTGTGACTTATCATAAACGGGACTGAGTACACATTCGGAATTAACTATATTAAAAGACTCTTTTGTTATAAACTGCTTAACATTCTCAAACGAGAAATCGTACCCTTCATCGCCGTAGCGTTGGATAGGGTCGTCAATACCCCGTTTTATCCGCCATTTCGTATAGCGTTCTCCGCAATATGTATCACCGCATATTGTAAGAATATTTTGAGATACATTTATCCACGTATCTGTGTTTTTATTTAAATCAATACAAGACTTTTCATTTATACAAAAGAGAGCGTTCAGAATCGCCGTATCCCGTTCTAACGGGGTTCGGGCATCTCCGACTGATATAAAAAGGGTTTCATTTTCATACTCTGCCATTGCTATTGCGTGAAAAGCAAACTCATCTCCGAAACATAAATATCTCATTATGTTTCGGGTAGAACCGAGAACACTTTCACATTCTACATATGTTTCATTATGCACGACCCGGTTTTTATTAAGATTATTCTCAACATCAAATGCCAGAAGCTCGGCGGCGACCCGTGAGAGTAGTTCGACTGTAAAATATTGCGGATTTTGTTCGTAAAATCTTCCCGTTAAGTTTTTAATGCTCTCATTTGGTATACCCCATCCATCTCCGATTTGCCTTAACTTAGCGACTGTACTGTTTTTCTTTTTCCCGACAGAATTAAAAATGTGTCCTCCGATTGTGATTATCGCGTCGGGTGCATTTATTGCCGCGGCGGCGCAGAAAAGGGTAAAAAGACTGACTTTTTCGCCTTTTACAAGCCCAAGTGAGTTTACCGAATTGCTCTCTTTTGCGGCTTTTCCGCTTACAGTTACCTTATCGCTCCAGAGTAACGCACCTTTATTTATAAGCGTCAGAAAATGATACAGCAGGAGCGGTAATCCTAACCCGCCGCAGAGCTTACGGTTTATATCTCCGCATGAATAAATGACGGCGTTTTTATCCGCAGAAAACACCATACAAATCGGTCGGCTGTCTTTGCTGTCCATCGTCATATCCACTTCGCAATTTCCCATTTTCTCCCTCCGAAAATCAAACTCACGAAATCCTGTTCGGGTTAAATCCCTCGCCTAAAACCTCTCCCGCATGGGTTATTACAATAAACGCCGACGGGTCAACCTGCCCCACAATACGTTTAATTTTTTCGTGTTGATTCTTATGTGCGGCGCAGCAGATTACTTTACGCTCACGCCCCGAATACGCACCCGTACCATGCAGAAGCGTCACGCCCCTTTGTTGCTCATCTATGATTTTCCGAGTTATTTCTTCGTATTTTTCAGAAAAAACAAGCATAAGCTTGCCCTCAAGTCCGCCGTAAAGTAACGCATCTATAACTCTCCCGCTCACATAAATCGACACAATGGCAAAAAGCCCAGCCTCGACGCTCCTAAACACCGCCATCGAAGCCGCAATTACAACCGCATCCGCCGCAAGCGAAATTTTTCCCATGCTGAAAAACGGATATTTTTTGTTTATTATGCGATTAATTATACCTATGCCTCCGGAAGTCCCGTCGCATAAATAAATCAAGCCTATCCCGACCCCGAACATAACACCGCCGAATAATGCTGCAAGTATTTTTTCACCCTCATAGACGGGGATTGATACGAAAACAAGGTCGGTCGCGACAGTAATGACGATAACAGAAATTATGGTTTTAATCATTGTACTTTTACTTAAAAGAACCGCTCCGAGTACAATTAAAGGTAAATTTAACAAACCGTAAAGCGCACCCACACTTATGAATTTCGTCATCGAATTTATAATAGTGGCAATACCCGTCACACCGCCGGGGGCTATATGAGCGGGTGCAATAAAGCAATGCAGACCGAGCGAGTAAACCGCCGAGCCGAAAATAATGATTGCCAAATCTATCGTCCATTTTAAAGCCGACCGATTCTTTTTATTCTTATTTTTCTTTTTCGGAATAATAGTAAATCACCTCAAATAATTCCTCGGCGCGTTTCGTTTCGCCGATAAGTAAAAGCCAACCGAACAAAACCTCAAGAGCCGTTGCCTTTCGGTACTCCGAGGGAGTTGACGAACGCGGAACCGCTCCCCCTGCATTTCTGCCTCGGCGGAAAATCTCGCTTTCTTCTTCTGTTAAAACCGTTTTGAGCTTTTCACAAGCTGCGGCTTGAAAAGACGCACGAACTTTTTTCACGGCGGCATGATGTAACTTGTTCGCACTCATATTATGAAGAAGGGTTATTTTCTGACGCACTAACAACTCATAGTAACCATCGCCGAGAAAGGCTAATGTTAAAGGGCTGTAGCGGTTTGCTTGTTCTTTTGTTATATTATCCATAATTAATTTATAAATTCAAATTCAAAATCAAAAACGCTTACTGTGTCACCTTCTTTTATCCCCTCGGTCACGAGTGCATCGATGATACCGGAAGAACGCAATACCCGTCCGAAATATTGTAAGCTCTCGTAGTCGTCCATATTTACCATAGATAAAATTGGTGCGAGCCATTCAGCCTTTATCTCATAGAAGCCGTCCTCAAGTTTATTTATGGCGAATACACGCTTATTACTTTTTATACGCTCAAGTTCTTCAAGCGTGACAGGCTCGGCTTCATACAGCTTTACAGGCGGCAGTTCGTCAAGCTTCGCGGCAATATGATTAATTAAATCTCCTGTGTTTTCTTTTGTTACCGCCGATATGACGAAAAGTTGGTGTTTTTCTCCTATAAATTCACGAAAATCCTCAATTTGTTCCTCCGTGGCTATATCCGATTTGTTAGCGGCGACGACCTGAGGCAATTTCGATATTTCCGGTGAAAACTGTTTTAGTTCATGGTTTATTTTAATAAAATCGTCCTTGGGACAACGAGCCTCTGTTCCCGAAACGTCAACAACATGAACAATAAGGCGGCAACGCTCTACGTGACGCAAAAAACTGTGACCAAGCCCCGCACCGCCGCTTGCCCCTTCAATTAAGCCGGGAATATCCGCCATAACAAAGTTTTTATCATCTACCTTAACCACACCGAGAACAGGCGTAAGCGTTGTGAAATGATAATTGGCGATTTCGGGTTTTGCCGCACTGACCGCACTTATCAGACTTGATTTCCCGACATTCGGAAAACCGACTAACCCCACATCGGCAAGGAGCTTGAGTTCGAGCTTTAAATTGAAGCTTTCACCGGGGAATCCGGGCTTCGCAAAACGGGGGCTTTGCCGCCTTGATGTTGCGAAGTTCATATTACCTTTTCCGCCCTTACCTCCACAAGCGATTATAACAGGCTCATTGCCCGAAATATCGGCGATGAGCCTGCCTGTTTCGTTATCAAACACAAGAGTTCCGCGCGGTACCTTTATGAGTGTGTCGGGTGCGGACTTACCTGTGCATTTTTTAGGCTCGCCTTTTTTTCCGTCCTCTGCGGTATATTTTTTCTTATAACGAAAATCAATAAGCGTAGACAGATTATTGTCCGCCACGAAAACAATATCGCCGCCTTTACCGCCGTCGCCGCCGTCGGGACCGCCCGATGCAACATATTTTTCACGGTGGAAGGAAACAGCACCGTTTCCGCCGTCTCCCGCTTTTACAAAGACTTTAACTATGTCTGCAAACATAAACTCCGACCTTTTCTATAGCCCTTTTCTTCTGCTTTCTTTCCTGTTTCCCTGCCTATGGTAGCGTTTTTTCTTTTTAGGGTTAAGCGACTCCTTATATTTTGAAAAAGCCAAATAATAGGCAATCCACGAAATCATCATTACAATCGCCGCCGCTAAAAGACTAAGCGACAACCATATAAAAAAATCATCCAAAAACGCCAGCGTCAACAGCGCGAAAAAACCGGCTGTAAGAATAATGGAAATAATAAACCAAAGAATACATTTAGATTTTAACGTCATTCCTCTTTCCTCCGTATAGCATAAGGAAGCGACTTTAAATTCGCCTCCTTGTAATATTTTGTCGAACTATTCCGCCGCGTATACACTTACACGCTTACGGTCTCTCCCCTGACGCTCAAATCTGACATTTCCGTCAACGAGCGCGAACAGGGTATCATCTTTACCGCGACTTACGCCGTTGCCGGGGTGAATTTTCGTCCCGCGCTGACGCACTAAGATATTCCCCGCCAAAACAAACTGACCATCGGCACGTTTAACGCCGAGCCTCTTGGATTCGCTGTCGCGACCGTTTTTTGTTGAACCTACGCCTTTCTTATGAGCCATTACTATTCCCCCCCATTCTAATAATTAATTAATTCGATTTTAACCTTTGTGTAAGGTTGCCGATGACCTAATTTACGCTTTTGCCCCTTCTTGGGTTTGTAGGTAAATACGGTGATTTTCTTTGCCTTGCCTGATTTTACTATCGAGGCTTTGACAGACGCACCCTGTACATAAGGAGTCCCTACTACAAGCTCGTCATCCTTGCTGACAAGTACAACCTTATCAAACAAGACCTCGCCCTCGGTGTCTAACTTCTCAATATAAAGTTCGTCACCCTCGTTAACGCGGTACTGCTTACCGCCTGTTTCAATAACTGCGTACATTAAAATTTCCTCTTTTTTCCGTGCCGAACGCTCAGTTTCGGCATAAGTCTCGCTGTAATTTAAGGCGGACGGCGTAGAGCCGTCTCTTAATAAGAGCCTTTTACACGCGGCTTAAACATTTTACCACAGATTTCATCTTTTGTCAACTGTTTTTATTTATAAAGTAAAAATAAACCCAAAATTGAAAGCCGCTCATGACTCCTGCAAGCGCGGTTACGACAATTGTCCCTATACTCCAGAGATAATTTGTCGAAATATATACAATAAGTAAAATAGTTGTACCCGCCAAAAGCACCCCGTTTGTCAAAAAACCGCGCCCTTTATTCGTATGCTTCTTCATAACGACTGTAACCTTTTAGCCGTCAGCGTGTTTTTCATAAGCATTGCCCTTGTCATAGGACCGACACCGCCCGGTACGGGCGTGATATAACTCGCAAGAGGCTCGGCATTTTCATAATCGACGTCGCCGTAAAGCTTATTTCCCTCTCCCCTGTTTATGCCCACATCAATTACAACCGCGCCCTTTTTCACATAATCGCCTGTTATGAACTTCGGTTTGCCTATTGCCGCAATTAAAATATCGGCACGGCGGCAGACCTCTTTAAGATTTACGGTTCGGCTGTGACATATTGTCACTGTACCATGCTCATGAAGAAGAAGCATAGCCATAGGCTTCCCTACAATATTACTTCTGCCCACAACGACACACTCTTTACCCGAAACCGATAAACCCTCGCGTTTCAGCATTTCCATAACACCGGCGGGAGTACACGCCGCGAGGTGATATTCGCCGAGCATGACACGCCCTACGTTGTCGGCATGGAACGCATCCACGTCTTTTTTCGGATTTATACGGGCATTTGCGGTTGTAACGTCAATCTGACGGGGCAATGGTTGTTGAATCAGTATGCCGTTTACGTTTTCATCGGTATTGAGTTTGTCGATTAAAGCGAGAAGTTCATCGGTACTTGTACTTTCGGGCAGAATATGTTCATATGAATTAATTCCGCACTCGGCACAGTCTTTTTTCTTGTAATTAACATAGACATGGCTTGCGGGGTCGTCCCCCACCAAGACCACGGCAAGCCCGACCTTTAAGCTGTCGCGTTCAATTTCCGCTTTGATTTCGGCTTTTATAGTTTTACTAAGCGCGTTTCCGTCAATAATTTTAGCCATATTTTTAATATCGTCCTTTCCTCACAAGAGATTTTTTAAAGTATCGTTTTCCCCGATTCTGTAGATAAAATTTCCAAGTTATTAATATTCCCTTTCTGCTTTTTAAGAAAAAACACAAGCATAACCGTCGTCACCGCGAGGGCTAATACTACCTCGTATATATCACCCACGAAATAATGTTTAGAATAATACCCCGTCATATATCCGCCTTGTATAAAATTTTCATTACCCATGCGAACGAAAATTCCGGAGGCTACAAAATAATAAATTATAAATAACATCGCCGCATACCATGTAAAAATCGCGCCGTAGCGGACGAATTTAACTTTTCCGAACATCACGATTCTAATGAACGTAGCAGACAAAGCCCCCACAACAAGCCCCGTAATCGTCCACATGATTAAATCCATGGTCTCGAAAGAATGTTGTATAACCCGCGGGTCAAGCTCCATCATCACAAAAATCACAACATAGTATGTAATATTGGCTACAGTAATCGCCAAAAAGCCCGATATAAAAGCCTTAACCCACTTCTCGCGGTTTATATAGGCTAAAACAAGCGCGTACCATAAGTAGCCCAAATGATTTGCGAGAAGCCGTATCCCGCTCCAGTTCGCCGCGGGAGCAGGTATTTTTGAATAGATAACCGAAATGAACCCGAAAACGAGACCGACTATGAGGGGTAGGACTATATATTTTTTCATGTACACCTCCATTAAATATTAATTATCCACTGTCAACTATCATTGTGCATCATAAATCGCCGTTTGTCAAGTGTTCGTCCTCACCCAAAATACTCGGCGCGGTTTCTTCTTTTTTCAGGGCTTTTTTTGCCGCCTTTTTCTCTTTTTGGATTCGCATGTTTTCTTCATAAGAGCTTACCGCCCATATACTCTCCTCGGTGTTTTTAAAAAGCTTCTGCTCCTTCCCTGTGCGTATTTTCAGGCAAATGAATATTATTAGCGCGATGCCGGCAGAAACCGCCGCTAAAACCTGCGAAATCTTTAAATCCCCGAGCATCAGGCTGTCAGTACGGAGTTGTTCATTGAACAACCGCCCCGTACCGTACCATGCGGCAAAAAGTAAAAAGAGTTCCCCGTCATAGGTACGGAATTTCTTTGAATAAAAATGCAGGAGAGTGAAACCGAGCAGACACCAAAGACTTTCATAAAGAAAGCAGGGATGAACTAAACCATCGCCGACCTCATACGCGATTCGGCTACCCGTCATACCCCACGGCAGGTCGCCCGCAGTAGCTGCACCATATGCTTCCTGATTAAAGAAGTTTCCCCATCTGCCTATCCCTATTCCGAGCAGAAAGGATATTCCCGCCATATCGAGTATGGGAAGCATTTTCACCTTTTTTAACTTCATGTAGACAAGCGAGAAAACCACCGCCCCTATTATTCCGCCGTAAATAGCGAGACCACCGTCACGTATGCCCATTATTATGTCGGAGAAGCTATATTTAACTTGGTTTTCAGGGTTTAAATTATGAAATATGACATAATACAGCCGTGCGCCGATAAATCCGCCGATTAACCCCGCCGCCGCCACGTCGAAAACTTTATCGGAAATCATCCCGAACTGCTCCGAACGCACTAAAGCGTACATAAAACTCAGTACAATCGCCGTTGAAACAACCACGCCGTACCAGTAAATATCTAATCCGAAGAAAGTAAACGCCGTCCGCCCTATTTCAAATTCTAAGTTTAAATTAGGAAAGCTGATAAAGCTGTTAATAAAAATCACGCCTTTCTTTTAATGTCATTTTAAATTGGTTCAATTATCGAAATACACGAGTTCTCTTCATTAAATTCAGCGAGTGTGGAAATTATGTCCTGATATGATAAATTTGCGGTAATCTCAATAATATCAAACATGTTATTGCCGTGGAAATGCGCCTCCATCATATTTGTCGCCACTGCGCTTACTGAACCGAGCATAGAAATAAGCTCGCCGTAGGTCTTTTTTCTGACGTTTTCAAATTCTTTTTCCGAAAGATTCCCGCCTTTCGCCTGTAAAAGAGCTTTTTTTATTTCCTCGAAAACTTTACGCGGCTCGCTCGATTCCCCGTCCGCAGTCAATGTAAAGAATCCGCGTCCGTTTAAAACCCCCACCGTAAAATTACTGTTAATCAAACCGTCGTTTAACAATTCATCGTAGAAAGCGGAAGTTTTACCGAGTATTGTTTCAAGTATAATATTATAAATAACATATTTTCGGGTATTCTCCTCCCCCTCAAAAGCCGGAAGCTTGAAAAACACGTTAAATATGGGCATGGAGCAGGTTAACTTTTGTACTGTCTCGCTTTTTTTCACTTCTTCGGGTTCGTCCGGAAAGACAGCTTCTAACCCGAGGTCGGGAGTCGGTTTTAGGAGGCGGTCACAAATTTCTAAGGTTTTTCGGACATCGAAGCTTCCCGCAATTGATAAAACCATGTTATTGAGGTTATAAAATGTTTTATAACAGCGATAAAGTAGTTCTTTATCTATTTTGGCTATACTTTCAGATGTTCCTGCAATGTCGATTCTGACAGGGTTTTTATGATAAAGTGTACGCAGACCGTTAAAAAATACCCGCCAACCCGGCTCATCCTCGTACATTTTTATTTCCTGACCAATGATACCCTGCTCCTTGGCAACGCTCTCCTCGGTGAAATACGGCTCCTGAACAAAGTTTAAAAGAATCTCTAAGTTCTTCTCAAAATGCTGAGAGCATGAAAACAAATAAGCCGTCTTATCGAAACTCGTGTAGGCATTTGCGTTAGCACCTGTTTTTGCGAATAGCTGAAATGCGTCACAGTCGTCGTTTTCAAATAATTTATGCTCAAGATAATGCGCAATCCCTTCGGGAACACTTACGAACTCGGTATCCTCATCAGTCTTAAACGTAACGTCCACAGAGCCATATTTCGCCGCAAATAACGCATATGCACTTGTGAAGCCCTTCATGGGGTACAGGCAGATTGTCAGTCCGCTCGGGTGTTTTATTACCTGATACTCCTCACGGACGCGGTCACTTCTTATTATATTAGTATTCATTCATTCTCCTCCTGTAGCGATATGTCATCTCCGACGCACTTTTCCTCGCCTGACAGAACATATATCGTGTCGAGCCTCATAGAATCTGCCGCTTCGATTATATCTCGGCTCGTTATACCCTCATAATTTTTTAGGAACTGTTCGGGGGATTTTATTTCCCCGGCATAGATTCGTGAAATATACCACCAAGTCAAAGAGCTTAAGCTGTCGTTTACGGTTTTAATATTATTCTGCTCAAAAAGCAGGGCAGAGTTTAATTCATCGGCGGTAATATCTCCCGTTTTAATAAGCTCAAGCTGTGATATAATCTCTTCTCTCGCCTTCTCGATATTTTCTTCCTCAACACCGCAAACAACGCTCATGACCCCTTTTTCTTTGCTTAACCGCGACCAGCAATAGTAGCATAGGGAGAGCCTTTCACGGACATTCAAAAATAATTTGGACGAGAGCGTCCCGCCGTAAAGATTAGACATGAGAGTAAGAGCGGCGCGGTTTTTACTGTCAGTCTTAAAACCGAGTACGACCTTGCTCTGATTCAAAACAGGGAGCTTCTCGATTTTTTCCGAAACAGTTTTTTTGAGCGGACTGTAAACGGATTCGCAAGGTAAGGTTTTTCTGCCGTCAAATTGCTCCGCGGGGAAATATTCTTTAGCGATTTTTAATGCGCTGTCAAAATCGTTACAGCCTACGCAGATTATTTCAAAAACAGCATTTGAAAAAAGCTCAACAGCGGCTTTTAAAAGGCTTTCCGGTGTTATTTCACGGGTTTTTTCGACTGTACCGAGCGGATTTATTGCCGCCGGCTCACCCTCGCATATAATCCGACGGGCTTGATTCGAGGCGTAAACGCGCTTATCGTTTATTTCGGCTTCGATAGCCTCGATTTGCTCTCGCTTACAAAGCTCAACATTAGCATTATCGAAGGCGTTTCCATCGGCTACAGGCTGATTAAAAACGCAGTTAAACAGTGCGTATGATGCTGCTTCAGTAATTTTTTCACCATGCAGGGCGTAACTGTCATCCATAAAATTCATGGATATACCTAAGAATTGCGTATCACCTATGCTCGCAACCTCAAAGTCGACCTTAGCGTTATATAACGAGGCTAAGTAGTTGTTAAAGTCCTTACTTTTAGGATATTCGGCGTTGGTTCTGTGAAAAAGCCGCGGGATAAGAGCGTACAGCGACGCTTTTTCTTTATCGAGAGGCACAAAAAAACCGAAAACAATCCTGTTAAATTTAAAACGAGGGTCGCTTATTCTGTTAAAATGTGTGCCTTCGGCTATTCTTTCGCGTTTTAGCGGGTTAGTCATTTTCGTTTTTCCTTTCGCTTTAAGACGTTATAATTCTATTATAACATATTTTTCAAAAAAAACAAACAAAAAAATTCCCCTTTTTTAAAAAAGGGGCGGAAAGTAAGATAATGCATAATGTGTAGAACAAAAGAAAGGAGACAACTAAAACAAAACAAATTCACCACAACAACCTTACAAAACAATTATTACTTGCATTCATTATACTGCTTTTATATATATGTGTCAATAGTTTTTATAAAAATTAAAAATGTTTGTAAATTATGCACAAATAAATGAATGGGTTTTTCGGTAAAAAGACTAAACAAATTTAATTATTTAATCAAATACTAAATTATGTCTTATTCATTTTCTTTATTGCTTCTATAATCTCCGAACACTGCGCTTTAGACAGGCGGTTCTTCGGCTCCATATCATTTATAAAATTAATTAATTCCGACCTGTCTGAAAACACATGGTTATTTACGCCGAGGGTAAGTTTCAGTTTTACATACGGGTTTGAAAAAAATAATACATTTTCGACCCATACCTCCTGTCCGCTTTCGCGGAGAAGAGCTTTTATGATTCCGCGCTGTCTGCGAAGCTGTATGAGCGGGTTCAGCATTTTCTTTTCGGCGTGTTTTCCCGTGCGGACTTCATGGAATTTTTTTCGCTGTATCCAGAAATTATCGCTTCTGTCGCCGTTTATTACCCCCGAATGATTTTTTACCTCAATTATAACCACGCCGCGGACTCCGACTAAAAGCATATCTATTTCAGAACGGTTCTTCTTGAATTTTACGGGCAGATTAGTAAATATTGCGCTGTAACCCTCGAAACGCAAGCGTTTTATAATCTTGTACAGCTCGCGTTCGCCATTGTGTCCTGATAGTAAAATCCTGTAACGCCGCGACAGCACCGCATACGCAATCACCATACCTGTTGTCATTGCGGCGAAGCCCATAGCTTCCATATAATTTTCCGAGCCTATCCGCCAAAATAAAAAGCAAAGCGCGAAAACAGGCAGGACACAAAGAGCAATTCGCGCCGCCGAAATGACGATAAGCGTGCGGTAATACGGGTTTTTGTTTCTGTAAATCTGCATGAATTTTACCTGTTAAAACGGAAAAGTACCACATCGCCGTCTTTTATTATATAGTCCCTGCCCTCAAGGCGGAGAAGCCCTTTTTCCTTTGCGGCGGCTGTACTCCCGTAAATATCAACGTCCTCAAATGCGATTACCTCTGCCTTTATAAAGCCTTTTTCAATGTCAGTGTGAATTTTACCCGCCGCTTGACGGGCTTTTGTACCTTGTCTTATTGTCCAGGCTCTTACCTCCTGCGGACCTGCGGTGAGAAATGAGATTAGCCCGAGCAGGGCATAGCCTTGTTTAATTATACGATTAAGCCCCGGCTCCGCCATGCCGAGTTCACTGAGGAAAGCCGCTCTGTCTTCCTCATCGAGCGTAGCAATATCAGCTTCAGTTTTTGCGCAAACAGGTAACACAGCACAGTTTTCACTTTCTGCGGCTTCTTTTACATATTTATAGTGAGTGTTATTTTCAAAGGCGTCCGGAAAATCGGATTCGTTCATATTTGCGGCGTATATGACCGGTTTTGCCGACAGGAGCGGAACATCTTTGAGGATTCCTTGTTCGTACTCATCCGTTTCGTAACTGCGAGCGGTTTTTCCTTCGCTCATATAAGCGATTATTTTCTCTAAAAAATCGGCTTCCTTTTTAAACTCTCCGCCGCCTTTAAGCATTTTCTTTGTCCTTTCGAGTTTGCGTTCGAGTATTTCGAGGTCAGAAAAAACAAGCTCAAGATTAACGGTCTCTATATCGCGTTTCGCGCTGATACTTCCATCGGGGTGAACAACTGTTTCGTCCTCGAAACAACGGACGACGTGAATAATTGCGTCAACCTCACGTATAGAGGCAAGAAACCTGTTACCGAGTCCCTCTCCCTTTGAGGCGCCTTTCACAAGACCCGCTATATCTGCGAACTCAAGCCATGCGGGGGTAAGCTTTTCGGGTTTGTAGATTTCGGCGAGCCTGAGAAGTCTTGAGTCGGGTACGCTAACCCGTCCTATGTTGGATTCTACCGTAGAAAACGGATAGTTGCTTGAATCCGCACCCGCGCCTGTCAGTGCGTTAAATAATGTACTTTTGCCCGTATTGGGCAGACCTACCATACCGAGCTTCATTTTTTATGAACCGTCCTTTTTTTAATATTTTTACTTTTATTTACTTTTTATTTGCTTTTTTTCTGATTTTCCCTTTTATACGGGGCTTGGGCTTTAACAGGGTGCGTAATATTACGTTGACCTCTGCACCGAAAAACATTATATTCATACAGAAATAAAGCCATAGCATAAGTAAAACTATAGCCGTCAAGCTACCGTACAGATATGAATAGTTGGCGAAATTGTTTATATAAAAAGAATATAATGCGGAAAAACCGAGCCAACCGAGCGTAGTTAAAATCGCTCCGGGAAACTCCATAATCGAGCGGGTCTTACGCCCGGGAGCAAAAGAATACAACGCCCAGAAAAACAGAACTAAGAAGCAAAAGCCGAACAGCCAGCGCGCCCACGAGAAAAACGCGGTATTTCTTCCGAGTGCGGGTAGGGTCTCCACTAACCACCCTGCGATAACTCTGCCGAAAACAAGCACGACAAGGGTTATAATCAGCGTAATCATAAATCCGAGCATGTAAAGCATGGTGACGAAACGCACCCTGATGAGTCCGCGTTTATCTTTAACGCCGTAAATGGAGTTAAGCCCCTTTATAATTGCAAGAAGTGCGCGGGAAGCCGACCAAAGTGCGGCGACTGAGGCGGTAGATATGACCGCACCCGTGGTTTTTTGATGTATTTCGTTAAATAGATTATCTACAAAGCCCGAAACCTGCGGAGAAAGGAAATCGAGTGAAAAGCCCTGAATCTGCTCCGCGGAAATAGGCAGATAGTTTAAAAGCGTCAAAAGTAACATCATAGTAGGCAGGGTCGCTATTATCACAAAAAACGCCGCCTCCGCCGAATGAGTCGGGACGTTATTTTTTATCATGCTGTTTTTAAGCAATACCGCAAAATTTTTTGAGAAAACTAATAATCTCGTTTTCTTTTTCATTAATACATCTCCGTTTTAAAAACAATGCCACTATATTTTACCAGTTATTTTATGATTTGTCAAATAACATAATACTTATATGATACTCAAAATTTTATGGCTGTCCGGCTTTTCGCTCTCTGTTCTTTTTTTCATAGCCAAACTTATGGGCAATAAGCAGATTTCACAGCTTAGTGTGTTTGATTATATTATCGGGATAACTATAGGAAATATTGCCGCGGAAATGGCGACCAGCATTACCGACAGTTGGATTGAACCTCTTACCGCTATGTTGGTATATGGGTTTGCGGGTTTTTTCATCTCGCTCATTACAATAAAATCGCCGAAGGCGCGAAAGTTTATACTCGGAAAGCCGCTCGTCATATATAAAAGCGGAAAGTTATATGAGAAAAATCTGCTTAAAGCCAAGCTCGATATTACCGAGTTTCAGATGCTTTGCCGTAACAGCGGTTATTTTAACCTTGCCGATGTCGGGACAGCGGTGCTTGAGCATAACGGGCAATTATCCTTTATACCTGCGGCGGCGAGAAGACCCGCCACGCCCGAAGACCTGAGTTTGTTTCCGAAACAGGAGGAAATTACGGTGAATGTTGTACTTGACGGAAGAATCCTTGAAACTAACCTGAAACAGCTCGGTAAAAATAAAATTTGGCTGACAGATAAGCTCAATGCCCAAGGGTTCAGCGGCGCAGAAAACATTTCGTTAGCTACCTGCGACAGCGCGGGTGATGTGAGTGTTTATGTGAAAATACCGAAAAGTGAAACCAAAGATTTATTTGAGTAGATTTTTTCTATTGACAAAATTGATAAAACAGCGTAAAATAAAAGAAAAAAAGGAATGTTTTTTATGAAGTACGCTGTTGTTATTAATCGCGAATACGGTTCGGGCGGGCGGCTGATTGGTAAAGATGTGGCGAACAGGCTCGGTATTCAATTCTATGATAACGAGCTGATAAGGCTCACAGCCGATGAAAGCGGATTCTCCGAGGAGTATGTCAGAGAGACAGCAGAGAAAAAAACCGTAAGCCTGCTGTATAGCCTTTATATGACGGGGCTTCCTGCCTCTGACCGGCTTTTTATAGCGCAGTCACAGGTTATACGCGAAGTCGCCGAAAAAGAATCCTGCGTAATCGTGGGAGGGTGTGCTGATTATGTTTTAAAGAATATGGATAACCTTGTAAAGGTGTTTATCCACGCACCCTTTGAGGACAGAGTACGAAGGGTACAAAACGAATACAATGAAACCGTCCCCGATAATAATTACAAAAATTATGTAACGCGCATGGATAAAAAACGCATTACATACTACAGATATTTTACACAAAATAAATGGGGACGTGCGGGCGATTATAATATAACATTGGACAGCACGGGCGGAATCAACATCTGCACCGCTCTGATTGAGACCTATATCAGGAACTTTCTAAAATTCTGATAAAATCCTCCTTAGCCATATTCCCGATTATCCTGTCGGCTACGATATTATTTATAATAAGTATCGTAGTAGGTAAAAAGTGGATGTTAAATTTTTTTGCAATCTTAATAAGTGCGGCGTTGTTCGGGTTTAACTCGACGACGCCTACTTTTATTTCACCGCCTGTTTCATCGCTCACGGCGTCGGCGGTCTGCTTGAGCAATAACGCCGAAAAGCTCTTTTCGGATTCCGCCCCGAAGCCGAGCAGTACGGGCTTTTTACAACGCTCGACCTCTTTTTTAAAGTTTTTTTCGTTTATAATTACAGCAGCCATAAAAACAGCATTAACAGAATTTTACGAATTATACAAAATTTTCGCAACATCCCTCGCAGTGGTCGGCAATTTGTCCCACAATAGGTAACGGGTCAACGCCCTGCCGCCTGTAATAGTCAGATATAGCGGTTTTGACTGCCTGTTCCGCCAAAACAGAGCAGTGGATTTTTGCAGGGGGCAATCCGTCAAGTGCCTCGACTACGGCTTTGTTTGAGAGCTTTAAAGCTTCTCTTACGGGTTTGCCTTTTATCATCTCAGTGGCAATTGAAGAAGTGGCAATCGCCGCGCCGCAACCGAAGGTTTTAAATTTTACGTCTTCGATAATTCCGTCGCTTATTTTAAGATACATTTTCATAATATCGCCGCATTTTTCATTACCGACTTCACCTATGCCGTCGGCGTTTTCTATTTCTCCGACATTCTTCGGTGCGGCAAAATGAGACATTACTTTTTCGGAATAAATCATGATTTTGTCCTTTCTTTCGCAGATTCCGCGTGCGGCGATTCTACGAATTCTTAATAATTTGCTCCCATAAAGGCGACATAGCGCGAAGCTTATCGACAACACCGGGAAGTACTTCGAGAAACTTATCAATCTCAGCTTCAGTCGTGTACTGTGACATGGAAATTCTCAGTGAGCCGTGTGCTATTTCGTGCGGCATTCCGAGTGCGAGTAATACATGCGATGGGTCAAGCGAGCCGGATGTACACGCAGAGCCGCTCGAACAGCAAATTCCCGCCATATCGAGCATCAGCAGTAATGACTCACCCTCAATTCCCTCAAACGAAAAGTTCAAGGTGCCTGTTACGCTTTGTTCGTAATCCCCGTTCAGATGAACCCTTTCGAGTTTCATAACCTCACGGTAAATCTTTTCGCGCAAAGGGCGGAGTTTTTTGCCCTTTGTCTCAACATTGTTCACGGCATCTTGTACGGCTTTAGCTAAACCCACGATTCCCGCTATGTTTTCAGTCCCCGCGCGTAATCCGCTTTCCTGTGCGCCGCCCTCAATGAAAGGCAAAAGCCGGATTTTTTTATTAATGTACAGTACGCCTACGCCCTTCATTGCGTGGATTTTATGTCCCGAAAGCGAGAGAAAATCCGTACCCGCTTTTTTAATATCGACTTCAACGCTTCCGAGAGCTTGTACAGCGTCGGTATGAAACATAATGCCGTGTTCTCTTGTTACCGCGCCTATATCGCATACGGGCTGTATTGTTCCTGTTTCGTTATTTACCTGCATGATTACGACAAGTCCTGTGTCATTCCTTATCGCCTTTTCTAAGTCTGGAACACGGACTATACCATTCTCGTAAACCGGTAGCTGCGTCACCTCAAAGCCGGATTTCTCCAACCCTTCAAGCACATGTAAAACCGCATGATGTTCAAACGCCGATGTAATAATATGCCGTTTGCCCTGCCGCTCCATGAACCGTACCGCACTTTTAATCGCCCAGTTGTTACTCTCACTGCCGCCGCTCGTGAAGTAAATCTCGCGCGGTTCACAGTTTAAAGCCTCCGATATTTCATGGCGAGCTTTAGCGAGTGCTTTCGCACTTTCTCTGCCGAGACCGTAAAGAGACGAAGCGTTCCCGTAAAAATCACCCAGATACGGCTCCATAACGTCACGGACAGCGGGACTTATGCGCGTTGTGGCGGCGTTGTCTAAGTAAATTATGTTATTCAAAATATAACAATCCTTTTCGTGTTGATTTTGTATCAGTCTCCCGATTTTCTTATTATATACCATTTTATTGTAAATATCAAGGGGGTAAATCCGATTTTTCGTGATTTTAAGAAAAATAAGGAAATTTATCTTCTGTAATTTTACAAATAAAAGTTCTTGCTTTTTACAGTGAAATTTGATATAATGAGTAGAAAGGTGTTATTTTTAAAACAAAAATCTATATTTTCACACAAGGAGGAAAATAATGAGCTACATAAAAAAATCTGCCGCCGTCTTTTTGTCGGTCGTTATTATACTAAGTATAATGTGGACAGTGCCTGTTGTTTCGGGGGCGTCAAGTGTAATTGAACCATCGAGAATGACATTTGAGCAATACGTAGTAACGAGCCTTGAAAACTACGTCGCAGAAATAGAAATTGCATATTACATACAAAATAACAGAGACTGGCTCAGACGGGCTCAAAGCGATGTGAGTGACTTTATTCAGGATGTGTTGGGTGAAGAAATACTCAGAATACACGCTGAAAATCCGCAGCTCTTTCACGTTACAACATCGCCTATGGTTTCATACACCTCTGATTTTTCAGCTTTTAACCTCATTTTTGACTACTTTATGACCCCTGCGGAGTACAACGCCGCTAAGGGGCGAATGGAAACCGCGATAAACGAAGCCTTGAATTATGCGAAATCTGCCGAAAACGACTTTGAGAAGGCTCTTTTTCTGCATGATTACATAGTACTCAATACTATATATGACTCAGAGAACCTTGCGTACTTAGAAAAAAATAACTATTCAACGCCCCTGCGTGAAAATTCTCACACCGCATACGGCGTATTGGTAGACGGCTTGGCGGTCTGTGACGGCTATGCAAGAGCATATTTATATCTGCTCAGGCGAGCGGGAGTAGAGAGTAGGGTGATTACGGGAACGATGAAAGGCGGTCCGCATATCTGGAATCTCGTTAAGATAGACGGTTACTGGTATCATGCTGATACAACCGCAAGCGACCCTGTCGCCGGGGATTACGATGTACACGGTCTCGTCACTCATAAGTATTTCCTTCTTTCCACCGATGGACTCCGTGCGGTCATAGACAACAGCGGGAGACAAACCCATAATGACTTCAGCCTCCCCGCCGGAATCACAGCAAATTCTACCGCATACGACAATGCCTTTTTCAGAACAATCAACACCGCTATCGTAAAACATAACGGACATTATTACTGGATTGCGTCTACGCCGAGCGTTGAAAGAGGGTTGAATAATAACTCCTTGATGAGATACAATATAAGCTCAAGAACCATAACAACCGTTCACAGTTTTTCTTCAATTTGGTATCTTGACGGTACAGAAACCGACCCCTCTTATTCTTTTGAGGTGTCATCCTATGTAGGCGTCGCGGTTTATGACGGTAAGATATACTTTAATACCGCAAAGGAAATCTATGCGTACAACATAGCCGCAGGAGAAATTGAAATCATTCATTCTCCTGCAAATCTCGGCGGTACTGGGAACCGCTTCATCTTCGGTCTGGCCATGAGTGAGAACATTATTTCCTATTCAATCAGGGTAAGAGTCGATTCTGCGGGGACTATAGAGCGTATATCCGTTCAACCTGCCGCACAGCCGACTGAACCCGAAGAGCCGCCTCCCCCTCCGCAACCGCCGACAGACACGGTAATAGTTTTTACCTCTGCCGATGCACTTACTGTCTTAAAGTATGGTGTCGGTATGACCACACTGACCGCCGAGCAATATGAAAAATACGATTTAAACAACGACGGCAGGATTAATGCGAGCGATGCGTTGGTTATTCTTCAGGTGGTTGTGGGATTAGTTCAGGTTTAAATTTAAGATGAAAAGGAAACTGTAATAAAATGAAAAAGATACCGCTTTTAATATCAATTATTGCCATTATGGCTTTTTCGGGCGGCTGTCAATCTGACAAAAACGGTGCGAACGACTCAGATATAACCCCGAACTATGCCGATGTTCAGGTGGAGATGGTAGCGCAGGCTATTTTAGCAGAGGTTGAGATTCCGTCGGCGGCTGAGAAGGGTACTGACGATATTGAGTATTTTATAGGCTCTCTTGATACTCATAGTATAAAAGAATTATCCTATTTCATCTGCGCTTCGGGTGCATATCCCGACGAGCTTTTAATCATAAAGTTCGCCGATGCCGATGCCGCCGCGGCGGCAAGAAGCGGCGTCGAGAGCCGCCTCGAAAGCCGACGCGATGACTTCCGCGATTATGCACCCGCAGAAATGTATAAGTTCGATGACGCGCAGGTACTCATAAACGGGGAGATGTTGTTCTTCTACATTACCTCAAATAATGCGAAAGTTAGAGAGATAATAGATTCGTATATGTAGGTTCGCCCTTTAGAATATCCCCCGTCATGAGAAACGGGGGATATTTTGTAGAATTTGCACAAAAATCCATGAGAAAAATTTACGAAGAAGATTTCTACGGACTCTTGACAATTTACCCAAAACGCAATATAATAGATATTACGGCGCATCGAAACACTATATATAGTACCCGATACACCGGCACATTATTCGGCGTATATAAATCGCAATACACGAAAGGAAAGAGAAAAATGCTGACTAAGATTCTTAAGCGCGACGGGCGGCATGTCCCGTTTAACCTCGAAAAAATTGCCGACGCTATATATAAGGCGGCGCGTTCCGTGGGCGGTCATGACTATGAGTCTTCTCTGCGGCTCGCAGAGAAGGTCTGCCATATTCTTGAAGTAGAGTCGGAAAAAAGCGGACACCCCCCCTCTGTCGAGGAGGTTCAGGATGTGGTGGAGAAAGTATTAATTGATGCGGGTCATGCCAAGACGGCGAAAGCGTATATAATTTACCGCTCCGACCGCACAAGAGTCCGCGAAATGAACACTAAACTAATGAAAATTTACGAGGATTTAACCTTTAAGCCGGCTATTGATTGTGACATTAAACGCGAAAATGCCAACATAGATGGTGACACGGCAATGGGTACAATGCTCAAATACGGCTCTGAGGGTGCGAAGCAGTTTTATGAAATGTATCTGCTCTCCCCCGAACACTCTAAGGCACACGCCGAGGGCGACATTCATATTCACGACTTAGATTTCTTTACGCTTACCACCACCTGCTGTCAGATTGATTTAATAAAGCTGTTTAAAGACGGTTTTTCGACCGGACACGGCTATTTGCGCGAGCCTAACAATATCGCGAGCTATTCCGCACTCGCTTGTATTGCCATTCAATCAAATCAAAACGACCAGCATGGCGGACAGTCTATCCCGAACTTTGATTATGCACTCGCAGAGGGCGTTCATAAAAGCTATTTACAGCTTTATAAAAAGAACATTTTGAGGGCTGTCGGACTTTTCTCCGAAAATTCGGAAATTGATGACCTTGAAGAAAAAATCGAAAGTTTCGTTGATAAAATTAAAGCGGAACATGGTAAAGAACCCTCTCTCTCGGATGAAAAGGCTTACCGCGATTTGGAAAAGCCATATATAACCGAGCTTTTAGGCGAATGTGAGGATTGTGATAAAACCGTTGAGAAAATTCAGGACTTCATTCGCAGACTCACAGAGAAAGAAACCGAACGTGCCACATATCAGGCGATGGAAGCGTTAGTGCATAATTTGAACACCATGAACAGCCGCGCCGGCGCGCAAACGCCTTTTTCGTCTATCAATTACGGCACAGACACATCGCAGGAGGGCAGAATGGTTATTCGTAATATCCTGCTCGCTAACGAAAGCGGTCTCGGTAACGGCGAAACGCCTATTTTCCCCATTCATGTGTTTAAACTTAAAGAGGGTATAAGCTACAATCCGAGCGACCCCAATTACGACCTGTTTAAGCTCGCTTGCCGTGTCTCGGCAAAGCGGCTGTACCCCAACTTCTCATTTTTAGACGCACCCTATAATCTGCAATACTACAAAGAAGGCGATTATGATACCGAAGTAGCCTATATGGGCTGTCGTACCCGTGTAATAGCGAACAGGCACAATCCGGAGCGTCAAACCGTATCAGGCAGAGGAAATCTTAGCTTTACATCTATTAATCTGCCTCGAATCGGAATAATATCATCGGGCGACATAGTAGAGTTTTTCAAGAATCTCGAAGAGGTTATGAATTTGGCAATCAGTCAGCTTATGTACCGTTTTAAAATCCAGTGTCAGAAAAAGGTTAAAAACTTCCCGTTCCTTATGGGGCAGGGGGTCTGGATGGACTCCGAGAAGCTGAAGCCCGATGACAGTATCGAAGAAATTCTAAAGCACGGCACACTCGCCATGGGCTTTATCGGAGTTGCTGAATGTCTTTGCGCTTTAATCGGCGAGCATCACGGTCAGAGTGAAAAGGCACAGGAATTCGGACTGCGGATAATTAAGCGTATGAGAGACCGCCTTGATGAAGAGAGCGTTAAAACAGGTCTTAATTTCACCCTGCTCGCCACGCCTGCCGAAGGTTTGTGCGGACGCTTTTTGCGAATGGACAAGCAGAGATTCGGCGTAATTAAGGGTATAACCGAACACGACTATTATACTAACTCATTTCACATTCCGGTTTATTTCGATATATCGGCATACAAGAAAATCGAGATTGAGGCTCCTTATCACGCGCTTACAAACGCCGGGCATATAAGTTATGTTGAAATGGACGGAAGCCCGTCAAATAACCTTGAAGCTTTTGAAAAAATTATTCGTTTTATGAAAGAAAAAGGGGTCGGCTATGGCTCTATTAATCACCCTGTTGACCGTGACCCCGTTTGCGGCTATACGGGAGTAATCGGCGACCGTTGCCCTAAGTGCGGACGGCTCGAGTATGAAAATGGCGGCATAAAATTCGAGCGTATACGTCGTATAACAGGATATTTGGCAGGAACCGTTGACCGCTTTAACAACGCAAAACGCGCCGAGGAAAGTGAAAGAATAAGGCATGATTTAGAAGGATTTAACTAAATAAATATCATGAAATCTGTAATAAATACAAAAACCGTCATAGCTATAACGCTTGTTGCGGCATCGCCGATATTACTTTCGTATATCGCAGTAAGCGCGGAAATTCATCCGCTTGCAATTTTATTTTCTCTTATCCCGGCTTTCATTATTATAGCGGCTGTGGTTTATTATTATTACCAAATCCGCATACTTTTAAGTATCCCCGATATTCAAGCTCCCGACCGTAAGATTGCGGTAATTACAGGTTTTCTTCACAGAAATACTTTCGGTGTTAATTTGCCTTTTTACAGAGACGCACGGCAAAAGATGTTATCCATGCTTGCGGTTTCCTACGCGAGCAAGGGCGATTATGTTGCCGCATACAGAACAAGCGGAGAAGCGTGGCGGTTTCTCCCCAAAAATTTCGCCGTTAAAACAACCTTAAAAGGGGAAGAAGCCGCAATTTATTACGACAGAATTGAAATCCTGATACATCTCGGCAGATTTGAAGCCGCCGAGGATGTTTTGCGTGAACTTTGCTCTAAAACATTTCGTGATAAATCCGGCTTTTTTCTTTCAAAATTAGCTCAATCCTATTTTTCGGTTTACACGGACGATGTTGCGGCGGCTCTTGAGTCAATTCAACAGGCTCGTTCTTATTTGTCCGATGAGAGTATTCAAAAAGGTTTTCCGCTGAAAGATTTTAAATATGAGTTATTTTTTCTCGAAGCGAAAGCCCTCAGACATAAGGGGAAATCAAGCGAATCACATGCGCTTTTAACGAGCATAGTTCACGGAAGCCGAAATTATGAACTCATAAGACTATCAAGAGAGGAGTTGGGATATTGGACAACACGTTTTTAGCCATGTTATTTCGTATGAAGCATATTTCACGCTGGAGTTTAATGTTTAACACTCAACAGGAAAATCTCATGCAACACACTGTTGAATGTGCTTTTATAACACAGTTTCTTGCGGTCGTCGGGAATTGTTATTTTTCTAAAAACTACGATGCAGAAAAGCTCTGCGCTTATGCCTTGTTTCACGATGTTTCAGAAGTGCTTACGGGCGATATGCCCACGCCCGTAAAGTATTTTAACGAGGATATAAAATCTGCCTATAAAGACATAGAAAAAATCGCCTGCGAAAGACTTCTTTCCCATTTACCAAAAGAACTGCGTGAGGTTTACGCAACTTATTTCGACAGCGATAACCTTAGTGACGACGAAAAAAAGCTCATCAAAATAGCCGACAAGCTATGCGCCTACCTAAAATGTGTCACGGAATTGAAAGCCTCGAATAAAGAGTTTTCCGCCGCACACGATAGTATAAAAAAACAACTTGAAAATACAGAGAGTGAGGAATTAGGCTACTTTTTAGAACACTGTCTTGAAAGCTTCACCCTTTCACTCGATAATTTAAAAGGAATGTTATAACCGTGAAGAAATATTCACATATTATTTGGGATTGGAACGGCACATTGCTTGACGATGTAGACCGATGTGTAGGTGTAATAAATCGAATGTTATCAAGCCGCGGGCTGAAAGTATTCGCAAACATTGCAGAATATCATGAGGTTTTTTCGTTTCCCGTCATTGATTATTACGAGAAAATAGGCTTTGATTTTGAGAAAGAACCCTTTGAGGAACTTGCCGTCGAGTACATTTCGCTTTATCATTCGCAGAGCTGTAAACTTCATAAAAATGCCCGAACTGTACTTCGGGAAATCCAAAGGAAAGGTATACCGCAGATTATTTTGTCGGCATCGGAAATTAATAATCTAAAAAGCCAATTAGCTGACACCGATATAACCGATTGTTTTGATGAAATACTCGGAATTTCTGACATTTACGCAGGAAGTAAAACCGATATAGGCTTAGATTTTATGAAGAGAAGTAAGGTAAAAAAAGCTATATTAATCGGCGATACTGAACACGATTATCAAACTGCAAGGACTTTAGGTACGGATTGCGTTTTAATCGCAAACGGACATCA
This sequence comes from Oscillospiraceae bacterium, assembly GCA_009778065.1. Classification (GTDB taxonomy): domain Bacteria; phylum Bacillota; class Clostridia; order Oscillospirales; family Ruminococcaceae; genus Ruminiclostridium_E. Next base: position 39,525 of record WRKM01000019.1, read on the forward strand.
GAGCAGAGGGCGGCTGTCTAAATTAGGCGTACCTGTGCTTACCGATATTATTGAGGTTTTGGATTATTTATAGGAGAAACTCATGCAATCTTCTCGCTTTACCGTCATAGACGAGGCTTTTGTTTGTTCTGTTTGCGGCATACAGGTTCCGCCGCTCGGTTATACCGCCCGCGACCATTGTAACAGATGTCTTTGTTCTGTTCATCTCGATAATAATCCCGGAGACCGCGAAAATGACTGCGGCGGCGTGCTTGAAGCTATTAGCGCGGAGCAGGGGAAAAAAGGTGTAAAAATTATATATAAATGCAGAAAATGCGGCGCGATAAAGAAAAATGTCGCCGCTCGCGACGACAATAACGATATGATTATAGAGTTGTTCGGGAATCCGCTCATAACATAATCTCCCCAAGCTCAAACGAGTAAATCCATTTTTCTTTCACCCTGTCCCCCGTCATTTCTTCTATCGCCCGTGCGTAAATTTCAAGCTGTTTGCCGTATTGTTCGTTTAGCTTTTCGCGTGTTTGGTTTTTGTTTGTTTTATAATCCACGAGTATAATACCACCCTCCTCGTAAAAAAACATATCCGCGATTCCTTGTACAAACGGGCGTTCTTCAAACCTTTTGTCATACTCGGCGGGGTAGCCGAGTTCTGACAGACTGATTTCAATACAGAGTTTAAATTCTTTATGTATTCTAAGACTCGCAGCCGCCCGCCTTCCGAGCCGACAGCCGAAAAACGCCTTAATTTTTTCCGGCTCAATTGCCGCAAATTCATCCGCCGTCAGGCGGTTTTTATGTGCGTTTATCTGCCCTAAAATGTCGCTATCCTTAAAATCAATCAGCTCCATCATTTTATGATAGGCGTCTCCGCGTTTCTTGCCCGTCAGTTTTCTGTTTTCCATGAACGATGCCCCCCGCGGGAAAATTGTAGGTTCATCATTTATTCTCTCTTCAATCTCATCATTAATTTTAAATAGTATATCATGACTTTCGAGATTTTTTACCCCTATTTGAGTTGCGGTGACTCGTCTCGGTATTGCCGTAAGCGGCTCGCGCAAATAAGGCTTTCCGATAGCTTCTTTAATATCGGCTGCGTCTTTAAGACTGCATGACGTATCGCTCCCGGCGCGTAGAGAATCTTTCCGTATTTTTTCATTTTCAACATTCTCGGTGTCGCTACGCTCTGCGGTTTGTGTAAAATTCTCTATTATCTCTCTTTTTATATTAGTTTTGAGTAACCAATTCAGGTATGAGTCGGTTGTTGTTTTTTCGTTACGGCGGACGGCGGTTAAAATCAACTTGTCTCTCGCTCTCGTACACGCAACATAAAGTTTTCTCATTTCCTCGCTGACGGCGGCGTTTTTATTTTCTTCTCGCGCTTTTTTGTGGAGCAGTGTGTCGTATCTTGTCATTGTTTCGGGGATAATATGTCTGATTGCAAAACCTATTCTGTCACTGAAAATAATATCGGCGTAGTTTTCACGCAGATTAAACCTTGTGTTCGTCCGCGCCACAAAACATACAGGAAACTCTAAACCCTTAGAGGCATGAATGGTCATAAGTTTTACCCCGCCCTGTCCGCTCTCGCCCGAATATCGCGCCTCTTCAAGTATTATACCGCCGTCCGTTTGCCCGGAAACCACCCCGACAAGCCCCGAAAGCGTGTCCTTTGTGAGCCTTTTCAGGCTCTCGGAATAATGAAGTAAAAGCCTGATATTTGTCATGGTTTTTTCGGGGTTTGCACTCGCGGCGGAGAGCGGGTTAAAGCCGCCCTCGTCATAAATTAACCGTATAAGTCTGCTCGCTCCGTTATTTTTTGAATACGCCGACCACCTGCGCCAATCATCAAGAAATTCACCTGCCTTTATACTATTCCCGCGAGCTGACAGGTTTTCAAACAGTGTTTTATTAACATCTTCTTTTCTGATACACGCTATGTCGTTCGCCGTAAAATTATAAAGCGGCGACATTAAAACCTGCAAAAGCTCCATTGACTCAAACGGACGCTCTATAACGGTTAAAAGCGCGAGAAGCGTCTTAATTTCCGGAACTTCCGAATAATCACCGCTCTTCTGTTTATCGTAGGGTATTCCGCGTTCTTCAAATGCCGTCGAAAACTCTTCCTCTACTGTCGAAAGACCGCTGACTAAAACGGCAAAATCGCTGTAATTACAAGGGCGGATACTTTTATCTTTTTCAGTGACCTTAAAGCCGCTTTTGACCATTTGTTCTATCCTGTCGGCTATATAATCTGCTTCCGCTTTTTTTTCGTCTACCCTCTCTTTTTCATCCGTTTTGCCCGTTTCAATAATTACAAGCTCGGCTTTATACATATCACCGCCGCTTATATCTGTACCGAACACTAACTTTGAACCATCGTCATAATCTACGCCGCCCGATTCTTTAGTCATAACAGTTTGGAAAATATCATTTACTGCATCTGTTACTTCTTTGGATGAACGGTAATTCTTATTAAGCGTAAGTGTATTAAAGCCTTCGTCAGCGGTGACGCGGACGAAAACCCGTTGGTCGGCATTTCTGAAACGGTAAATAGACTGCTTCACATCACCTACAAAAAAGAGGTTTTTTCCGTTTTTGCTTAGACCCTTAAAAATCTCATACTGCACTGCGTTGCTGTCTTGGAACTCGTCCACTATTATCTCATGGAAGTTGTTTCTTATGGTTTGAGCAAGCTCTTCATTTTGTAAAAGCTCAAGAACATAATGCTCTGCGTCCGAAAAATCTACACAGTCAACCTCTTTTTTAAGCTCGCGGAATTTATTATTATAAACCTCGAAAAGCCGCCCCAATGCCTTTACTTGTCCCGCCTGTTTGCTTATAATATAATCAAAATCCAAAACAAGCCCTGCATTAATTATCATATCTTTAAAAATGGGAACATATGCGTCTCGACGTTTTTTGATTTGCTCCTTTAGGGCTTTATTATCGCCTGAAGGATTTCCGTAATTGGAATTACCGTAATCGTACAGCCCTTTTTCCCCTTTTGATAAATCGGCGGCTATCCAACTTTCGGCAAAGGCTCTGTCTTGCTCTGTTCTTTCGCGCATGGCTTCGCTGTAGGACAGCCCCCTACATTCGTCAATGTATTCAAGGCAACGTAAACCGTCGTTCTTGATTTTCTTTTTTGTTGTATCGAGTAAATCACAGAATCCGTTATTTTCATAGAGTAATATTTTTTCGGCGAGCCATTTTTCGGGAAACGGTTGTTTTATATATTCCTTATGAAGCTCTAAAATTGCCTTACCGAGCTTTGAATCGCCCGCTTCTCCCGTCATATTGCGTAGGGCGGCTTTTTCATTCTTATTGAAAACATCTGTGTCGTATATTGAATTTAATGCGTATTCAAGAGTACGGCGCGAATACCATTCGCTTTCTTTTTCCTCGCAGATTTTGAAATCAGGTTTTAGATTTAGCTCCTCGGCGTTTTCTCGCAGCAGCTGTATACAAAATGAACTTATAGTACAAATGTTTGCGTTTTCGAGATTAATCAGCTGTTCGTTTAACCATGATAAATCTCCTTCGCCTTTTTTATTTATAATCTCGGACTCTTTTATTATTTTACCTATTGCGTCTTCGAGCCTCGACTTTAACTCCCCCGCCGCATCGTTTGTAAAAGTAACGGCTACGATTTTATCGGCGGGAACTCTCGGATTTTCGCTTATCAGCATACGGGTAATACGCTCGACTAACATAGCGGTTTTTCCGCTTCCCGCCGCCGCAGAGACTATTGCCGAGCCGTCTTTTTCCGTTGTATGACCGATTGCTTTTTCTTGCTCATCGCTCCATTTAAATACACTGTTCATTTTATTTTTATTTCCTCATATTTCCCCGCATTGTTACAAATGCCTTTATAGTCACAATACTCGCAGGGCGAGCTTCCCGAATATGTGGGTACGGCACGCATATCGCCCTCGTAAAGAGCGTTTAATCTTGTTTTTAACTGCTCTGCCGTTTTACGGAAAAGGTTTGAAAATTCGTCATCTTCTAAGTTTATGAGTTTAATAAACTCTTTCCTTGATGCGGTTCTTTGCTTGAATTTCTTATTAATTTCTTCTATATCGGGGCTTGGCGTACCGAATCCAAGCCCTGTGGTTTTTTGCGTTTCGAGCCTGTTTTGATATAAGTCTGCGGTATTTCCCGTGCCAACCGACGCGCCGTAAGGTCTGCAACTCTCGCTCAATCTTCCGCCGTTCACCAAACGATAAAATGCTCCCGCCGGTTTAAAGCGGGCATCCGAATCTACAGCGGCGAACAAATAAATCAGCGCCTGCATATTTAAACCATACTCTATCTCTGAAGGATTAAATTCTTTTGAGCCTGTTTTGTAATCTATTACCCTAATGTAACGGGATTCTCCGTTTTGCAGAATGTCTATTCTGTCTGTTTTGCCTTTTATCAGAATATCGCCGTGCATAAACTCAAACTTTTTTTCAATTTCAAAGGGTCTGAAATCCGACGATTCCATATCCTCGCGCATTTGTTTAAGTACCTCGGCGATTCCTGTTGCGTGAGCGAACAAAATCTCTTGTTTTCGTGCCGAACGCGCCAACCCGTGAAATTCATTTTCCTCAAATTCGGTTATGTAACGCTCCGTAATTTTCAAAAACTCATCGGAATCTGCATTAATAAAACTCTCATAATTATCATTTTTTCCGCCCCATTCTTCAAGCGTTTTTTCAAGTACAAAATGGGTCGCACTTCCGCGTGTTAAGGCGTCAGGCTCAGTGTTATTTTTTATTCTCCTTGTTCCAATCTTTAGCCCCTGCTCGCAAAAATACTTGAATAAACAGGTGTTAAGCGTTTCGATTCGGCTTGGCGAGATGCTTTCCCGCTCCAACAACGCTCTTGCATCAGTACTGTCGATTCTATGTAAATAACCCCGATTTTCAATATTCTTATAAGTGAAAAGCCGTAAATGTTCTTTCGGCTCTATTTCGGAAAGTGCGTTGACGAGGGCGGCTTCAGCGGGCTTCACCGCCGTAAGGAACTTCAGCGCGTTTTTATGACTTGCCCAAAAAGACAGGGGTAGGGCTTTAGCGTCTTTATGCTTATCTTTTAAAATCGGCTCAGATATTAACGCTGACGCCCGCTTTTCTTTCCATGTCAGGTCGCGGAGCGGGGCGGTTATATAGAGCTTTTCAGTCGGCAGGCTCATCGCTCTGTTTATTAAAAACCTTTCGCGATAATAACGGTCGGCGCGGTTTTCTTCTATGAATATTCCCGCCTCGTGCATTTGCTCGACTTCGGACTCGGTAAACTGCACGCCCGAAAAGGTACTGCTCGGAAATTCCCCGCGGTTTACCCCCATCAGGAACACAACCTTAACGTTGCCTGTCCGTGTGCGGCGCAGGTCGCCGACAATAACGCAGTCAAGTACCTGCGGCGGTTTTGCTGTCAGAGTTTTTTCAAATACCGAACACAACACAGCTTTATAATCAGAAACCGATATTTTTTGATTCTCAAGTGCGCCGTACATGGATTCAAAAACGCCGATAATTTTTTCCCAAAGACCGCGATACTCATCATCGAGGCTCACGCCCGCTCTTCTGCCCTTGTATACAATATCGGCTACCGTTCTGCCAAACTCCATATCATTTAGAATAAAAGCCGTAAGTTCTTTTGTTATTACATCGCCTGTAGTATCTTTTATCTTATTGGCTAAAGCCGCAAGCTTGTCTGTTATTTCGGCGCGGATTCTCTCCGCTTTTTCAGTGTTTTTTTCTTCGATAACCCCGGCGGGAAAAGTCCTATACCAGTCCTCATATCCGAGCTTCCATTCTCTTGCCGTTTGGGTGAGCAGTTGTATCTGCTTCTTTGACAGACGTTGGGTTCTGCGGTTATATCGGATATAATCATGGGTTCTTTTTCCGCTGATTTTCCGTTGTCCTACGACCTTTATATCACGAATCGGAACAATGTCCGCCGATACACGTAAAAATCCGCTTTCTATTAACCCCTCTATAGCAGAAGCAGAATTATCCGCCGCCGCTTCGGCTGTTATCCCGCTCTCTATCACCTCCAACACGGTTATAATAAACCTCACCATAGGCTTTTCAATAACCGATACAGGAATATCGGAAAAAAGTTTTATTCCGTAAGCTGAAAACGCACTCTCAAGAACCCCCATAGATGGCGGATTTAATACGGCTATTTCGCTTTGACTGTAATTCTGTGTTGTGATTAGTTCGCGGATTTTCGCCGCAACAAAGTTACTCTCGGTATAAATATCTGAAAGTTTATAAACCTCGGTGTTGTGCCGGGGATTACGTTCGGGAATATAAGGTTCGGGAATCCCCGCCGTAAATCCTGTTTTATTATCTTCGGCTATTTTTTTCAACTTTTCCGCTAACCTTGAAGTAATGATATAACGGGCGTCTGTTGTCCCCATTCTGTCACCCGTCAGTGTCACGGTCAAACCTGCCGCTTGGATTGCCGCGGCTTCAAGCAATAACATCTGACCGCCTGTGAAACCGTCAAACCCGTCAACAAATATATGTTTACCCGCAAAGTATCTTGTTTTAAACGCGAGGGCGGCGGCGAGCCTTATTTCGTCCTGTCTGTCGCAGTGGTTCTCGCTCACGGCGCGGATGTACTCGCCGTAAATCAATGCGGCGTCGCTTATTTTAGATTTTAGGCGCGGATTTTTAATCGCTTGTACCGCCTCTGAAAGTTGTTCGGGGGAAATCCCCTCCCGCCCGAAAGCAGCGACAACATTTAACATACGTGCGGCAAAAGCGGGAGACGCCGCGCCGCCTTCTCTTGACGTTTGCCTGTAAAAGGCGAGCTTGTCCCGTAATTCGCGGACAGTTTTAAGCATTAATATTTCACGTACCGCATCTTCCGCGTATGGTTTATCTGTCTTATTATCCGCAAGTATTTTCGCGCCGAGCTTTGTAAACGAAAGTATCTCGGTATTACAGAACATCCTCGCTCCGAGCTTCTTATAAATCATTCGTTCGGTTTCAAAATGGCTTTGCTCAGGGACTATTAAGATGGGTAAGCCGGACGCACCGAAGCTCAAACCGTCATTACATGCCTTGATTTGTTCTGTTATATATGTAGTTTTACCCGTTCCGGGCGGAGACATGATGATATTAAGCATGCTTAAAAACTTCCTTTTCGAGGGGTGATGTTATTAGTTGTGACTATTATTCTTTTATTTGGTCTTGAGGTATTAAAGCATAATCATAAAAAACTTCCGAACAATTATCCCAAACAAGCTCTTTCTTTAAAATATTATCCATGTCAGCAAAAGTTGCTTTATATATCTTAGAAATTCTATAATACTTATTTTCATCTCTCCTGAAATGATGATTTTCTTCAATTAATTTATAGCGTTCCGGAAATTCTTTTTCGCTTCTTAACTCTGCATACGAGGTTTCATCTTCGCACCATAACAGTAATTGAAAACATTGCGCAGTATTGTTTTTAAATCTGAAATCAATATTGTTATAATCTATCGCTGTCCCTGCACTGTAGGGGATGCGTTCTCCCTCATCGGGAGCCAGAGCATCGGAATGATTGTGGACTTCAATTATATCTAAAGGGCTATGTAAAACTAAAAGATGAATAGTGTTCGCCAAATTACAAAGACCTCCGCCTATTCCGTATGTTAAATTTCCTCTAAGTAATACACGACCATCTAAATATCCTTTTTTTCTCGTTATTTTTCCTACTGTATTCCAAAAAGAAAACACCTCGCCCGGACGAATTATTATTCCGGTAATTTTGCTGCCTGCAATTTCTATATTCACCGCCTTGTTTTTCTGATGCTCTAAATTAATTCCCTTGCCTCTTTTTATCATATGAGAGCTATGAGCAGAAATAATTACGGGCAATTTTTCGTTTGATATTATTTTAGCATAATTCTCTTTTCTAAATAGATTTTTTAAGTGACGCTTGCAAATTTCTTTCCGCAAAGAAATCGCATAACAAGTAGGATTAATATCACAAAAAAGCTTTCTTTTTCTCTGCGGAATCTTAAACCTCTCTTTTTTATAAATATCACCTATCCTGTTATGATAACGCTTATTAAATTTGTAGAGTTTTAAAATGACGTTTTCAATATTTCTTCTTATTCCTATTTTCTTCTCATTTTCATAACGCATATACTCAACTAAAATACTAACTATTCCGCTTTTATTAGCACCATAAATATCTCTGAGGATTTGGTCGCCTATGACTGTCACTTCTTCCTTTTTTATGTTCAACATTTCGACCGCTTTTAAACAATTTACTACGCTTGGTTTATTAGCATCATGTATGTATAGTGTGTTAATTCTTTTTGCAAACCTTTTAATTCGAGTTTCGCCACCGTCGGATAAAAGAATAGTTTTTAACCCTATACCGTGTATGGTTTGAAATAGTTTTTCTACTTCCTTTGTGCAATCTTCACCATGATGTACTAATGTATTGTCTATATCGAAAATAATCCCTCTATATCCCATATTATATAGTTTCTCATAATCAATGCAAAAGACATTTTTTATATACTCATGGGGATAAAACATTTTAAACATATTATTATTTCCTTAATTAGTTTACACCGCTTGATTCGCACGGTATATATCGGTATATCCACAAACTTTATTAATCTGCTCCTCGTGCGTTTTACCGAATTTGTTTTCAAAGAAAGCTCCGCCGATAGTAAATGCCCATGGCAGATTTTTATTAATTTCATCTAACTTTTCATAACTGTCTATATCACCCGCAAGGCAAACAGGGGCGTGTACTTGCGATAAAAATTTCCTGTTAAGCTCTGCCGCATCTCCTAAATATCTGTACCCTAACAAATCAAAGCCATAAACACCTTTTTCAAGGTATTTATTGGCTTCTTTTATTATTTCCTCAATATCACCTTGTAAAATAGATGGGCGGTTTTCAACTTTCCCCACAAACGGCATATACTTTAAATTATTTTTTTTGCAAAACTCATTAACAGAATCGAAAAATATTGTACCCATAAGAATATCGCATTTACATTCCAATGCCATTTCAGCACCTTGTAAACACTCATTCTCTGTATACGCCGCCACCTCCAAAACGGTTGTTTTACCGTGTTTTTTAATATAAGCGTATAAATACTTCATTCTTTTTAAAGAAAGCCCTTTTTCTTTGAGCCCATAGAATTTCGCTTTAGAATTTTTACATTGTTCAAAAATCTCAAATGCGTTTTCCACGGTGTAATCGTTATGTGTTAACATCACAATTAATGCGGCGTTATTATTTTTATAATTTGTCTCAAACATAGCATTTCACAGTCCTAATACAGTTCTAAAGATTGACCCAAAAAGCAGGGCGAATTCCGAGGTGAGGACTGGTGTACAAGGCGGGGTCGTAATAAAAAAAACCGTTATAACCAACAATCCACACCACATATTCAGAATGTGTAGATGGTGAGCGTGACCACCAATAAGCTGTTTCGCCAACTTCACCTGTTTCCGATATTCTGTAAGCTATGCGTTCATAAATATTATCTTCAAAATATTTATGAACTTCGGATATACTTAATATAAATGCTATATCGCCGCTTCCCTGTTCGCCGGGTATTGTTATTGCTTGCTGTTGGTTTGTAGACGAAGGCGTATGTATCCATTCTGTTGCTTGATTTTCGACACCATTTCCGCCGGGAGTGCCATCATCAAGTTGGAAGGCATACGGCAACGCCTTAGCCCTAATTCCGGGTGACACGAAAGAATCATTATCAAACCATGTATTCAGCACATTCGCTATCTCTGCATTTTGAAAAGGTAAGTATCCATCTTGGTCGTGATAACTCACACCCATATTGTGAACATGCTCGGTTATAATAAGTGCTTTATTATCTTCTACAGTCAACACCCTCCATTCAAAACCTGTACTATCAGTGAATGTTTCGCCAACGGTTTCCGGGATTATTACACCGCTTGGTATCGCACTGACCGAAGCAAATTCACCAACACCCATCTCATTAACGGCACGCACACGGAAATCATAGGTTGTATCGTTTTCAAGGTCGATAAAGATATGTCCGTTGTTTGACGAAGCCGATATATATACACCACCGCCATTACTCGAAACCTCATAACCGGAAATGTTCTCTCCGCCATCACTGTTCGGTGCCAACCATGTCAGCTCAACTTGTCTGTCCCCTGCTGTAGCGGTAAAATCCCTCGGAGCATCGGGTACGATAATCACATCTGTGCTTTCTTCCGTTATTGATTCCGGGTCGCTATTTACTTCGTTTGTAATAGATTCGGGTACCTCAAATATAATCGCTTGCTCGTCTCGACACCCCGAAAACAAAATAACTCCCGATAAAATAAAAAGAACAATTCTTTTCAAATTATGACCACACCTTTCATAAGTACAATTCAACATGAAAATTCACATTTATTAGGGATATAATGCTATTTTATCAGATTCTTCGGGGTATGTCAAGGTTTTTTTATAGTAATTCGTCAAAAAATATATAGTAATTCGTCAAAAACACTTCGCCGATTTAGCAAGGCGATTGGCTAAAATATTTGAATGTCCCTATAACACAAGTTAAATAAAAACACAAGCAAACGGGTTGATTTTTTACAAAGGCTCTGTTATACTGAATAGAACAGAAAGAGAAAGACAGGTATAATTAAGGTATGGAGATTAAAGGAAATTCTTTTGCGGCAATGTTAATAAATGACAAAGAATTTGATGAATACGAGCTACCCGAAGAGATAACCTCTCGCTTTTTCGCTATTGAAAACCTGACCGCAAGCGATTACGGCGAAACATTTCTGCTCGAGGAAAAAGACAGTGGTAAGCGTTATGTCTTAAAAAGTTATAAAAAGTCGAGCCGTTCGGGTGATATACTCGAAGCTGAGTTGTTACGCACTTTTGAACATAAAGGCTTACCCAAATACGAAGAGGGTACGGAAACCGAAGACGCCTTTTTCACTTTGCGCGAACACATCGAAGGCGTCACTTTAGAACAGTATTTTCATAATCATAAACCGAGCGAAGGAAAAACTGTAGGTATTATTATTGAAGTATGCGAGATTCTTTCGTTTTTACACTCTCAACAAGCACCGATTATTCACAGAGATATAAAGCCTTCTAATATTATCATTGATGTTTCCGGTGGCTCGTCTAATGCTTCCGGTGGTTCACCAAATGCCTCCGGCGGCTCGCCGGTTAAGTTGATTGATTTCGGGATTTCACGGAGATACTCCGAAGACGCGCCCACCGATACCGTTTGTTTCGGTACGCAGAAATTCGCACCGCCCGAGCAGTACGGCTTCTCCCAGACCGACAGCCGCGCCGACCTCTACGCACTCGGCGTTGTTCTTCGTTACCTACTCACAGGCTCGCCCGAACCGACCGTACAGATTAGTAACAAAGCACTTGAGCGGATTGTCGCAAAAGCCACGGCGTTCGCGCCGGAACAGCGTTATCAGAGTGCGGCGGCGTTCAAAAAGGCGTTACAGAACTACAACAAGCGTGTTAAACCTGAGGCACTGATTTCAATGTTAGCCGCGGTTTTTGTCATATCTGCCGGCGTATTTTTTGCCTTAAAACATACGGACATTTCTACCTACGAGCCACCGGAGATTTTACCCACACCGGAAACTTCATCCACACTTGAGATTTCAACCGCATCGGAAACCTCATCTACACCGGAAACATCGTCCGCGTCGGAAACTTCACCCGTGCAGGAAATCCCCGACGGCGTTTATGTTTTTAAAGAACCGCTGATTGAAAAAGCCGCGCGTTATGTTCTTCAAAAAAACGAGGACGAGTGGATTTTCCCGGATGAATTGAAAACCGTTACAGGCATTTATATTATCGGGGAAGAAGTCGCGGCTTCGAGAGATGAATATTGGAATATTTACGGGCAGTATAGAGATGGAATCACACCATATGGTTTTACGCAAAGTTTAGAAGACCTAAATGCAATGGAAAACTTGATTGATTTACACATTATGGCGAATACAATTGCCGATATTTCGCCGATTGCCGAGAACAAGCAACTGCGCGTGGTAGACTTTGAACGGTGCGAATATATTACAGATTTTTCACCGCTCTTAAATCTGCCGCTGTTACGTGATATAAAAATAACTCATACGGACGTTGATGATTACACTATTTTTAAGGAAATAAGCACTCTTTACGGGCTGAGAATTCAGTATACTACGCTTGGCAGTATAGCCGAACTTGGATTTCAACCTAACATAGAAATTTTAGTTTTGCATGGCTCACGCAGGATTGAAAACTTGAATGGTATTGAAAATTTTCCGTCACTAAAAGAACTCAATATTGACAACACGAGTATTACGGATTTTTCACAACTTGACAATTTGCCTTACTTGAAACACCTGCAAATAAGCGCGGATATGCGCCAATACCTGCATACGTTGAATCGCGATGACGTTGAGGTGTATACACCGCAAATGCCCTAATTGTGATTTTCATAAAAAATCTTGACTTTTTAGGGAAAATGTGATAGTATTAACAAACGGAGGTTTATAATGAAAAAAATTATTTTATTTATAGCAATTTCTCTGACTGTTTTTATAACAGCGTGCGATGTTAAAGAGAGTACAAACGAAACGCCGCGCGAAATTCCGTCAAATGAGCAATCAATCGAAAACATTGTTAATAGCGGCACGGAAGAGCCAAAAGACAAAGCACTGCTTTCCGCTATTAGTGAATTTCCGTTAGACAGTTTTACGGGACTTGACGGCATTACTATTTCAAAAACCGAAGCAACGGGTTTTGCCGGAAATATTTTGATTTTTGATTTCGGGTATATCAGGGAGCCGTCGCTTGAATATCTGACGACATTTAATACGCCTGATTTATTTGACTTTGACAGACTTGAATTCAACGAAGATTTTGACAGTAATGTATCAATTAATTACATTAAAGCGGAAAAGGGCGATATAATCAACGGGTTTCAAGTTGAAGCTGCAAGTTTTGCCGTTTCTGTAATGAATTTTGAAGATGAAAACGGTGATATTTATCAAGAAATAAATGTAATTGAATGTACGGTGGTGTTTTCCGGAACGCATACGATTACGGGCGTGATGTACCGTGTTCCGACTGACCCTGATTATATTGATATGGGCGGAGATTTGCTTTTTTATCCCGATGCAAGTAGTGAGCGTTTCTTTCCTCTTCCATATTCTTTTACGTCTTTCCCGACACAGGTGTTTGATTTTGATTCAAGGTTCGCACTCCGAGGAGACACTACACGTCTGTTTTTAGGAAATGAAAAAGATTATGCAAATGATATAGGTGAATATTTCAAAGAAAGCGATTATATTCAATTTGAAATAACTGTTACAGATTTGGCTGTCATGTATCACGAAACAGGAAGCGCAAGAAGTGGCGGAAAATTGAGCGAGTATAAAATAATCAATTAAATAAAGATGAATGAGAGTGAGTGGGTTTGTGGTCTTACGGTCATGCTTGATAAAAATAAATTTAATGTTTATAAGAGTAGGGTGAAGAAATAACAGAATCATATTGTGGTTTTCATAGAAAATCTTGACTTTTTTGCGAAAATGTGATAGTATTAATAGGCAATTGCGAGTTTCGCAATTGTCTATATAAGGCTTAGGAGGATTTTTTCATGTTAAAGATTGCTGAAAAAATAATTTGCGTTATAATGGTAACAATAATAACGCTGTCGGTGACGGCGATTTCGATATCGGCTTCTTCCGGAATAACAATTGAAGAGTTCGCAGAAGAAATCAGAGAAAAATATAAAACCCTTTATACCGATGAAATAAGTCATTATATCATCGACTATACGTTATGGGTCGTCATTCCTGACCCGCAGTTTGTTTACACCTTCAATGACAGTATCGAGGATGCATACGAAGTCATGGAAGCCACGCTTGACAGCTCTCTGCCGTACACGGGCAACGTGGACGAATTCGAGTTTGCCCCTTTTCCCGATATGTCCGGCACTTCGCAAAACCCGTCCGGCGGAGAAATGAGAGAACCGACGGATAACCCCGACACCGGGGTTAGTATTACTTCGGGAGTTGTTATTTCTATAGCTTTTACGGTTCTTGCGATTTTGATAAACAGGAAGTGCAAGAAGTGGCGGAAAATTGAGCGAGTATAAAATAATCAATTAAATAAAGATGAATGAGAGTGAGCGAGTTTGTGGTTTTACGAAAGTTGTGCAACATTCACAATTTTCGCACCGGAAATTCTACATCAAAAAAGGGGTTTGTGTGCTTCATGCACACCAAATCCTTTTTTGTTTGTGATAAAATGAGTGGTGAGAAACTTTAATAAAGAATTGAGGAGAGTTTTCATGGCTACAACATACAGCACCACAACATTAAATTACACGCTGAAACACCGCTTTATTTGCGAACAATGCAACACTCTTTCCGACTGGGTTTCAAAGGAAAAAAGTGTTCAGATTTCAAATAAAGTCGGCTATTTTACCAACACAAATATTTTACAAAACGAGCAACAAAAATCTGTTACAGAGAGTTTTGCAAAAATTCAAGACGATATAAAAGAAAACTTAGACAAAGGAAAAAGCATTTCTTTTTTGGGTGTCGGGAAATGTAAATCATGCCGAAAAATCCAGTCGTGGTCAAAGTTGAGCGTTACACGTTTGGCGGTTTTGGTATGCGGTATAATATTAGGAGGGATAATAGCCTGTGCAGGACTCACCTCAATAGTCGAATCGGATAGGTTACAGGGCGGCATTATTGGTTTAGGTTTGTTAGTTCCTTCGGCGGGCTATCTTTTAATTTACGACCTTCCGGCACGGGCAAGACATAAAAAGTACGCTGAAACTCTCGAAAAAAGGAATAGACCTGAAATCATGTTTGTCGTGGGTAATAATGTTATTAATCATATTAAATAATTTTTGGAGGTGCTTAAAATGGGCTTATTCAAGTCAAAAGAAAAAATCAAACAGGGAATCACCGCAGAAAACTTAATGGCTCTTAAAGAGGGTATGACTGTCAAAGAAGCTATCCAAAGGGTCGGTGAGCCGCAGTTTGCAATGGAGTCAGCGGCGGCGTTCGCAATGTTCGGCTCTGTGCCGGAATGGGCAAAAGGCAAGGAAAACTGGGTTTATAAAACACCTTTTGGGGAATTTCAACTCATAGTACAAGATAAAAAGACAGTCGCAGAAGTGAAGTTCGTGGAAGGAGTTATTGAGAAAATCAATAATCAAAATTGATTAAAGAAAAGGATTTACTAAACTAACTCCCACAAAAATTTATCCGGCTCGTTAACAAATAACCCTCTCAGTTCATTACACAAGATTTCATAATCCGCAAAAACAGGCGGTTTTTTTGAATCCTTATCAGAAACACGTCCGACTATGTAGGAGGTAGTTTTATTGTTTTCGATAAATATAATTTTCCTTGCGGTGTGAAAAAGGCTCGGCACACCTTTCCCATCGTCTTGATAAGATGGCGGGGTTGCTTTAACCTGCTTTAATTTATTAAAATAAAAGGGTGTTTCATCCATAACGATTCTGTCATGATAAAGTGTGATTTTTTGCGGCATATTCTTTATTTCTTTACGAGGTTTAACTACCGCATAAATAATAACAGGTAATGATAAAATTAATAAAACAGGAACCGAAAAGAACCACGGATAACCTTGAACTTCTATATAAAAAACAGAAAAAACCGCAACAATTCCTATTATAACAGACCACATAATGAGTTCGGAACTCATTTTTTTCTTCATTATGTTTTTATTAACATAAAATACGGAAGGTTTATCGTCATGTTTAATGTTATGTGAGTCCGAATCTTCTGTTTTTGCGGGAACGGGAATGACACCAATCGAATCAGCACACGAAATCATTTCCTCAAACGCTTTTTTTGTGAGAAAATTGCATTTATAATCCTTGTGTTTGCCGTCGCTTTTATTGAACACGCGCAGAAATTTATCATTTCCCGACGGAATGATAGAATTAGTCGTATGCTTTACTACGTAAGAACCGAAAGTATATTTTTCACTTGAAAAGTTTAAGAATGATTGAATCTCGCTTCCTCTGAAAAAACTGACGCCTCTGTCTGACACGGTTATTTTAATATTGCGGCGATAAAAAGCAAAATACCCCGACAAGAAAAGTGCTCCCGCCCCAATAATGAGAATTACAGGCAGAGTGAAGACCTTGCTATAATCAATAAGGTGCATTTCAACATCTTTTTGTTCGCCGACCACAAGCGCGATAACTGCGCCGATAGACAAAAACAAGAGCAACAACACTACAAAACGGCTAATCATTGCCCCTTTTGTGGTTTTAAATTCTCTTTTTTCAGTATCAGCGTTTTGGGAGAATCGTTCGGGGAAAAATAACTCTGTATTACAATATCTGCAAAATCTTATATCATCGTGGTCGTATTTTAAACATCTCGGACATTTCTTCATTTTTAGGTATATCCTTTCTGTTTTATCGTTGAAAATTCTTATTTATTAATCAGAATGTTTTAATATATAATAAGCACCACGATTATTTCCGACTTTTTCAATAAGCTCATCATCAATCATACCCTTCAAAACGTCTCTGCCACGGCTTTCTTTTAATCCAAAAAGATTAGCGGCTTCAAGAGTAGTGATTTTGCCGTTTTCCGCAAGGTACGATAAAACCACTCTTTTTCTGTCCTCTTTTACTGCCGATTTACTGCCGATTACTGCCGATTTACTGCCGATTACTGCCGATTTATCGCCGATTTTTTCTTGATTATCGCCGATTATCGCCGATTTATCGCCGATTTTCTCTTGATTATCGCCGATTATCGCCGATTTATCGCCGACAATAGATAAATCGCGCTTGAAAATTACCTTGAAGAACAAGCCCTCTGTCTGAAATTCCGGCTCTTTCAGTCCTAACTTTTCCATAGCTTGATTCATTCTTTTAATGCCCGTCCCCATGCGTTCAATGTAATGCACGCGATGCAACAAACTGGCGATAATTGGATTTCTCGTAATGCTCATATTTCCGAAATTATCAGTTGTAATGCCCTTTGGTACAGTACCGGGATTAGTTATTTCCACGCGGTCATCATAAATCTCTACCATTACTCTCGCGCCTTTTTCAAAGTAATCACGGTGACAAACGGCATTAGTTATAGCCTCTCTTAAAGCATCTTCAGGTAACTCTAATATGTTTTGGCGTTGCACTGTTTTTATTTCGTAGCGAACTCTTAAATTGCGTTTCAAAAACACAATCGCATTATCAATGTTTTCGATAATTCCTCCGCTTAGATTTTTGGCATCTAAAATATCAACTTTTTCTGTGCCTTTATATAACGCACACACAACATGAGTAAAATCAAAGCGGACATTTTGGCTGTTATCCCTAAAAAACAGGATTCCTGCGTTAGTAAATGACAGCTCACCTTTGCTTGACATTTCCGCACAACCTAAATTCCTCAAAGTCGATTCACGCGGTAAAATATCGCTAATACCCGATTTTTCAAAATAGGATTTATACGCTTCTTCATTGAATTCATCGGTTATTGGATAATCTTCATTGACAATCGAATCATAAATAACTTTGCCCTCGGTTTGCAAAAACTCAATAATACTATTTTGTATTTTTATTATTCTCACCGCCTAAAAACCTCTTTCCCTATAGAAACCTCTCCGCTAAATCCACTCCAAACGCCTTCGCCAATTCTTTAAAATTGTCGGGCGTTATCGTCTGAAGTGTTTTTGCGTTCGCACTCATTATCTTGAGACGAATTTCTGCGGCTTTTTCGATAGTGTCGGCAAGCCCGAAAGTCAAATCAAAATCCTCGCCCGCGCAGAAAATTCCGTGATGCGCCCAGACTATAACATCATACTTATCCATAAGAGCCGCACTCTTTTCGGCAATATCTCTGCCGCCGCAAACCTCCCACGGCATAACCCCGACGCCATCCGGAAAAACAATGGCACACTCGGTAATCATCTCCCACAATTCTCGTGTGAAAGTCTTTTCGTCCAGCGGAAGTAAAAAGCTCAGTGCAATCAAATTCGTGGGATGGCAGTGGTATATAACCCTGTAAGAATCGCCTTTCGCCCGCTTTTTCGCCGCATGGTTCATGAGGTGACTGAGAAACTCGCTGGTGGGTTTTGAATCGTTATCTAAACCCCATAAAATCCTGTAACTTCCGCCGCTTTGGTCAAGCTCGCATACACCTATGTTTTCGGAAGGGAAAGGCTCAATGTTACGGAAAAACTTCCCCGAACCTGTCACGAGAAAGATTTCGTCTGCAAGTTCGGGAATTTTTGCGCCGAGCGATACCCACTGAGCTTTTGTATCAAAGCACCACCGCGCCTCGTCCGCCTCACTTTTTTTTAGCCTGTATGTTAAATTCCCGCCGTTACGCTCATGCCAACCTCTCGCATAACCATCAGCCGCCATTCTGATAAACCCTTTAATAAAGCCTAAATCTGTTACATTCATTACCTTTCCCCTTTTTAAATCCTATTTAAAATCAAAAGTTTCTGTGTCGCCCGAATAATCTCCTGTGTTTTCCGGATTTACTGCGTTTTGTGGCGGCTCTGTCTTATTTTTCTTTTGCTTAGGTCTTCTTTGGCTGAATACTGTGACGCCTATCAGTTCTTCCCCCACGTCCATGATTAGATTATAATATTGGATTTTTTTAATCCAGCGTTTAGGAATCGACTCCGCACCCCTGTATGCCCCGAAAATCCCGCCGCAAAGCGCGGCGCATACTTCACTATCGCCGTCATGGTTAGCGGCAAGCCTTATGGCATCTGCAAAGCTCTCCGAGTGTATGAAAACGCAAAACAATGCAATAGCCAAAGCCTCCTCTGCATTTTTCCCCGTTCCGAGACGACTGACAGCGGTACGCGGCGAAACCGATTGGTCACGGACTAATCCGAGCATAGCTTTAAGCGCATGCAATGTCTGCTCGTGTCCCTCATATTCTTTAAGGATTCGCATGACCATGTTCAGCGCGTCTTCAAGCGGCTCGCCGTTCATAAGCTCCGCAATCAGCGCAGAGTAACAACCCGCCGCAAGATAACCCGATGGCGAAGTATGGGTAATAGCCGCGAAATCCGCACCTGCCCGAAACGCTGTTTCTGCGTCATAATTGAAGTACAGCCCCGCAGGAAGCACACGCTTTAATCCGCCGTTATCATTGTTGCTGTTTACTCTGTGGATTAATCTGCCGTACTGATTATCCCTTGCACTAAGCAGTGCATCTATATTTGTCCTGTCGGAATAACGATTCTTGTACAACCCCTTAGCCCTCAAGAGACGGCATTTACGGTGGTTTCTCTCCGTATCGAAAAGCCATGCGTATTCTTTTCCGGCTATTGTGTTAGTCTGGGTAAACAGCCAGAACTGATATGCGTAAAAAACATAAGTGGTATAATTAATCTCGCCGCCCCGCGCTTCTCTGTCCGCCCATATAATTCCGTCTGCGGTGAAAAGCGACATCTGCGTGGCATCGGTAAAAAGTGCGGTTTCTGTCTGTTTGCTTACTGCAAGCTCCAAACAGCCGTGCTTTTCAAACCTTCGGCATATATCGCTGAATTCCATCGCTCTTATCGGATAACCGAACGCATCGCCTATAGCGAATCCGAGTAATGCACCCTCATACCTCTCGCGGGCGGAAATCTCCCTTGCCATATTTTAAAAACCGTCCCTTCTAAGCACTACGGAATAAACTATTTATGTCCGTCGTCCCTATTTGTGATATTTTCCGTTGTTTTGTATTGAAAAAGCTCTGTAAAGCTGTTCAAGCAACATTATCCGAGCAAACCTGTGAGGAAACGTCATGTCCGAAAGCGAGAGCCGCAGGTCTGCACTCTGTTTAACGCTGTCTGAAAGTCCTGCCGAACTGCCTATAATAAAATTCAAGTCACACGGGTTTTTAAATAATTTTCGGGCAAACCCCTCACTTGTAAACCTCTCACCCTCAGAGCAAAGCGCGATTTTAAAAGCCTTTGGGGATTTTATGTTTATCATGGCGGTTTCTTTTTCGAGTGCGGCTTTGACCTGCTCCGCAGACGGGTTTTGGTTGAGCTTTACGGGCATAAGCTCAATAATTTTTAACCTGCAATACGCCGAGAGTCTTTTTTCGTACTCGCTTGAATTATCTTTTAAATAGTTTTCTTTCAACTTTCCGAGTGCTATTATTGTAATATTCATCTGTCAGCGGCGAATATTTTTGCCCGTGCGGCGGTTTTTAGCCCGTTGACTGTTAATTATACGCAGAATGATTACAAAAACCGTCAGAGCCGCCACAAGAGCAACACCTGTCTGAAACCACCATTCGCCGAAAATCCCCGTGACATTATCCATAATTCTCGACTCAATCGACATACTTACGTCAGTAGCCGCAACCATGTCAATCCTCGCAAGCGTTTCACCTGATAACACGAGTTCAATGACGCCGAGAATCTGCCCTTTTTCAATAGGAGCTTCTACCTCATCGTTAAAAGGCTTAGGTACGCGCAGAACGGCGGTTCTGTCGAGTCCTGAGGGTAACAGATAGCTGAAATCCGAAACGGGTTTTAGCTGTATACGGTCTTCTATGCCGTTTACTACGGGTAACTGCGCTACAATATCGTTTGCCGACATAATCGTCCTGTATTCCAAGGAACTGAACGCCCACTTATACAAAGCTAAATGGTCGCTGTAGGAATAGAATCCTCTGTCGCCCGGAACATCATGATAAGGCGCACCGAGCGTAACAATCATATAAGTGTGTCCCTCCCGCGAGGCAATGGAAACAAGGTTAAAGTTCCCCGGCTCATATTCTGTGGTTTCTAAATTGTAAAAATAAGGCACGCTTCCGGTTTTTATTCCCTTTGCAAATTCGTAGTAATATGAACTGTCTTTAGCTAATAGCCTGTTAGTGTTCGTAAGAACCACGCCGTTCGGGTCTCTGCTGTTAGGGGGCATTTGGTAGTTCGCGGAACTTATAATATCCCTGAAAATCGGATATTTTTCATAAACATACCTTGCAATCAAAAACATATCATAAGCGCAGGTATAATTATCTATTTGGTGAAGTCCGTGCGGATTTCCGAAATTAGTGTTAATACAGCCGAGTTCCGCCGCTTTTGCGTTCATCATATCCACAAAATCCGAAATAGTCCCCGCGACGTTATACGCCAAAATATTAGCCACATCGCACGCCGAATAAATCATCAGCGCGTATAAACAATCAAGGTAGCTCAAATTTTCCTGTCCTATCATGATGTCAGCGGCAGCCGCATCCGTGAAATTCGGGTTTGAACCAAATCCGTGGTTCATATTATTCGTTACCTCTACAAGCTCATCTAAATTCTCAATATTTTCAAGCACCACGAGAGCCGTCATAATTTTCGTGGTCGAGGCGGGATAAATTTTTTCAAGCTCGCTTTCTTTATATACAGCTATATCTGTGTCGAGATGAACCATGAAAACTCCCTCGGAATAAATTTCTTCAATCCCCGGTTCAAAAGCAAAAACCCCTGAAAACCCGTTGTTATCTATGCTTGGGATAATAAATAATACGGCGAATGCGACGATAATTAATTTTTTTAAGCCTCTCATATTTGACAAACCCCCTGTTTTGTATTATAATGAATTGTAGGACATAAAAATGCCCGTCCTGTTATTCTTTATTTTAACACAAATCAAATGTAAATAAAAGTCTTTTTTGGAAATAATTACTTATTTTTTTAAATTAATAAATACAAAGTCGCGGCAACCGCCGCAGGGAAAGGAAAAAACATGCAGAAAAACTACGGATTTGAAACAAAGATGGTTCATGCCGGCTATGACGGAGACGAGGCTACCCATTCCGTCACCCCGCCGCTATACCAGACAAACGCATATTATTTTGACGACGTAGAACACGCCAAGAGCCTTTTCGAGCTGTCAAAGTCCGGTAACATCTATACCCGTCTCATGAACCCGACTAACAACTTCTTGGAAGAACGCATAACCGCCTTAGAGGATGGCGTCGCATCTCTGGCGTTTTCGTCGGGACATGCGGCAATGTTCAATTCTTTTGTAAACCTGTGTCAAGCGGGCGATGAAATCGTTTCCTCTGCGAACATCTACGGCGGCGCAATCAATATGATGGGCGTAAGCCTGAAACGGCTCTGTATAAACGTAAAATTTGTAGACCCCGACGACTTTTCGGCATGGGAGAATGCAATAACAGACAAAACCCGATTATTCTTTACTGAACTGATAGGCAACCCAAACGCAAACATCAGCGATATTGAGAAAATCGGTGAAATCGCTCACAGGCACGGGATTCCTCTTATGGTAGACGGCACTCTGAACACTCCCTACCTCTGCCGCCCGTTAGAGCATGGCGCAGATATAGTGGTTCACAGTGCAACAAAATTCCTTTCGGGTCACGGGCAAGTCATGGCGGGAATAGTCGTTGACGGCGGTTTTGACTATAAAAATAACCCTCGTTTTCCGCTTTTTAACGAGCCTGATGTCTCTTATCACGGCATAGTTTTCGCAGATTTAGGTAAAGCGGCGTTTATTATGAGGCTCCGCGCATTGATTATGCGTGACCTCGGCTCGTGTCTCGCCCCCTTTAACGCTTTTATGACCTTACAGGGTGTAGAAACCCTGTCTCTACGCATTGAAAGAGCCTGCGAAAACGCTCTTAAAATCGCAAAGTTCCTTGAAGCCCACCCCGAAGTCGAAACCGTGAACTACTCCGGACTCGAATCAAGCAAATATAACGCCCTGCAAAAGAAATACCTGCCAAAGGGTGCAGGGACTGTCTTTACATTTAACATAAAAGGCGACCGCAATCGTGCCGCCCGTTTCATGGATTCGCTCACTATTATACGTAACGTCGCCAACTTAGGCGACATACGTACACAGGTGGTTCACCCCGCAACAACCACGCACAGCCAGCTTTCAGCGAAACAGCTTAACGACTCGCATATATGCGAGGGTACTGTACGTATTTCGGTGGGTATTGAATCAGTAGAAGATTTAATCGGCGATTTAGAAAAAGCATTGGCTGTATAGGGTATAAAAATGAAAAAATACGAAAATCTTATTTACATCACAGGCGACACTCACGGAGACCTAAGCCGCTTTAAAAAGGCAAAACGTCTTAAAAAAGGAGATTTCCTGATTATTTGCGGCGATTTCGGTTTCATATGGGATGGCTCAAAAAAAGAAAAACGCCTTTTAAAGCGGCTCGGTAAGAAAAAATATCATATCCTTTTTGTGGACGGTATTCACGAGAATTTCAATGAACTAAGCTCCTACCCCGAAGAGGAATGGAACGGCGGGAGAAGCCGCCGTATAAGCGGAAACCTTCGCTATCTCATGCGCGGTGAGGTTTTCACGCTCGGTAAAAAAAGGATTCTTACATTCGGCGGCGGACATATAGATACCTCAGCACCTGAAACAAACGACCAACCGTCCGAATTGCCGCCCGAGATTCAAAAGGAATCGGAATACAGAAACGGACTTCGGGCTTTAGCCGAACATAATGGCAGTGTAGATTATATAGTCAGCCACGAGGCACCGAGTAAAATAGCGGAGTTTTTAGAGCTGCCCAACTCCGACAAAAGCCGCGTCAACGCATACCTTGACATTCTCGGTGAAAGCTGTTCTTTTGAGCGTTGGTTCTTCGGGTATCATCACATTAACAGGGTCGTGACAAGCAAGTATTACGCGCTTTTCGACAGGATTATGCGGGCAGACGATATAATTAAAGCTAATAATTAAAATATGACAAAAAGGAGACTTTCAAAAATGAACAAAAAAAGAATATTCGCATCCCTTGTTGCGGCTGTATTTATGCTTACAGCTTGTTCAAAGGACGGAAATTCCGGCGGTGAGCCTACGCCCGCAGACAACCCTCTTATCGGCACATGGTCAGCACATCAATCGGAAACCGATATTTCCTCCGAGATGTGCTTTAACGAAAAAGGCGAAGTTTATCAGCTTCTATACCACGGGTATGACGATAATTTTGAAATCGGAATTATAGAAGGAATCTATAAAATCGAAGGCGACCGCTTACTTCTCACTTCCATGCGGGAAATAAGGTATGGCGAATCCGGACTTTCTGAAGATACCTTTGACGATTACGACTATGTGGTTGAATTTGCATTTCTTGTCGATGGAGACACCTTGGTAATGATTATGCAAAACGAGACAGCTTCATTAATTAGGAGCGAACCCTCCGGCATTTGGGATTTCGGTCGCGAGATTCCCGAAACCTTTACCCGCGAAGGGCTTCTATCTACTCAAGGGGACGAAATTAATTAAATATACAAAAGGAGATTAACTAAGTTATGGCAGAAATTAAGTTTGAAATCACAAAAGAACTCGGGGTAATGTCAGAGAACGCAAAAGGCTGGAAAGTCGAGCTGAACATGGTAAGCTGGAACGACAACCCGCCTAAGTACGATATTCGCAACTGGTCACCCGACCGCGAACGTATGGGCAAAGGCATAACGCTGACCGAGGAAGAAATGACAGCATTAGTCGAGCTTTTTAATTCGAGAAATGAAGAAGATTCATTTGACTAATACTTTACATTCTTATTGCATTGTTGAGTATTTAAAATGAATTCGCAAAACCCGCTATCAAGGCGGGTTTTTTTCTGAAAATTATCCTACACCTACAAAAATCAAGAAATATCTATTAAATACAAGATATAAATAAGAATATGCAACGATTTGTTGCAAATGTAACAACACAAAACAAGGAAAAACAAGTAAAATCAACAAAATTCAAGAAAAAATAAGGACAAAAAACAATACTTTTTTCGATAATTTTCTGTTATTATTAAGAAATAAGCTGTAGAACTAAATACATCTTATAGAATTTAAAACATTTTTGTAAACCCTTAGGGGTAGAAAGGAAACGTCATGACAGGAAATTTTAAAAAGGTATTGAGCTTTACCATTTGTTTTGCTATAATATTAAGTATAGCAACAACCGTACCGCTCAA
>WRKM01000020.1 GCA_009778065.1 Oscillospiraceae bacterium
AACAGAATCTGCTCTGCTTCTTCCATTACCCGTTTTTGCAGACTTTCGGGGGTATCGTCGTTTTTAACCTCCACTGCTTTTTGTAATATAATCGGACCGCCGTCACAGACTTCATTCACAAAATGAACCGTTGCACCCGTCAGCTTTACGCCGCTTTCAAGTACCGCTTCATGAATACGAAGTCCGTAATACCCTTCTCCGCTGAATGAGGGAATCAAGGCGGGGTGAACATTGAGCATTTTATTACGAAATTCTCGGCAGACACACTCGTCAAGAATAACCATGAACCCCGCATAAATTACGAGTTCTATGTTATGTTCAAGCAAAAGTTTTAAAATCTCCGCACTGTATTCTTTTCTGTTCGGTTTAAATTCAAGCCATTCTACAACGGCGGTTTTAATATTATGCTTTTCAGCACGTTCAAGTGCGTAAACGCTTTTTTTTGACGAAATAACGAGACTTATCTTGCCGCCGGGGAGTTCTCCCGCCTTTTCGGCGTCAATAAGTGCTTGCAGGTTAGTACCGCCGCCCGAAACAAGAACAGCTATGTTTTTCATGCTTTCACCTTATACTTTAAATTTGACCTTGGGAGAGTATTTCTTTTATTCGTTTTTTAAGAAGAGGTGTTTCCGTTGCTATGGTTTCCCAAATATCTTCCATACGCAGGGTTTGATAACCATGAGCTGTAACATCCCGTAAACCCGAAATCGAACGCCACGGAATACTCGGGTTATTTTGTTTTATTTCGGCAGAAAGTAATTTTACCATTTCGCCTATGTTAATCAACGTCATACACACAGCTCTTTTAGTTTTTTCGCTACTCTCGAAATGAATATAATTATAGCCGTCTGTCATTTCGGAAATGAGAGATATTTCTTGTAAAATTTTAATTAATATATTTTTATCACGGCTACCCATAAACACGCACAACCTTTCCTATTTTTAAAAAAGAATCTTCCGGAATGGGTGCGTGAATTATATCAACGGGAATATTCAGTTGTTCTTCTAAATCGTATTTTATTGCAGACAACATAAAAAGCGATACAGCCGGTTTATTAAATTCAAACAATAAATCTAAATCGCTTGACTCGGCTCGCTTTCCTTCGGCATACGAGCCGAAATAAGAAGCTTGCTTTACCGGAAATGTTTCCGCTATACGCGCAACAGCCTTGCTGATTTCTTCATGTGTGGGCATAATTTTCACCTTTAATAATTATATAAATTTTTTGAACTAAAAGCTCTTTGTTTCGGTTATTTTAATTTAGTTAGGACAAGAGGGATATTAAATCACCCAAACAAGCTCTCATTCGACAGGAATACATCTAAAATGTCTGTAATATACTTGACTTCTTTTCGCTGGAGTTCCATAAGCGCGTCTATGCTTGAATGAGCCTTTTTCCTTGCCGAAAATTCAAAGAGATTACGCTTGTTATATATGGCGATATGTACTTTACGACCGCCGAAATACACAAAAGTTCTGCCGTTTGCGAGCGTATCAGCGTGGGTAACTTTTTCCATAAAATGCGGGGTTAGTATTAAAAACGCGCCGTGCGGGTCGTTTGCTTCGATTTGATACTTTGAGTTAAACGCCATATTCTCTGTTTCAACACTGCTTTTCATCCGCACGGATTTTACCTTTTTACGAAGCCGTAAAACTGTAGGGAGTTCTTTTTTCGTGTATAAAATAATCCACTGCCCTTTAAACTTTTCGTTATATGTTGTGATTGTTGTTTCGCCGTCCGTTGTTATTGTAACAGTTTCCGAGAGTTCTATGTCCGAAAACTCGAAGCCGTAGCCCTTATACTTTCCGCGAATATAGTCGCTGCCGCTACGCGTGTCCCAGTCGGTAATAAGTTTTGTGTCTTCTATGACTGCATGAGAAAGGGCTTTCTTCGGAGCGTATTCAATAAGCTCAAACGCCTGTGAAAGCACAACTTTTGTTACATTTTCTGTTACAAGCTCTTTTAATTTCCAACCCTTGCGTGTGGCGATTATTGCTAAAACAATCGAAGCAACGAGAGTCCCGAACCCTAACAATAACATTATACCTCTGAGCAATTCGGGAAGGGAAAGCGATGTTTTTTCATTGCCTGTATAAATCGCTGAAATTATAAGGAAATTCCCGACAGCAAGAAACAACGCCGATGTTAATTTTAAGGCGGCTACCCCGCTTTTGTATTTTGAGAAGTTGTCATGAACCTGACTCATATCAAAACAACCCCTTCATCCCCGCGCTCAACCATGCCTATGCAACACGCCCGCGTACCCGCTTTTTCAAGCATCTCCACCGCCGCGTCTGCCCTCTTCGCGCTGACCACGCAAACCATACCGATTCCCATATTAAAGGTGTTAAACATATCGCGTTCGGGAATATTGCCTTTTTCCTGAATATAGCGGAAAATAAAAGGTATTTCAAACATATTTTTATTAATCCTTGCACATAGCCCTTCAGGCAGACAGCGCGGTATGTTCTCGAAAAAGCCGCCGCCCGTTATGTTAGCGATGCCTTTTATTTTAATCTCAGAATTTAATTTCATGACGGGTTTAACATATATTGAAGTCGGCGTGAGCAGTTCTTCCCCCAGCGTTTTTCCGAGTTCGGGGATTTTTTCGTCAAGGGTTTTTCTGTCGTCTTTTTTGCCTATTCCGAAGACTTTCCGCACAAGCGAAAATCCGTTTGAATGTACACCGCTTGAAGCAAGCCCTATTATCACATCGCCCTCTTTTACTTTTCGGCGGTCAATAATTTTACTTTTGTCAACTACACCCGTGCAGAATCCCGCTATGTCGTACTCGTCTTCTTTCATAAGTCCGGGGTGTTCAGCGGTTTCTCCGCCGATTAAAGCAGAGCCGCTTTGTATACATCCCTCCGCTACACCGCTCACGATTGCGGCAATTCGTTCGGGAACGACCCTTCCGCAAGCAATATAATCAAGGAAGTACAGCGGCTTCGCACCCGAACATATAATATCGTTCACGCACATGGCGACCGCATCTATGCCGATTGTATCATGTTTGTCCAAGAGCATGGCTAACTTTATTTTCGTCCCCACGCCGTCCGTTCCGGAAACAAATACAGGCTCTTTTATACCCGATAAATCAGGCATAAACATTCCGCCGAAGCCCCCAAATTCTCCCAGAACGCCCTTGTTATACGTTTTCTTTACGGCGTCTTTCATGAGCCTGACACTTTCATACCCCGCAACAACATCAACACCCGCCGCCTTATAACTCCCGCTGTGACTGTTTTTCATACATCCTCTTTTCTACTGTGACAACTTTGAATCAAACTTATCTCTCGGAAGTTCATCGGGAACCTCCATGGGATACCTACCCGAAAAACAACCGGAGCAAAAGCCGCAATTCGCACCCTCCGCTACCTTCTCCACGTTTTCCATGCTTAAATAACCGAGCGAGTCCGCGCCTATCTCCTGTTTAATTTCTTCAAGTGTTTTTTGGTTGGCAATCAAAAAACTGCGGTTGTCAATATCTGTACCGAAAAAGCACGGATTACGAAACGGCGGAGATGAAAGCCTTATATGGACTTCCTTAGCTCCGGCTTCGCGCAGCATTTTTATTATGATTCGGGTGGTCGTCCCTCTTACCATACTGTCATCAACCACCACGACCCGTTTTCCGCTCACCACCGAGCCTATCGCGCTGAGCTTTATTTTTACCGTGGATTCGCGCATTTCTTGCGTGGGTTGAATAAAAGTACGCCCGACATAGCGATTTTTAACGAGTCCCATACCGTAAGGAATCCCCGACCGCCCCGAATAGCCGAGTGCGGCGTCAATCGCGCTATCGGGTACCCCGATAACCACGTCAGCCTCGACCGGATGTTGCTCCGCTAAAAACTCACCCGCTTTGATTCTCGACTCATGAACGGAAACACCCTCGATTACACTGTCGGGGCGTGCAAAGTAAATATACTCAAAAACGCAAAGGCTCCCTTTGTCGCCGCAGTGTGTGCTTATACTGCTTATTCCCTTGTCGGAAATGACAACGATTTCGCCCGGCTTTATATCGCGTACAAACTCCGCACCCACGGCGTTAAGCGCGCAACTCTCGCTCACGACCACATATCCCGCCTCTTCCGGAAGTATGCCGAGGCAGAGCGGTCGTATGCCGTTAGGGTCGCGTGCGGCAATTAATTTCTTAGGCGACATAATCACCGCAGAATACGCGCCTTTCAGCTTATACATAGCCTTTTCAAGCGATTCTTCAATAGAGCCGCAGACTAATCTTTGCTCGGTAACGGCGTAGGCTATGACCTCCGCATCGTTAGTAGAGTGAAAAATCGCGCCTTTATTCTCGTAATCCTCTCTCAGCTTACGCGAGTTTATTAAACTTCCGTTGAACGAAAGTGCCATAGGTCCTTTTATATGTTTCACAACTATAGGCAGATTATTATGATGATGGCTGAGTGCAGACGTAGAATAGCGTACATGACCTATAGCTATTTTTCCGCCGTTCAGACGCTCAAGATTCTCTTTATCGAAAACCTCATTTACAAGCCCCATACCTCTCTTATAGTCAATAATCCCCCGATTATTGACCGCTATGCCGCAACTCTCCTGCCCCCTGTGTTGGAGGGCGTAAAGTGCGGTATAGGCGTATCTTGACACCTCGGAATTTTCCTTAGTATAGACCCCGAAAACGCCACATTCTTCTCGAAGTTTGTCGAACATTTTTACAACCTCCGTATTTAATTGTACTTTGCCGCAGCATCCTCATTTATTTTAAGACAATCTTCGTATTGCTTTTTCTTAAATGCGGCAAACTTGTCCATTAAAGTCTCATCGTCTACGCCAAGAATTTGAACCGCTAAGTAACCTGCATTCTTCGCGCAGTCGATTCCCACGCACGCCACGGGGACACCGGGCGGCATCATGACCATAGATAAAAGTGCGTCCATGCCGTCTAAAGCTTGATTCTTGAGCGGAAGAGCAATAACGGGCAACGGCGTATGCGCCGCAATAACACCCGCAAGGTGTGCCGACATTCCCGCCGCCGCTATTATAACACCGTAGCCGTTTTCGCGTGCGCCGGAAGCAAATTCCGCTACCGCGTCGGGTGTACGGTGTGCCGAAAGAACGTGTATGCTTACCTCGATTCCGAACTCCTTCATAGTCGCCGCGGCTTTCTCCACCACGGGCATATCGTTTATACTCCCCATAAATACTGCTGCTTTTTTCACGCTTTTCTTTTCCTTTCTCGTTAATTTATCCTACATTCTAATTTTACAATATTTTAGTCTTTATTTCAAGCGAAATATTAATTAATATAGTACAAATATTATAAGCTTAGGCTTTTTTCTTTGTGCAAAATAACAACAAGCCTCTAAACGTAATCCTCCGTCTGAAACTCGCTCTTGACATTTAGAGCCTTTTGTGGTAGTCTATATAATGGGTATTTGTGTAAAGGAAGATAATATGGAATTTTTTACCGATAAATTAGATAATTATCGCGGACTGACCTCAGACGAGGTAGCGGGGCGGATAGCCATGTACGGATATAACGGCGAGTCAAGACAGCTTGAAACAGCCGGGGATTTTAAGCCTGTACGCACCCTGTTTTCCTTTAGGTTTTTTATGATGTTTGCGTCCGCACTCGTTCTTATGCTCTGCGGACGGATAAGCAGCGGCTTTGTCATGCTCCTGCTTGCCGCTTTTTATTCCGCTGTCGAGGTTTTAAAAGGCTATAAGTGCCGTGACTCGTTTAAGGAACTGCGGCGTATTTCGAGCATGAGATTCCGTGTTTTACGTGACGGGCAGATTACACTGCTCCGTAAGGAATACTTAGTTCCCGATGACATCATTATCCTTCAGGAGGGTGAGAGCGTCCCCGCCGATGCCCATCTTTTAGAAGCGCATGGCGTTTCGGTTGATGAAAGTCTTTTCACGGGAGACCGCTCACCCTCCTTAAAGCGGGCGGGGGCGGATAATAAAAATGAGTTGAAACAAACCTGCATATATAAAGGTACTCGTCTTCTTTCCGGTACCGCTGTAGCGCGTGTCAGCGCGACGGGCGTTGATTCAAGAAAGTGCCGTGAATTCGGCGAGGCTCGCAACTCCGAAGCGTTTAAGACAAGTATAGAATCCGCTACGCTAAAATCCGCACCTGTATTTTATGCTTCGTCTGTTGCATTTTTGCTGATGTTTCTTGTTATCACCATTTTATCTAAAGGCGCAGAGCTTTCTTTCTCCGACTTTCCCGTTGTCGTTTTTCTCCCTGCGATTTCGTTCGCACTGTGTCTTATCCCCGCGGAATGTCCTATGCTCGTAAGGTCGCATTATCTTTACGGCGCATTTACACTCCTTAAAAGAAACTGCGTGGTGAAGGACCTGAACGCTATGGCTTCGTTATCGGCGATAACTGCTGTTTGTGTGGATAAAACGGGCGTCATTACCAAAAATCACACCTCTTTAATTGACGAATATACCACCGACGAGGAGACGCTCGGACGTATTTCGGTTCTCTCCTGCGACCCCGAAGATTCATCGCCCATGGACAGGGCTATTATACTCGGTGCGGCATTTAAAAGCGTAGACGTAAAGGCGCTACGAGAAAACGAATTGGTCTGCCGATACCCTTTTTCGGAAGAAACCAAACTCGGAGGAAATCTGTGGAGAATCGGCGGCTCTCTTCTTCTTTGTGTAAAGGGTTCTCCGGAAATCATACTCCCTAAATGCGACCTTCCCCCCGACTATCTCTTCTCGGTACAACAAAAACAACAGAAATATTCAGAACAGGGACACGGCGTTGTTGCGGTCGCTTATGCCCGTGTCAATAATGAGAATAATCTGCCCCGCACCGCCCATGATGTAAGCTATACATTCGTAGGTCTGTGTGCTTTTGCCAATCAGACCCGTGACAGCGCACCCGCCGCCGTCAGAAGCTGTTACCGCGCAGGCGTCAAGGTCATTATGACTACAGGCGACAGTTCGGACGCCGCTCTCACAATCGGCAGAAAAATCGGACTCTCAGACGCACTCGCAGTAACCGGAGATTATTTAGACGAGTGTCAACTCGAAGGACGCAATCCCGACATAAAAAACGCTAATATTTTCGCCCGTGTCAGCCCCGATAAAAAGCCTTACATAATAGAACTGCTGCAAAACGAGGGCGATATTGTCGCCGTAACGGGAATAGGCGCGGCAGATGTCGAGGCATTGGAACGTGCCGACGTGGGCGTCGCCTTACCTCAGGAGACGTCCGGTGCGGCTAAGGAGGCTTGCGGTCTTGTTCTCGCGGACGACGACTTTAATTCTGTGGTGGATGCTCTCAAAGAAACCCGCCAAATACACTATAATATAAAACAGACAATAGGAATAGCAATGATAGCCCTTACGTCAATGGCTATGTTCGCGCTGTATTGTTTATTCTCGAATGGCGCGCTTACGCTGTCGCCTGTCACCGTGTCCTTACCTTCGGTGTTGATTCTGCCGCTCGTTTCTTTAGCATTTTTCGGGAACAGAGCGGATATAAAAAGCACTATGACGGCTTCGGGCTTTGTCGGACGCGGTACGCTCGACAGAAGGTTTTTAGTCCGCGCCATAACTCAAGGGCTTTGTGTTTCGTTAGCTATTTTAATTTTCAGGATTTTCCTGCCGGGAATGAGTGCGGGAGGTTTAAACTCCTGTTTTCTTGCGGCGATTACGGGCGGTTTGATTGGCGCGGTTTTTGTCAACCTCTCCGCATCCATACCTTTTTATAAACTCATAAACAATAAAAACTTTCCCGCCTTTGTCATTATGGGTGCGGCACTGTTTCTTGTAATCCTGCTGACCTACATACCGGGCGTTAACACGGCGTTCGGGCTGGCGGCGGTTAATCCGCTTCGTTTTCTCGGAGCGGTATTACTCGGTATAGCGAGCCAGTTTTGGGTCGAGATACCGAAAATCAGAGAAGACCAAGGCGGAACGAACACATGAAAGTTTTGATTAAACTGCTCTCCCCTATATTGAACGGCGTAGTATTCGGAGTATCTGCTGTTATCCCCGGCGTCAGCGGCGGAACCATGATGGTGGTTTTCGGGTGCTATGACAAAATCTGCGGAGCTATGGCTTTAGATTTTAAACATATAAAGAAAAACTTTACCTTTCTCGCTTTGTTCGCGTTCGGCGCGGCTCTCGGAGTGGTGGGTTTTTCATTTTTGGCGAAGGAGCTTTTTGAACACTACCCCGCGCCGACTTATTTATTTTTTCTCGGACTGATAGTGGGCAGTCTGCCCCTTATTGCTAAAAAACTGCTCTCGAACGATAATCAAGGCGGCGGCTTCAAGCTTTATTATTTAATTTTTACCCTGTTCGCATTAGCCCTCGTTATCCTGCTTAGTCTTTTAAGCGGCGATAACCTTACGGATTCGGTAAACCCCGCAGGCGACGGCACAAACGCAAATAACCCCTTTCTTCTCGTTGTCTTCAGTGCCGTTGCGGCGATGGCTATGATAATTCCCGGACTTTCGGGTTCGTTTATCTTGATTCTGCTCGGTGTTTATCCCGCCCTGTTAGACGCAGTAACGGAATTTAACCTGCTTGTTTTAATACCCGCGGGACTCGGAATAATTGTAGGGATAATCTTCGGGGCAAAGCTTATAAAATGGCTTCTGTCTCGGTTTCACTCTATTGTTTACAGCATAATTGCGGGGCTTATCTTGGGTTCTGTTTATGCTATCTTCCCGTCCGAACTCGCATTTAACCCGACGCTCATATTCGGAATCTGCGCGTTTGTTCTCGGTGCGGTGATTACCTTAGTAATCGGTAAAACCGAAAAGCCTGAAAAATAAGGGTTCGCATCCGCGAACCCCTCTTCATTTTCTTCATTTTCTTCGTTTTCTTCAATTTCTTCGATTTCTTGTTCTTCCGCTTCTTCATCCGCCTCGCCGTCTAATAATAATTCCCAAATATATTCCTCTAAGGTAAGCTTTGCTTCTGTTATTTCAGTTGCGCGTTTTACTCCCACAAAGCGAAAATGCCACGGCTCGTAGATGATTCCCGTTACGTGGATTTTATTTTTCGGGTAACGCAGAATAAAACCGTATTTGTATGAATTTTGAATAAGCCACTCGAATTCTCTTGTCCTGTCAAAAGTCTCGCTGAGATTATAACTCATGTCGAGAATATCGAGGGCAAGTCCTGCGTTATGTTCGCTCGCTCCGGGCGGAGCTATTTCCTGCCCCGTGCGTAAATGTGCTTCATTTTCAGAATATCCGGCATCTATATATCTTTGAACCTGTGCATTATAATTGTTCCTTTGTCTTTCGGCGGTACGATATGCCGAAACAATAACAAGCCCGACACCGTCACGCCTTGCATCTTCGAGCATTTGTATGGCATAATCAGCGGCGCGTTCGTCCATTCTGTACTCGCCGAAAATAATACGGGTATTAAATGAAAAGTCATGCGGCAGGGGATTTTCGCCGTTTATTAAATAAAACGCCCACTCGTTGTCGTATCCGTCTTCTTCGCTTATGTCAGGGAGAGCAAAATCAGGCGAAGTAGTAATGGGCGGGTTACCGACCTGCTCGGGTGTGTCGTTGTTTTCGGGAACTTGCGAATCTTCTGCGTTTTCCGGGTCTCCCGAATCTTCTGAATTTTCTTTATCTTGTGTAAACGTAACGTCAGGCAACGAAACAAGCTCCGGCAGAGTAGTCACCGGAGCTGTGCTGTTATTTTCGGTTGTTACAGGCGGTTCGTCATGATTAAAAAACCACTGTTCGTCATCGATTGTTTGGGTTTTCCGCCCCGTCACTATGAATGCGGTTAACACCGCAAAAATTATTAAAGTCAGTTTACGTCTCATTTAATCCTTTATACCGCAGGTATTTCCATGTCCTTATCTCCTCTTTCAAGAGGAAACGCACCGACAATCAGACCACCCACACGGTTAGGCTCACTAAATTCAACGGTTTCGGGAGCGGCGGGGAAGGTTATCGGGAGTTCGCCCCATGTATAATAAGCCGCTGTGACCCTGTAGTCCTTATCAACCGTGAAGTAAAAATATTCGTTACCGGTAGAGCCTACGTCTATAAAAGTAGCGAGTTTACTTAAAATAAATTCCCCGAATTTATCAAAATCTTTGAAATCTTCCTCTAAATCCGTATCAACGCTCGATTCGTCTCCTGCAACGGCTTTTGCCAATCTCGCCGAGCCGGATTTACGAATTTCAATCACAACTTCGTTATTTAAAGCGAGAACCGTAGAATCGGAGGGGTCCGGCATTATCATTTTTATGTCATCGTTTTTCGATAATTTAATATCTATCATTACGCTTTGCACCGTGTAATAAAAATCTCTCGCCCTTTCGTTGGCAGAACTTGTCGCATTTCTGCTCGTGTTTAAGGCGGGAACTGCAATCGCAATCAGAACCCCGATGATTGCAATAACCAACAAGAGTTCCACTACTGTGAACCCGCTTTTTCTTTTAAGTTTATGTAAGTACATCATAATGACCTCTTTTCCCGTTTCGAGCATAGCTTCTTATTATTAATTATATACAATCTTTAACGTGTTGTCAATAGTGAGGTTGACAAAATTGTATTTTTATGATACATTTAGTTTATTGTATTAATGCTAAACACGCTTTAATATAAATTGTAAACGAGGAGTTGTAACAAATGAAAAAGCTTAAAGCAGGCATAATCGGTGCGACAGGCATGGTCGGTCAAAGATTCTCACTTTTATTGGCGGAGCATCCATGGTTTGAGGTGAGCGTTCTCGCGGCATCGCCTCGCTCCGCAGGGAAGAACTACGGCGAAGTGATGAAAGACCGCTGGATGATGAAGGAGCCTATACCCGAAAAAATAAAAAATATGACAATACTCGACGCCTCGGATGTTAAGGCGGTCGCAGACAGAGTCGATTTTGTCTTTTCGGCGGTTGACATGAAAAAAGAGGAAATAGCAGCCTTGGAGGAAGCCTATGCAAAGGCGGAATGTCCCGTGGTTTCTAACAACTCCGCCCATCGCTATACCCCCGATGTGCCTATGCTTATTCCGGAAATAAATCATGAACACACCGAAATCATAAATCTGCAACGTAAGCGGCTCGGAACAAAGCGCGGATTCATCGCCGCAAAATCTAACTGTACGATTCAAAGCTATGTCCCCGCCCTGAGTCCGCTTTTGAAATACGGATTGAGAGATATTTTAGTCTGCACGTATCAGGCAATTTCCGGTGCAGGCAAGACTTTTGAAACATGGCCGGAAATAGTGGATAACATCATTCCTTTTGTCGGCGCAGGGGAAGAAGAAAAAGCCGAAACCGAGCCTTTAAAAATCTGGGGTAAGATTGAAAACAGTGTAATTATTAACGCAAGCGATATAAATATAACCTCACATTGCTCAAGAGTGCCTGTCGCAGACGGGCATATGGCGGCGGTTTTCATGAGATTTGACGGGAATAAGAAGCCGGCGAAAGAAAGCATTATCAGCGACTGGAACAGTTTCAGAAGCGTTCCGCAGGAGCTTAAACTGCCGTCCGCACCCTTACAGCCGCTAAAGTATTTCGAGGAAGAAAATTTTCCGCAGACGAGGCTTCACCGCGAGCGCGAAAACGGCATGGGCTTTTCATTAGGGCGGCTTCGCACTGATAACCAGTATGATTATAAGTTTATCGGACTTTCGCACAATACACTGAGAGGCGCGGCAGGCGGAGCAGTGCTTGTTGCGGAGTTATTGAAGGCTAAGGGGTATTTGGATTAAGGAGGAAAAGTATGCAAAACACAATTTTTACCGGTTCGGGCGTGGCTTTAGTCACACCCATGAACGCTGACGGGGGTATAAACTACCCCCTCATGAGTGAGCTAATCGAACGGCAGATTAAAGGCGGTACAAGCGCGCTGATTATCTGCGGAACTACAGGTGAAGCAAGTACCATGAGCGACGAGGAGCATATCGAATGTATACGCTTCGCCGCAGAAAAAAGCGCGAAACGAGTCCCTATTATTGCAGGGACCGGCAGTAACGACACCGCTTATATGGTTGACTTGTCAATCAGGGCGGAAAAGGCGGGTGCAGACGCCCTGCTTTTAGTTTCACCTTATTATAACAAGGCTTCGCAAAAAGGGCTTGTAAAACATTTCGGCGCAGTCGCCGACAGGGTTAATATTCCGATTATGCTTTATAATATTCCGTCAAGGGCAGTGGTAAATATAGAGCTTAACACCTTTAAGGAACTTGCCGAGTACCCGAATATTAAAGCCGTCAAAGAATCGGGCGGAAATGTTGCGTATTTTTCTACGCTTATAAACGAAAGCGGTCTCGACGTCTACAGCGGAGACGACTATATGAATGTCCCTGTTTTGGCTCTCGGAGGAAAAGGCGTGGTTTCGGTTATGGCGAACGTGGTTCCGGAGGTCGTACATAAAATCTGCACGCTTTGCCTTGAGAACAATGTCCTCGAAGCCGGAAGACTCAATCAAAAATACGCCCGTTTTATGTACACGGACGGTCTGTTCATGGACGTAAGTCCTGTCCCCGTAAAACACGCGCTTAAACTTATGGGTATAGACGTCGGAAGTACACGTCTGCCGCTCTGCGACATGGATGAAAGTAAAATCGAGAAGTTAAAAGCAGAGATGTTAAAAATAGGGTTACTGTAATTTTTAAAAAGGAAACAAAAATGATAAAAATAGCATTAACAGGCGCGTGCGGAAGAATGGGTAAAGTCATAGCGGGGTTGATTGCCGAACGCAAAGACTGTAAAGTGAACGCAGGGGTTGACCCCGCGGGTAAAAAATACGGGGATTTTGAGATTTACGACAGGCTTTCAGCACTCCCCGAATCGCCCGATGTTATAATTGACTTTTCCCATACATCTGCGTTAGACGAGATTTTGACGTTCTGCAAGTCGCGCAGTATCCCCGCAGTTATCGCCACTACAGGGTATACGCAGGATGAAATCGTCAAGATAAAAATTGCCGCCGAGCATGTTCCTGTGTTTTTCACTTTCAATATGTCGCTCGGAATTAATCTGCTCGCAGATTTAGCAAGACGGACGGCGCGGGTTTTAGGTAGTTCTTTCGACATGGAAATCATAGAAAAACACCATAATCTTAAGGCGGACTCGCCTTCCGGCACGGCGATAATGCTCGCCGATGCTTTAAACGAGGAGAGCGGGGGTGCGCTTAAATACGTATACGGGCGAAGCGGAACCCACAGACCGCGTATAAAGGACGAACTCGGTATTCATTCGATTCGCGGCGGGACAATTGTGGGCGAGCATGAAATAATTTTTGCCGGACACGATGAAATTATTTCCATGTCACATTCCGCACTGTCTCGCGAGGTTTTCGCAAGCGGCGCGATAAACGCCGCACTGTTTTTGGCAGGACGCGAAAAAGGTCTGTACGATATGACGGATTTATTAAATTCAATATAATAATGGAAGGAACAGTATTATGTCAACACAAATAACTGTAACCCAAGGTATTTCAATCGTTACATTTAACAATGTCCCCGCATCCTGTGAGAATTCTTTTATAAACGAAGTGTTTGAAAAATCTGCCGATGCCGGAATCAATATCGACATGATTTCACAGTCGCCCGCGACCTCGGATAAAATCAGCTTCGGATTCACCTTCGGCGACGATGATATGATGAAACTTCTTACTATAATGAATCATATATCATCGAGGGCGGGGCTTATGCCCATGCTCAACGTGGGTAACGTAAAGCTGACGGTCAAATCGAGCGATATGATTACAGGGACAGGCTTTGCCTCGCGCGTTTTCAGGGTTCTTCGTGATATGGACTGTCTGCCGCTGCTCGTGACTACGGGTCTCGATGAAATTTCGTTACTTGTTTATGAAAACGAGTACAGCGACCTCGAAAAAAAGCTGAAAGATGCTTTTGCTTAGACTTTAAATTAAGGAATAATTAATGGTACGAGATATGACAAAGGGGCGTCCCCTGCCGATAATTGTGAGGTTTTCAATACCTCTTTTGTTGGGTACGCTCTTTCAACAGCTCTACAACATGACAGACTCTGTTATAGTAGGGCGTGCTATAGGTTCTCATGCGCTTGCGGCAGTAGGTACGACAGGTGCGCTTAACTTTTTTGTGCTGGGCTTTGTCGTAGGCTTATGCAGTGGATTCTGTATACCTGTTTCTCAGCGGTTCGGGGCAGGTGATATAACCGAAATGCGCCGTTTTGCGGCGAACGTGATTTTTCTTTGTGTCTTTTTCGCGATTGTTCTTACGACACTGACAGTAATTTTCACGAGACAGCTTCTTCATCTTATAGATGTGCCGGAAGAAATAATCGAATTATCCTACTCCTACATAATTTTTATATTCGGGGGTATTCCGGCGGCTATGGCGTACAATATACTCGCGAGTATGCTCCGCGCACTCGGCGACAGTAAATCGCCGCTCTATTTCCTCGCTATTGCCTCGATTATTAACGTGCTTTTAGATATTTTATTTATCCTTGTTTTGGGTACAGGCGTAATGGGTGCGGGGATTGCTACGGTTATCGCACAAACGGTATCGGCTGTCTTATGTTTTGTATATATAAGGAGCAACTACCCGATTTTAAGATTCACCAAGGAAGAAGCTAAGTTCTCCCCCGAACACGCAAAAAAGCTCCTGTCTATGGGTGTGCCTATGGGGTTACAATTTTCCATAACCGCGCTTGGCGCACTCGTTTTACAAAGAGCCGTAAACGGTCTCGGCACGCCTGTTATAGCCGGTCTTACGACAGGAAACAGAATCTCTCTGCTTTTCTTTCAGCCTATGGAAGCTCTCGGACTCACCTTGGCGACCTTCTGCGGACAAAACCTCGGCGCGAAAAAGCTCGACCGCATACGGCAGGGTATTCGCCTTTCTATGATTATACAAATGGCTTACTGTGTGCTTGCGGGATTGATTCTATGGTTTTTCGGCAGGACTTTTGCGGGCATTTTTATCGAGAGCAGCGAGCTTGAAATCTTAGATAATGTGAAATTTCAGCTTCGTATACTCGGAGCGTCTTATTTCTCAATTGGTATACTTTTTATATTCCGTAACACCTTACAAGGCTTGGGTTATAGTGTCATGGCTATGTCGGCGGGCGTCTGCGAGCTTGTCGGACGTGTGTTTGTTGCGTTTTTATTAGTCGGACGCTTCGGCTTTTACGGCGTATGCTTTGCGGGTCCGCTGTCATGGATTTTAGCGGATGCAGTCCTTATTCCTGCATATTTTATAGTTATGAAGCGGCTCAGAAATAAAATCGGCGAAGACGACAAATCGCCGGATATTCCGCAAACTGTGGGCTGAGAATAGAGTAGGGTGTATACAGCAATATCGGTCAGCATTACTGCTGACCGATATTGCTTGCGGTGTTTTTTGGAAGACCGGAAAGGAAAATCTTATTGGTTAATTATTCTTCGTCGGTTGCTCCGTCCTCGTCTGTGTCGCCGTCTTCGTCTGTGTCGCCGGCTTCGTCTGTGTCGCCGTCTTCGTCTGTGTCACCGGCTTCGTCTGTGTCGCCGTCTTCGTCTGCGTTGTTATCGTCCGTGTTTTCGGTTAAATCCTCATCTGTGTCTGTTCCGTTTTCGGGGTCGATTTCATCGTCAGCGGCGTCATTTGCGTTGTCGGACTCAGAGGGTTGGTTGACGGTGACGGGAGTAGTCGGTTTTTCGTCTTCCGTACAGCCGACTAAAAATACCGACAGGGAAAGTGCGAGAATTGTGATAAGTAAAACTGCTTTTTTCATGTTAATTACCTCCTGTTTTTAAAAACTTTTTCTTTATTCATGGTCGCTTTTTTGCTTCCATGCTTTAAGTATATTCGCCCTAAACCCGCATGTCAAGCGAATATCCAAACTGTAACCGCTCTGTTGCCGAACTGTAATAAACGGAGGAGTTTTTGTAACTCCTCCGTAATTTTTGTAATCGGGTTGTAATTATTCCGAACTTTTAGTCAAATTAAGATTAATCTGCATAGTTGTCAAAATATCCTTGAATCAGCACTATAGGCGTACCTTTATCGCCGCTCCCCGATGTTAAATCTGCAAGCGAGCCGAGTAAATCCGTCAGGAAGCGCGGCGTGGTACCCTGTGACGCCATATTACCTTTCAGGTCGTGTTTTTTAGATTTTATTTCATTTGAAATGGCTTCTCTAAGCTCATCACCGCTTAAATCGGTAAAAGAATTATCTGCCATGTATTTTAATTTGAGCTCGTTTGTCGTACCGGACAATCCGCTCGTATATGCGGGAGAAACCACAGGGTCTGCAAGCTCCCAAATAAAACCTACAGGGTCTTTAAACGCGCCGTCGCCGTTCACCATGACCTCAATCCGCTTTCCTGTTTTCTCGTGAAACCGTGCCGCCAAATCGGCGACAAAGGTTTCACAGTCTCTCGGAAACAGTTTAATTCTGTCCTCGGCGGCTTTATTAAAGCCGAGCAGACCGAAATCGGGGTTAAAGCCTGAACCGTTTACGGAAGCATTTAAAATGTTTTCTAAGCCGAAAACTTTTTCCGCTCCGCTTTTTAAAAGTTTTTCTTTGGTCGCTTTTCTTGTGTGTATGTCGGCATTTATTACATTTTTTGTGTATTTAAGTATCCGCGAAGGGTCGTTGGCGAAAATCACTTCAACCTCAGCACCCGCTTGTGTAATTACTTCTTTATAGTACTCTATATAGTCCACGCCCGTGAACAGGTGCTTTTCATAACCGAAAAGCTCCCTGAACTTTTCCTCGCAGAGCGGCTCGCCATAAATATTGACGCCGCTCTCCACAAGCTGTTCAAGGGTTATCAGGGGATTTCCGACTTCATCAGACGGATAACTCAGCATGAGATATATCTTTTTCACGCCGCCGGCTATTCCCCGAAGCCCTACGGCGAATCTGTTACGCGAGAGAATCGGGAAAATAACGCCTATTTCGGCGTTTTCCCCGAATTTGGCTTTTACATCCTCCGATATAGCGGAAATGTCTGCATAATTTCCCTGTGACCGTGCCACAACAGCTTCTGTAACAGCGACGACGTCACGGTCGCGAAGCGTAAAGCCATTGTCGGCGGCGGCGTTCATAACGCTCTCCACAACTATTTCGGCTAAGTTATCGCCCTCTTTTATTATAGGTGCTTTTATTCCTCTGGATGTTGTTCCTAACGTCTTTGACATAAGTCCCTCCTGTTTGGTTATTTTTTTATTTTAAATTTAACTACGAAAAATGATAGAACTGCCGCGAGCAGTAATACCGCTCCCACCACAAGGTAAACGACAAAGCCGCTTTCGTTTTTATCCGAAGAGATAACGGGTACTATGGTGGGTTCTTGCGGTTCTGTCGTCTCGGACGGAATTTTATCACTTGGATTAGCCGACGTCGTGATTTCCGTCACGGGTTCTGTTTCAGTCACCGTACTTGAATCCGTTGGGGGCGGGTTTTCTTCCTGCTCGCTCACGGGCGGAGGACTTGTTTCCGCTTGAGCCGGTTCAGTCGGTGGGTTAGTTGTTGTTTGGGTTGGCACGCTCGGTGAAGTTGTGGTTGTTTGGGTCGGTGCAGACGGAACAGTCGTTGTTATCGATGTACTCACATGCGGTTCATTGACAGCCTCTTGTTGTCCGAAGTACTGTCTTAATTCCGCTCTGTCGCCCCTATGGTCAAACGACAGCGCGAGCGGTGATATATCGAAGTGCTTTATAATGCTCGGCTTATAGTTATATTCGCCGTATTGATAAAAACCTCTCATATCCCATGTAGGGTCAGCATAAACCCATCGGCTCTCATCTTCATACCAAAAAGCCACCCATTCGTGTATGAGGGTTTTATCGGCTAACAGTTCATAAGGCACGCCCTCTGCGGGGGATATTACGCCGCCTTTTATATTTAAAACTTTTAACCCCGCCGCCTCAAGCAATGCGCCATATGTATTGGCGATACCTATACAAACGCTTCTTCCGCGCTTCAGGGTGTTTGAAACTGAAATAGTTTCTTCGTCAACCTCATTATCTCGTGCGTCTCGGTCATATACTATATTATCTGCGACCCATATGCTTAAAGCGCGTGCTTTTTGATAATCACCGTCAATCCCCGCTGTTACCTGCGATACTATTTCAAGAAGATTTTCACGAGTTTCTTTTATTTCGCGGGGGTCAAGCGAGCCGCTTACATAGTTTTCGCTGACCGTAAGCGAGGCTGTAAAATAATGCTCAAGAGCCGCCGCCGTTCTCGCGGAAAGCCCGTTATCACCAAAAAACCAACCCGTACCGGGGGTATACTCGACGCGATATGCCATGGCGTTCCCATCCTCGAAGGAAATCACGGCATAAGCGTTTTTCTCGCTCGGTGTCCCGCTGAAGCTTGCGCTAAAGCTCCCGTCTGAGTTTATGGCGAACTCGCTCCTGATATTTCGGAGATTCTGAGAGCTTATGAAAAACCCCGTGACGACACAGTCCTTGAAATACCCGCGGGCATGAATAGTGTTCCCGTCTGCCGTGAAACGGGCATAACGCTCGCTGTCAAAAGTCGTATCAAGCGTGTATACACGCCCCAAAGACGCCTGATAATCATCGACGACAGGAATTTGCGCCGACGATGACGCCGTCATGATAAAAATACACAGAATCGTAAAAATGGATAAGCGTTTAAGTAATTTCATAATCATAAAATTTATCAACCCTATGCAAGTATACAATATTTCGCGTAAAATGTCAATTATTTTATGCTTGTATTTTTTAGCAATACGGTAAAATTAATGTCAGTATCCATTTTAATTTAATATATAACAACATAAGATTAACAATTTTATTGACTACCATATAAATATATGATATAATCTTAATAAATGTATCTGACAAAGCGAGGTATCAGTCATGAGAAGACGCGATAAAATCAATTATTATCTCGATATAGCCGAAACAGTGAGCGAACGCGGCACATGTATGAGACGAAATTACGGTGCGATTATTGTTAAAAATGACGAAATAATCTCTACCGGCTTTAACGGTGCGCCGCGCGGACGTGCAAATTGCTGTGATTTGGGTACTTGTGTCCGCGAAAAGCTCAATGTGCCTACCGGTCAGCGGTACGAGCTTTGCCGCTCGGTACACGCGGAGGCGAACTGCATTATTTCCGCGCCGCGTTCGGAAATGATGAGTTCAACAATTTACTTAGCCTGTAAAAACCCTCAGACAGGCGAGCTTTTGACTGATGCGGAACCCTGTTCCATGTGCAAAAGGCTGATAATAAACGCCGGGATAAACATGGTTATTATACGGCTCACAAGGGATGAATTCCGCACTATTAATGTCGAAAAGTGGATTGAAAGCGATGACAGCTTAACCGGAACTGACGGTTACTGAAAAATTCGTTTGTGAGCGGTTATTTTTACGAGAGGGGACTTAGCTATATGAAACTGATATATGCCATAGTTAATAACGATGATTCACATCCTGTATCGAACGCCTTAACCAAAAAAGGCTTTTCTGTGACAAAATTAGCCTCTACAGGCGGATTTTTGATGTCGGGGAACACTACGTTTTTGGTTTGTTCCGCCGATGAGAATGTCGATGAGATAATCGAAATTATTAAAGACCATTCGCGTAAACGCAAACAGTTTGTACCCTCGGCGGCTTCTTACGGTGCAGACAGTTACACGGGATTTCCCGTGGAGGTCAGCGTGGGCGGTGCTACGGTATTCGTTACCGATATTGAGCGATTCGAGAAGGTGTGACGATGAGTGTATCGGACGAAAAAGCGATAAAGAGGATTAAAGGATTTATCTCATCGGGCAAAATACCTCACGCACTCTGCTTTACGGCTTCATCGGGAATCGCAGACGAGCTTGCCTTTTATACGGCGCGGGTGTTTCTGTGCGGTAAGGGAGACTTTCCCTGCGAAATATGCTCTGCCTGTAAAAAAGTACAGAGCAGGTCTCATCCCGACTTAATAAACGTGAGGGAGTTTACGGACGCCGAGAATCCGGGAAAGGTAAGCAGTTACAGGGTTGCCGAGTTGAGAGAGATTGTGGCGGATTCGATAACCCGCCCGAATGAC
This sequence comes from Oscillospiraceae bacterium, assembly GCA_009778065.1. Taxonomy (GTDB): domain Bacteria; phylum Bacillota; class Clostridia; order Oscillospirales; family Ruminococcaceae; genus Ruminiclostridium_E. The sequence goes on from WRKM01000020.1 coordinate 19,988, forward strand.
GGTGATTTAAAGGTTTATATTTTTAAAGATGCGGATACAATGTCAGCGGCGTGTCAAAACGCACTCCTTAAATTCACCGAAGAGCCTCCCGATTATGTCCGAATCATATTCACGGCACATTCTCGTGATTCGTTTCTCGATACGATAAAATCCCGCTTAGTTTTCATAGACGCTATGGACGATGGAGACGAGCCTTTGTCCGCAGAAGCGGAGGAGCTTCAAAATACAGCGCGTGAGTTTATACACGCCTTATCAGAAAGCAGCGAGTACAGAGCGGCGGCGGTTTTATCTAAAATAAAAACACGTGACGAATTAAGCCGTATATCGGAGTACATATCCGAAGAACTCAGAAAAGCAATGCTCAGCTCGGTCTTCCCGCTGAAAAATGCGGCGAAGGCACAAAAGTTTCTGCTTGACTTCACCGAGAATTTAAGGTTTAACCCCAACATAACGCTTGCCTGCACGTATATTACGGCGGGAATTTGCGAAGAATTAAAAATATAAAAGAGGATTTCAAATGGCTGAAATAGTAGGCGTAAGATTTAAAAACGTAGGCAAGGTATATTATTTTTCACCGGGTTCGTTAAAAATACCTGTCGGAGAAAATGTTATTGTCGAAACCGCACACGGAATAGAATACGGTGAAGTGGTAATCGCCAATAAGAATGTACCCGATGAAGAAATAGTCGGGACACTTAAAGGTATAATGCGTGTCGCGACCCGAAAAGACGCGCAGACACTCGAAGCCAATAAGAAAAAAGAGGCTGAGATTCTCCATGTATTCACAAAAAAAATTGCAGAGCATAAACTTTCAATGAAGCCCATAGGTATAGACTGTACTTTTGACGGGAGTAAAATTTTGTTCTATTTTACTGCCGAAAGCCGCGTGGACTTCCGCGAGCTTGTTAAAGACCTTGCTTCGGTTTATCGCACACGTATCGAACTACGGCAAATCGGAGTACGCGATGAGGCGAAAATGCTCGGCGGTCTCGGTGTCTGCGGACGGGGACTCTGTTGTTCGAGTTTTCTCGGAGAATTTCAGCCCGTTTCAATAAAAATGGCGAAGGAACAATCGTTATCCCTAAATCCCACTAAGATTTCAGGTACCTGCGGACGCCTGATGTGCTGCCTTAAATACGAGCAGGACACTTATGAAGAGCTTCTTAAAATCACGCCTAACGTGGGAGCTTATGTTGAGTGCGGCGAGGGAAGAGGGTTTGTAGAAGAATCTAATCTGCTGACGGGAAAACTGAAAATAAAACTCGATAAAAATAAAGACGCCCCTGCTGTTACCGTTGACAGAACGGAAATAAAGGTCATTCGCGATGCACAAATACGCCTCGAACGGGATGAAATAAACGCACTTAAAGGCTTGGAAGATTAGTTTTTAACGGGTTTGTTTAATATTTTATTTATTTTTCGCTCGTTTTTGCAAAAAATCGTTGACAATTTAACCCAAACATGATATAATGTATTAGCTAAGATTCCGCGGGTGTAGTTCAGTGGTAGAATCCCAGCCTTCCAAGCTGGTTGTGTGGGTTCGATTCCCATCACCCGCTGACGGACAATTGATAATTGACAATGAACAATTGACAATGCCGTAAAATTTACAACGTATGGTATGCAATTGACAAGGGCAGTTATCAATAGTTCTTTATTGTCAATTGTGCTTTTTTGCGCCAATAGCTCAGCTGGATAGAGCAACCGCCTTCTAAGCGGTAGGTCAGGGGTTCAAATCCCTTTTGGCGTGTGAAATTGTTCATTGTCAATTGTTCATTGTTCGTCAAGGTGGGTATAGCGTAGATGGTAGCGCGTCAGATTGTGGCTCTGAAGGTCGTGGGTTCGAGTCCCACTATCCACCCGAATTAAAAAAGGTGAGAACCGTAAGTTTTCACCTTTTTTCATTTTATCCCTCGTCTCCTCCGAACACCTCTTTTAACAGCCAAAAATACCATCCCGCACTACCTGTATAAAGGCTCCAGCCGCCTCTGCCGTATGCCTGCGGATTACTGTATATATCCGCCGCCATATAATACGGCTCGGTTTTGTATTCACCGCCTCTGTCAAACGGCGCAAGCATACGGGAAAGTGTTTCCGCTTTCTCTTTTTTCCCCGCCCGATTTAAAGCGAGTGCAAGCCAAATCGCCGCATGGGTGTATTGTCCGCCGTTTTCACGTACACCTTCGGGATAGCTCTCGACATAACCCGGCTCCTGCCATGACTTACCCCTCGAAAATGGCGGAGTGAACAGTTTTATAATCTTGTGTCTGAAGTCGCACAGTTGTTCCTCCGCGCTAATCAGCGCGGTATTCTTACGTTCCTCGTTCGGTAGTTCCGCGAGCGTTGCGAAAGCCTGCGGAAGCAGGTCTATTTTGCAAAAATCGTTTTTCGCGCTACCCATTTCGCGTCCGTTATCATAAAACGCCCTAAGATAGTATTCACCGTCCCATGCGAATGTTTCGAGAGCCGAAATAAGCCCTTCCCGTCTGCGTCCAAGCTCAGCGGCATATTCTGTGTCACCCATCATAACAGCTGTCTGCGCGAACATTTTACAGAGCATTACATAAAACATCGACAGCCATACACTTTCGCCTCTGCCTTTCGACCCTACGTTATTATAACCGTCACACCAGTCGCCGCCGCCCATTAAAAGAAGCTCGTGTCCGCCCTTGGTATAACCCTTGTCCATTGCGCGTTTACAGTGCATATACACGCTTTCTTTTAACTCGCTTATGCCCACCTCCGAATACCTTTCATGCTCATGCTCCCGTAAGGGTTCTCCTTCGGCATAAGGAATTTTTATGTCGAGAATACTGTAATCCTCAGTTATCCTGACATATTCCGCACTCACAAAAGGAAGCCATAGTAAATCATCGGAATATAGTGTGCGAACCCCTTTGTTGTGTGTCTGCATATCATGCCACCAGTGCAAAACATCACCTTCGGCAAACTGCGCCGCACAGGCGCGGAGTATCTGCCATTTGGATATTTCGGGGCGTAAATACACAGCACAAAGGCAATCCTGTAGTTGGTCGCGGTAGCCGTAAGCCCCGCTGTTCTGATAAAAACCCGTCCTCGCCCACATGCGAGCCCCTATGGTCTGCCACGGCAACCAGTAACGATAAAGCGCGTCAAGCCTTTTGTCGCCTGTATTTATACACTTAGCCTCAATCAACGGAGCAGGGAACCGATATAATAACGCGCTTTTTATTGACAGCGGGTTACTGAGATTTTTCGTAAAAGCGAGAATAAATTTAATCTTGTCCCTATGCTTCGGGGGGAGTTCGATTTTTATTATAACCGCACCGATTATATCGAACGCCGGGGTTGATTTTTTATTCTCCGGTTTTTCCCAATCACCCTCGAAAAAGTTCTGTCTGTCCGTAATAAAAACGCAGTCTCTGTCCGTATACTGCAACATCGCGCCTTTAAACACCCCTGACGGGTTTTTGAAAACAAGCACGTTCTCACAGATTTCGGGCTTTAAGAGCCTTGTGTTTTCTCTTGTTACACCGAGAACGGGTTCGGTGTAGTAAGCGATTTGAAAACTTTTCGCTTTTTTTGAACGATTTTCAAGTTCAAGGGTTATTTCCTTACCCATACCCTTTTCATAAACACTGACTGTTGTTTTGGCGTGTACGCCTTTAACGGCTCCGTGATACTCTGCCCTGTTGGGAGAAAAAATCACCTTGCTCCCGTCAATCAGGTCATAAAGTGCGTTATGCGTTTTCATAATAAGCATCTCGCCCTTATTGTCTGCCCGCAGGTCGTTACCCCACGGAGTGAGCTTGTTCTCGCGGCTGTTAAGAGCCCATGTAAAGCCGAGGGCGCGGTCAGACACCAATGTGCCGAAACGGCTTGAAGCGAGTACGTTGCACCACGGCGGGCAATCCTCAGGGCTAATCTCTAAGATAAAGCTGTCGTTTTCAAAACGGTTTTCACACTCTTCTTTTGTCGGCGGCTCAAGGGAGCCGCTCGGTTTTTCACAGTTCAATAGAGGTAAAAACACAGGTTCTTTTATTTTAATACGGCTTACAGGCGGCGCAAGCTCATCGGAGCGTTGTGTGTAGCAAGCCGCGGCGCGTAGCAAATTTAACAAATCAGGCTGTACGGCATTTTTTATTATGATGAAAATATCCGAACCCGTTTCGCGTTTTAACCGTTCAGAGAGATTTCTTTGCGCCTCGTTCTCGCACAGTATGACTAAATCGAACTCAATACCGCAAAGCGACAATGCCTTTTTCATTTCCGAAACCCCGTCCGCTCCGCTCATATTACTTTTATAAAAATCGAATAGTACTATGGGATAATCTCCCGATATTCCGAGCCGCCAAAGTGCGGACAGGTCGAGACTGTTTTTCATAACCGCATTTTTGTTAATTCTCGGCGAATAAATAATATGTGGTAAAATCCGTGCGGCGAATCTGCCGTACATTGTTTCACGCACTAAAGGAGATATGATTTCCTCGCTCGGCGCGGACGCTTCTCCTTTCCTCATGTCAGATACAAGAGCGACTACCTCTTTTACGTCCGCTCCGTAACATATAAACAGCTCCGCTTCCTTCCCCGAAAACGCATCAAGCGGAAAATCAGCCTTAATAAACACGCACGGACACGGCACGAATGACATATCTGTTTTGCGTTCACGCGCTTTTTTAAGCGAGTCCGTTATTCCGCCGTTTCGCCCGATTATATCTTCGCGGTTAAATGAAAAGGTAAAATCCTCGCTCTTTCTGAATCCGACAGCCATAACGGTTTCCCTGTCGCCTTTACGCTCCTTTCGCTTTGCTATTATCAGCTTGTTTTCCTCATCATATGTGAGCTTTAGGAATAAATCCATGAACGCGGGGTGTGCCGCAATATCCCGAATCCGCGCAAGCGCGGGTTCAAGATAAATCGCAAGCGTCAACTGCCTTTTCATACCCGATAGATTCTCAGCCGCGAAGCGGTGAATTTCCACCGCTTTGCAGGGGTGCAGATAGACCTGTTTTCCGAGTTGCAAATTTCGGCTATTATAATAGTGTTCGGTGCTGTTTTGTAAAAATATGACGCTTTTTTCTGCTTGTGTGTTGCCTGAAGCGGCGGTTGCGTTTGATTCCGAGGTACGCGGAGTGTTTAAAAACGGCATGGTATGTTCGTTTTCAACAAACGCGAATAAAGTGCCGCGTGGATTATATAAATCCTCGGTTTTATAAAAAGCGCTCTTTTTATTAAACATAGTCATACTTATCCCCATATCAGATGTAAGAATTGTTAAAAGCCCGTTTGATAAGGGGTTTATGCGTATTTCCGCAGGACTGAACCGTGTCAGCTCGGTAGAGTTTATGCGATAAGATTGTTCCTCCTGCCATTCCGGAGTAGCTAAAACAGGTTCTCCCGCCATTATTTTCTCCTCCAATAATTCTTCTGCGCGTTTCATGTCGGGGTCGGAAAGGAAAAGCTTTTGCATCTTTCCTTCGTGCAGAGCATTAAGAACCCCGGCGAGCGACATTCCGACATGATGCGCCATATGACTTTTTACGACTGCGTAGCCTGAACCCACGCGATGCTTTGTAAAATCAACAGCCTCATAAAAACTGTATTTCTTATGAGAGACGCCGAGTTTTTCGAGCCGCGCCAAGTTGTTATAGGAGCTTATCGGGTCGGTAGCTATTGACAAAAAACTCGAATACGGCGAAATCACACGCTCTTTATTAAGACCGCCTTTCAATCCCACGGTCTGAACTCCGTGTGCCTTATATTGGTAATTAAGAGACTCATCGAACGCATAGTATCCGCTTTCGGAGATGCCGAACGGCAGTCCTGTTTCCCGTCCGCGCTTCTGCTGACAGTGAAGCGAGAAGCGTAAGGCTTCATATTCCATACTACCCTCCTTAGAGCCGAGAAGTAATTCCGGCATATAATACTCAAACATCGTACCCGTCCATGCTACAGGCGCGGCATAACGTCCGCTTCTCCCCATGACACGCCCTAAAGCACGCCAGTGTTTTTTGTCCGCTTGCCCCGTTGCTATTGCATAATACGACAACATTCTCGCCTCGGACATAATGAGGTCGTAGTTGTGCCGTGAAAGCTCGCCGCTCTCCATGTCGAAGCCGATACTGAACAAATTCCGCGCTTTATTGAAAAACGGTTTTAAATCGGTTTCCCGCATTAATCTCTCTACCCGTTCGATTAAATCGTGGGCGGCGTCAGAGGCTTTAAGAGATTCTTTCAATGCGACCAAACAACAAACAAAATTTCCGCTGTCAACCGATGACACGAAAGGCGAAATGACCTTTAACTCTCCCGTTTCGTACCAGTTCATCAGATTTCCGTTCCATTTTTGCAATTTTTCAATCGTTTCAATAGTATCCGAAACACGTTTTTCAAATCCGCCATTATCTGTAAAGCCGAATTCTTTCGCCGCTATACAGGAAAGCAGATACATACCTATGTTAGTAGGCGATGTTCGCGCCGAAACGCGGTAAACAGGGCTGTACTGAACATTATCGGGCGGTAGATAATTATGCTCTGCCGTTACGAAATCTTCATAAAATCTCCACATTTTTCGGGCGTTTTCCAAAAGCTCCCGACGCATTGTCTTCGTGATTTTCAGTTTAGCCGCGCCGCTCGTCCTGTCTATATAAATAGTTAAGGGTAAAGCCGAAAGTAAAATTACACTCAAGAGGAAAACAACTATATTATCATTTAAAAGTGCAAGAATTAACAAAATCATCGAAACAATCGCCGAACTGAGCATGTGTGAAAAGCCCGTGCCGATTCCCTCAAGCGCGGAGGAGGTAGTCCAGTCGAGCAGATGCTTTTTTGTCACAATCATGCGCCAAACGGTGCGAATAAGCGCGTCCGCACTTATTAGAGCATTTTTGACCGCAAACATTATTTCGAGCAGACACTGGCGAAGCAGTTGTTTTGTCTGAGATATTACAGGCGAATAAAATCTCCTGTAAAAAGCGAACCGCCGCCCTCTGACGACCGATGGAAAAAAGCCCATTAAAAAGGGCATGGTAATAGCCGACAACCCGACCAATACGGGAATATAGGGGCGTATTCCGTTCCCGCCTGTCTTTGCGAACGCCGAAGCAACAAAGCACAAAAATACAAACAGCGGTGTCACCGCCCGTCTCACGTTATCGAGGAGCTTCCACCTTGTCAGCGGGCTGAATCCCTTATCAAAGACATAACGAAAATTCTGTAAATCACCGCGGAGCCAACGATGCTGCCGTTTAAAATACGCCGCCGAGGTGTCGGGGAATCCGTCGTTAAACTCCACGTCTCCCGTATAAATAACTCCCGTGCATCCGCCTTCAAGTATGTCGTGAGAAAGAATACGTTCGTGTTTGAAACGCTCGTTACTTTGAGTATCACCGCAGTGTTCCAAAAACAAATCGACATTTATAAGACCTTTTCCCGTGAATATTCCCTCACCAAAGCAGTCCTGATACATATCGCCCGAAAAGCAGTCGTAGCTCGATGCACCCGCGCAGCCGCCATTGCCCGACATGGCGCGTGAAAAACCTGTTTTCAAATAGCTGTCGAGCGTAGTCGTAATGCGGGGTGCGATGATTCCCTTGTTTTTATGGAGCGGATGCAAAGCAATACTCACAAGCTCTGAAACGCTGTCCATAAGCGGAATGGTGTCATAATCCAAAGCCATTATATATTTAACGTCGTGTAGTGCCGCTCTGCTTCCGAAAATCTCTAATATACCGTTTTGCTTTTCATCGCCGAATTTCTCAGAACGTAAAAGTCGTGCCAGAGCGAGAATCGCGCCTCTCTTTCGCTCCTCACCCTGCCATACGCCTTGAGTTTTACAAAACCTCCGCTCCCTCACAAGCATAATGTGTTCCCTACCCTTGAATAATTCACGGGCGGCAGTAAGCAATCTCTCGTCATCTGACGATAAACCGCCCTCTATATCAGGCTTCAGGTCACAAAGAAGTGCAAAGTTTATATTCTCTGAATTATTTTTGAGCTTTGCGGCATTTAGTTTTTCGAGTCCGGTTTTTATGTCTTTTTCCGAATTAATCAGTGTAGAAATTACACAAAGGGTTTTTGCACGCGGAGGAACCGAGCCTTTTAAAGCGACACGGGGAATCTGCCCCGCCGTGCGTACCGATTTAATCGTTATATAGTCGATTAACGGCTTTATGACAGCCGCACAAGGTAAAATCATAATAACAGCGGTCAGCGGCTCGGTATAAAACGCAAAAACCCCCGCCAACAAAGCCGTAAATAAAAATAACGACATTAAATAGCTCTTTAACCTGACGAAAGGGAAAACCCTCCGATAATCCCTGACAATAATCTCACCGATATGCGCATCGATACTTTCTGCCTCGCCGTCTCGTCTGTTCATGTATTCGCGGGAGAGCTTGGCTTCTTCTATTCCTGTGACTATAGCTGTTTGCGCGGTCATGCGTCTATAGGATGCACGGGTTTCAACCGTTAGCTCGCCGTATAATTCGTCTTCCCCGTAAAGTAATTCCATAGGATTTAAAGTACCGCATAATACTTCCTCGTCTAAGTCGGTCAATGCTCCGAGCTTGGCGGAACAATCGTTCTCAACCCCTCTTACCGCCTCGGTTATTACGCAATATTTCGCCTGCCATACCAAGCTGTCTATATCCATAGAGGAAAGAGGTCTTACCGCTGTTACCTTTGACACGGTGTTAATAATTAAATCCATATTAATGTCTTCAGCCCGAAGCGAGCTTATCACCCCGCCGAGAACAGGAGCAAGCTCTTCCCCCGTTTCGAGCATACTGATATGAAAGCCCTTATGCGTTTTCATAAGCATACCGAGCTCTTTTTCGAGCAGACGTTTTTCGGCTATGTCGCTCTGCCGGGTTTTTTCGAGTACGCGGCGAGTCTGCCGCAGAGAAGCGTTAAGCATGTTTATCGGACGCATCTTCCACTCTGCCGCCGTTATCTCCGTGATTCTTTCTGTTATCAAGATTTACATTCTCCGGTTTGTAATTATTATTAATATTCTGCCCCTTTTGAGGTAAAATAAAAATAAAAAATTAAAAATTTTATTTTTTTTACAATTTGCTATTGAAAAAGCTGTAGATTTAATGTATAATAGTTAGTGACAGTTAAACTCACATACATTACAGAAAATCCGGAAAGGGAAAAAAGACTCATATGAACAGCAGTAAACCTGCTTTTATAGCCACCGTATTAGTTGCCATGCTCGCCGTTGCCGCCGCTGTTTTCGCTTTTTGGAACATTGCACGGGGTACAGATGATGCAGGCGTCGATGGTCGGAACGGTCTTTATCGTCCGTCTCCGAGCCTTGAAGACGAAATGTACGAGGCTGCGCAACGGCTGATTAACAATAATATCATCATCACAGAACTTTTTATATGGCAGGGGCTTCCCGTAATTAAAGAGCCGTATGCCAACACAGCGGACAGACCCCTCGGAAATCCTCCTGAGGATGGATACTTCTATGTTGACGGGAATATAAACGTCCGCGACAAGTACTACAGAACATATACCGATGTAGAAAGCATTGTTCGCGAAACATTTATTGCCGAAGAAGCCGAACGGGTTCTCGAAAATCGTGTCGACAACAAGTCCTACTACAGCGACTACGGCAGAATCTATACAGAAAAGCGAGCTAATCCCGATGGCTTTACACTCGGAGTCACGGAAAACTTCGCCCTCGACCTGCACCCCTATCCCACCCGCAATCCTTATTTTCAGATTAACTGGTCGGATGCCGATATGCGTTTCGCTTTGACTCCTATTTCCGATTTTGAATGTTTACTTAAAATCGAACTCACAGTTGACGGCTCAGAACATGTCTTCGAGCGTTCAATAACCGATTTAGACGGTTACGGCTGGAGACTTAGCAGACTTATATACAAGTACGAATGAGCGGCGGTAAAAAAGATAATCCTTTTTCTGCCTATGTTGTGACCGGACATATCGCGTTCACGGTCGCCGCTCCGCTGTTGTTTTTTATCGGCGGCGGGACATGGCTTGCAAATAAAATGGACTGGCCGGACTGGACAGGCTTGGTTTTCGTTTTACTCGGAGTTTCGGCTATGACAGCTTCACTTATCACATATTTTCGTAAGCTGATAAAAATGTACGATAACCCCGAAAACAAAGAAGAACCCGCCCTAAAACCGTCTCAAAAAGAAAATGATTATTACTACGATAACGAGAAAAATCAGTGAAGGTGAAAGAATTGCACTCGGCGAGTTATCTGCCATGTTGCCTTTTTTCCTTATATGTAACGGGCTTGTGCTTGTTTTCAGCGGTATTTACGGTTTAGCGGGCGGAAATATAGGATTCGGGATTTTTACGGGGTTGCTCCTCGGAAATATAGTCGGAGCGTTTAATTTTTACCTTATCGGACTTTCTTCGGGAAAGCTTTTAAGAAAAGGAAAAAAGAGCGAAGCGGGTGTGCGGAGCTTCGCGGGCGTTATGTACGGCTTACGTTATTTTATAATGTTTGCGGTTTACTGGATTTTAGCATCGCTTGAATTAATTAATATTTTTACCTCGTTGCTCCCGCTTCTTTATCCGAGCTTTTACTATAAATTCATGGCTTTTTTCAATAAATCGGTTTAAATTGGAGGCTGTATTCTGTGAATAAGAAAAAAATACGGTTTATTAATATTGTTATTGTGGCGGCGATTGTCTTGCTTGCCGTTTTACAGATTGCAGTCGTCGGAACAGAGGACGGCGATTTTGAAGTAAACGGGGCGGGTAGAATTACCGCTTTGCCTTTTGAGCTTTTCGGAATGGAACTCTATCTGACTACATCCGTTACCGTGCAGTGGGTCGTGATGCTTTTACTCGGCGTTTTCTTCTTCTTTCTCGGTAGAAATCTAAAGGAAAAGCCTGAGAGTAAAAGACAGATAATCGCCGAATTTATAGTAAGCTTCTTTAACAACACGGTAAGAGACAGCATGGGTGAAAAGTATTACAAATACGCGCCATACATAGGCGCGTTGTTCTGCTTTTCAATGTTCAGCAGTCTTTCCGGGCTTCTCGGTTTTCGTCCGCCGACGGCTGATATATCGACTATTGCCGCATGGGGGATAATCACATTTTTCTTAGTACAGAGGAACAAGCTTAAGACAGGCGGCTTAAAGGGTGCGGCGAAAAGTTTTATCGACCCTGTAGCCCCTCTGTTACCCCTAAACATACTCGGCTGTTTTACAGACCCTCTTTCGCAGAGCTTCCGTCACTTCGGAAATATCATGGCGGGTATGATTATTATGAGCATAATCTACTGGGCTTTAGGCTCTTTAGCGATTTTCATACCGGCTGTTCTTTCGCTTTACTTTGACATTTTCGGCTCGGTTATTCAGGCGTTCATATTCGTGACGCTCACTATGTCTTATGTGTCTATGGCGGATTGCAGTTCGGATTAAATATCGGTTTTTCCCTTACGGGGTTAAATAACAATTAAAAAATTTTTGGAGGGTTTTTGTTATGGAAAACGCGCAAGCTTGGGTTTTAGCTGCGGAAGCGCTCGGCGCGGGAATTGCCATGCTCACGAACGCCGGACCGTCTATTGGTCAGGGTTTGGTTGGGAGCAGAGCTGTTGAGGCGGTGGGCAGACAGCCCGAGGCTTCGGGAGTAATTACGAGAACTATGATTATCGGCGACGCGCTTTGTGAAACCGGCGGTATCTATGCGTTTATATTCGCTCTTATGGTCATGTTTACCCGTCCTTTCTCAAGCTCGCTCGGTTAAAGCGAGACAGAAGAAAAATACTTAACGGAAAGGAATGTTTTCGTGGAATTTTCATCTATTGTCAGCATAGAGCCGACGACCATTATCCTTACGCTTATCAATACAATAATTATTGTATTGCTGTACAATCTTTTCTTACACTCAAAGGTGACTGACATCCTCAACAAGCGTAAGGAAACTATTTCGGCGGAACTTAAAGCCGCCGAGGATGCAAAATTGTCCGCCGAGAAAAAAGAGCGCGAATATTCGGCTCTGCTTGCGGACTCGAAAAACGAAGCGGAAAGAATTATATCTGCGGCGACAGCACGCGGTCTCGACAAAGAACGCGAAATTATTTCCGAGGCGAATCAAAACGCCGCGCATATCATCGAAAAAGCGGGAGAGAATATCGAGCTTGAGAAAAAGCGTGTGGTCAACGAGATTAAAAACCAGATTTCCGAGCTTGTCATTATGACTGCGTCCGCCGTTGCGGAAAAGGAAATAAGCGAATCGGACAACCGTACGCTTATAGACAGTTTTCTCGTGAAAATTTAAGGGGGGCAGATTGTGGCAGGTTCAATCGAAAGCATATATTCGTCCGCGTTTTTTGAACTGCTCGAAGAAGAACACGGTAACGAGCAACAGGGTTTTGAAGCGGTTCTTTCTGAGCTCGCCGACATTAATAACGCTCTTGCAGATGCGCCGGAGCTTGCGAAGCTTTGCCTTGCACCCTCTATTTCGGACGAGGACAAGCTCTCCGTGATTAAAAGTGTCTTCGGCGGTAAAACATCGCCATACGTTTTTAACTTTATCTGCGTTTTGGCACGGAAAAAAAGGATGGGGCTTTTCGGTGCTATTTACCGCGATTTTAGGCGTAAATACTATGACAAATTCGGAATTATGCCCGTAACCGTGACAGGTGCGTTTGCTCTTACCGCAGACCAGAGGGCAAGGCTCGTTTCAAAAATGGAAGCCGTCACGGGTAAGAAAGTTTTTCTGAACGAAAAAATCGATAAAAATATTATCGGCGGGGTCGTTGTAGACTATGGCGGCTCTCGTATAGACGGAAGCGTAAAAAACCGTTTATATTCGCTAAAAAAAGAAATCGCGGAAATTGTTTTATAACAAATAATCTTAATGAAAGTGGGGGACGTGACAATGGATTTACGTCCGGGTGAAATTACCGCCCTTATCAAAGAGCAAATTAAAAGCTTCGGGGCAAAAATCAGTCTTTCCGATACCGGTACGGTAGTAACGGTCGGAGACGGGATTGTGCGTTTGCACGGTCTTGAAAAATGTATGCTCGGCGAGCTTCTTGAGTTTGAAAACGGCGTGCGATGTATGGCTCTTAACTTGGAGCAGGATTTTATCGGCGCGGTCATGCTCGGAAGCGACGCGGGAATCAGAGAAGGCGACACAGTAAAGCGTACCGGAAACGTCGTTTCCGTTCCCGTGGGAGAATCGCTTTTGGGGCGGGTTGTTAATTCTCTCGGTCAGCCCGTTGACGGTCGGGGTCCCATAAACGCCGCCGAGAACCGCCCGATTGAAAAAATCGCGCCGGGAATTATAACCCGTAGGAGTGTTAACGTACCCTTACAAACGGGAATTAAGGCTATTGACTCGATGATTCCTATTGGACGCGGTCAGCGCGAGCTTATTATCGGCGACCGCCAAACAGGAAAGACCACTATCGCCGTTGATACCATAATCAATCAAAAGAAAACAGGCGTAATATGTATATATGTCGCCATTGGACAGAAAAGCTCCACAGTCGCAACTGTTGTTGAAGACCTTAAAAAAGCGGGTGCAATGGATTATACCATCGTTGTTTCGGCGGGAGCGAGCGAGCTTGCACCTGTTCAGTACATCGCTCCGTATGCGGGTTGTACAATGGGCGAGTATTTCATGGATAAGGGGAAGGATGTTTTAATCGTCTATGATGATTTAACTAAACACGCCGTTGCTTACCGTGCATTATCCCTGTTGCTTAAACGTCCTCCCGGACGCGAGGCATATCCGGGCGACGTCTTCTATCTTCATTCAAGACTGCTCGAACGCGCGGCACGGCTGACCGATGAATACGGCGGCGGCTCGCTTACAGCCCTGCCGATTATTGAAACGCAGGCAGGTGACGTTTCGGCGTACATTCCCACTAATGTAATATCTATCACCGACGGACAAATATTTCTTGAAACAGAGCTTTTTAATTCGGGTATAAGACCTGCCGTGAATCCGGGAATCTCGGTTTCCCGCGTTGGCGGAAACGCGCAGATTAAAGCTATGAAAAAGGTTTCGGGTACGCTTAAGCTTGAATACTCACAGTATAAAGAATTACAGGCATTCTCTCAATTCGGCTCGGACTTAGACGCCGACACTAAGAACAGGCTCGCAAATGGCGAACGTATAGTTGAGGTTTTAAAGCAGGGCAAAAACACACCCTATAATGTCGAACATCAGGTCATCGTGATTTTTGCGGTGGTTAATAAGATGCTTACCGACGTCGCCGCCGACAAGATTGCCGACTATGAGACCGAATTGATTAAACACATGGACTCACATCACAGCAAGATTTTAGAGGATATAAAGAACACGAAGGATATTTCTCCGGAAACCTCAAAGGAACTCAAGTTAGTATTAACAGAATTTACCGAGAAGTTCATTAAACAATAATAAGGAGACCTGTTATGGCTAAAGCGGCTTTGGTGATGAGTATTGTTTCGTTAGTTTTTTCGGCGGCGACGCTGGCGCTTTTGACTCTTTCATTTGTTTTAAAAAGAAATACTTATTTTGAAGCAAACTAACCCTTTCGGATTTTATTATCCCCTGCCGCCGTGAGCGTATAGGCGATAAAAAATGTATTAGTTTAAAAGGTGGCTGAAATTATGCCTAAATCAAGCATGAAGACCATAAAGCGGCGCATAAAGAGCGTCGGTTCTACTCTCCAGATTACTAAGGCTATGGAAATGGTGGCGTCGGCAAAGCTTCGCTATGCCAAAGTACGCGCCGAAGCTCTGCGTCCGTATTTTGAAGCACATGCGGAACTGCTTCGCGACATCGCATCCCAAAAAGCCGATTTCAGCACTGTTTTCACAGCGAAACGCGAGGTGAAAAACCGTCTTTTCATTGTCATCGAGGGCGACAGAGGATTAGCAGGCGGCTACAACTCTAACATAACTCGTCTCGTGGGTGAATACGCGGATAAATTCGATAACCCGGAAAACCGACCGAAAATTATAGCTATCGGGAAAAAAGCGGTGGACTATTTTAAGAAGCGCGGTTGGGACGTAATTGGCGAATACCCGTATTTTTCCGAGGACGCAAAAGCGAGCCGATGCGCCGATATAGCCAATATGGTGACAGACTTGTTTAAATCGGGAGAGGTTGACGAGGTAAGGGTTTTCTATACCGCCTTTATCTCCGCACTTCGTCAAGATGCGACCCAGATTAAACTTCTGCCGTTTGATACCGAGAAAAAGCTCAAAATGAATCCGGAGCAAGACGATACGGAGTCCGCTCTTTCTGCGAAAAAATCACGAGTCAGCGTACACTATGACCCCTCGCCGGAAGCGGTTTTCGACAGGATTATACCTAAGATGTTTTTATCCATGATTAGTTGTGCGTGTATTGATTCATACGCCTCCGAACAAAGCGCAAGACGAAACGCCATGGAAAATGCGTCCGATAATGCGGCGGAGATGATAGAAAAACTGTCTCTCCAATATAACAGAGCAAGACAGGAAAAAATCACCAATGAGATTAATGAAATCGTAGGCGGCGCGAACGCTATATCATAAAATTCGAGAGAGGTCAACAATATGTCTAAAAACGTAGGAACAATCGTACAAATCATTGGCGCGGTACTTGATATAAGGTTCGCGCCCGAAAAACTCCCTAAGCTTCTTAACGCGATTGATATTGAACATAATGGCGAAAGATTAGTTGCCGAGGTCGCTCAACACATAGGCGATGACGTAGTTCGCTGTATCGCAATGGGAAGCACGGATGGTCTTATTCGCGGTATGGATGCCGTTGATACAGGCTCTGCAATAAAGGTGCCGGTCGGTAATTCTACGCTCGGAAGGGTTTTTAACCTTCTCGGTGAGGCAATAGATAACCAACCCGCTCCCGAAGCAGAAGAATACTGGGAAATTCATCGTCCCGTCCCTACCTATGAAGAGCTTAACCCGACCAACAACGTACTCGAAACAGGTATAAAGGTGGTTGACCTCATCGCCCCGTATCTAAAGGGCGGAAAAATCGGTCTGTTCGGCGGAGCGGGCGTAGGTAAAACAGTTCTTATTATGGAGCTTATTAATAACATAGCAAAACAACACGGCGGTCTTTCGGTATTCTCAGGCGTGGGCGAACGTACACGCGAGGGTAACGATTTGTATCAAGAGATGATTGAATCCGGCGTTATAAAAAAGACGACCCTTGTCTACGGTCAGATGAACGAGCCGCCCGGCGCAAGAATGAGAGTCGCTCTCTCAGGGCTTACGATGGCTGAGTATTTCCGCGACAAAGAGGGTCAGGATGTACTTTTGTTTATTGACAACATATTTAGGTTTACACAGGCGGGTTCGGAAGTTTCCGCACTACTCGGACGTATGCCGAGTGCGGTTGGCTATCAACCGACACTTGCAACGGAAATGGGTGCGTTACAGGAGCGTATTACCTCTACGAACAAGGGTTCTATTACATCGGTACAGGCGGTATATGTACCTGCCGACGACCTGACAGACCCTGCTCCCGCTACCACCTTTGCACACCTTGACGCTACTACGGTTCTTTCGCGCGATATAGCGGCTATGGGTATTTATCCTGCGGTTGACCCGCTTGATTCGACCTCTCGTATACTTACGCCCGATATTGTGGGGCAGGAGCATTACGATGTGGCGAGACGGGTGCAGGGTATTCTTCAACGCTATAACGAGCTTCAGGATATAATCGCCATTCTCGGTATGGATGAGCTTGATGATAACGACAAGCTGACAGTAGCAAGAGCGCGTAAAATTCAACGCTTTTTATCACAACCGTTCTCAGTTGCAGAGCAATTCACGGGTATGGAGGGTAAATATGTGCCGCTCAAAGAAACTGTCCGCGGCTTTAAAGAAATAATAGAGGGTAAGCACGATGACCTGCCCGAATCGGCGTTCCTTTTCATGGGAACAATCGACGAGGTTGTTGAAAAAGCTAAAGGTAAAAAATAGACTTTATCCCCTTTTAACATTCTTGATTTTATATTGATGAGGTACTTTTATGACCCCTTTCAATCTCCAAATAATTACACCCGATGGATTTCTGTTTGACGACAGAGCTGAAAGCGTCATCGTCCGCACCACTGTCGGCGATAAAGGAATTTTAGCTCGTCATGAGCCATATTCGGCGGCTCTCGGAATCGGGAAGGTAAAGGTTACGACGAACGGGAAGTCGCGCTTTGCGGCGTTGTCTGCGGGTATAATCACAGTTGGTTCTGATAAAACCGTGATTCTCGCGCAAAGCTGCGAATGGGGCGACGAAATAGATAAAAAACGCGCAGAAATCGCAAGAAATACAGCCAAGGAGCGTCTTTCTGACCCTACCCTCAGCGCGAATGAACATGCTGTCGCCGAATTTAAGCTCAAACGTGCGCTTAATCGGCTCGAAACTGTAAATCGTTAAATCGGTAGATAGAAAAAGCCGTCTTCGGTCAATAAGCGGACGGCTTTTTGTTGTTTTTTTGAAAATACACCTTAGCGCGTTTACGGGAAATCTAATTTAAGAAAATCCGTGACAAGCCCATTTTAAAGTTAAACGACAATATGTGAAAGGATTTGAAAAAATAATGAGTAAAAAACAAGGAATAATGGTTATTTCTCTTGATTTTGAAATGATGTGGGGTGTACATGATACTAAAAACAACGATTATCATTCTAATATAATCGCTGTTCATAAGATTGTACCTAAACTTTTAGAATTATTCGATAAATATAGAATAAGTTGCACATGGGCAACCGTTGGAGCATTATTTGCCAATAATAAACAAGATTTATTATCACTTATGCCTCAGAAAAAGCCTAATTATGATAACCCAAAACTATCCTCATACATGTATATGGATAAAATCGAAGAAGAAAGCAAACTTCATTTCGCCCCAAATCTGATTGAGCAAATAAAGAAAACACCGAATCAAGAAATAGGCTCTCATACGTTTTCGCATTATTACTGCTGTGAATCCGGACAAACTATTAGTGATTTTGAAGCTGATATAGAAGCGTATAATGAAATTAATAAAAGAGAATGTTTACACATGGAAAGTTTAGTTTTTCCGCGTAATCAATATACAGATGAATACCTTAAAATAATTGCAAAACATGGTTTTTCTTGTTTTAGAGGGCTTGAACAAAACTGGATAAACAGAGTGAAAAATAAAAAAATTCGCAGATATTTATTATTTATTGATTCATATTTAGGCATTTCCGGTGATAGTACTTATCACATAAATGAAATTCGCGCCGCCGGGGGGGGGGGGATAATTGATATTAAATCAAGTTTATTTTATCGACCATATACCGATAACAAATTATTAGAACGGTTAAAAATTATTCAAGCAAAAAGAAAAATGAAAATCGCCGCAAGAAAAGGTAAAATTGTTCATATTTGGTGTCATCCTCATAATTTTGGAAGTAATTTTGAGAAAAGCATTTCACAATTCGATAAATTATTAGAATTTTATTCTGAAATGAATTTAAAATATGGCTTAAAGAGTTTAAACATGGGAGAGTTGGCAAGGATGGTGACAGAATGAAAATTGCTTTACTTTGCGGAGAAGGCATTTCAACAAATATAGTTTATAACTATTTGGCTTCAAAAACTAATATCGGTATTGTCATAATCGAAGAGCCTGTAAATAAAAAGGCGTTTATAAAGAATCGTATTAAAAAACTCGGATTCTTAACTGTTGTAGGACAAATTTTATTTAGTCTGCTTGTAATACCGATACTAATAAGCACATCTAAAAAACGATTTCAAGAAATTTGTAGTGATAATTTATTAGATATTTCAGAAAAATTTCTTTTATCGGATAAATGTAAACGGGTATCGAGCGTAAATAGTAGTGAAACAATTCAATATTTAAAAGAGTATGCTCCGGATATTGTCGTTGTTAACGGAACACGGATAATAAGTGAAAATGTGCTTTCTTCCTGCGATGCGCGTTTTATTAATATGCACGCAGGAATAACTCCGGCATATAGGGGGGTACATGGAGGATACTGGGCTTTATATAATGATGATATTGAAAACTGCGGAGTGACGGTACATTTTGTAGACAAAGGCATTGATACAGGGGGGATTCTTGGTCAAGCAAGAATTTCTCCTACATCACAGGATAATTTTACAACTTATCCTGTCTTACAAATCGCGGCGGGATTAGAGTTGGAATACAAAGCAATAAAAGATATTGAAAATAATTCTTTTAGTATTCAAGAAAACGGACTACCATCAAAACTTTATACGCATCCAACAATATTCCAATATTTATATCGTTATTTTACAAAAAAAATCAAATAATAACAAAAGCCGTCTTCGGTCAATAAGCGGACGGCTTTTTGTTGTTTTATTTATTATTGTATGGGCGGTAGCTCGGTCGCTTGCCTGATTATATCGTCTGACAAGCCTAACAACTTTAACCGTTCTATAATTTCGGTTCTGCCTTTTTCCACGCCTTTTTCTATGCCTTTTTCTATACCTTTTTCCATGCCTTTTTCTATGCCTTTTTTCATGCCTTTTTCAATGCCTTTTTCTTCAGCCGCTCTTTCGCGTCCCCAATTATCCCATGCCATTTTATGACGGGATTCGTAAACTAAGCGGGTTTTTTCGTCAGAGGACAACTCCATAAGACGAACAACAGCATTTTTAACCTGCGGGTTTTGTTCTGCTAACATAGTAAATTCCTCCTTGCTCTTGGCGGATAAAAACTTCGTCCACCACCATAATTGCGTACCGTCACTATCGGTCGGGATTTTCGGAAGCTCTATTGTATGAATTTCTAACTTTTCGGAAAAACCCGTTTTTGTTTCGGGGTCGTAGAGAGTAAAGCGGTTGTGGTATTCTTTGCTTTCATCTATAAAATTATGGGCGGTTATAACTATGCTAATCACTCGTTTAATATCCGAATGGTCGTTACCCGATTTCATCTGCCCTGTAATCATTTTTGCAGTGTAATAAAGGATTCTCTCTCGTAGTACGGGCGACGGCTCAACTTGGATTTCGATGTTTATGATTTTTCCCGATTTGGTCTTGACTTTTATATCAAGTATTCCGAGTTTATCGTCTTTGTATTCACGGAGCAAGTGCGGGTCGGTAATCGAAATTTCACTATATTCGTCGTGCGAAAGTTTCAGAACTGATTGTAACAGGCTCGTCAAGCGTTCTACGCCGTCCTCGTGTCCGAATATGAGCTTAAAAATGTAATCGTCTGTTGGCGAGAGAATATCCGGTATTAAAGGCAGTATTTGTTCTATGTCTTTATCTTGAGCGTCCAAAGCTTATGACCTCCGGTGTCTTTATAGTCTTCATAATCTCATTCTACCATACCCGCCCCTAAAAGTCAACCTCGTTTTTGTGGGGGATGGCGTCCCGCAAATTCGCGCCCGTTAAATCTCGTAATATAAAAACTCTTGCTTTTTTTACGCTCATATGATAAAATAAAAATTACCCGGAATAAAAATAAAGGAGTCGGTACATGAGAAAAACAAAAAAACTGTTATCACTTCTCATAGCGATAATAATAACTCTCAGTATAATAACAGCCTGCGATTCAAACGAAGAGTCCACAACCCCCGAACAAAGCACCCCCGCGCAATCAACCCCCGCAGTTCGCACGTCCGATGACGTGAAGCCGGATGAAACGGATTCAGCACCCGATGAAACCGAACCGCGCAAACAGGATTCAAACCCCGATGAATCTGAACCCTATGTGCCTGAACTTACTCCGACGGGGGACGCAAAAGGTCTTCTTTGGGAAGTTTCCGATGAGGACACTACTATTTACCTGCTCGGTACTATCCACCTTCTCAATGATGTTGTGTTTCCTTTTGACCAACAGTTAACAAACGTAATTCTGAGTTCGGACTTAGTCGTCTTTGAAGCTGACTTCGGCGATGAAGAGGGATTAATGTACTTGCAGATGGCGATGATGTACGATGAGGGAGATAGGCTTTCCGACCATATATCGGGAGATTTGTTCGCACAAGTCGTCGAAATCTATGAATTATTGTATGGTGCAGGCATAGGAATTGCGGAAATTATCGAAGGGTTTAAACCGTGGGCTTTGTCGAGCGAAATAATGTTACACACACTTTCTTTCAGTGAAGAACTCGCGCTTATGCAGGGCGGCGCTATCGACGCATCTGTTTATTTGACGGCAATAGAGGCGGGTATTTCCGTTACAGAACTTGAGGGTTGGGTATTCCAGGCTGATTTGTTTAACTCCTTTGACGACGACATAATGGAAGAGTATTTACAGACAAATGTAGACTTTTTCTTCGCCGCCCTTGAGGGCAGTCCCGAAGCAGATGAAGAATTTAAAATTATGTCAGATTGGATGAGGGCATGGGCAGAACGCGATGTAGAAGGTTTTGAAACCGCCTTTGAAAAAGATTTGCTCGAAGACGACCCGTTTTCCTACGCGCTTCTTGACTTACGCGACCCGCTTATGTACGAATATGTTTTGGCACTTATGAACGAGTTTGAGGGTCAGGTTCTTATCGTTGTCGGTGCGGCGCATATGGTGGGAGAGGGCGGAATTGTAGCCCGCTTTATAGCAGACGGTTATGAAGTGAATGTCGTAGACTTCGATTATTCCACAAGCCTAAACACATAATCACCATAACCTATAGTTTTTTCATCGATGTACTCATAATATTGCCATCCCCCTTCTTGGGAATTTAACAGTTCATCTATGCTATGGTAATTAAGAGTAAGCATAAAACCGGGGTCATAGTCCGGCCAGTTTATGACCATCGCTACATATGATTTTCTCGCGCCTTGGATTTCGGCAGAGCTATAAATTGATTCCCACCATTTCTTGTGTTCGGGGTCATCGGGGTCATCGTGCGTTCGTCCTTTACAGTTGACCATGATTACATAATCAACGGGGTCGATTCCGCCAAGTTGAATTGTCCGGTCGTCAAATATTTCGTAATAGAAGCTCTCTTTGTCGCCGTTATGGTAGTATCTCCCTGCTCTCATTGTCCCATCGCCGATTAGCTCATAAGTCACGCCCTGCTCATCGGCTGTAGAGGGGATTACAAACATAACCAAGATTGCGGAAACTATGAATATTCCGATTATAAAAGCCGTAATCGTCAGGCTCTTTTTAACTCTTTGTGACATAACTGTTACCTCATTATAATTATTATGAATCCACGCGAATGAACCTAAAATCATCTCTTATCTGAAACGTATTCTCATCTATAACAAGGTATGCACGCCCAAAATAATATTCTTCAAATTGTTCAACGCTGTCTATATCAAAATAAATGGTAGTTGTATAGTGGGAAATCGCAGAAATCTCGACTGTAAGCGCGAGGTACTTTTCCCTTATGGCGAGACTGTCTGCACCTTCCTTTATGAAATTCCAAAAAGCATCATATAAAGGGTCGTCAGGGTCATCTCTTATAAAATCTTCATTATACATAAGGAAAAACTCATATGGGTCTCCGCCGCCGAACTGCATGGTACGGTCTTCAAATATTTCATAGTAATAGCTGTTCTTGTCGCCATTGAGGTAATATTTTCCGGTTTGTAACGTGCCGTCTTCCCCATAGAGCGTTGCCCGGACTTCTATATCTTCATTGGCAATTGGTCTAAGTACAAACATACTTGAAACAATAATTATTATGGTCAATGCAAATAAAACCGCCGTAATCGTCAGGCTCTTTTTAACTCTTTGTGACATAGCTGTTACCTCGTTTTGCCCGATTATTATTAATTGTGTCTTTATTGTATCACTAACTATGAACAGTGTCAATAGTTTTTAATAAAATTGTCTATACTTTTAAAAAACAGGGATTATGCCATAAAAAGCATAATCCCTGCATTTATCACCACAAAGAATCTTCAGGTTTTTCAGTCAGCGGCTCTCCGCCTAAATGCGAGTAGTAGTATTTCCATCTCGTTTCGTCTGTAACCTTTTCTCCGCCCGCACTGATTAATACAGGCAGATTGTCCTTGTCTTCGCTTACATCACTTATATCAAAAATAAATTCTTTGTCTAAGACAACGGGTTCGCCTTCTTCCGGATACCCGAAGCCAAAAAAGCTTACGACTATGGTTTCACCTTCTTTAATAGTCACTGTATAATCAAGTTCGGCGCGATTTTTATAATCATAAACTATGTCATATGCGTATGTTCCGCCTACAAATTCAAGCGTCGTGTAAATTTTCCAAAACCTTTCGTTAATTACCGGGTCGGGGATTTCTACAGAACCGGAAGCAAACTTTGGGTAATGTACATTAAGCGGGTAATAATCGTAGGAAGAGATACGCAAACCTTTCTCTCCCTCCCCCCGCACAGGAACTCTTTTTTCATTGAAATCCAGCTTATATTGCATTTCGTTCGATACGTTTGACAAGAAAACTAAAAACATAACCAACCCTATTAAAACGACCGAAGCGATGATTATATAGATTTTAGCCTTATTTATTCTTGTGATAAAGTTCATAGCCGACACCTCCTATTGCTTTATATATGTAGCATTATATCTTTTTATATCGTTACAGATTTCATTTTATCACCAATTATCAAAAATGTCAATAGTTTAACAAAATTGTCTATTCTTTTTTAAAACAGGGATTATGCCATAAAAAAGCATAATCCCGATTTTAGTATAAGGCTACCGACATTTATGATAAACTAAAATATTCTAAAATATCGCTATATAGCCAAAGATTAATAGAAGAATTTTCATAAACGCCGAATTCCAAAGGATTAATTTCGCTCCTGTACTTTTCAACTTCCGAAAGAATTACATACAATTGATTCCATTGTTCTTGTGAAGATATGTGATAACTGTTTTCACCGTCAGAGCTGAAATATATATACTCGCCTTTTTCAATAAGGGTTTCGAGTTCTTCCGAGCTTGTTATCAGCTTTGAGTTTGCAAACAACCACTCTTGCAATTCACTATTAATAGCTGATACCCTTGTACAAATTTCCGACAGCCTTTCATTTGGTATAGGGTATCGCCCTGTATAGTCTCCGGTGAGCCAATATGAAGAGCCTTCTTTATCGCCCCCGAAGAAGAAAATCCATTGGTCGCCTTTGTTCATGGGGGTAAGGTCGCTACTTGTCAGTATGCCTAATTTGCCCGATTCCTGTTCGATAACAGCGTAATTTTGACAGACTGATATTTTTTCTGTATCAATATTACCCTTCAATACTTCATGAATTAAAATGGTGTTAGTTGACCAATAATTAGTTATAACATCTTTTTCAAAATATAAATCATATCCATAGTTTATGGTTGGCGTTGCATCTTCTGTGAATTCACCTATTACCACCAATTCGGCACTCTCTATTAAGTTTTCAAAAGTACGGTGAATATTCCGGTCTGACATCCACCTTATTATTTCTATATTGTTGTATTCGTTCACAATTTCTTGTGTTGCTTCACTGTTAGGATTTGCACTGCAAGCAGTTGCGACTAAAAGTAAAACTGTTGTAAAAAATGTAATAATCCTTTTCATGTTAAATTACCCCCATTTTTGATTTCTGTTGTTCGTATCATGAATTTGAACCGTTGGTGCAACACTTCCTGTTGCGGCTGGGTATCCTTGGTGCATTACTGCTCGTGTAGCGCAACCTGGGTGGCTTAATTTTAGTGCGTGTCCGACTTCATGTATGAAAGTTTTTCTTGCTTGTTCGGCAGTGTTGAATGCCGCACTATTTGTATTAATGTTTATTGAGACACGATGCCAATTAGAATTCGCAGAAACCGGATTCCCATTAGCATCATAAACTCGTGTTTCACCCAAAATTGACGAGTTAGACCAATATTCCCCATAAATGGGGAAATAGCTATCGACGTTGGGAATGCTTTGATACCAGTTAGTTATTGAAACATTTATTACCGGACTTGAAGAATTCCACCCTGGATTGTTATAGGTGCTGCTAATTAATGTTGGTGTAATTGCTGATGGGAACAACAATAATTTTAAATTGCTTTGGTTGCTTGGAGCATTCGCTGTGTAAGTACCACTAAAGAACGCTGTATTACATGCAAATGCGGTAATAGCCAGTAGTTGACTTATTATTATAACGATTGAAACGCTTAGAGTTCTTTTGGTTATTTTTTTTAATTTCATAAATATGACCTTTCCTTTCATTTAATGTCTTATTGAGCAAGATGATAAAGTGGTTACAAAAACATAACTACCGCCGGAAGAATGGTAAAGCATGTTAACACCTGTGTTTGTAGCCTGTAATCGTAAAAATGCGAGACTACTGCTTTTGTGATAAGTATCGACATTAAAAAACCATCGGACTCACCCCTTTCGTAATAATTTATTACTATAACAAAACAGGACTCAAAAAACTATATTCCTGTTGTTATTTTCAAAAATTTTCCTCTGCTACAAAATATATGTAGGATTTTATATTTTTATGTCGTTTAATTATGGATTTCACTTTATTATCAATCATAAAAAGTTTTAATAGTTTAATAGATTTGTCTCACTCCCACCACTTCACAAAGAATCTTATACCCTTGAATAAAGCCGTTTTTGCCTATAATAAATCTTCATTTATTTTGATTCTAAAGTTAATTTCTTAAATTATATCATAAAAATATTGAAAAAACTATTGTTTTTTGTTATTATTTTTTGTTGTTTTCTGTCCATTATTGTTGATTATTCTTGTTTATTGTTGTTGTTTTTGCTATTTCTTGCTATATATTCTTGTTTTTTGTTGTTTATTCTTGTTTTTTGTAGGTACAGGATAAAATTTTTTAACAAGCTAAAAGCCCCGTCATATGGAACAGGGCTTTCAATTCGTTTTATCTGCTTTTAATTTAAAACCATACCTTTTTTAGCATCAAGCGTTGCCGCTACTCCGCTTTTTAAAATCTTCGTCGCATTTTCCGCACCCACAATAACGGGTATATCTAATGTCAGCCCTACAATCGCCGCATGACTGTCAAGTCCGCCCTCCTCAATAATCAAGCCGCTCGCCGAACGCAGAACCCTCATCAGCGCGTTATCGGTTTTCGGAATGACTAAAATATCGCCTTTTTCAAATGTGTTTAATGCCTCTTCGTCATTTAACGCCACACAAAGCGGCGCGGTCACTGTTTTATCGGTAACACCCTGACCTCTGACCAAAACATCGCCTACAGTCTGTACCTTCATCAGATTTGTTGTACCCGAAACACCGAGAGGAACCCCCGCCGTAATGACTACAAGCGCGCCGTTTTCAAGAAAACCCTCCTCAACCGCTCTGTCAACCGCATGATGCAAGAGCTCATCATAGGTTCCGTGCTTTTCTTCTGTCAACACGGGTATTACGCCCCAGCTCATGCCGAGTTGCCGCCAGGTCATCTCGCTCGGAGTACAACCGAGTACAGGACGACAGGGGCGAAATTTTGAAAGAAGACGTGCTGTACCGCCGCCATGCGTCACCGTTAAAATGGCTTCCGCCTGTAAATCAAGAGCGGTTGTCACTGTCGCATGAGCTATAGCGTTAGTTACATTTATTCCCAAATAACATTCGAGCGTTCTGAACCGTTTAGCATAGTCGATATGGTCTTCGGTATGCTCGGCGATTTTAACCATTGTCCGTAAAGCTTCTACAGGATGCGAGCCTGCCGCCGTTTCACCCGAAAGCATAATCGCACTCGTGCCGTCATAAATCGCATTAGCCACGTCAGTAGTTTCGGCTCGGGTAGGACGCGGTTTTACAACCATGGATTCAAGCATCTGTGTCGCCGTAATAACAGGCATACCCGCGAAATAGGCTTTTTTAATCAGCTCTTTTTGAATCCGCGGTAACTCCTCAAATGCTATTTCTACCCCCATATCGCCCCGCGCTATCATTATACCGTCAGAAACGCGGATAATATCGTCAATGTTGTCAACGCCTTCTTGGTTTTCTATTTTTGCTATGATTCTAACGCCGCCGCAGTTTATTTCTTCTAATATCTTGCGTATTTCGAGTACGTCCTCGTCACGGCTTACAAAAGATGCGGCGATATAATCGAAGCCGAGCTTTGCCCCGAAGATTATATCGTCTCTGTCCCTGTTCGAGATGTAGGGCAGAGAGAGTCTAATCCCCGGTATATTCGCCGATTTCCTGTCGGACAGCACGCCGCCGTGAATCACACGGGTTATTATATCCGTCTCCTCACCATTTTGAACGATGTCGGTAACTTTCAGTTCTATCATACCGTCATCAAGCAGAATCGTTGTGCCGACGCCTATATCATTGGCTAACCCCTTATAGGTGATTGAAACATACTCCGAATTACCCTCTAACTCCTCGGTAGTCAGAGTGAAGGTCTGCTTGTCAACCAAAGTAGCTTTACCGTCCTTGAAGGTTTTTACCCTCACTTCAGGACCGTTTGTGTCAAGCAAGGAAGCAATCGGGAGATTCAACTCCTCGCGGATTCTCTTCACCTGTGCGAAGGTTCGTGCGTGGCTCTCGTGGTCGCCATGTGAGAAGTTCTGACGCGCTACGTTCATTCCGCTTTTCATAAGCTCCCGAAGAACCGCGTCATCCGCCGTGGCGGGACCGAGCGTACATACGATTTTTGTCTTATTCATATATTAATATCTCCTCCTTAAATTCTATGTCAACCTTATCAGATTCACACAATTTATAGCTGATGAAAGCATAATCGTAGGGCGAAACACAGATATTCTTGCCGCTATTATCGGATGCGCGTACAAACTCAAGGTCTGCGAAACACTTTAAGACAGAGCTTATTGAAAAACGCTTTGGGTTTTTAGATTTATTGAGGAAAATCGCCGCACCCTCGTTTAGCTCATAATCCTTTCTCAAAAACACACAAGCATCGGGGGATACCTCAACAAATTCAAGCTCACCCCCGGCTAAACAGCGACAACCTTTTCTGATTGACGCAAGTTCCTGTGTGAAACTGATTAGCTCTGTGTTCTCCCTGCCCCACGGATAGGTTCGGCGGTTAAACGGGTCCTTATAGCCTTCTGCACCCGCCTCATCGCCGTAATAAATGCAGGGTATACCGGGCAAAAAGAATTGAAGTACCATAGCGCATTTCAGTAACGCCAAGCCAAACATATATTCGGCATCCGAAAGAACGGTTTTTTCCTGCCATTCTCTGTCATGGGTTTCGATTTCTCTCCCCGCAAGGCGGGTTAACGCACGTTCTATATCATGGGTTGAGAGAAAATTCATGAGTATGTCAACAGACGGTTTCGGGTATCGTTCTAATATACCCATCACGCCATCCCTAAGCAAAGCCGCATCTGAATACCTTATGTATCTTAAAATACATTCTTTAAAAGGATAATTCATCACGCTGTCAAGCTGTCCGCCGATAAGGTAACGCCTTCTGACCCCGTATGCTTCTTTGGTCGTTGCGTCTTCCCAGACCTCGCCGTAAATGACCTTGTCATCGCCTAAAGCCTTGACGGCTTTATTCAGGTTATCAATAAACTCATCGGGAAGCTCGTCCACCACATCAAGCCGCCAGCCGGACGCGCCGAGTTTAAGCCACTTTTGCAGGACGCCGTTTTCACCGCAAATAAATTCGGTATACCCTGCGTCATTTTCGTTAACATTAGGCAGGCTTTCAAACCCCCACCACGATTCATAAACATTCGGATAATGCGTGAAATTATACCACTGTCTGTAGGGACTCGCAGGGTCGCGGTATGCTCCCGTATTCGTCCCGTAACGCCCGTACTTATTAAAATATATACTGTCCGCGCCTGTATGACTGAAAACGCCATCAATAATTATACCTATTCCGAAACTCTTTGCTTTCGCACAGAGAGCCGAAAAATCCGCTTCGCTTCCGAGCAAAATATCCGCCTTTTCATAGTTTGCCGTATTATATCTGTGATTTTCATGAGCTTCAAAGATTGGGTTTAAGTAAATACAGGTCACACCGAGTGAGCTTAGATAATCTAACTTGTCCTCTATGCCCTTAAAGTTACCGCCGAAATAGTCACTGTTGGTTACTTTTCCTTCGGCGTTCGGTCGCCAGTCGGGCGTTTCTCCCCAGTCATTGTGCATTGTTCTTCCCACAGGTAAAGGAGGTCTTTCCGCATCGTCTGCCCGTTTATTAAAGCGGTCGGGGAAAATCTGGTACATAACCCCACCCTTCAGCCACTCGACAGCCTTTACCTCTTCGCTGTAAACCGTGAGTTGAAACAGTTCCGTACCGTCAAACGCACCCACGCTCGCAGAGTCTGCCCTGCGTTTTATAAAACTTAAAGCCCCTCCTATTGTTACAATAAAGAAATACTGGTGTAACCCCAAATGCTGAGGTGTGTATGTACAGGTATAAAGATTATAGAGTCCGTCCTCGTTCGAGCAGTATTCTAAGGTCGCGTTTTTTTCCTTGTCTCCGGGTCTGAACATGACTAATACAACACGCTCCACCTGCATATAAGTAGGAAAGCGGAGTGTAAACACGCAACTTTGGAGCCGCTTTACGGCTCCGAAGGGTTGTTTATATTCCTTCTTAAAGGAATCATAAATGGGCAGAGGTATAGGATTGGTGTTCATAAGCTTTGCTCCTTTGGCAGATTTGATAATTCGGGGACGATACGAACGCCGCCCCCTGTATTATCTATATCAGATTCCAAATATTCACAGCGTATTCGGTCACGGAACGGTCGGCGGAGAAAAAGCCCGCTTCGGCTATATTCACGAGCGACATTTTATTCCACCGCTTCACATCACAATACGCACTGCTCACGTTCGCCTGTGCCGCACGATAGTGGTCAAAATCAGCAAGACACATATAGCGGTCAGTGTTTTTAAGCATGTCGCCAATCTCGTCGAACTTAACACCGTTTATACCGTTATATATACGGTCTACAGCCGCTCTTATGACGCCGTTATGCTCATAATAGCCGCGCGGCGTATAGCCGTTCGCCCTCATTATATTCGCTTCGGGGGTACTCATTCCGAATATGAAAATATTATCATCGCCCACGAGTTCATGAATTTCCACGTTCGCGCCGTCATAAGTGCCGAGCGTCAACGCACCGTTAAGCATAAACTTCATGTTCCCCGTACCCGACGCTTCGGTTCCGGCAAGCGAAATCTGCTCGCTTACCTCCGAGGCGGGCATCATAATCTCCGACAACGAAACGCTGTAGTCTTCAAGGAAAACCACATTCAGTTTCTCGTTAATCTTGGGATGCTTTTTCAGTTCCTCGCCGATACACCAAATCAGCTTTATTATCTGCTTTGCGATATAATATCCCGGCGCCGCTTTCGCCGCAAATATATAAGTCTTCGGCGTGAACTCCTTGTCGGGTTCTTCGAGTAACATGTTATAGTCTGCGATTATATTCAATGCGTTTAATTGCTGACGCTTATATTCATGCAGACGTTTCGCCTGTACATCAAAAATACTCGCAGGGTCTATGCTTAGGTCATAACGCCTTTTAACCCAGTTTGAAAAAGCGGTTTTATTCTCAAGCTTGATTTTAGCGAGTGCGGCGAGTGCTTTGGCGTCTTTTTCAAAAACACGCAGCTTTTGAAGCTGTCCGCCGTTCTTTTTAAATCCGTCGCCTATTAGCTCGGAAAGCAATTTGGTCAGTCCGCTATTCGATTGTAAAAGCCAACGGCGGTAGGCTATGCCGTTAGTGACGTTTTTAAAGTTATTGGGTTTATCTTCAAATTGTTCTTTAAAGACCGATTCTTTTATTATTTCCGAGTGAAGCTTCGATACCCCGTTAATCGAATGACTTCCGTCAAAACAAAGGTTCGCCATTTTTACCTTGTTATGATTTATTATAGAAAGCCTGTCTACCTTACTCTGCTCGCCTAAGCGATTGAGTAAACCTTCACAGTAACGCCTGTTAATTTCGCATATTATCGTGAAAATCCGAGGCAGTATTCTTTGAACCAAATCCTTATCCCAGACCTCAAGAGCCTCGGCTAAAACCGTATGGTTAGTATACGCGAAGGTGTTTTGAATGATATGCCATGCCTTTGCCCAACTATAGCCGCAGTCGTCCAAAAGGATTCTCATAAGTTCGGGTATGGCAAGTGTCGGGTGGGTATCATTTATATGAATTGCGGCTTTTTCATGAAGATTGTCGAGCGTACCATAGGTGTTCATATGGCGCATTACTATATCGCCGATTGAAGCCGCACACATAAAATACTGCTGACGAAGCCGCAGAGCCTTTCCCTCAAGCAGATTATCGTTAGGGTAAAGTACCTTTGTGATAGCGTTCGCTATATTACTCGCGCCGAGTGCGGCATCGTAATTGCCCTTATTAAATTCACCCATGTTAAAGGACATTGCCTGTGCTTTCCAAAGACGAAGCTTTGAAACACCCTTACTGTCATAGCCCGAAACATACATATCATATGGAACTGCGTGAACCGTTGTATAATTCACATGAGCTACATGGTGATATTCTTCTTCCCAGTATTCTTTGATTTCACCGTCAAAACGAACCTCAATCGCCTGGTCAGGTATGGAGTTTAACCAAACGCCGCCGCCTGCTAACCAGTCGTCGGGCAGTTCTGTCTGCCAACCGTCTTCGAGCTTCTGTTTAAAAATACCGTACTCGTACAGCAACGAATAACCCGTCGCCGGAAGAGCGCAGGTCGCCATAGCATCCATATAACATGCCGCGAGCCGTCCGAGACCGCCGTTTCCGAGTCCTGCGTCAGGTTCCATTTCGTATACCTTGTCGATACTTATTTCAAGCTCTTCTTTTAACATACTGCTCACGACTTCGTCCATACCCAAATTAAAAAGGTTAGTTTTAAGCGAACGCCCCATGAGAAATTCCATTGATATATAATATACTTGTTTTGCTCCTACGGAGTTGCTTTCATTGAAAAACTTGTGTCTTTTTCCTTTCAGATGATTAAAAACGATGATAGAAAGTGCCTTATAAATCTGGTTCATCGTCGCTTCCTTCGGTGAGATACGCAGGTCAAACTCTAAGATTCCGTAAAGTTGCTTTTTTAATTCAGCTTTTGTGATTGGTGATTTCATTTGTGTACCCTTTCGTTTTTTTATTTTAAACTTAAAACTCAAGCTCTTCCCCCGCTCTCAGATATTGAATCTGGTCTCCGAGTTGAATTTTAAGCCGTTCATAGCCTTTTTGCCCTGTACAATGGCAGACGTAAATCTGCCCTATATCCATTCCCTTTATTTCTTCGGCAATTTTCTCTATCTCCTCAAAGGAGCAGATAAGCTTTTTACCTCCTTTTGTCGTCAGGTGAATCCCGCCTACAAACCCGATAATAGGCACACCCTCCCATGTTAACCGCACCGTGTTTAAAATATTAACAACACCCGCATGAGAACAACTCGAAATAACGACTATACCGTCCTCGGGTTCTCCGCTCGGAAAAACGACCATAAACAGCTCATGCGAATAGTCATCGGCAACGGCTTTTTTATCCTTTTTCATAAGCAGGGTTTTGTCCGTAAAATATGGTTCAAAAACCTCGCACGACATCAGAAACGCTCCGTCGGCTATCTGTTGAAAGCTATTAAAAAGCACAAAATTCTCTGCTCGTTTCTCAAAATATCCGCTGCTAAGTCCTATGGGTATCTGAAAAATCCCCGCTTTTTTAAAAACTCCGTTTAAAACAGCTTTTTTTGCGTAAATTTTTATATTCGGACGGTACCCGAGCAGGACATCAAGTCCGCCCGCATGGTCGATATGATTATGAGACAGAACCGCTATATCAAGCTTTTTTAAATCTATGAGCATTCGCGATGCGTTCTTGGCAAAAAGACCCGTCGCTCCGGCGTCGAAAAGAATTTTCTTACCCATATGCTCTATGTAAAAAGATAACCCGTGTTCAGTGCAGAGCTTCTCGCTCGCGGCAGTATTTTCAATTAGTGTCAGAAGTTTCATACTCTTGCCTACATCGTTTTTTCGCCTTTCACAGTAGATTTGACTTTCACTGCGCCGGTATCGGTATCAAAGAAAACCGTTCGCCCGTAGTTAGAACCCGTGTCCTGCGCCGCTATCCGTATACCTAAAGACTGTAACGCCACCTTTACCGCCGCGACATTGCGGTCGCCTATATTGAATTTCTCGCTCGATGTTGCGAACATCTGAGAACCGCCCGCTATCTTTGCGATTATGCGCGTTTTTACCGCCCCCATCTTCAACATGGCGGTAAGCATATCGGGAATGGCGGTATCTGCAAATTTCATACGGTTAGTCGCCGCACCCGCTATAACGCTCTTACTGTCGGGAAGCATTATGTGAGACAGTCCGCCGATTTTAGACGCACTGTCATAAA
Source organism: Oscillospiraceae bacterium (assembly GCA_009778065.1). Lineage (GTDB taxonomy): Bacteria > Bacillota > Clostridia > Oscillospirales > Ruminococcaceae > Ruminiclostridium_E. Next base: position 53,172 of record WRKM01000020.1, read on the forward strand.
GGCAAATCCCCACGCAAGAACCTAAGGCATAGGTCACTATGTTACCCTCGCCCTTATTAATTTTCCAATCGGAAATACCTACATTTAACGCTTTAGTCATACTATACCCAACCTTTTAAACAAAACGGAAAGGGAATCAACAGTCGGAATAAGCATCATGTTCGATTTTATGCACACGCCGTCTATTTCTATAGATTTGTCAATGCAAAGCAATTTATCGCCCACCTCTCCGAACTCAATAACAGGCACGCTCATAATCGCCCCGAGCATATCCGCAGTGAACGCCGGCGCTTCAACGCCTATATTAAGCCCCGCGAGCGTAGCTATCGCACCCACATAAGAGCTTCCCATTATGTTCCCTATCTCTGACAGCGCGGAAATATCGCCCTCATCAAGATTTAAAATATCTATATCTTTCTTTTGGAAAAATATATCGAGAATCACTTCAGCGAGTTCCTTCGTGATTAGCAGTAAAATCATGCCTTCTAATTCATTTTTGAGCCGTATCAGAACAGCCGCTCTGATTTCCTCAGGAGAGCCGCAATGCTCTATCGCATCCTGAAAGTCTAACGTCATGACCTTAGGTAACTTTATTTGTATATCCTTACCTATCATACTCGAAAGTGCGGTCGATGCGTTCCCCGACCCAATGTTCCCTATCTCGGTCAGCACGTCTAAGTGCATTTCGTTAAGGTCTTCAAATTTTTGAATCATTGTTTTTTATCCTTTCGTCGTTTATCAGCTTCTCAGATTGTTGGCTATTCTTATAAACTCGTCGGACGTCTGCACAACCTTAGCCGCCAACTGATACGCTCTTTGGGTTTCGATAATCCTCACCATGTCCCCGGCGAGGTCAACAGCAGACATCTCAAGAGCCATACGAATTTTATCGTAATCAGGCTCGGGAGTCGCCTCCCCCGAACGCCCCGTCACCGCGAATCTGTTTTTGTCCATATTGTCAAGCCCCCAGTTGTTGGGAACCGTGAAAACGCCAATCATCTGTTCAAGCTCGACATAATCAATTATGGACGTAACCGCCGCATCACCATCCTCGTCTGCAATTGTTTCAAACGGTATTTGAATATGCTCTCCATCATACCCTAAAACATATTCACCCGCCGCACTCACAAGCTCCCACGCCTGTGCATCCACATTAAACGTAATAGAAAACGCACCGTCACGAGTCAGATAGGTCTGTCCGTATCTGTCAACAACCATGAAAAACCCGTCGTTTGGGAGTGCGAAATCGAGCGGCTGGTCAGTCGTTGTAAACTGCCCCTGCTCCCACATTAAATCGGTTTTCATCACATATTGTCCATGCCCCGTTTCCCACTGCGGCTCTGTTTCGCGGTATCTCACGTAAAGACACTCCGCAAAAGACGGACGCATAGCCTTAAACCCCACCGTGTTAATATTGGCTATATTATTAGCGTAGATGTTCAGCCCTTCCTGCTGAGCCTTCATGCCGGACGAACCGGTATAAAACGAAATGTTCATATAAAGCTTCCTTTCATTTTTTACTGTTTATTTTCTGTTTATTTTTTACTGCGCGCTTCCCGCTTTTGCGAGCGAGGTAGACCTTGAGTTCATTGTGTCAATATATCTCAATATTTGGCTGTTTGCCTCATATAGCCGCTGAACTTCCATCATACGCGCCATTTCCTTATTCGCATCGGTGTTTGACTTTTCAAACGCACCCTGTATAACATCGAACCGAATATCGTCCGGTAACTCATCATCACCCTCATAGCTGAATAATGTGTCCGTAATTTTTGCAACATCGGCGTCAGGCGGAATGTAAGTCAAAAGCAGGGTATCTATTACGCCGTCGTCATTCCTTATTGTACCGTCGGATTCGACTACAAAATCATCACTGCCTATATAAATATCGCCGCCGAGTCCCTGAACCCGCCCCGCTTTACCGAGGACTAAATAACCCTCGTCGTCAAGCTCAAACTGTCCGTTTCTCGATTGATAAACATTCGGGTTTTCTGTCGTTGTACGAATGTTAAAATAAACATCCCCCCAGACAGCCATATCAAACCTGCTTCCGGTAAACTCAAAGTTAGATTGCTCTAAATCTACCTTGTTGTTCTCTACATAGTTCTGTAAAAACCTGCCGCTTAACGCACTGCGTCCGCGTACCAAAATAAGCTCTTCCATAAACGTGTTGGTAACGATATGGTCTTTACGATATCCGGGGGTATTGATATTGGCGATATTGTTGGATATTGAGTTTAGCTCACGCTGTTTAATCAGCATCGCTTGCGCCGCGTTGTAGAATCCTCTTAACATATTTTTACTCCTCCTTCAATAATTATAACCTTACGCCGCCTTTTCCGGCAACTCTTTTAAACTTAAAAACTTTTTCATGACCAAACTCCTCGCACCTTCTATTCTTCCCGCCTCGCTTCGCCGACTCCTACATCTCCTGCTATTTCCGCAACACTCCGTTCATCAGCTAAAGCCGCCTCGATTCTGCCTATAAATTCATCTAAAGTCTCGCCCTGCCTTGCCGTTCGCGTTCCCTCTTGTGAATCCGTTGTACGACCTTCACTACTTGAATACATCATTTCCGATTCTTCTTGAATCACGAAAGAAAATTGATATGCGTTTCTCTCTAAATCTATCTCACCGTTTTCGTCTAACCAAATGCGACCTTGAAGTGGATGAAATGTATACAAAGGCAAATAATTTCCGAAATTTGTTGTCTTTATAATTTCGTCTTCGCTTCTTTCAGTTTTATGCAAAAACAACATTACTTCATCACCTTTTTTCAGATACCCGCCCGATTGAATAGTAGGAGAAAAAACATAATCTATCCCATTCCCATGTTCGGGAACAAAAATATGTTCGCCTTTTTTTAAGTCGCCGGAAATAACCTCTTCCACTTGAATTTTTGAAAAACTCACTAAGTCCGCGTTGTCACGGTCTACAGCAGTTATCACTTCAACGGATTGAACCACTCCAATCACAATATCTCTTTCTTGATTTGCAAAATATTTAAAATCGTATATAAATACAGAACCGTCAAAATATATAACTTCATTTTCCGAATCAGTTTCGTTTAAACCTTCTGCGTTTTTTGCACATGAACACAACCCAAACAAAAGCAAGATTGTAAAAATTAATATTTTTTTCATAGTCGCCCCCCTTAGCGGCTATTATTCCTCCCGCCTTGCTTCGCCGACTCCTACATCTCCCGCTGATTCAAAAAATTGTAAATTCTGTCCCTCAATAAGTTCATCTACAAGATTTTGCATATATATTGTCCAGTCATCGTAAATATCTTTTGAATCCCTGTTTTGGTTTAGTTCAAAGAACGCTTCGCGTTGAGGTTGGATATATTTAGATATGACTAAATCCTTTTTAAGCACGTCATACTGTGATTCCCAATACTCCTCATTCGTCATTCCAAGACCTTTTAAAAATGGTAAAAGGTGTTCTTCATAATTGCTTGCCGAGGCAGAAAGCTCAATATTAAGATTAATTAAATCTCTTATTTCTTTATCATCGGCATTATAGCCTTGCCTTAATGCCTCGCTATACAACGCCTCTCTCTTCAAGAGAAATGAAATAGCAAGTTCTCTTCCGTTTTCTTCGCCGGTGAGTCTATATTGTTCTTCCCTCTTATTAACTTCGCTCTCATAAATTACAAAATCATTCCCCCTAATAAGAACATCGAAATTTAAGTCGTCATTATGGTCGCTCTCTATTTGTCCGAATTTAAATAAAACTTTAACCATGCTATCGTCATCTGAATCACTTATCGCCTCTTCTGCAATTGTTTCGATATTTAAAGCTTCGGGGCTTTCGTTTTCTGTATTTCTCTCTTGCGTACAAGAAACAAGCATAGTCAATATTAACGAGATTATAATTAATAATAGTATTTTTTTCATAGTCGCCCCCCCTTAGCGGCTATTATTCCTCCCGCCTTGCTTCGCCGAACTCTATAACATCTGATTCTTCAACCCGTGCTGTCCGCGCTTCTTCCGCTACAGTCTCTATCATTGAAACATCTCCAACCGTATATGTTTCAAATCGTAGCTCGTCTATAAAATTTAAAATACTTTTCTCATCTCCAAACGGAAGGCTGACACTTACATAATATTTATCTTCGTAGAATGCCATTATATACGAAAAAGATGATGGTTCATCAAATATGTTTAAACCGCTCCAGTAGTTATATTCAAACCGCATTCCGTCTTTTTCGGTTGACGCAAAAGTGCTTTTTTTATAACTCTCGCGTGCCTTTTTTACATAGTCATCTAAAGACCATCCTGTTATTCTGGGACTAACATCCAACTGAGAAATAAGCACATATATATAAGCATTTTTTCCATATTGCTCTTTTAACTCTTTGATTTTAGGTGCGGATTCCTCCACACAATAGAAGTAAATCCCACTTCCGTCACTAACCATAGTATACTCGCCATATTCTTCGGGAAGCAAAGGAAGAATAAATTTTTTATGTTGTGATGTTACACCGAATCCCTCCGAATCTAAATTACGTGTAGGCGAATCAAATTCATATTCCCACCATTCTTCGAGAGAATCAAAAGTTATTCTAATTTCCGGTTGCGTTGGTGTACTTATTTCAACAGCAGATGTAATATCCGCAGATTCTCTATTTCTCATTTCCGCTGATTCCGGATTTACAACGTAATCCTCTGAACAAGACGTTAGAAACGGAATTGTTACCATGATTAAAGCAAAGCATAAATATTTACGCACGATAAATAATCCTCCTTAATAATTAGCAAGCAAATTAGCTTTAATTTCATTTACACATTTATCACAGTATATATCTGTATTTCCGTTTATTACCATATTATATATTTCTCCTTCCTGTCGATGCCAAACATTGTTAACTAAAGTATATCCGGTAATACACACGCCATGCCCCGCATCTCCCACCGCTCCAAAAGCGTGGCTAATTTCATGCAATGCTAATTCAAACCGTAAATCCGGCGTCGCCCACCCTGTAACGGGTGCCATTATATATCTATTGCTACCTATGCCATCGGCTGCTATACCGCCTGCGAATGGAATATGATTTTGCCCTACACAATTAGTAGACCCCCAACACTTACATGTAACGTGACCAGTCCATGTTCCTATTTTTAATGTGTCGACCGGAAAAGTACCGGCGGGATAATCCTTAGCCATACGCCATACGTTTTTACAGTGATATGAAGTTGTGTTCACATCGCAAATCTGACCCGTAGCTAAGTGCGAACATTGAGAATTTATCGGTTCTCCGCAACTATCAGCAAGAGAGTCATACCTTGTCGGAGTGTTACTTGTAATTATTAGGTTGAATCTTGCCGCCATAGCAGAGTTTATAAGGTCTTGTGCTTCCTGTATTTGATTACGCGCTTGAGCAAGCCCACCGCTCCTTTGCACATACCCTTGGTCGAAATAATTGTCTATAGTTACGTGATATATTTGCTCTACAACCCTCAAAGTAAACGTAGCACTAACTCCATTCTTTGCCGAAGCGACTATTACGGTTGTACCGAGAGCGTGTGCATTTATTACTCCCTGTGCGTTTATTGTAGCCGTGGTGGGGTTTGTTGATACCCAACTAATACTCTGGTCTGCTCCGGCAGGCTTTACCTCGGCATATACAGTCCATGTACCTCCCCCGATTTCCATTGTACTATACGGCGGGATGTTTTTTATAGTTACCCCTGTCGGTGCGGGGTTTGTTACCGTCAGTCCTACCGAATCGCTTAGGTTGGGGTTAGCGATTGAAAAGACTGTAATTGTGGTCGTACCGGTTCCGACAGTTGTGACGAGTCCTGTTGTTGCTTCCACAGTGGCAACATTCGGGTTAGATGACCACCACACAACCCCTTGACTGTTGACGGTGTATAATACTTCTTCCACAGATAATTTCCGTGTTTCGAGCAGGGCGAGCTGATTATTCGGCGGTTTATTTCCGATTTTTATACTGTCTATTGTAGTAACCGCAGACCCGAAGATTTTACTTTTTTCGCATGGAGTACATATTACACACTTTACGCAAAAATTACAACTACCGCCGGTGCTGAGAAAATTACAATTCGATGAATTACAGTAAAGTCGTGTGCCGCATTCAAGTCTGCCGGGGAATTCGTGGGAATTTCTGCACTGCTCGAACGTACAACCGCTATTACTGCACCGCCCGTTATTTGTACGGGTGCAATCGAGAAAACGACTTGTAATTCCGTTTGTGTAGGTCAAACTGTGACGGTTTAAGCCGGGGTCTATGATTTTTGAGAAATATACGCTACCGCCCGGAGGATAGGTTATACTCGTGCCGCCCGATATATGCAGATTCTCCGCTTTAAAGTTGTAGGGCTGTGTTAAAGTTAAATCGCCGTTTAGGTATAAATGACCTGCTGATATATTCAAATTACTGATTCTGTTACTGACTATATCCCCTCTGACTATCGTCATACCCATGCTTGACATTCCGAGACTGCCCGTTTCTCCGAGTGTTAAATTTCCGTGAATGTCCGCTTTCCCGTCGCCTAAACTTAGATTACCGCTACCTATCGTAAGATTTCCGTTGCAGGTTAGGGTGCCTCCCGCCTTGCTTCGCCGACTCCTATATCTACCGCTGATTCTTCAACCCGTGCTGTCCACGGCTCGTCTGCCAACGATACTATTTTAACATCTTTAAACATTTCCTCAAAATTTACTTCTAAAGTTCTTCTATTTGCTTGAGAATACAATGCTACTATATAATATCCGTTAATTTCCATAGGAAAGAAAAAAACACCACGTTCAGACGGAAAACCCCATGTTTTGGGTGGAAAATAAACCTTAAATTGATTTTCTCCGTCCCTTTTTTGATAAGCTTCAATTAATTGTTCTCCGGTTTCTCTTTTTTCTCTTTGCTCAACTATACCTTGTTTGTTTTCTTCATAAACATGAAACCTAAATGAAAATCTCTCTTCTTCCTCGCTTACATAAGCTACTATTAATTCCGGTTTCCGTAATTCCGGCATTAATTCAGTGTCAGGATAATATACAATATGTGAGAATTTCAATTCTCTAATATAGGGTACCGGTAAGGAATCAATTAGTTCTAAAAAAGTAATTAAATCCTTACTGTTCTTCATTCCGCTAACTGCGTGATCCATCCGATGCAAGTATTCAAAAATTTCTTCTTCACTCGCTTTCGCCATTTTCCGCATTTCAGACAATTCGTTCTCGCCATCGATATAAATTTGATAAGGTGGTTCTGTGTGTCCGATTTCAACCTCTGCACTTATATCGGTATTATTTACCCGTATTTGCTCATAACTCGCGCTTGATTCGAGAATACTGTTATTTACGTTGTTACATCCTGTTACTATCATTGTGATGATTATAACTAATGCTAAAATTTGTTTCATTATGTTGTTGCACTCCTATAATTAATGATGATTTTTTAAATGAGTAGGTATAGTTCCGTTGATTCCTGCACAATCCGTACAAAATATAGTATTTCTTGCCCTTGTTTCTATATCGCTCATACGTCTTGTCATAGCGCAATTGGGTCGAGTAAGTTTATTACATCTATAGCAATGTGCATTAACGCACGAAGGTTCTACTAATGGGTCATACCCATAACAATAATGGTCATTCGCTCCTACTTGATGTGCTGTTTCATGTAGCAATGAAAATATTGATTGGTAACGGACTACATCATCAGTGTGATTATTGTGAGAAGAATCTGTAGAATGTAAAATCGTAATAACCACCGTATGAGATGTAGAATATGAGTAAGAAGACGGATTTCCATCGAGTAAATGTCCCGACCAAGCGAACTTTGTTAATGTTGAGTCTCCGCTTCCGAATTGCGCTATTAAATCGGCTCTTATTGCATTACTGGATAAATCGCATGTTGGCCAATGTTGGCAAGGAGCTGTTAAAGACCCTGATGTTCTGCAATCATCTGCTATTGAGTTATATAAGTGGATAGAACCCGTCTCAATATTAAGATTGAAAATTTCATTGTATATATCCGAAACTACATCCTGATATGACGAAATTCTCTCCCATGCCAAAGGTGAAAATCTTCTCCTGTAACCGTCATCATAAAAATGATAAACTGTAAGATTAGTTTCTCCCTCTTTCACCGTCAGCCCAAACGAAGCACTCACCGTACTATCCACGTTAGAAGTTGCTTTAATTACGACAACACCTGAATTTAACGGAACAATTTCACCTGTGGTAGGGTTGATTGAAACTACGTTACTTGTTGTCGGAGATAAACTCCATGTCACTGCCTGACTTGCCGCGAGCGGATAAATAACTGCGTTTAAATTACTCCATGTTTGCCCGATACTTAAAGTATCATTCGGCGGTCTGCCGTCTATGGATATAGATGTCGGTTCGGGTCTTCTCACTCGCAGTCGAAACGAATCATTCACTGTCGGGTCGTCAACCGATTTCGCAATTACTGTGACGAAACCTACTCCTGTTGCTTCGAGTTGCCCGGAGTAAGGACCGATTGTTGCTACGCCGTATGGTGGTGTTTTTATACTCCATATGACATCCTGACTTGCGCTTGCAGGAGACACTTTCGCTGTTAATTCGCTCCATGTCTGCCCGATATTTAAAGTATTACTCGGTGGTTTGCCGCTTATTGATAAAGTCAATTTCGGGTTTTCTATTTTCAACAAAAATTGAATCGTAAAGTTAGAATTTGTTGTTGACCTTGCCTTAATCATCGTTGCGCCTTCTGCTATCGCCGTAATAACACCGCTGTTAGCGTCAATTTGCGCGATGTTTGCATTGCTTGATTCCCATGTTACGGCGTGGTTTTCCATGCTTGGAAATTCGATTACGTTCAAGTCCTCATAAGTCTGTCCGGGGGCTATCGGGCTGGGTTTTTTGGGGATATGTATTTGATAAGGCGCTATTGAAGTATAGGCATTCCCGAAGATTTTACTTTTTTCGCAGGGAGTGCAAATTTTACATTTTACACATAAATTACAACTGCCATTTGTGAGTAAAGTACAACTTGTCGTATTGCAACGAATCCATTCACCGCAATCAAGCTTGGCGGGGAAATTATGAGGATTTTCGCACTGCCCGAACGTACAACCGCTGTTACTGCACTGTCCGCCGTCTGTGCGGGTACAATCGAGATAGCGACCTGTAATTCCGTCCGTATAAGTTACGCTTTGACGGCTTAAACCCGGGTCTATGAGTAGGTTGAAATTTACGCTCCCACCCGGAGGATAAGTTATATTCGTACCGCCGTCGAGATATAGATTACCTATTTTGAAATTTACAGGATTTGTAATAATTAAGTTTCCGTACAGCTTTAAATGCGCATATTGGGAAAAATAATCGAGGGTTCTGTTGTAGATATAATCTCCTCTGACTACTGTCATTGCCCAAACCGACGTTATTAATGTTGCCGTTTCTCCTATAGTGAAATCACCGAAAACTTCCACCAATCCGCCACTATTTAATTGTCCGTTGTCTATCGTAAGATTTCCGGTGCAGGTTATAGTTCCTGAAGAATTTTGTAATGCGCCGCTTGCGTCGACATCAATATTACCGTTGCAAATCAAAGCTCCTCCATTAACATTTAATGTCTCGTTTATTCCGAGGTTGCCGTTGACTGTCAGTGTTCCGGTGTCGAGCCCGCCTGCTATAACAGATGCGAGAGCCGAGACAGTAACGTCATTTCCGTTCAGGTTAAAATTACTTACATTTACCGCGCCGGATAGCGTCATGTTACTCCCTATATTCATTGTATGCACAGGATTCGTTAAATGTAAATTTGTGGCATGGATTGCGCCGAGAGTAGCTAAGTTGTCATATCTGTCGAACGATACATTTTGTGTGTCGTTTCCCGCGAAGACGGTCACGTGATACTGAGAATTTTTGAAAAATGTATTTGTTCCGATTTGATTGAAATCCCCGTAAAGCTCTAATATCGAAGGATTCGCGGTGCTTCCGTTACCAAAATTGTTAGTATTAGTTGTCTGAGTGTAAAAATCGCCGTAAACAGTGAGTTTTGAGCCTGCTCCTAATGAAGTGTACCCGGTAGTCGCGCCGAATGTGCCGTTAATATCTTTTGATTGTATTCGGAAGTCGCCGAGACAATACATGTTGCCGCTTAGAATAAGCATCCCGCTGTCTATATTAACAGTACCTAAAACGACTACAGTAGCATTAGCACTAACCGTCACACTCGCGGCAATCGTAACATTACCCGTGTAAAGAACAGTTTCGTTCGATATTGTCATCGCGGACGTTATCACGACATCGTTATCTATAATTTGGTCATAATCCTGTATGTGAAAATCTATTATTCCGGGGTGGGTTCGCAGGGCTTCTTCTTCGTCTTCTTCAGCTTCTTCTTCTTCCTCTTCGGCTGTTGATTCTTCCTCTTCGGCTGTTGATTCCTCTTCTTCGGTTGTTGGTTCTTCCTCTTCTGATTCCTCTTCGGTTGTTACT